>NZ_JEOE01000018.1 GCF_000708885.1 Cellulomonas sp. HZM | reverse complement strand
GGTCTGGGGGGGGCGGGGGGGGTCGGACCGCTCGTCGCGCCGCCCCCAGAACTGCCCCCAGAACCCGCCCCAGAACCGGGCCCAGAACCGCCGGCCGCCCGCACGGCCTCCTGCATCGCCGCCTGCACGGCGGTCCGGACGGCCGAGTCGACCGCCTGCTGCGTGCGCGACGCCAGGCGACGCTGCAGCACCAGGAGGTCCTTGCCCTCGTCGACCACTCCCCCGCGGTCCTGCACCACGCGGAACGTCACGCGCAGGTGCGCGGGCAGCCGCTCGTCGTCGAACGCGTCCGGCGGCACCTCGACGTCCCGCACCGCGCGCACGGCCTGCGCGAACGCGTCGTGGAACGACGGCGCGGCGTCGCCCGCCCGCACGGTGTCCTCCCACGACGCCAGGTGCTCGCCCATCCACGCCTCGACGCGCCGCGCGACGTCCGGCGCGGGCACCAGCTGCACGCGCACGGACTTGGGCAGCGCGCGGATCGTCGCGGTCACCAGCTCCTCGCGCAGGCCGGGGACCATCCAGTCGAAGCCCTCGGGCCGCAGGCGGGCGAGCGTCACGAGCGGCACGTGGACCGTGACGCCGTCTGCCTCGGTGCCCGGCTGGAACTGGTACGTCAGGGGCAGGCGCAGGTCGCCCTGGGGCCAGGTGCTCGGGAACGCGCCCTCGTCGATCCCGGCGTCGTCCGCGACGAGCAGCTCGCGCGTGAAGGTCAGCAGGTCGGGGTCGCGGCGGCGTGCGCCCTTCCACCACTGGTCGAAGTGCCTGGCCGAGACGACGTCGGCGGGCACGCGCTCGTCGTAGAAGGCGAACAGCGTGTCGTCGTCGACGACGAGGTCGCGCCGCCGCGCACGGGCCTCGAGCCCCTCCGCCTCGGCGAGCAGTCGGCGGTTCTCGTGGAAGAACTGGTGGTGCGTGGTCCACTCGCCCTGCACGAGCGCGTGCCGCACGAACATCTCGCGGGCCCGCTCGGGGTCGACGTGCGAGTACAGCACGCGCCGCTGCGCGACCAGCGGGATCCCGTACAGCAGCACCTTCTCGTTGACCGTCGCGGCGCCCTGGCGCGACGACCACGCGGGCTCGCCGTAGACCTTCTTGACCAGGTGCGCGCCCACCTCCTCGGCCCACTCGGGCTTGATCCGTGCGGCATCGCGCCCCCACAGCCGGCTCGTCTCGACGAGCTCCGCCGCCATGACCCACGCGGGGGGCTTGCGGGACAGCCCCGAGCCGGGGAACAGCGCGAACCGAGCCCCGCGCGCGCCCAGGTACTCGTTGCGCGCGCGCCGGTCGGGGCGGCCCTGCGTGCGGCGCGGCTGACCCTTGGGCGGGGCCGCCACCTCGGTGGCCTCCTGCATGCCGACGTGCGAGAGCAGTCCGGACAGCAGCGCGACGTGGATGCGGTCCGCGTCCCAGTCGAGGCGCAGCTCGCCGCGGCGGGGGCCGCCGGCCTGCTCGTCGGCCTCGGCCTGGGCTGCGGCCGGCTGGACCGTGGGCCTCAGCGCCTCGGTCCGGATGCCGAGCGGCTTGGCGAGCTCGCGCAGCTGTGTCACGACGTCCTGCCACTCGCGGATGCGCAGGTAGTTGAGGTGCTCGGCGCGGCACAGGCGGCGGAACGCCGACCCGGACAGCTCGCGCTGCTGCTCGCGCACGTACGACCACAGGTTCAGGTACGCGAGCAGGTCGGACGTCGGGTCGGCGAACCGCGCGTGCAGCTGGTCGGCGCGCTCGCGCTCGTCGGCCGGGCGCTCGCGCGGGTCCTGGATGGACAGGGCCGCGGCGATCGTCATGACCTCACGCGCGACGCCGCGACGGCCGCCCTCGACGACCATGCGGGCCAGCCGCGGGTCCATGGGGAGCTGCGCGAGCGCCCGTCCGGTCTCGGTCAGCGCGGTCACGCCGTCGGTCGTCGCGAGCGCGCCCAGCTCGGTGAGCAGCTGCACGCCGTCGCGCACTGCCCGGGTGTCGGGCGGGTCGACGAACGGGAAGTCACCCACGTCCTGCGGAGTCGTCGCGACCCCCACCGCGATCATCTGCAGGATCACCGACGCAAGAGATGTACGAAGGATCTCCGGCTCGGTGTACATGGGCCGCGCGTCGAAGTCTTCGCGCGAGTACAGCCGGATCGCGATGCCGTCCGCGACGCGCCCGCACCGGCCCGAGCGCTGGTTGGCCGACGCCTGCGAGATCGGCTCGATCGGAAGCCGCTGCACCTTCGTCGCCTTCGACCACCGCGAGATGCGTGCGGTGCCCGGGTCCACCACGTACCGGATGCCGGGCACGGTGAGCGACGTCTCCGCGACGTTCGTCGAGAGCACCACGCGGCGCCGGTCGTGCCGCTCGAACACGCGGTGCTGCTCGGCCGCGGACAGGCGGGAGTACAGGGGCAGCAGCTCGATGCCCTGGGGGTGGCGCGGGTCGGTGACGCGCGTCCCGAGCGACGAGCGCAGCGCGTCCTCGGCGTCGCGGATCTCGCGCTCGCCCGAGAGGAACACCAGCACGTCGCCGGGGCCCTCGGCGCACAGCTCGTCGACCGCGTCCGTGATGCCGGTCATGAGGTCGCGGTCCTGCGCCGCGCGCGGCGACCTCGGGGCGGCCTCGTCGACGTCCGGGGACAGCGGGCGGTAGCGGAGCTCGACCGGGTAGGTGCGGCCGGTGACCTCGACGACCGGCGCGGGCCGGCCGGGGGCGCCGAAGTGCTCGGCGAACCGCGCGGAGTCGATCGTCGCGGAGGTGATGACCACCTTGAGGTCCGGACGCTGCGGGAGCAGCCGCGTGAGGTAGCCGAGGATGAAGTCGATGTTGAGGGAGCGCTCGTGCGCCTCGTCGATGATGAGCGTGTCGTACATCCGCAGCATCGGGTCGCGCTGGATCTGCGCGAGCAGGATGCCGTCGGTCATCACCTTGACCAGCGTGCGGTCCGACGACTGGTCCGTGAACCGCACCTGGTAGCCGACCACCTCGCCCAGTGGTGTGCCGATCTCCTCGGCGATGCGCTCCGCGACCGACCGGGCCGCGATGCGCCGCGGCTGGGTGTGGCCGATCTGCCCCGCACGACCACGGCCCAGCTCGAGCGCGATCTTGGGCAGCTGCGTCGTCTTGCCCGACCCGGTCTCGCCGGCGACGACCACCACCTGGTGGTCGCGGATCGCGGTGGCGATCTCGTCGCGCCGGGCGCTGACCGGCAGCTGCGGGGGGAACGTGATCGGCGGCAGGTCGACGGCCTCGCGCGCCGCGACGGCCGCCGCCGCGCGCCGGGCCACCCCCGCCGCGTGCCGAGGATCGCCCCCCGTCCGTCGCCCGGTGCCGCCGGACCGTCCGCGACGACCGCCGCGCCGCGGGGGCACGCCGGAGGCGGAGGTCTGGGGGGAGTCGGTCACGACGAGCGATTCTCGCAAACGCTCGTCGTCCCGCGCTCCCTGATACCCGGACCCCCGCCTCGGACGTCCCGCGCCCAGGCGGGCCCGGCTCGGGTCAGGCCGCGATCAGAACCGCGGCAGCACGTCAGGGATCGGCGGCACGACCGGCGGCAGGCCCTGGCGCGTGACGGCCTGGCCGCGTGCCTTCATGGCGGCCGACGGGTTGGCCGAGCTCCAGCCCTCGGGGTAGACGAACGGCTGGTCGTCGCCCTTGCAGACCTTGCTGTTCTTGGGCAGCTTGCCGCTCAGCAGGTAGGCGTCGACGGCGCCCGTGACGCACGTCGACGTGCCGTACGCGGTGTGGCCCCACGAGTCGCTCGACAGCAGCCGCGCGTTCTTGAGCAGCGACGCTGTGTGGACGGCGCTGTCGTAGTTCGTCGCCGGGTCCCAGTAGTTGCCGACGACGAGCACGGGAGCCGACGTGCGGTGCGTGAACGAGCCGGTGTACGCGTCCTCGTCGCGTGCGGTCCAGGTCGACGACGCGCACGGGGCCGAGGCCCACGTCCACAGCGGCCCGAAGCCCGGCGCGGCGACGTCCGCGTACGCGGCCGCCGTCTTCCACGTCGACGGCTTCGACGGGTTGCGCCCGTCGGTGCACAGCACGGTCTGGAACGCCTCGGGCGAGTTGTCGTACGGGAACCCGAAGCCCAGCTTCTTCGCGAGCCGGGCGCCCGACCTCTCCCGCGCGGCCTGTGCCGCGGAGAGCTGCTTCAGGTGGGCGACGAGCGACGCGCGCGCCTTCTCGGCCTTCGCCTTGCCGGCCGGCGTGGTCGTGGGCATGTGCGTCAGCTCGTAGAACCAGCTCACGTCACCGTCGACGCCCATCCAGCCCTGCGGTGCGTAGAGCTCGGCCAGCAGCACGCCGATGAGGTCGGGGTACGCGATCGTCATCCACACCGCGCCGTCGTCGTCGCGCAGCACCACCGGCTTCTTCTTGAGCGACGTCACGAGCTTGGCGAACACCGTCTCGGGGTCGCCCAGCTGAGCGGTCTGGCACAGGTCCGGACCGGCCTTCTTGCACCGGTGCAGGATCTCCGTCAGCGCCTTGTACGCACCCTCGCCCGACCGCAGGCGCGTGGTCGTCGGCACGCTCGTGCTGCCCGCGCCCGACCATGCGAGGGGGTCGACCACGCCGTCGAGCGTGACCGCACGCACGCGGTCCGGGAACAGGTTGGCGTACACGTCGCCGAGGTACGTGCCGTAGGAGAAGCCCAGGTAGGTGAGCTTCTTGTCCCCGACGACGCGGCGCAGCTCGTCCATGTCCCGGGCGACCTGCGCGGTCGACATCGCAGCCGACAGCGGCTTGCCCGTCGTCGAGCAGCCCCTCGCGAGCTTCGCGCTCGAGGCGAGGTACGCGGTCTTCTCCGCGCTGGTGTACGGGAACGCGACGTTCATGCCCTTGAGCGCGCTGGCCTGCGCGCCCAGGTTCTTGAAGCACCGCACGTCGTCGCTGAAGTTGGTGCCGCGAGGGTCGAAGCCCACCACGTCGAACTTCTCCAGCAGCGCGGGTGACAGGAACTGCGAGGCCGCTGCTGCGATCTGCACGCCCGAGCCGCCCGGTCCGCCCGGGTTGAGGAACAGCGTGCCGACCTTCTTCTTCGGGTCCTTCACCTTGAGCCGCAGGAGCGCTACCTCGGTGGTCGCGCCCTTCGGCTTGTCGTAGTCGAGCGGCAGCCGCACGGTCCCGCACTGCGTGCGCGGGCCGACGACGTCGCTGCAGTCGAACCAGTCGACCTTCGGCAGCGGCAGGTCGTCGACCCGGTGGCGCTCGACGGCGCTCGTCTTGTCGCTCGCGGTGGCCGCCGCGCTGCTCGTCGTCGCCGCGGCCGTCGCGCCCGTGAGCGCGAGCGCGGTCGTCGCGAGCACCGCGGTCAGGCGGCGTCCTGGAGCTCGTGTCCTCATGTCCGGTCCCCCTGCGTCGTGCCCGCCGGCCGGGCCCGCTCGTCGGGCTCGTCACCGGACGGGCAACCACACCTTCGCAACCGGGACAAGACGGGCGCAACCCACCCGAGGGGTGAGGTGAGTCGCTGCACCTACGACCCGGGGCGGATGCCGCCGCGGGACGTACGGTGGCTCACGTGGACACGCGCGAGGACGACGAGCAGGCACGGGCCGACGAGGCCACCGAGGCCACCGAGGCCACCGAGGCCACCGAGCCCACCGAAGGCGAGCAGCGCGCGGTCGCCGCGCTCGACGCGAGCGGGCTGCGCTACCGGCTGACCCGGCACGGGCGCGTCGGCTCGCTCGCCGAGGCCGCGCGCGCCCGCGGCATCCCGCCGGAGAGCATCGTCAAGACCCTCGTCGTGCGGCGCGGCGAGGACGACTACGTCTTCGTGCTCGTGCCCGGCGGTCGCACCATCTCGTGGCCGAAGCTGCGCGAGCTGCTCGACGTGAACCGCATCTCGATGCCGGACGCCGCCGTCGCGCGTGACGTCACGGGTTACGAGCGGGGCACCATCACCCCCTTCGGGTCGCTGCACGCGTGGCCTGTCGTCGCGGACGCGCGCGTGCCGGGCAAGGCGGTGTCCATCGGGGCCGGTGCCCACGGGGTCGCGGCGACGCTCGACGGGTCGGCGCTCACGCGTGTGCTCGGCGCCACGGTGGCCGACGTGACCGAGGCCGAGGCGCCCTGAGACCGGTTCGGGTGGCGTCCGCGCCGGGAGCGCGTAACGTCAGGTCGCTGCCCACGTGCTTGCGGGCGGCGGAGTGCGAGGACGAGGAGTGACGGTGAGCGAGCCGGTGTCGACCATCCGCATCGTGGCGGAGGGCGAGGTGACCGTCGTGCGCATGTCCGGGGAGATCGACGCCGCGCTGCGAGCCGAGGCGAGCGCGTGCATGGCGCTCGCGCTCGCGGGCGACCAGCCCGTCGTGGTGGACGCGAGCGAGGCGACGTTCATCGACTCGTCGGGCATCGCGTTCGTCATGCAGCTGCACCACGCCGCGAGCGAGTCGGGCATCGAGGTGACCCTGCGCGACCCGCAGCGCGTGGTGCGCACGGTGCTCGAGGTGGTCGGGTACTCGGACCAGCTGCGGGACGCGGACGTGGTGGTCGTCGCGGGCTGACCCGCACGTCGGTCTGCAGGTCGGTCTGCACGTCCGTCTCGGGCCTCTTCGGCGGGCCCGCGCGGGTCGTGTCGGAGGTCCGGGTTACGGTCCGGGCATGCGGTTGCTGCACACCTCCGACTGGCACCTGGGCCGGACGCTGCACGGGGTCGACCTGATCGACCACCAGGCGGCGTACCTGGACCACCTGGTCGAGCTCGCACGCACCTCGGACGTCGACGCCGTGGTGGTCGCGGGGGACGTGTACGACCGCGCGATCCCGCCCGTCGAGGCCGTCACGCTGCTCTCGGAGACGCTCGCGCGCCTCACCGAGCACACCACGGTGGTGCTCACGTCCGGCAACCACGACTCCGCGACGCGGCTGGGATTCGGTGCGCCCCTCATGCGGGACCGCGTACGGCTGCGCACGCGCGTCGCGGGGCTCGCGGAGCCCGTGGAGCTGGACGACGGGCTGCTGGTGTACGGGCTCCCGTACCTCGACCCGGACGCGGTGCGTCATGCGTTGGCCGACGACGAGGGGGCCGTCCCCGCACGCTCGCACGAGGCGGTGACGGCCGAGGCGATGCGGCGCGTGCGCGCGGACCTCGCGCGCCGGCCCGGTGCCCGGCGCTCGGTCGTGGCTGCGCACGCGTTCGTGGTGGGCGGCACGGCGTCCGAGTCGGAGCGGGACATCCGGGTGGGCGGCGTGGACAACGTGCCGGCGCAGGTGTTCGCGGGCGTCGACTACGTGGCGCTCGGGCACCTGCACGGTCCGCAGGGGCTGCAGGGACCTGACGGGACCGTGCTGCGGTACTCGGGCTCGCCGCTCGCGTACTCGTTCTCGGAGCTGCGGCACACCAAGTCGACCGTCCTCGTGGACCTCTCGGCCGACGAGGCGCGCACCGAGCTGGTGCCCGCACCCGTGCCGCGGCGCCTGGCGGACCTCACGGGGACGCTCGACGAGCTGCTCGGTGCGGCGGGCGACGCGCACGGGGACGACTGGGTGCGCATCACGGTGACCGACGAGCACCGGCCCGCCGACCTGTACCGCCGCGTGCGCACGCGCTTCCCGCACGCGCTCGTGGTCCAGCACCGGTCGGCGTCGCCCGACTCTGCGTCGCCGACCGCGGTCGTCACCGCTGCGCACGACCCGCTCGAGGTCGCCTCCGACTTCGTCGCGCTCGTCACCGGCCACGGCCCGTCGGCCGACGAGCTCGCGGTGCTGCGCGCCGCGTACGAGCACGTCACCGCCGCGGAGCGGAGCGCCTGATGCACCTGCGCACCATGACCCTGCAGGCCATCGGCCCGTTCGCCGGCACGCACACGGTCGACTTCGACGCACTGTCCGCCTCGGGGCTCTTCCTGCTCGAGGGGCCGACGGGCTCGGGCAAGTCGACGCTCATCGACGCCGTGGTCTTCGCGCTCTACGGCAAGGTCGCCTCGGCCGAGGCGAGCGAGGACCGGCTCCGCTCGGCGTACGCCGACCCCGACGTCGAGAGCTTCGTCGACCTGACGTTCGAGGTCGGGTCGGGCGTGTTCCGGGTGCGGCGAACCCCCGCCTACGACCGGCCCAAGCGGCGCGGCGAGGGAACCGTGCGCCAGCAGGCGTCCGTCCGGCTGTGGCGGGTCTCGGCGGACTCGGACGCGCCCGTGAGGGACGCCGTCACGCGGCTCGACGAGGCCGGCCTCGAGATCGAGCGGGCCGTCGGGCTCTCGCGTGCGCAGTTCGTGCAGACGATCGTCCTCCCGCAGGGCGAGTTCGCCACCTTCCTGCGCGCCAACCCCGAGGACCGGCGTGGGCTGCTGCAGAAGATCTTCGGCACCGAGGTGTACGAGCGGATGCAGGACCGGCTCGCCGCGATGCGGGCCGAGGCCAACCGGGCCGTCGAGGCAGCGCGCGCCTCCGTCGCGACGACCGTGGCGCACTTCCTCGGGGCGTCGGGGGTGCAGGACGACGACCTGACCGGCCTCGACGCCGCCGAGGTGGTCGCACGGACCGACGGGCACGTCGAGGCGCTCTCCGCCGACGCCGTCGCCCTCGCGACCACGGCCGCGCACGCCGAGGCGGTGCACGCGGACGCGGCGGACAGGCTCGAGGAGGCGCGGCGGGTCGCGCGACTGGTGTTGCGACGTGCCGAGCTGACCGCCGAGCGCGCCGGGCTCGACGAACGCAGCGCGGAGCACGCGCTGGACGTCGAGCGGCTCGCGCGGGCGCGTGCCGCGGCAGCCGTGCGCGGGGCCGTCGACGGGTACGAGAAGGCCCTGGTGGACGTCGGGTCGGCCGAGAAGGCGGTCTCGGCGGCGGTGGACGCAGCGCCCGACGAGGTGTCGGCGCTGCTCGGCGCGGGCGACGTGCTCGGGAGGGTGCGCGACGCACGCGAGCGGGCGCTCGTCGCGGCATCGGGACTTGCGCGAGTGGTCGGGATCGAGGCCGGTCTGGTCGCCGAGCGGCACGCGCTGCGCGAGGTCCGCGACCGGATCGCTGAGCTGCGGGACGAGGACGCTGCGGACGCGGCGTGGCTCGAGGCGCGGCCCGCCCGGCGCGCCGACCTGGCGGCACAGCGCCTGGGCGCCGCGACAGTGGCGGCTGCGGAGCCCGGGCTGCGCGCTCGCGTCGATGCGCTCGCCGAGGTCGCACGGCGTGTGGTCTCGCTCGCGAGCGCTCGCGACGAGCTCGACGCCGTGGCGGCGCGGACCGGCGCGCTCGCGGGTTCCGCCGCCGCCGCGATCGCGCACGAGGCGGCGCTGCGGACCGCCCGCGTCGCGGGGCTCGCCGGGGAGCTGGCGTCCGACCTCGCGGACGGCGACCCGTGCCCGGTGTGCGGTGCGTCCGAGCACCCGGCGAAGGCCGCGATCGGCGCCGACCACGTGTCGGCGGACGACGTGCTCACCGCGGAGGCGGCACGTGCCGAGGCCGAGCGGGTGCTCGGGCAGGCGCGGGCCGCGCAGGCGGCGCTCGAGGAGCGGGTCGAGGGCCTGCGCGCAGACGTCGGCGGCGCGACGCCGGAGTCGGCGCGGGCCGAGCTCGTGGGTGCGAAGAAAACTCTCGACGCTGCGGTCGCGGCGGGCGCCGAGGTCGGACGTCTCGACGCGGAGCTGGAGGCGTTCGACGCGCTGACCGCCGTACGTGCGCAGGAACGGGCCGCGGCCGCCGCGCAGCTCGCGGAGCTCGTCGGGCGTGTCGACGTGGAGCAGCAGACGCTGGACGCCCACGAGGCGGAGGTGCTCGACGCGCGCGGCGGTCACCCGACGGTCGTCGCCCGGCAGTCCGAGCTGGACGGCGTCGCTGCCGCGGCCGGCACGTTGGTGACCGCGCTCGAGGAGCGGGAGGACTGCGAGCGGCAGCTCACCGTCCGGAGGACCGAGCTGGCCGCGGCGCTGTCGGAGCACGGTTTCCTCCTGCCCGGATCGATGCCGGGACCTGGTTCCAGATCCGGTTCCGGGTCGGGTTCTGACGGCGACGCCGAGGCGATCGGCGGGGAGCGCAGCGCACTCGATGCCGCGGCCGCCGAGGCGCGCGAGGCGTGGCTCGCCCAGACGGCGTTGGCGGCGCTCGCGGAGGCCGTCGCGGCGCACGTCGCCGCGGTCGAGCGCGTGCGTGCCGGGCTTGCCGACGAGGAGGTCGCCGGTCTCGCACCCGACGCAGAGCCCGACGTCCCCGGGGCCCTCGAGCGCGAACGGGACGCCGCGCGCGAGGCGACCGCGGCGCGCGCGCGGGACCGGGTCGCGCACGAGCGCGCGGCGTCCTCAGCGCGGGCCGCGGACGCCGTGCGCACCGCGGTCGTAGAGCTGGACCGGGCGAGCGCGGCCGCCGGACCTGTCACGCGCATGGCCGGCCTCGCAGCCGGCACGGGGGGCGACAACGGCAAGGGCCTCTCGCTCGCGACGTACGTGCTCGCACGACGGTTCGAGGACGTCGTCGCCGCCGCCAACGAGCGCCTGCTCGTGATGTCGGACGGTCGCTACGAGCTCGCGCGCAGCGACCGCAAGGAGGACGTCGCCTCGCGGCGCACGGGCCTGGCGATGCGGGTCGTCGACCATCGCACCCAGCAGGAGCGCGACCCGCGCACCCTGTCCGGGGGCGAGTCGTTCTACGTGTCGCTGTGCCTCGCGCTCGGCATGGCCGACGTCGTGACCGCCGAGGCGGGCGGCATCGACCTCGGCACGATGTTCGTCGACGAGGGGTTCGGGACGCTCGACCCCCACACGCTGGACCAGGTCCTCGCGGAGCTGGGACGGCTGCGAGCCGGTGGGCGCGTGGTAGGCGTGGTGTCCCACGTCGACGCGCTCAAGCAGGCGATCGCCGACCGCATCGAGGTGCGCCCGGGCCCCGACGGGCCGTCGACGCTCCGCGTGCTCGCAGGATGACCCGTCACCACGACCAGCCGCGCGAGGCGAGCTCGACCTCCTCGCGGAAGCGTTCCTGCGGGTCGCCGAGCGCCGCGGGCTCGACGTCGACCCCCGCGAGCTCGCACGCCTGCGCGAGCAGCTGGTCGTACGCGAGCTGCGAGGCGATGATCCGCTCGGCGCGCGCGTACAGCTGCGGGTCCAGCTCCAGCTCGCGCACGTGGTCCGCCACCGCGCCGAGCCGCGACTGCACCCAGAGCGCCGCGAACGGGTCGGCGACGGGGCGCCGAGGGCGGCGCAGCCGGGCCGCGAGCCGCTCGAGGTGACGAGCCGCCACGAGCCGCCACCACGGAGGCTCGTCGGCCGTCGGCACCAGCCCGAACGCGAGCGCGAACACCAGCGTCGGGAAGACGCTGAACGCGAACAGCAGAACCCACGTCATCGGGTGTCCCTCGTCGAGCCGTTCATCGAAGGCTAGGTCCGTCTGCCCGCATCCGCCAGGGAGTTCTGCGCGAACCTGCCTGACGTGCCGACGGACGTCACACGTCAGGGTGCTCGGGAGAGGGCCACGGGGTGCCGATCAAGGGGTGTGCGAACCGCGGCGACCGGGACACCCGTGCGCCTCGTCGTGCTCGCGGGCGCCCTGGTCGCCGGGCTCGTCGCCGGGCCGCTCGCCGGCTGCACCGCGCCGGTCAGCGACGCCGCAACCCCTGTCGCCACGGCCCCCACCGACGCCGCGACGGGCGCGGCATCGGGCTCGCCGAGCGCCGCTCCTTCGTCCTCGCCGCACGATCCCGCGGCGACCGCCACCCGCTCGTCGTCCGCGACCCCGGGGTCGAGCCCTGGCCCGTCGACGAGCGCGACGAAGAAGCCGGCCGCCTCGCGGACCGTGTCCCCGACGACGCCCTCGACCACGTCCGCAACAGCGACCGCGCCGCGACCCGGCACGGCGCTCGCGGCCGTCGCCACGCTGACCGTCAAGGGCCGCGCGCCGCTCACGGGCTACGAGCGCTCAGAGTTCGGCCAGGCGTGGGCCGACGTCGACCGCAACGGGTGCGACACCCGGAACGACGTGCTCGGTCGCGATCTCGTCGCGGTCGCGTACAAGCCGGGGACGCGCGGCTGCGTCGTCGCCTCCGGACTGCTCGTCGACCCGTACTCAGGTGACCGGATCGACTTCCTGCGCGGGCAGGGGTCGTCCACGGAGGTGCAGATCGACCACGTCGTCGCGCTCGCCGACGCATGGCAGAAGGGCGCGCAGCGCTGGGACGCGGCGCGGCGTGAGCGCTTCGCGAACGACCCGCTCAACCTGCGGGCCGTCGACGGCCCGACCAACGCGTCCAAGGGGGCGGGCGACACCGCGACCTGGCTGCCGCCGCGCAAGGCGTTCCGCTGCGAGTACGTCGCGCGGCAGGTCGCGGTGAAGTCGTCGTACGGGCTGTCGGTGACCGCGGCAGAGCGCGACGCGATGCGACGGGTGCTCGCCACGTGCCCGCGGCAGTCGCTTCCGACGTCCGACCCGGTGCCCGGACCGGGTCGCGCGAAGCAGTCCGGCGCGGCGGCCGAGGCGAAGCGCGCGGGCGCGGAGAACCCCGGCGGTTCCGGCTCGGCGACGTCGTCGGGTGCCTCCGGGAGCGCGGGCGGTGGGTCGGTGTACTACGCGAACTGCGATGCGGCGCGCGCGGCCGGTGCCGCACCCGTGCACGAGGGCGACCCGGGTTACAGCCGCCGGCTGGACCGTGACGGCGACGGGGTCGGCTGCGAGTAGGGCGGCCGCAGAGTCCTCAGCCTGCGACGGGCAGCCCCAGCTCGCTGAGCAGGGTCTCGACCCGGTCACGGATCTCGTCGCGGATGGGCCTGACCGCCTCGATGCCCTGCCCCGCGGGGTCGTCCAGGACCCAGTCCTCGTACCGCCTTCCGGGGAAGTACGGGCACGCGTCGCCGCAGCCCATCGTCACGACGACGTCGGACGTCTTCACCGCGTCGGCGGTGAGCACCGTGGGTCGCTCAGCCGTGATGTCGATGCCGACCTCGTGCATCGCCTGCACGGCGACGGGGTTGATCCGTTCGGCGGGCATCGACCCGGCGGAGCGGACCTCGACCGCACCGCGTGACAGCGCGCTGAGGAAACCGGCGGCCATCTGGGAGCGGCCCGCGTTGTGCACGCAGACGAACAGCACCGCGGGCTTGGTCCTGGCGGACCTGGTCATCGGGTCGCCCCCGGCTTCGTCGCCCGGATGATCGCGGAGTGCATGCCGTCGGCCACTTCATGGGTGAGCTCGACGGAGGCGCCGGTGAAGCCGGCGGCCGCGAGGCCGTGCAGGTACTCGCTGCGGGACAGCGCCCCGGCGATGCACCCGACGTGGGAGCCGCGCGCGGCTCGCTGCTCGACGCTCAGGTGGTCCTCGGCGACGACGTCGCTGATTCCGACCCGTCCTCCGGGCGCCAGGACGCGGTGGACCTCGGCGAGCACTCGCGGCTTGTCGGTGGACAGGTTCACCACACAGTTCGAGATCACGACGTCGACCGACTCGTCCGGGAGCGGGATGTCCTCGATCGTGCCCTGGTGGAACTCGACGTTGGTCGCACCGGCCGTGGCCGCGTTCGTCCGGGCCAGGTCGAGCATCTCGTCGGTCATGTCGACCCCGTGCACGAACCCGGTCGGGCCGACCCGCCGGGCCGAGATCAGCACGTCGATGCCGCCGCCGGAACCCAGGTCCAGCACGCGCTCTCCCGCACGCAGCTCGGCGACCGCCGGCGGGTTGCCGCACCCCAGCGAGACGTCCTGCGCTTCGACGGGGATGCCGATCAGGTCGGACGCGTCGTAGAGGCTCGAGCCGAACGTGCCGGCCTCGCCGGTCGGCCCACAGCTCCCCGCACCGCAGCACGTCGCGTCCGCGGCGGACCCGACCTGGACGGCAGCCCGGGCGTAGCGCTGCCGGACCTGCTCACGAACGTCGTCCATCACCGGCTCCTCAAGGCATCGAAGGTTGTCGATGTGACACTGCACGGCGCGAGCCCAGTATGTCAACCATCGACAGATATCGATGTCTTGCGCCATGCTTGGCGCGTGATCGCGACCGACCTGCTGCCCGTCGTCCAGACCGACCGATGCTGCGCGTCGAGCGTGACCCCTGCCCTGAACGAGGCCTCCTCGGTAGAGCTCGCGGCCCGCCTCAAGGCGCTGGCCGATCCCACCAGGCTGCGGCTCCTGTCGATCATCGCCTCGCACGAGAACGCCGAGGCGTGCGTGTGCGACCTCACCGAACCCGTCGGCCTCTCCCAGCCGACGGTCTCGCACCACCTCAAGCTGCTCGTCGATGCGGGGTTCCTGATCCGGGAGAAGCGCGGCGTGTGGGCCTACTACGCGCTGACCTCCGACGCGCTCGACGACACGACGGCGTCGCTGCGCGCGGCTCTCGCGCGGCCGTAGACGTCGCACGCTGACGCGCCCCCCGTCGCGGAGCCGGGTGACGGCACGGTCGACGTCGGCGACGGCCCACCGGGCGACGGCCCGCTGCGAGGAGGGCCGCCCACAGTGTCCTCACCTACGGTGGACCCCGTGATCAGGGCATGAGTGCGCGCGGGTGGGTCGCGGGGGTCGTCGTGACCGTCGTCGTGCTGGGTGGGGCGACCGTCGTCGCGGACCGGTGGGCGGCGGGCGAGGCACGGGACCGGACCGTGGCCGCCGTCGAGGACAACCTCGACGGCGTCGTCGGGACCCCCACGGTCGACGTGGGCGGCTTCCCGTTCCTCCCCCAGCTGCTGCGCGGCTCGATCGACGAGGCGACCGGCCACGTCGAGGGTGCGACGATCGGCGGCATCGCCGCGACCGACGTCGACGTCGACGCACGCGACGTCACCACGAGCGAGCCCTACACCGCCGGCGCGGCGACGATCCGCGCGACGCTGCCGACCGCGTCGATCGAGAAGCTCGTCGCCGACCGCACCGGCCTCGACCTGACGGTGAGCGTCGTCGGGAACCAGCTGCAGGTCACGGGGAAGGTGCTCGGGGTGAGCCTCGGCGCCGACGTGGTGCCGAGCGTCGTCGACGGGGCGCTCAAGGTGGACGTGGAAGGGCTCAAGCTCGGCGGCGTCACCGTGGACCCGTCGCGCCTGCCCGGCGGCATCGGCGACCGGCTCGACGACATCGCGGTCCCCACCGACGGGCTCCCCGAGGGGATGCAGCTCACGGCGGCCGACGTCGTCGCGGACGGGCTGCGCGTCACGGCGAGCGGCACCGACGTCGTGCTGCGCGCGCAGGGCTGACCGATGGACTGGTGGCAGCAGACGTGGCACGACGTGACCACGGCGCAGGAACCGCCGTCGACGACCGTCGTCGTGCTGCTCGGCGTGGCCCTGCTCGCGGTGCTCGTGGTGCCGTGGGTGTGGCACCTGGTGCGGCACGCGCTGACGATCGTGCACGAGGCCGGTCACGGGTTCGTCGCGGTGCTCGTCGGCCGCCGCCTGTCGGGGATCCGCGTCCACTCGGACACGTCGGGGCTGACCGTGTCGGTCGGCAAGCCGCGCGGGCCGGGCATGGTCGCGACGACCGCCGCCGGGTACCCGGCGCCCGCGCTCGTCGGCCTCGGCAGCGCCGCGCTGCTCGCGCACGGGTACGCGCTCGCGGTGCTGTGGCTTCTGCTCGTCGTGCTGCTGCTGGTCCTCGTGCAGATCCGGAACTGGTACGGGCTGTGGGCGGTGCTCGTGAGCGGCGCGGTGCTCGTCGCGGTGACGCACTGGGGCACCGAGCCCGTGCAGTCCGCGTTCGCGTACGCGATCACGTGGTTCTTCCTGCTCGGCGCGCCGCGAGCCGTGCTGGAGATGGCGTCACAGCGCCGTGACCTGCGCCGACGCGGGGGCACCGACACCTCGGATGCCGGCGCGCTGGGCCGTCTCACGCACCTGCCCGGCGGCTTCTGGGTCGCCGCGCTGCTGCTGGTGTGCGTCGCCGCGCTCGCGCTCGGCGGCTGGTGGCTCCTGGGCTGAGAGCCGGATCGGCGAAGCGGTCACGACGTCACGCACCTGTCGAGCGCTCGGCGCATCGCGCGCTTCTCGTCGGCCGTCACCGAGAGCCCGTACGCGCCCTTCACGCGCACCTGCCGCAGCACGTACGCGCACCGGAAGCCGACCGACGGCGGCAGCCACTCGGCCGCGTCGGCCGCGCCCTTGTCCTGGTTCGCCCCGCCGTCGACGGCCAGCAGGTTGGCCGGGTCGTTCGCGATGCGCAGCCGCTCGCGCGCCGACCACTCCGACGCGCCCGTGCGCCACGCGTCCTGGAGCGCGACGACGTGGTCGATCTGCACGTCGGCCGAGCCGGGCCCGCGCGCGAAGCGGATCACGGTGCCCGTGTAGGGGTCGTCGAGCGTGCCAGAGAGCACCGTGCACCCGTCGGTGTCGACGACGACCGCCGTCAGGTCGCGGTGCAGCACGTCGTCCCGGGTGTCGCAGCCGTTGCGGTCGTCGTCGGCCCACGGCGTGCCGAACGCCGCACGGTCGTACGTGCCCGCGTCGCCGCGCGGGGCGACCGTGAGCGCGTCCAGCGTGCGACGAGCCACCGCCAGGTCGGCCGCCGGCACCGGGTACCGCGCGGACGCGCGCGCGGCCAGCCACCGCGGCCCACCCAGCCCCAACACGAGGCACACCATGAGCACCGTCGCCCACACCCATCGCACGTCCACGCCCGCCACGGTGCACGAGGCGGCGCCGGCCACGTGCGCGCCCTCCACCTGTGGATGGCTCGACGGGCTGCTGCCCGGCTGACCGTCGGCAACCGCAACCAGCGGCACCTGTGACGCGAGTGGCCTGGTGTGGCCCCGGCGGGCTCACTCCAGCACCACCAGTCACAAGTGCCGCTGATCCGGTCACGAGACGGCGGGAGATGCCGGCCAGCGGGTCAGTCGCCGCGCAGCACCTCGGCCGCGAACGCCGTGGCCCGCTCGCGCAGGCCGGCGATCCGCCGCTCGATCACCAGCTCCCGCATCGACTCGAGGTCGCTGCCGACCTCGGACCGCGTGGGCGGGCGGCGCACGTTGCGCGAGCACCGGAAGTCGGTGCAGATCAGCGTCCCGATGGTGTTGCCGCGCCGCCCGGCGGCGCCGGCCCGACGAGCGACGTAGAGGCTGACGTCGGCGGTCTCGACGACGTCCTCGCACCACGCGCACATCGCGCGGCGGCGCACGCGCTTGACGGAGTCGGTCGAGCGCAGGAGCAGGCCGGTGGGCGAGCCGTCGAGCTCGACGACCGCGTACGCGGACAGCGGGGCCTTGCGGTCACGCCAGCCGAGGTACTCGAGCCGGTCCCAGTCGATCGTCGACAGGTCGGGGATGGTGGCCTGGGCGGCCTCGCGGCGCGACGCGTTGACGAAGGAGGCGCGCAGCTGCTTCTCGGTCAGGGGTTGCATGGGACGGTCTTCCCGGTCGGTGGGTCCGCGCAGGGCAGGGGCCAGGCGCGGCGGGCTTGCGAGAGCGCAGCACCCGACCGGTGGGACGCGCCGACGAGACGCGAGAGGTCAGAGGGTGCCGCGGTGCCGGCGGTCGGCTGAGCAGGCCGTGGCGGCCACCCCGCAACCTGCGGCGATGCGGTGCATCTCGCTCCTCGTCGTCAGTCGGGCCCCCGTGCGGGACCGACCCATCATCGCGCCCGGTGCGCGGGACGCGCCAACCGATACCCGGCGGTCAGTCGACCGGGGTGAGCACCAGCACGGGGATGAGCCGGTCGGTCTTGGTCTGGTAGCTCGCGTAGTCGGGCCACGTCGCGACCGCGCGCTCCCACCACTCGTCCCGCTCGGTGCCCGCGGCCTCGTGCACGCGGTAGTCCTTGCGGGTCGCGCCGTCCTGCAGCTCGACGAGCGGGTTCGCGACGAGGTTGTGGTACCAGCGCGGGTGGTCGGGTGCGCCGCCCTTGGAGGCGACGACGGCGTACGAGCCGTCGTGCTCGACGCGCATGAGCGCGGTCTTGCGCAGCTTGCCGCTCGTGGCCCCGAGCGACGTCAGGACGATGACGGGCCTGCCGCGCAGGGTGTTGCCCTCGCGGCCGTCGGTGGCCTCGTAGAGCTCGGCCTGCTCGCGTGCGTGGTCCGACGTGCTGGGTGCGTACTCACCGCTCAGTGGCATACCCGCCTGAACGACGAGCGCCCGCGGCAACATTCCCGGGGCGCGGAGTTCATCCAGGGGCCCCTCCGCGCCGATGTCCTGCGTGGGACGATCGCGTCCCCCTCGACCTAGGAGCCCCATGCGGTACAACCCGCCCCCCAACTGGCCCTCGCCCCCGCAAGGCTGGGAGCCCCCGCCCGGCTGGACGCCGGACCCGTCCTGGCCCGAGCCGCCGCCGGGCTGGCCCCTGTGGGTCGACGGTGAGCCGGTGGCGACCACGACCGACGCGGACCGGTACCGCAAGCACGCGGTGCGCTCGTTCCTCATCGGCGTCGCGGTGTTCCTGGGCGGTGCGATCTCGACGATCGTCGCGTCCGGGAAGAACGGCGGGATCATCTGGTGGGGCGGGATGCTGTTCGGCGTCGTGCTCTTCGTGCGTGCCTTCACCAGCTACCGCGACTACCGCAAGGCAGGGGGCGAGCGCCTCGCCCCGCCGCTGACGGCAGTCGCGGCGCTCGGTCTCGTCGGCTGCCTCGCGGTCGGCGGGTTCGCGGTCACGAAGCTCGTCGAGGCGGAGTCGCTGTCCCCCACGGCCGGCTCGTGCTGGGACGGCGCCGACGGCGACCAGCTCGCGCTCGTCCCGTGCTCGTCGGGTCACGACTTCAAGGCGACCCAGGTGGTCAAGGACGAGAACGACTGCCCGGCCGACGCGGTCGCGTGGGTCGAGGGCGACGGCTCGGACCGTCTGTGCCTCGTCGAGGACGGCGCCTGATCGCCGGACGATGAGCCCGAGGGGCTGCCCGTCAGTGCATCCACGGGGTGTGGGAGACGCCGACGAGCAGCCCCTCGGGGCTCTGCAGGCGCGCGGTCGTCTGCCCCCACGGCTCGAGGTGCGCCTCTCGCAGCAGCTCGTGACCGTTCGCGACGAGCTCCGCGGCCGCCTCCGCCACCGCCTCGTGGCTGGCCACGTCGAGCTCGAGCCACGCCTGCGGCACGGGCCGGTCGTCGGGCCAGGTCGGGGAGCCGAACGTCGACTCCGCCGCCTGCGCGAGCGGCCACAGCGCGAACGCCTTGACGCCGTGCATCGAGTCGTTGGTGAGGTATCCCGGCGCGGGCTCCTCGAGCGGGATGCCGAGCCCGCCCTCCGACCAGAACCCCTGCGCCGCGTCGGCGTCGCGCGTGATGGGACCGAACCCGGCGACGAACGAGATCTCCATCGCCCCAGCATGCCCGTTCGCACGGACCCGCGTGGGCCTCAGACGGCCGGGACGTCGAGACCGTGCCGACGGTCCCCGAGCACGATCGCGGACACCTCGGCCTCCTGCGCCGCCGAGAACGGCTGCCGCGCCCGGACGGCCGCAGCGACGGACTCCTCGACGATCTCGGCGTTGAGTCGCGCCGCGACGAGAAGTCCTGCCGCGGCCGAGACCTGCACCATCGCCGACAGGTCCGCGACGTTGCCCGCGGCCCAGACCCCAGGGACGTCGGTGCGACCGTCCGCCGCCGTGGGCACGACCGGACCGCCCGGCCGGTCCTCGGGCTTGCCGCCCAGCTGTTCGTACAGGGCTGTGCGTGCGACGAACCGCGGCGCGACGGCCACGACCTCCACGGGGACCTCGCGTCCGTCGGCGAGCACGACCGCGCTCAACGCGCCGTCGTCGTGCCGCAGGCTCGCGACCCGGCCGTCGACCACGCGCACGCCTCGCGCCGCGAGCGCCTCCCACGCCTCGTCCTCCGGGTCCGGCATGGCGTCGAGGAAGAGCGTGACATCGTCGCTGAGCTCACGGAAGAGCTGCGCCTGGTGCAGGCTCCCCGGTCCGCTGCCGAGCACCCCGATGCGTCGGTCACGCACCTCCCAGCCGTGGCAGTAGGGGCAGTGCACGACGGCCCCGCCCCACAGCTCGCGGACGCCGGGGATGTCGGGCAGCTCGTCGACCAGGCCGGTGGCGAGCACGATGCGCCGCGCGTGGAGCGTTCGCCCGTCGGCGGTGCCGACCTCGAACGCGCTGCCGGTGCGACGTGCTGCGACCGCCGTGCCGTGGACGACGCGCCCCCCGTAGCCGGCGAGCTCGGCCCGGCCGGCGGCGAGCAGCTCGTCGGGCCGCACACCCTCACGGCCGAGGACGTTGTGGGCGCCGTGCGACGGCGCGTTACGTGGCTCGCCGGCGTCGAGGACGACGACGTCGCGACGAGAGCGCGCGAGGCCGACGGCGGCGGCGAGGCCGGCGGGTCCTCCGCCGACGACGAGGACGTCATGGATGCTGGGCATACGGTCGACGGTAGACGCGCCATGCGCGCTGCGCATACCGTCTTGCCTATGGCGCAAGAACTGGACATGGAGGGGATCGTCCGCCGACGCATCCGCGGACTGCGGATCGCGCGAGGGTGGTCACTCGACGCGCTCGCGGCTCGGTGCCATCTCAGCCCGTCGAGCCTCAGCCGGATCGAGACGGGCGGACGTCGCATAGCGCTCGACCAGCTGGTGCCCATCGCGCAGGCGCTCGGGACGACGCTCGACCAGCTCGTCGAGCCTGCCGGCGACGACGACGTCGTGATCCGGCCCGAGCCGGAACGCAGGCACGGCACCACGACCTGGGTCCTGTCCCGCGACCAGCCGGGCGTGACCGTCGCCAAGATGCGGCTGACGCCTCAGCCGCCGCACGAACCGAGGGTGCACCCGGGCCGGGAGTGGTTCACGGTGCTGTCCGGCGTCGTGCGCGTGCAGCTCGGTGACCGCTCGATCCTCGTCGCCGCAGGCCAGGCCGCACAGTTCTCGACGATGGTGCCGCACGTGATCGAGGCGCACGAGGCGCCGGCCGAGCTGCTCACGATCTTCGACCGCGACGGCGAGCGGGCCCACCTGGCCGACGGGCCGCCCTAGAGCCCGGCGAGCGCGCGCGCCTGCAGCAGCACGTCGTCGAGCATCTGGGGAGTGAGCCGCCCGGTGAACGTGTTCTGCTGGCTCACGTGGTAGCAGCCCAGCAGGGTCAGGCCCGACGAACCACGGGTCACCCGCGCCACGGCGCCGTGCCCGAACGTCGGGGCCGGCCGGGGCACCTCCCACCCCAGTGACCCGAGCGTCCGCAGCAGCGCCCGCCACCCGAACCCGCCGAGCACCACGACGACCGCGGGGTCGACGAGCGCGAGCTCGCGCGCGAGGAACGGCGCGCACCTCTCCCGCTCGTCGGGCGTGGGCGCGTTGGCCGGGGGCGCGCAGCGCACGGGCGCGGTGCACCGGATGCCGGTCAGCGTGAGCCCGTCCCCCACGTGCGCGGACGTGGCCTGGGAAGCGAAGCCGGTGCGGTGCATCGCGGCGAACAGGAAGTCGCCGGACCGGTCGCCGGTGAACATGCGCCCCGTGCGGTTGGCGCCGTGCGCGGCGGGTGCGAGGCCGACGACGAGCACGCGCGCGTGCGGGTCGCCGAACCCCGGCAGCGGCCGGGCCCAGTACTCGTCGTCGCGGAACGCGGCCCGCCGCACACGTCCGACCTCCTCGCGCCACGCGACCAGCCGCGGGCACGCGCGGCAGGACACGACCTCCCGGTCGAGCGCGGCCAGCCCCGGCACGGACGCGTCCGCGCCGATGACGGCGGCGACCGAGGGCATCACTCGAACCGGCTCGGGTCCCCCGACCCGACGCGCACCACCTCGGGTGCCCCCGAGGTCCAGTCGACGACGGTGGTCGGGGTCGTGCCGCAGTCGCCCGCGTCGAGCACCGCGTCGAGCTGGTGGTCCAGCTCCTCCTTGATCTGCCAGCCCTCGGTCATGGGCCACTCGGACCCGGGCAGGAGCAGCGTCGACGAGAGCAGGGGCTCGCCCAGCGCAGCGACGAGCGCGTGCGCGACGGGGTGCTCGGGGATGCGTACGCCGACGGACCGCTTCTTGGGGTGCGCGAGCCGGCGGGGCACCTCAGGAGTCGCGGGGAGGATGAACGTGTACGGCCCCGGCGTCGCGGCCTTGATCGCGCGGAACGCGCTGTTGTCGAGGTGCACGAGGTGCCCCAGCTGGGCGAAGTCGGCGCAGACGAGCGTCAGGTGGTGGGTGTCGTCGAGGTGCCGGATGCGCCGGATCTTCTCGGCGCCCGCGCCGTCGGCGAGCGCGCCGAGCGCGTAGCAGGAGTCGGTCGGGTAGGCGATGACGCCGCCGTCGCGCAGGATCGCGACCGCCTGGGCGATCGCGCGCGGCTGGGGGTCGTGGGGGTGGACCTCGAGGTAGCGGGCCATGTTCGCGAGCCTACGAGCGTCGCGCGCAGCGTGCCCGCTCGCTGCCCACGGCGCGGGGGGTCACGATCGGGTGACGGTCGTTGACAACGTTGTCATGCACCCCGCATCCTGACCGCCTCACCCACAGGACCGCGAAGACGCGGCCCGCAGTCGTCCGAGGGGTTCAGTTGACATCGTCGTCGCTGCGCACGTCCGTCCCGTCGCCCGCACGCCGCGGGCTCCTGCGCCGCCTCGTCGTCGGTGCCACCGCGTTCGCCGTCGCGCTCCCCGCCGCCGTCCTCGCGCCCAGCTCGCCGGCGACGGCCGACGACGGCCCCGCGTACGGCGCGCCCGACGCGATCGCCGCCGACTACTACGCCGCACTGCTGCGCCACACGCGATGGGCGAACTCGGTGTTCGACTCGAACCTGGGCGTCTACAAGTCCGCCGACTTCGACTTCGCGGTCGTGCTCGGCAACGCGGTGCTCCTCACGCACGGCGACTACGACGAGCAGCTCGCGGGCATCTCGAAGGCAGACCTGCGGACGCGGACCGTCGCGACCATCACGTACTACGCGGCGAAGAACCGGTTCGTCAGCCCCACCGGCACGTGGGGCAAGCAGCTGTTCTGGGACTCGACGTTCCAGTCGTACTTCCTCGACGCCGGCCGCCTGCTGTGGGACGACCTCGACGCGACGACGCAGGCCAGCCTGAAGACGATCGCCGCAGGTCAGGCGCAGTACACGGCGAGCCTGGACTACGGCGACGACCCGATGTCCGGCTCGTGGACGCCCGAGTGGCCCGACGGGCGCTGGGAGCGGGACACCGCCGCCGAGGAGTCCGGCGTCTACACACAGGCGCTCGCGCCGGGCCTCGCCTGGGCCGACGAGGGCGCCGACACGTCTGCGTGGGAGTCGCAGTTCGGCGACTGGGTCCGCAACGCCGTGGGTCAGCCGACCGCCGACAAGAACAACCCGACGGTCGTCGGCGGCAAGGCCATCTCCACGAACGTCACGCACAACATCTACGACACGTACGTCACCGAGAACCACCAGACGGTCGCACCGCACTACCAGTCGGACCTCTGGCGCTCGGGCGGCCGCAACGCCATCCAGTTCATCCTCAACGGCAAGCCCGTCCCGGACGTGCTCAAGCAGCAGCCCAACTCCGCCGAGCTGTGGAAGTCGCTCGAGCTGCTCATGTCGGCCCAGGGCGAGCCGTTCATGCCGATGGTCGCCGACCGTGAGTACCTGTACGGCCGCGACGTCATCCCGCTCGCGTTCGTCGGCCAGGTGCTGCGCAACCCCGACGCGGTGCGCGCCGAGGCGAACCTCGCGGCGGCGCTCGAGGACTACCAGGCGTACGCGCCGGTGGACCGCCTGGCGAAGTTCTCCGGGGAGCCCAAGTACGAGCCCGAGGCGCGTGCGGAGATCGCGATCGCGTACCTGCTGCACGTCGAGGCGGCCGCGTCGGACGAGGGCGTCGTCCAGCCCACCCCGCAGGAGCAGTACTTCGCGCGGATCTCCGGCGTGCGCGACTACGGCGAGATGCCTGGGCTCACGGTCCAGCAGTCGCAGAAGGCGTGGGCGGCGGCGTCGAGCCGCAAGGGGTACGTCAAGTTCCCGTGGGTGCCGGGCCACGACTCGTGGCTGTTCCAGATCTCGGGGTCGACGCAGTTCCTGTACCCGAACCCCGGCGCGACCGTCGACCAGCGCAGCACCACGGTCTACACCGCACCCCGCGACGGCTTCGAGGGGACGGCGTCGCTGTTCCACGCGGGCGACTCGTACGCCGGCCAGGTGACGCTCCCGACCGGCTCGTCGGTCTACGCGACGACCGGCGCGGGCCGCGAGGACGGTGCACTCACCGTCCGCAACCTGGACCTGGGCGGCTACGACGGCCTCGACGGCTCCCGCACGTACACGACCGCCGACGGCTCGGTCACCGAGTCGCTGCCCGTGACCCGTGCCGCGGACCCGCTCGACGCCAACGCCGCACGCGTCGACGACCTCGACCTGGCGCCCGTGACCGCTCGCTACGTGCGCATGCAGGGCATCCAGGGCGACGCGAAGTACGGCTACTCGATGTACTCGTTCCACGTCTACGGAGCCGACGGCGCCTCCACCGACCTCGCCGCCGGGAAGACCGCGACAGCGTCCAGCGCGGACGTCGGGGGCAACAAGCCCGCCTCGGCGGTCACCGACGCGAGCGCGAGCACGCGGTGGGCCGTCTCGACGGGCGACCGCCTGCGCGGCGACTCGTGGATCCAGGTGGACCTCGGCTCGGAGCAGACGGTCGGCGCGGTGCGCCTCGCGTGGGAGTCGAGCGCCGGTGCGCGGTACCTCGTGCAGACGTCGACCGACGGCAGCACGTGGACCACGCAGAAGCGCTACGGCCCGGACAACCCCGCCGACGCGAACGTGGCCCGGCTCGACACCGTCGAGCTCACGCCCACGGGTGCGTCCGCCCCCGCCCCGGTCGAGGCCCGCTACGTCCGCATGCAGGGCGTGCAGGGCGACGCGACCTACGGCTACTCGCTGTACGGGTTCCGGGCGTACACGCCCGCGGGCGTCGACGTCGCGGCGGGCAGGCCGGCGACGGCGTCGAGCGCAGCCTCGGGCAACGCCGCCTCGACCGTGACGGACGGCAGCTCGACGACCCGCTGGGCCGTCTCGACGGCAGACCGCCTGCGGGCCGACTCGTGGATCCAGGTGGACCTCGGCTCGCCGCAGCAGGTCGCCAAGGTGCAGCTGGGCTGGGAGAAGGCGGCCGGCCGCGAGTACCTGGTCCAGACGTCGCTCGACGGCAGCACGTGGACCGACGCGGCGCACTTCCGCTACACGGGCGACCAGATCGTCAGCACCGACGACTCCTGGATCGACGTCGAGGGCACCGCGGGCTTCGTGGTCCACGGGTCGGACGCGCCGATCACGGTGTCCCGCGCCGACGCGGCCCACCACGTGGTGCGCCTGGCGGACTCGCCGACGACGAGCTCGCACCCGTTCCTCGTGGAGATGCTGCCGACCGACGCGACGGGCACCGCCGCGCAGGCGGCCGCGCCGCAGCCCACCGTGGCCGACGAGGGGGTCCTCGCCAGCACGCTCGACGGGTACCTCTCGCTGTTCAACCTCACGGGTGAGGACGTCACGACGGACGTCACGTTGCCCTACGGCGACGACGAGGTCGCGCTGTTCGCCGGCACGCAGCGGCTCGGCGCATCGGCCTCGACGCTCACCGTCACGGTGCCCGCGGGCACGGCGACGGTGCTCGCGCCGCGGATGACGCTCGCGCGTGCGGCGATCCCCGCCGACGGCATCGTGGCGAAGGTCGACGACGCGCGGTCGCTCGTGCTCTCGTCGGCCGCCGACGCGACGGTCGAAGTACGCAACGTGCAGACCGCCCAGCGCAAGACCGTCGAGGTCGCCGCGGACGACGAGGCCTCCGTCCTGTTCGCCGACGCGACGGCCTTCCCGGTGCAGGACCTCGCGCTCAGCACCATCACGTTCCCCGGGTCGGTGCTGCCTGCGGGCATGACGTCGCCGTCCCGCGCGGTCGACGGCGACGCGGGGACCTCCTGGGTCCCCGGACCCGACGGGCGCATGGTCGTCGACCTCGGCGCGGCGAAGAAGGTCGGCAAGGTCGCGCTGGCGTGGGACGGCACGGATGTTCCCGGAGCGGTCGTCTCCGTGAGCGACGACGGCCTCACGTTCCGGGACGTCGGGACGCCGGCCGGTGACGCGACGACCGGTGTCGTCGACGTCGACGCGACCGTGCGGTACGTCGCCGTGAGCACGCAGTGGGCCGCGGGCGACTCCGGCCTGGCTGCGTTCCGGGTCCTCCCTCCGGGCGTCGACCAGGAGCTCGCGCCCGGTCCGATCACCGGCGAGCTGCCGGTGTGGACCGTGGGCGAGCCGGTCACCGGCGCGCTCGCGGCGAGCGGCACGCCCGCGCCCGAGCTCACGGTCACCGCCGGCGCGCTGCCCGCCGGGGTCTCGCTCGACGCCGGCACGGGCGTCCTGAGCGGCACGCCGACGAAGGGCGGGCCGTTCGAGGTGACGGTCGCCGCGTCGAACGGCGTGGGCGAGCCGTCGACGCGCACGTTCACGGGCACCGTCGCCGCGATGACGCCGACCCTCACGCTCGAGGGCACGGTCGCGGGGACGACGAGCGGCACCCTGACCGCCACGCTCGAGGACGCCGCCGGCGCGGTGCTGACAGCGGCCACCGGCTCGGTCGCGTTCTACGCGTCGGCGTCCGCAGCAGGTGAGCCGGTCGCGACGGTCGCCGTCGAGGACGGCGTCGCGAGCACCGGGGTGACGGGCCTCGCGCCCGACAGCTCGACCGTCTACACCGCGGTCTTCACGCCCGCGGACCCCGCCACGTACGCGCAGGCGACGTCCGAGCCGGTGACCCTCACGACGACGCACGACGTGGTCGACTCCACGACGACCGCCACGGTCTCGTCGGTCACGTGGGGCACCGCCCCGGTCGCGCGGATCACGGTCCGCGCGGGCGGCGACGCCGCGTCCGGGACGGTCTCGGTCCGGGTCGACCAGGGCGCGGCGGTCACGGCGACCCTGGCCCACGGCGAGGCGACCGTGAAGCTCCCGGCGGACCTCGCCGTGGGCACCCACACCGCGGAGGTCTCGTTCGCCGGTGACCCGGGCACGCGACCGTCGTCCGCCACCGCGAGGTTCACGGTGTCGAAGGCGTCGGTCACGCTGGCCGTCACCTCGGTCACGAGCACCACGTACGGCAGGCCGGCCAAGGTCACCGCACGCGTCACCGCGTCGGGCAAGGCCGCGGGCGGTTCGGTGCGGGTCGACGTCGACGGCCGCGCGGTGGCCACCAAGGCCCTCGCGTCGGGTGCGGTGTCGGTGAACCTGCCCGCCTCGCTCGGGGTCGGCCGGCACTCCGTGCGCGTCACCTACCTCGGCAGCGCGACGACCGGCACCGCGGCGCTCACGCGCTCGCTGACGGTCGCGAAGGCGCCGACGAAGGTCGCGCTCACGCTGTCGTCGCACAAGGCGACCGCACGCAAGACGAGGCTCACCGCGACGGTCACCGTGACCGTCCCGGGCACGTCCGTGGTCCCCACGGGCAAGGTCGCCGTGAAGGTCGGCGGGCGCACGGTCAAGGTGTCGCTCACGAGCGCGAAGCACGGTCGCGTGAAGGTCACGCTGCCCGCGTTCACGACGACCGGCTCGAAGGTCGCCGTCACCGCCACGTACGGCGGCAGCGGAAGCCTCGAGGGTGCGACGAGCG
Organism: Cellulomonas sp. HZM; assembly: GCF_000708885.1. Lineage (GTDB taxonomy): Bacteria > Actinomycetota > Actinomycetes > Actinomycetales > Cellulomonadaceae > Cellulomonas. The sequence goes on along the minus strand of NZ_JEOE01000018.1, from coordinate 45,240 downwards.
CGACGACCCGCGTCGCCGTGAGCAAGGCGACCACGAAGGTCTCGCTCAAGCTCTCGCCGACGACGGCCGTCGCGCACCGGACCAAGGTCAAGGCCACGGTCGTCGTGCAGGTGCCCGGGACCAAGGTGCACGCGACGGGCAAGGTCACGATCAAGGTCGACGGGCGGACCGTGAGGACGGTGTCGCTCTCGAGCGCGAAGCACGGCCGGGTGACCGTGACGCTGCCCGCGTTCTCGCGGAGCGGGAAGGTCGCGGTGACGGCGACGTACGCGGGCTCGGGCACGCTGCGCAGCGCGTCGAGCGCACGGGTCTACGTCAAGGTCGTGCGCTGAGCACCAGGTGGTCCGGGCACGGGTCGTAGTGGTCCGGGCGGAACGTGAGCTCCGCCCGGCCACCCGTGATCGAGCGCAGGTCGAGCACGTAGCGCCCGAGCTCCGCCTCGGGGACGGCGGCCTCGACCAGCACCGAGCCGTCGTCGAGCGACGTGGTCGACGTGATGTGGCCGCGACGCCCTGACAGGTCGCTCATGACGTCGCCCTGGGCGTGCGCGGGCACGACGACCTCCACGTGGCACACGGGTTCGAGCACGACGGTCCCGCCGGTCGCGAGCGCCTCGCGGACCCCGGAGGCCGCGGCGGTCCGGAACGCCATGTCGGACGAGTCCACCGAGTGCGACTTCCCGTCGTACACCTCGACGCGCAGGTCCACCACGGGGTACCCGTGCGGCCCGCCCGCGGCCATCGCGTCCGCGATCCCCTTGTGCACCGCGGGCAGGTAGGCGCGCGGGATGGAGCCGCCGACGATCGCGTCGACCACCTCGAGCCCCGACCCGGGCGCGGCAGGCCCGACGCGCAGCTGCACCACAGCGAACTGCCCGTGCCCGCCCGACTGCTTCTTGACCCGACCCTCGGCCGCGACCTCGCGGCGTGCGGTCTCGCGGTAGCCCACGGGCACGGGCGACGTGGTCACGTGCACGCCGAACACGCGCGCGAGCCGTTCCAGCGCGACGGCCAGGTGGGTGTCTCCGAGCCCGCGCAGCACGGTCGCGTCGGTGCTGCGGTCGACGCGCAGAGTCGGGTCCTCGGCGAGCAGGCGAGCGAGCGCGGCGGACAGGCGGTCGTCGTCGGACTGCGTGACGGGCTCGAGCGTGAGGCCGTACACCGGCTCGCGTCCGCGCAGCGGCACCGGGGTCATGGACGCGGCCGGCCCCTGGCGGTCGGCGAGCAGCGTGTGGGCGGGCGTCCCGGTGAGCTTGGCGACCGCGACGACGTCGCCCGCGCGTGCCTCGTCGACCGGGAGGTGGTCCTTGCCGCGCAGGCGGAACAGGCCGGGGACTCGCTCGTCGGCCCGCGTGGTGGTGTTGACCAGCCGGTCGCCGGGCCGCAGCGTCCCGGACAGCACGCGCAGCACGGTCACCTGGCCGACGAACGGGTCGGCCACCGTGCGGAACGCGTGCGCGAGCAGCGGCCCGGCCGGGTCCGGCGCGACCGCGACGTCCACGTCCCCCGCCCGCACGCGGGCCTCGCGCGAGGCCGGCGCGAGCTCGCACAGCAGGTCCGCGAGCCGGTCGACGCCCACGCCGGACAGCCCGCTCGCGACGAGCACGGGCGTCGCCTCGAGAGCGCCCACCTCGTGCGCGAGCGCCTGCTCGAGCTCGGCCGCGCTGGGCACCTCACCGGACAGGTAGCGCTCGAGCTGCTCGTCGTCGTGCGCGACGATCTCCTCGGTCACCTCGTCGTGCAGCCGGTGCTCCTCGTCGGCGACGTCCGCCGGCAGGTCCTCGTCGTGGTGGCGCCCGTCGGCGTCGTAGGCCAGCCCGTGCTCGGTCAGCACGTCGGCGACCCCGTGGAACGCCTGCTCCTCGCCCCACGGCAGCTCGAGCGGCACGAACCCGTCGCCGAACGCCGCGCGCAGCTGGTCCAGCACGCCGCGGAAGCTCGCGCGCGCCTTGTCCTCCTTGGTCACGACGACCATGCGCGGCACGGCCGCCTCCACGACGGCCCGCCACGCGGCGTGGGTCCCGGCCTGCACGCCGTCGACCGCGGACACGACGACGAGCGCGAGGTCCGCGGCGCTCAGCGCGGCGTCCGTCGTCCCCGCGAAGTCCGCCGCACCCGGTGTGTCGAGCAGCGTCAGGACGAACCGCGCGCCGCCGACCTCCCACTCGAGCGGCGCGACGCCCAGGCTCAGCGACACCCCGCGCGCGACCTCCTCGGGCTCGTGGTCGCTCACGGTCGAGCCGTCCTCGACGCGCCCGGGCCGCGGGATCGCTCCGGCACGGTGCAGCAGCGCCTCGAGGAGCGTCGTCTTGCCCGCGCCCGCGGCGCCCACGAGCGCCACCGTCCGCGCCCCCGACGTCGTCCCCGGCCTCGTCGCCTGGTCCATGGTCGTCTCCCGGTCGTCACCGGTCGCCCGCGGCCTGCCGCCGTCGGCCACCGGGATCAACATAACGACGTGCGCCGCGCGGCGGCAGGACGAGAGTCCCGGGGGACGACGAAGGGGCCCGCCGGATGCTTCCGGCAGGCCCCCTCGGCTGTCAGTGCGTCAGGCGGCGTCGAGGATGTCGACGACGAACACGAGCGTCGACTTCGCGGGGATCGAGCCCTGCGCGTTGTCGCCGTAGCCCTTGTCCGGCGGGATGACGAGCAGCACCTGGCTGCCGACCTTCTGCCCGACGAGGCCCTCGTTCCAGCCGTCGATGACCTGCGCGGCGCCGATGTTCGCGATCGGGAAGACCGACGGGGTGCGGTCCCACGACGCGTCGAACTCGGTGCCGTCCCACAGCCAGCCGGCGTACTTGACGGTGACGACCTGGCCCTTCTTGACCTCGGCGCCCTTGCCCTCGATGAGCGGCTGCGTGACGAGCGTCGTCGGCTTGTCGGCCTTCGAGGGAGCCATCGTCGGCTTGCCGCTGCTGTCGAGCGTGATGACGGGCAGGCCGTCCTTGGGGGCGACGGCGGTGCCCTCGGCGCGGTCGGGGATGGTGCGCGAGTCGACGACCTCGATCGCGAACACCTGCGTGCTGCCCGTGGTGTTCGCCGCGAGCACCGCGCGGGCGCCGACGTGGGCGCCCTTCAGCGCGGTGTCGAGGTCGGGGATCCCGGTCGAGCCGGCCGTGAAGGCCTCGGGGTTCGAGGTGTACGTCGACTGGCTGACCGAGCCGTCGGCCGCGTTGACCGCGACGAGCTGCGTGATCAGGGTGTCGCCGTCCTTGATCTCCTTGCCGGAGCCGTCCTTGACCAGGTTGCCGACGATGCCGCTCATCTCGAACGGCTTCTTCGGCAGCGTGATCTTGGGCTCCTTGCCGGCCTCGCCCTCGAGCTTGATCTGCTTGACGAGAGCGATGTCAGCCGCGCTGGCGGTAGGCGCAGCGGTCGCGCTGGCCGTAGGGTCAGCGGAGGCGGTCGAGGACGCCGTCGGCTTGCTCGACGCGTCGTCGTCGGAGCCGCACGCCGTGAGCGAGAAGGCCAGGGTCAGGGTCAGCGCTCCGGCAGCGACGCTGCGGACGATGTTCGTGCGGCGCACGAGGTTCTCCGTCGTTCAGGGGGCTCCACCCCGGACGACGAGGCGGCGGACCCGGGAACGGTACGCGATGAACCTGGACGTGCGCTGAGCGGGGTCGGCCTGCGGACGTCCCGGCCCGGCCGGGACGGTGAAGTCGTCGTCCGACGGACGACGAGAAGGAGGAGAAGTGGCACGACCTGCCCAGGGGCGGTCCGGGCGCGCACGCTCGGGAGCGCAGCGCTCGCAGCGTCCTCGTCGACCCGACGAGGAGGGGCTGATCCCGGTGCTCGCGGGCATCGCGCGTGACGTCGACGGCGCCGTGCAGCGACCCCCGACGCGCCCGGCCGTGCGCACCAAGTTCCAGGTCGTGGCGCTGCTGGTGCGCGAGGAGCGCGCGCGCGTCATGGGCGACGCGTCCCTCTCGTCGGCCAAGAAGGCGAACGAGCTCAAGCGGCTCGACGGCGTCGCGACCCTCCTGGCCAAGATCGCCGCGCGGGACACGTCGCTGCTGGCGCTGCTGGCCGACGACGCGCGCGTGTCCCAGGCGGCACGCGACTACAAGGCGTCCGTGCTGCGCGCCGGCGGCATCGAGCCCCCCGACGAGCCCGAGCCGGTCGCGCCCGTCGTCGTCGCGCCCGTCGCCGAGCACCGCGTGGTCCCCCGCTCGGTGGTCTCGCGCCAGCTCGCCAACCCGTTCCTCGCGCCGGACTTCGAGGCCGCCGCCGAGCGCGTCGCCGCCCGCCCGCGCCGCCTGGCCGGCTGGGAGCTGCTCGAGCCGCTGTTCCGCTCGTTCGAGTACGCCGCGACGGGCAAGCCGGCGTGCATGGACCTGCCCGACGGTCGCGGCGTGTCAGCCCCGCTGGGCCGCCAGCTCATGCCGCACCAGGCGCAGGTGGTCGCCGCCGCGGCGCGCGGTCACCGCACGTTCCTGCTGGCCGACGAGCCGGGGCTCGGCAAGACCGCGCAGGCGCTGCTCGCGGCGCAGGCAGCCGATGCGTTCCCGCTGCTCGTCGTCGTCCCCAACGTGGTCAAGGCGAACTGGGCGCACGAGGTGAGCATGTGGACGCCGCTGCGCAACGCCACGGTGATCCACGGCGACGGCGAGCAGGTCGACGCGTTCGCGGACGTGGTGATCGTCAACTACGAGATCCTCGACCGGCACGTCGGCTGGCTGGGTGAGCACGGCTTCCGCGGCATGGTGGTCGACGAGGCGCACTTCATCAAGAACAAGTCGTCGCAGCGCTCGCAGCACGTGCTCAAGATCGCGGACCGGATCCGCGAGCGGACCTCGAAGCCGCTGGTCATGGCGCTGACCGGCACGCCGCTGATCAACGACATCGAAGACTTCCGCGCGATCTGGCAGCTGCTGGGCTGGATCGACGACACCGTGCCGCTGGGCGGGCTCATGACGGCCCTGGAGGACGCGGGCCTGACGCCCGCGGACCCCGGCTTCTACTCGTCGGCGCGGTCCGCGGTGATCGACCAAGGGATCGTGCGGCGGCGCAAGGTGGACGTCGCGGCGGACATCCCGGCGCGCCGGGTCGCGGACCTGCCGGTGGAGCTGGACGGTGCCGTCGCGCGCTCGATCCGGGCCGCGGAGGCCGCGCTCGCCGCGCGGCTCGTCGCCCGGTACCGCTCGGCGATCGAAGCGCGCGACTCGTCTCCCGAGGGCATCGACCTCGACCTCGCCCGGCGGATCGCGGCCTCCGAGCTCAAGGACTCCGACGAGCGCGCCGGCGGCGAGAACGTGTTCACGATGGTCCGCCGCATCGGCCAGGCCAAGGCGCCCATGGCCGCCGACTACGCGGCGCAGCTGGCCCGCAACGTGGGCAAGGTGGTGTTCTTCGCGAAGCACGTCGACGTGATGGACCAGGCGGAGCGACTGTTCGCGGACCGTGGCATCTCGTACGTGTCGATCCGCGGCGACCAGACCGCGCGCGCCCGTTCTGCGGCGGTGTCGTCGTTCACCGACGACCCGTCGGTGTCGATCGTCGTGTGCTCGCTCACCGCGGCCGGCGTGGGCCTGAACCTGCAGGTCGCGTCCAACATGGTGCTCGCCGAGCTCTCCTGGACCGACGCCGAGCAGACCCAGGCCATCGACCGCATCCACCGCATCGGCCAGTCCGAACCCGTCACCGCGTGGCGCATCATCGCGGCGCAGACCATCGACTCGAAGATCGCGGAGCTCATCGACGCGAAGTCCGGGATCGCGGCGCGGGCGCTGGACGGCGCGGCCGAGGAAGACCTGCCGGGGTCGGTGGACGTGCAGCTGGAGGCGCTGGTGGGGCTGCTGGTGGACGCGCTGGGGGCGGCGGGCTAGCGGTGCTCCTCGAGTCGTCGGACGGTGCGAGCGTCGAGCTGCGGATCGTGGGATACGAGTTCCCCTCTGCCCCGGCGCGTGACTCGGATGCGAACTGGCTCGTCGTCGAAGGTCGCGTCCGGACCGCCGACGGCCGGGCGTGGACGTTCCGCGACCCCTGCCTCATGACCGACGACCTTCCCCGGATGTCCCGGTGGTTGAGGGCGGTGGCTGACGGGCGCGTGCCCGCAACGGCCGTGCCTGTTCCGGAGTCGCGGCTTCTGGCGTTCACCGAGCCGAACCTCGCGTGGAGCGTGGGCTCCGTGAGCGCGGACGAGGTCGTGGTCAGGACCCACCTCTCGCTCGAGAGCGCGCCGCGGCTTCTTGCTGGCGACGTCGAGCTGTACGAGTACTTCGTCGAGCTCAGGCTTACGCCGGCGGCGCTGCGTGGGGCGGCGGCGGCGTGGGACGACGAGGCGGCGCACTTCCCGGTGCGGTGACGTCCCATCGCAGGCTCGTGGCTTGCACATTGCTAGCATGAGCACCATGACGACGCTATACATCCGGGACGTGTCCGACGACGTCGCCGAGACCCTCAAGGCGCGCGCCGCGGCGGCGGGCACGTCGCTCTCCGCGTACGTCAACCTCGAGCTGACGAAGATCGCGGCGCGGCCGACGAACGCGCAGCTCGTCGAACGCCTTCGCGCCCGCGACCGGTCGGGTGGGCCGACCACCGAAGAGATCGTCGCCGAGGTCCAGGCCGGCCGGCGGTGATCGTGGTCGACGCCTCGGCGCTGGTCGAGGCGCTGGTCGGTCGCGCGCCGGATGCCGGGCTGCTCGATGCGCTGGCCGACGAGGTGAGCGCCCCGCACCTGCTCGACGTCGAGGCCATGTCCGTGCTCCGCGGCCTTCTGCTGGGCGGCAAGATCAGCGCGGAAGCAGCCGACGCGGCTCGGCGCGACCTGTTCGCGTTGACGATCGTGCGTCACGATCTCGAACCGCTCGCCGAGCGGGTATGGGAGCTGCGGCGTCAGTTCACGGCATACGACGCGACGTACCTGGCTCTGGCCGAGGCGCTCGGGTGCCCGCTTCTCACATGCGACGCGAAGCTCGGCGCACGGGGGCACAGAGCCCAGGTACGCGTGCTTGCTGGCGCACGCTGACGGGGAGGCGATCGCCGAGCCGATACGGTGCCTGGGCATGGTCACGGACGAGCCAGACGATGACTGATCGAGGAGCGGCGATGGGGAGCGAGATCGAGCTGGTCTCCGACGGGGACGGGCTCGCCGTCATCGGCGACCGGGCGGCCGTCGACCGCTTCCTGCTCTCCGCCGGGCTCGATCGCGCACCGGCGCGCGAGCTCGACGTGCATCGCCTGTGGTCTGTCGCCACGTCCGCAGGGGCCGCGACGCAGATCGGTAGCGAGGTCGCCGCGAACTCCGGCCGCTGGGTGAAGCTCACCGCGGAGTCCGCCGAGGCCGTCAAGAAGTACGGGCTCATGCCGACGAAGAAGCCAGGGATCAGTCACGCCATGGCGGGCCAGCGCGGGGACATCAAGCAGTGGCTGCAGATCGAGAACGTCCCGACTCTGTTGGGGGGGCCGTTCGCGCTCACGGCGCTGGCGACGATGATGCAGCAGCGCGCCATGCAGGAGCAGATGGACGAGATCGTCGAGTACCTGCGGGAGATCTCCGAGAAGGTCGACGAGATCCTGCGCAGGCAGAAGGACGCCGTGCTCGCGGACATGATCGGCGTCGACCTGATCGTCGAGGAGGCGCTCACGGTCCGCGACCAGGTGGGCCGTGTCTCCGAGGTGACCTGGTCGAAGGTGCAGAGCGCCGGCATGACGATCGCCCGCACGCAGGCGTACGCGATCCGGCAGCTCGACGGCATCGCGGAGAAGCTCGAGACGAAGGCCGATCTCGGGGACGTCGGCAAGGCGACGCGAGAAGCCGAGCCGCAGGTCCGGGAGTGGCTGGCCGTCATCGCCCGGACCTTCCAGCTCCAGGACGGGGTCTCGATCCTCGAGCTCGACCGCGTGCTGGACGCGGCCCCTCAGGAGCTCGACAGCCACCGCCTCGGCCTGCAGACCGCACGACGAAACCGCCTCGAGCTCATCAGCACCGCGACAGCCCGGCTCCTCACGCAGATGAATGCGACCGTGCAGAAGGCGAACTCGAAGGTGCTCCTCAACCCGTTCGACGCTCCCGCCGCTGTGCGGTCGAGCAACGACGTCGCCACGGGGGTCCTGGAGTTCCGCGCGCGGCTCGGGATCGAGTCGGGGCACGAGTCGGTCGACGCCAAGGGCTGGCGGCAGGCAGCGACGGAGACGCGCGACAAGGTCGTGGCGAAGGCGTCTCAGGGCGCTGCGGACGCGGCGCGGCTCGGGTCCGAGACGTACGACCGCGCGGCGGGAGCGATCCGGTCGGTCGGTGCCGTGGGCGCCGACGAGGTCGCGGAGGGCACGTCCCGTGCTCGGGCCGCGACCGAGGACGCCGGGCAGGCGCTCAAGGGACTGGCCACCGGAGTGGTCGACGGGCTCGGTGCCAGGTTCAGGCGCAAGCGGGACGACGCGCACGACGACATCGCGCCCACGGACCACGCCTGAACCAAGTCGGTCAGACGGTGATGCTAAGCCTGTGCTCCGCCCAGTGCTTCGCCAACCACTCGACCTGCGACTCCTGGAGCCGGAGCTTCAACGGCTCGTCGTGGAGCCGGGCGTACTGCGGATAAGCCGACAGTTCCGGGGCGACGTCGATGTGCAGCTGCGCAGGATCGACCGCGAGGGCGCCGTCGTCGAACAGTCGGTGGATGTCGCGGCGCAGCATCAAGCCGCCGTGCGCGTGATGCTCACCCAGCCGCGCATAGCTGTACAGGTGACCGGCCTCGAGGACGCGCTCGGGTGCGCCGCCAGTCAGGGCGCACACGTTGCCCTGGTTCGCGAGGAGGTGCTGGCGGAACTTGCTCTGGCCCCGACGTACCCGGACCAGTGACTGGCGGAATCCTCCGGCGAGCTCGACCTGCACGTCGCCGGACGACCACGCAAGGTCGGGGGCGCGAGCACTCACACGATTGATCGCGCGGTCGGCATTCTTGCTGACCAGGGCGTCGCGGAATGCGGACCAGTCGAGCGGCCGCATCGCGTTGATGTCGATCGCGTTCCGCTGGACGGCGCGAAGCTCGCGCTCGTCGAGGACGCCGTCCAGCGCCGTCCACGCGGCGTCGTACCTGGCGGTGTACAGGTCGACGTCGACAACGTCAGTGAGTGCGGTCTCGAACTCGGCCTTGCAGCGCATGCAGCGGAACCGCGGCACCGCGCGCTTGCGGTCCGAGATCCGCGTCGTCCGGCACTCAGGGCACCTGCTCAACATCTTTCGACCGGGCTCGGTCTCGATCGCCTCGATGACGGAGACGCCGAGAAGTCGCTCCTTGTCCCACAGGGCGATCGGGTCGCCGACCTGGAGGTTCTTGTGGTTCGGGACATTGCTGTCCCACGAGTAGTACGCGTCGTACTGGTCGTCGTAGCCGGCGTTCCCGCCATGGCCACGGTTGTCGCCCGCGGCCATGAGCAGCCACGCACGGCGCGGTGCGTCGTCCACGACGCGAGCTTGTCACGACCACGCGCGCGAGGCGTCGATCGACACCGGCGACGGCGATGTCAGATCACGCCGTCGGGAAGTGCTCAGCGAGCCGACGATGCAGGTGGTCGACCTGCTCCGGCCCCAGCGGACCTTCGCCGTTGAGCACCTGTGCTGCCTTCTTCGGCCACAGCACGTCGACGGAGTCGACGGCGAACGCTCCGCCGATCAGCGGCCAATCGGCGTCGACAAAGCAGAGCATCCCTCGTACTCGCGTACCGGGAGCGACCGATTCGACGACGGCACGCACCAACTCGACCTGCTTGTGCACGCCCGTGAGCAGCTTGGTGCAGTCGCGGCCGCCCACCGTGAACGTCGTCGTCCTGGGCCGGAGGATGCCACCTTGGACGCGCAGGTTCGGCCGACCCTTGTAGCGCTTGGCATCGATCACGTACACGCCTGACGGCGCGACGGCGATGTGGTCGATGTTCGCCTTCGAACGGGGGATGCGCCGATCGTGGAGCACTCGCACCTGCTCGTTCGCCCACTTCTCCAGGCTCCGAGCGACCACCTGCTCGCCGACCGCCCCGGAGCTCCACGCTCGGGTGCTCTGCGGGTCGTCGGACACGGCTAGCAGGAATCCGCCGATGCGAGGATGCGCGGCGCGGACTCGCTCTTCGCGCCGCGCGGCGCGTCGGTCGTGCTCACGCTGGGCGGATGCACCCGCGACGCCGGCGACCACAGGGACAGGCTGAGGGGCCGGGGTGTCGTCGGCCGGTGCGTCAAGGGCTGGCGGGGGCCCGATCGGGACGGGGCACTCGACGCAGCGCACAGTCTTGGTCGGCCGTTCGTACACCGCGACCACCCCCGGGGCGATCGCGGTTCCGCACACACGACACCGCCCCGCGTACCGCAGCCGCATGGTCTTCTCGCCGCCGGGAGCCTCGGCCGGTGTCGTCGTCACGCAGGCGAGATCGGCATCCGCGCCCGCGCACGAGAGCCCCGGACCAGCGACTCCCCCGGAAGGATGATCTCCATCCGGAACCCGTCGCCCGCCCGCAGGGCGCGTGCCGACCCGCCGTGCGCGTGCGCGATGCCGCGCACGATCGCGAGCCCGAGCCCCGCGCCCGCGGGGGTGCCCAAGCCGGTGCCCGTACGTGCGGAGTCCGCGCGCCAGCCGACGTCGAACATCCGCCCGAGGTCGTCGTCGCCCACACCCGACCCGCTGTCGGTGACACCCAGCACCACCGATCCGTCGTCACCCAGCCCGCCGGACACCAGGACCTGTGAGCCGGCCGGGGCGTACCGCAGGCTGTTGGTGAGCAGGTTGGAGACGGCTCGACCCAGCTGGTGGGGGTCCGCCACGACGACGAGGTCGTCGAGGCACGCGGGCACGATGCGCATCTCGCGGGCGTCCGCGAGCGGGCGCAGGTCGGCGGCGGTGTCCGAGACGAGGTCGCGCAGCGCGACGGGCTCGGTGCGCAGGGTCAGCGCCCCGCTCTGCAGCGTGGAGAGCTCGAACAGCGCGTCGACGAGGAGGTTCACGGCGTCGACCTGCTCGCGGACGCGGCGCAGGTAGGCGGCCGGGTCGTCGACCGTCCCGTCCTCGAGTGCCTCGGCCATCGCTCGGATGCCCGCCAGCGGTGTGCGCAGGTCGTGCGACACCCACGCGACGAGCTCGCGACGTGACGCGTCGAGGCGCTCGACCTCGTCGCGCGCGGTGGCGAGGCGGCGCGACGAGCGCGCCAGCTCGGCGTCGATGTCGTCGAGCTCGGGCCAGCCGCTGGGCCGGGCGACCACGACCTCGCCGTCTCCGAGCCGTCGCGCCTGCTCGCCGAGCCGGGCGAACGACGAGCGGGCGGCGCGCGCCGTGAACGCGGCCGCCGCGAGGCTCAGCAGTGCGGAGCTGCCGACGACCCAGACCAGCACGGTGAGGTCGTGCCGCGACAGGTACATCTCGCCCGCGACGGCGAGCGTCGATGCGGCGACCGACCCGACGGCGACGCACGCGACCACCGTGAGCCGCTCGCGCATCGTCGCGCCCCGGCGCAGCCGCAGCCACAGCAGCGCGAGGCCGACGACGACCGCCGTGCACGCCAGCGACGTCGCGCCGACCAGCAGCAGGTCGGCGGGCCGCAGCGGCATCACGGCTCGCGCCCGTCGGGGGTGAACCGGTACCCGCTGCCCCACACGGTCCGCAGGTAGCGCGGCTCGGCGGGGTCCGGCTCGATCTTCTCGCGCAGGCGGCGCACGTGGACGGTGACGGTCGACGGCTCGCCGAAGCTCCACCCCCACACCTCGCGCAGCACGTCCTCACGTGTGACCACCCCGTCGGCGTGCTTGACGAGGTGGACGAACAGCTCGTACTCGCGCGCCGTCAGCACGATCTCCTCGCCGTGGCGCGAGACGCGGCGCAGCGACGGGTCGACGCGGAACGGTCCGACGTGGAACGGAGACAGCGGTGCTCGCGCGTCGGCGCTGCGCCGCACGAGCGCCGCGACGCGAAGGTGCAGCTCGCGTAGGACGAACGGCTTGGTGACGTAGTCGTCGGCCCCCCGTTCGAGCCCGTCGATGCGGGCGCCCACCGAGTCGAGCGCGGTGAGCAGGAGGACCGGCACGCCGGAGAGCTCACGTGCGCGGCGCAGCACCTCGTCACCGGTCAGACCGGGGAGCATCCGGTCGAGCACGACGACGTCGGGGACGCGCTCCTCGAGCTCGGCGACGGCGCGCACGCCGTCGGAGACCGCCCGGACCTCGTACCCGTGCGCCGTGAGGTAGTCGTCGACGACGGTGCGCACGGTCGGGTCGTCCTCGACGAGCAGCACGCTCGCTCCGCGCTCGGGTGCAGGTCGCGGCGCGGGCAGCGCCCTGCGCTCGTCGTCGGCCTGCGGGCCGGGTCGCGTCATGCGCCGAGCGTAGGCCGGGGCGCCGTCGCAGAGGCGACCCCTTACGGTCCCGCAACCTCTTCCCCACGGCTCACGGGACCTGGTTAGCGTCGCCAGCCGCCGGACGGGATCGTGCCGGCGACGACGACAACGAGGAGACGACCATGCGTTTCAAGGCACTCGCCGCGACCTTCACGGTGGGCCTGGTGCTGGCACTGTCCGCCTGCGGCGGCAGCTCGGACGACGACGCGTCGGGAGGGCAGCCGTCGGCGACCACCACAGCGGCGTCCGACGCGATGTCGAGCCGGACCGGGACGTTCGAGGGCCTCAACGGCAAGAAGGTCATGGGCACGGTGTCGGTGGACGGCGACCAGGTGGTGCTGTCGGGGTTCTCGTCCGACGAGGGCCCTGACCTGCACGTCTGGCTCACGAACGGCACTGCGGAGAGCGACGTGACCGCCGGCACCGAGGTGGACGCCGTCAAGTTCGACCAGGCGTCCCAGACGTTCACGCTGTCCGGGGTCGACGCCGCGAAGTTCGACACGGTCGTCATCCACTGCGACAAGGCCAAGGCGGTCTTCGGCGCCGCCCCGCTGGCGTGAGCACGGTCCGGCGCGCGACCCGGGCGGGCGTGGGGCTCCTCACGCTCGTCCGGGTCGCGCTCGGCGCGCTCTGGCTGCACGAAGGCGTCGTCAAGGTGCGCGCGGGGTTCGGGGCCGCGGACATCGGGTTCGTCGCGGACAACGCGCGCACCGACGGCCGCGTCCCCGGCTACTTCTCGGCGTTCGCCGACCACGTCCTCGGCCCGGCCGCGGGCCTGTTCGGGGTGCTGATGCCGGCGCTCGAGATCGGCCTCGGCCTCGCCCTCGTCGCGGGCGTCCTGACCCTCACCGCGGCGGTCGGTTCGGTCGTCACGTTGATGTCCTACTGGAGCGCGGACCAGCTCATCGACCAGTACCCGGTCATGGTGCTGCTCGCGATCCCGCTGCTGCTGTGGCCCGCGGCCGCGGCGCGGCTCTCGGTCACCGCAGCGGTGCTGCGGCGCCCAGGCCGCGCCGGGACGCGCATCGACGGGACGCGCTGGGAAGGTGCCCGTCGCTGGCTGTAGGAGGGGGCGGACGCGGCCGCGCGCGCCGCGGCGGCCCGCGCCCCCTACCGCAGCGGCGGCAGGATGTCCCGCTGCAGCTCCAGGAACTCGTCCATCATCGCCACCGCCCGTGGGTAGGAGTCCACCACGGGGTCGATGAGGATCGCCTGCAGCAGCTTCTCCTTCGACTCCTCGGCGTACGCCTCGACGAGGAGCTTCTGGATGCTGCCCTGCAGGTTCCAGCTCGCCGTCATGACCTCGGGGAACCGCTCCATGGGCGTCGGCACGAGCCTCCCGTCGACGGCGGTCGCGGCGACCTCGACGACCATGTCGTCCGGCAGGCCCGGGATCGCGCCACGGTTCGGGATGTTGACGGCCGGCAGGGGGACCTCGACGCCGTAGCTGAGCGCCTCCATGATCGGCGCGGCGAGCTCCTGCGACGTCTCGAGAGGTCGCTCTCGCCAGTCGTCGTACGACGAGGGAGGGGCATCGGCCAGGAACCCGCGCGAGATGTCGGCGCGGTCGATCGAGTAGTACCACTCAGGCGTGCGCGCGCCCGCCTCCCAGGGCGACTCCGCCGCCGGGTCGTAGAAGTACTGCAGCTCGCCCGGGACGAAGTCCATCGCCCAGGACAGGTACTCGCCGATGTGGTTGCTGCCGGGCGAGGCCCACAGGCCGAACCGACGCAGCAGGATGCGCGAGAGGGCGATCTCGTGCCACTCGGAGACCCAGTTGGCCTTGCTCTCGATCTCGCGCAGCCGGGGGTAGAGGTCCTCACCGGTCACCTTGTGCCGGATCCGCTGGAAGAACTGGAAGTGGTTGATCCCGCCGGCCGCGAGGTCGAGCTCGTCGAGGGGGACGTCCAGCAGCGCCGCGATCTGGCGCGAGCCGCCGAAGTAACCGCCGCACAGGCCGACGGCCTGTACGGAGGTCAGCCGCGTGATGGCCTCCACCACCTTGTGCTCGGGGTTGGAGAAGTTCAGCAGCACCGACCCGGGTGCGAGCCGCTCCATCGTCCGCGCGATCTCGAGCAGCGGGGGGATCTGCCGCAGGGCGTGGAACAGGCTCCCCGGCCCGCCGTTCTCGCCGAACACCTGCTTGAACCCGTACTTGCGGGGCAGATGGAAGTCCTGCGACCAGTAGTGGTAGCGGTTGGTCTCGATCGCCGTGACGACGTAGCTGGAGCCCTCGACGGCCCGCTCGAGGTCGGTCGTGCTCCAGATCTTCGCGTTGTGGTGAAGGCGGCCGGCGACGTCGTGCGCGTAGGCCTCGACCTCGGCCAACGGCTCCGCCAGGAGGTCCATGAGGACGAGCTCGAGCCCGTCGCCGGCGAGCGGCTCGCTGAGCAGGACGTCCCGCACGCACTGTGCGCCCCAGTCGCGGCTGGCCGCGCCGATGAGTGTCACCTTCATGGCGGTGGATGCTCCGATCGTCGTTGTTCGAGCGGTGACGCCGGGGCTGCTTCGGCGCAGGGAGCCCGATCATGGCACGCGCGAGCACCTAGGCTCGACGCACGGTCGGCACCAGTCGGCCGCCGACGAGACGAGATGACATGACCCCCCTGCGCTTCGGCGTGATCGGCTCCGGCTGGCGTGCCGAGTTCTTCGTCCGCATGGCCCGCCTGTTCCCCGAGCGGTTCACGTGCGTCGGGGTGGTCACGCGCGGCGAGGAGCGTGGCCGCGAGGTCGAGCAGCAGTGGGGTGTGCCGACGGTCCGACGAGCCGACGAGCTGGATCGCCCGGACCTCGTCGTCGTCGCCACGCCGTGGCCCGCGACGCCGGACGCGATCCGGGAGCTGACGTCGCGCGGGGTCCGGGTCCTCGCCGAGACTCCCCCGGCTCCCGACGAGGCGGGCCTGCGCCGGCTGTGGGACGACGTCGGCGGAACCGGCCTGGTCCAGGTCGCCGAGCACAGCCCGTTCATGCCCGCGCACGAGGCCCGGACGCAGGCCGTGCGAGCGGGTCTGATCGGCGAGGCGACGAGCGTACAGATCTCGTCCACCCATCTGTACCACGCGGTCGGACTGATCCGGAGCATCCTCCAGACCGGCCGCCACGACGTCACCGTCCGTGCCAGCACCCACGAGTCGTCGCTCGTCGACCCCATGAACCGCGACGGGTTCACGGGCGACGTGACCCCCAAGACCGCCACCACCATCCTCGCCACGCTCGACTTCGGGAACGGCAAGAGCGCGCTCTACGACTTCACCGACAACCAGTGGCACAACCCGCTGCGCACCAACCGCATCGTCATCCGCGGGTCGCACGGGGAGATCGTCGGCGACGAGGTGACGCGATGGGTCGACGAGCGGACCATCCTCACGTCGAGCATCAACCGACGCGTGTCCGGGCTCGAGCAGAACCTCGACGGGTTCGACCTCGAGCACCTGAGCCTCGACGGCACGGTGCTCTACCGCAACGAGTTCCACGGCGCGCGCCTGGCGGACGACGACCTCGCCGTCGCCGGGCTGCTCGACGCGACCGCCCGCTGGGTCCGCGGCGACGGCCCCGAGCCGTACCCGCTCGCCGACGGGTGCCACGACCACCTCGTCGGCCTCGCCATCGAGGAGGCCGGCCGCACGGGCCAGCCGGTGTACGTCCAGGCGGGGGCCTGGGCCGGGTGATCGCCAGTCTCGTCCTCGGCGTCGTCGCGATGAACCTGCTCGCGATCGCGCTCGTCGTCGCCCGCGGCCCCGTGTTCCGCACGCGCGTCTACCGGCCGATGCTGCTCAACCTCGGGCTGTCCGCCGCCCCGTTCGTGGTGCTGGTCATCGGGGTGGGTGCCGTGGCCGTCGCCCGCATCGTCGCCGGGCCGTGGGGGGAGGGGGTCGTCGCCGTCCTCGTCGTCCTCGCATGGCTCTTGCTGCTGCCCAACGCCGGCTACCTGGTGACCGAGCTCAACCTCTCGCACCGGCAGGAGGGCGAGCACGTGCCGATGTGGTTCGACGTGGTGCTCGTCATCTCGCTCGCCATGTCCGGGGTGCTCAACACCGTGCTCAACGTGCTCGTCGCGCAGATCGAGTGGGTGCTGCTGCGGCACGGCGACACCGCCGCGAGCATGCGCTCGTGGGACACCGTTCTGCTCACGGTGCTGGTGCTGGTGCTCGTCGCCTTCGGCATGTACCTGGGGCGCAGCGTGCGCCTCAACAGCTGGGACGTGCGGCACCCGACCTCCCTGGTCCGCAAGGTCGTGCGGCACCTGCGAGCGCCCGGGGCTCTGGGGAACGCGGCCGGCTTCACGTTCCTGTACGCGCTGTTCCTCGGGATCATGTACATCGTGGTCGCGGGGCCCGTGGTGCAGGCGGTCATCGAGCTGGAGGACCTGCGGGCGTAGGGGCGTCTAGCCTCGGACGATGAACTGGCTCGAGGTCGTCGGCTGGATCGGCTCGCTGCTCGTCATCGTCTCCCTCATGCAGGCCCGCGTGCTGCGGTTCCGTTGGTTGAACCTCGCTGGGGCGGCGATCGCGACGGTGTACAACGCGGTGATCGGCGTCTGGCCGTTCGCGGTGATGAACGGCGTCATCACGATCATCGACATCTACTGGCTGGCGAAGCTGCTGCGCGAGCGGCACGACGACGGCGCGTACGAGGTGGTCGAGGTCGCTCCCGACGACGCCTACCTCGCGCACCTCATGCGCGTGCACGCCGATGACATCGCGCGCTTCCGGACCGTCCCCGGGGCGGCCGCCGACGCCGCCTTCCTCGTGGCGCGGGGCGACGAGGCCGTCGGCGTGGTGCTCGTGCGTGACGAGGGCGAGGGCGTCGGGCGCGTCGACCTCGACTGGGTGACGCCCCGCTTCCGCGACTTCACGCCGGGCGAGTTCGTGTATCGGCGCTCGGGGGTGTTCGCCGACAAGGGCTACCGCGAGCTGGTGCACGCCGACGTGCCCGGGTCGCGCGAGTACCTGGGCCGGGTCGGGTTCACGCAGGCGGGCGCCGAGTGGGTGCGACCGGTCGCGGCGTGAGCGCGCCGCGACCGGTCACGTCACCGAGCGGGAGACCTGGGTGGTGCGGCCGTCGGCAGTCGTGACGCGCAGGCGGACGACGAACGGCGCCGCGACCCGCACCGCGACGTCGTACTCGTACGGCGGGTCGTCGCTCGCGCGCGTCACCTGGATCGGGTCCGTGCCGAGGCGGGCGCGCTGCGGGATGTCGACGAGCGCGATGTCGAGCGACACCGGGAGCGTGACGGTGCCCCGACCGGGCAGGACGGGGAGCACAGGGAGCGTGGGCAGCACCGGTGCGAGCGTGCGCGAGCCCGGGATCGGGAACGGCGTGAGCACCCGCCGCGGCGCGGACACCGTCACCGTGAGGTGCGCGCCGGGCTCCAGCGCGGCGTCCGACGAGGCGCGGACCAGCACGAACCGGCCGACGACCGTCGACACGTCGATGATCGTCAGCGTCGGCGGGTCGGGCGCGTAGCCAGGGACGGTCACGCTCTGGGTGGTCACCCGCCCGAGCGGGTCGACGAGCGTGAGCGCCACGTCGACCGGGTCGGTCGCGACCGGGCGCGTGAACCAGAGCGCGAGCGGTGTCCGTCCGGAGGCCCGCGCGCCCGAGCGGGCGACGAGCGCAGTCGCAGCCTCGGGCGGTTCACCGTCGGCCAGCACCACGGGTCCGGCCGGCACGAGGCGCAGGTCCGTCGGGTCGACGACGAGCGGGCCGGCCGTCGCCGAGAGCCGGAACGGTCCGTCCGCGACGAGCCGCACGGGCGCGGACGTCGACGACGTCACGAGGATGCCGTCATGGCCGCCGCCGAACACGGTCGCGACGAGCGGTGCGAGGTCGGGCGGGCCGTCGGGGCGCACCCGCACGGTCACGACGTCCGAGGCGAGCGACGGCACGCCGCGGACCGCCGCGACGGGCACGGTGTCGACCGGCACCGCCACGGCGCGCACGTTCCAGTCGTCCCACGACGGGTCGAACCCGCCCGACCAGGACGCCGTGTACACGTCGAGACCCGAGGCCGGGTCAGGCGCGGCGCCGGGTGCGGGGGCCACCGCGGGGACGATCGCGAAGGCAGGCCCCATCGTCTCGGCACGCATGGCCGCATCCGCCGATCGCGTCCTGTACAGAAGGAACGACGACACTGGTACGTCGGAGTCGGCGGTGAGCGAGAGCGTCACGGTGCCGGCCGCGCCGATCACCGACCGCACGCGCGGCGGACCTGGCTGGCGCAGGCGCGGCGGGGTCACGGCCTGCAGCACCAGGTGCGCGGGCGAGTCGCTCGGCCAGTCGGAGCCGACGCCCGTGTCGGACAGGGTCGTCACCGTGAACAGGTGGATGTCCGTCGACCCGGTCGGCAGCGCGACGTCCGACTCCCGCGCGGTCGCCGGCAGCTCCTGGATGCGCCGGAACGTCGCCCGCCGCTGCGTGGGGTTCATCGCGTCGTACGCGTCCCACAGCTGCTGGAGCCGCACGCCCGGCAGCGTCCCGTCCGGTGCGCGCTGCGCGAGCCCCGCCGACTGCCGCAGCGCGGTCTCGGCGCACTCCCACACCACGATCCCCTTGCGCGCGTCGAGCGGCGCACCGGACGCGACCGACCAGTGCACACGCACGTGGCTGTGCCCCGACGCGTCCGGGGTCGAGCCCATCGGCACGCCCGGCGGGGGCGGCGGCAGGATCGGCGGGATCGGGACGGGCGAGGCGACTCCCGCGAGCGCGGGGTGCGCGGGGTCAGGCTGCCAGCCCGCGTCGGGCACCACCGCGAGCGTCGTGCGCGCCCACACCTGTGCCCCCCAGCGCGGGGTCGACGAGAAGTCGAGCGACGGCACCGGGATCGTCACGCGGTAGCGGCGGCCGTGCGCGCCCTGGGCGGCTCCGGGTGCGACGACGACCTCGCCGGACTCGTCGAGATGGTCGACTGTGACCCCCGCGGGCGGCGTGAGCGCGTCGCCGACGAACGTCAGCGCGACGTCGCGCCGGAACGCGCCCGCCGGTGCGGGCAGCACCGGGTCCACCCCCGCGGGCGGCGGGGCCGACGCGGACGTCGTGCGCCACAGCACCGACGCGAGCGTGAGCGCGGTGGGCGTGCGCGTGTCCCAGTCCACCGACACCTCGACGACCATCGTCGCCGCGCACGTGGGGGACCCCGCGTACGACGACGTGAGCGACACCCCGATGATCCGCGGCCCGGGCGGTGCCGGCTCGGTGCCGTCCCACGAGACCTCGGCCCACGGCGACCAGACCCCGAAGACGTCCTGCACCGCGACCGGGTAGGTCACGTGTCGCCCGCCCGAGCCGAGCGGGATCGTCTCGTCGGGGTCCACCATCGACGTGCGCGCCCAGTCGAGCGACGGCTTGACGCCGTCCGGCACCAGGACGAGTGGGCGCCGGTCGCCCGCGGGCAGGTCCTCGGCCAGCACGGCCGCGGGTGAGCCGCCCGACGACGACGCGAGCAGACCCGCCGTGGGCCGGCCCATCGCGACCGATCCAGGCACGCGGTCCCACTGCACGCGCACGGTCTCGCGCCAGGGGTCGTCGCGATGCTCGGGGGACAGCAGCCCCGAGCGCCGGGACGTGAGCCCGGACGGTGTCGTCGTCGCGACGTGCTGCTGCGGGACCGGGACGTAGGCGGCGACCGCGATCGGACCGGTGCCGACGGGCGTGTCCGGGTACTCGGCCGTGACCAGGTACTCGAGCCCCTGCGCGTCGGGCAGGTCGGACTGCCGGTAGGCCGTGCCGAAGCCGGTGGCGAGCGCGAGGAACGGGTCCGCCGAGGCGGGCAGCGTGAGCAGCGAGAGCGGGGACAGCGTCGCTGTCGTGGACAGCGACGACGTGCGGCCGTCCGTGGTCGACGGCGGGTCGACGGGCGGGGAGTCGGCGAGCGCCGCCTGGTCCGCGGGCGTGAGCGACGGCCGGTACAGGCGGTCGATGCGCGGCAGCAGGTCCTTCTCGATCTCCTTGAGCAGTGTCGTCGTGTCCGGAGCACGCCAGGGCGGGGACAGCACGAGGCCCGACGGCGTGAACGGCACGTACCCGAGCGGCGGCCCGCCGCGGTCGAGGCGCTGCTGGGCGGCGTCCCACGGGGAGGTGGGCGCGGAGACCAGACCCTGCTTGGAGGTGTCGTAGGCGGTGCCGCCCCACGGGTCGGGTGCGGGCAGGCCGACGACCTCGAACGGCTTCCACCCGCCGTCGTCGATCACGGTCTGCAGCGGCACGACGCTCACGACGGGGTCCGTGCCGTTGACGAGCAGCACGCGCGTGATCCCGGACGTGCGCAGCGCGAGCGTCACACGCCCGCCCCCGGCGCCGGACTGCGCGGTCGCCCCCAGTGCCTCGGACAGCCCGCCGTGCCGGTAGGTCCCGACGATCCCGACGGGCTTGCTCGGGTCGACGACCTGCGCGTCCACGGTGACCCACGCCGAGAGCACGGGCAGCCGCAGCGTGAGCCCGTCGTCGTGCGGGACCTGCACCACCGTCACCTTGCGCTGCTTGGGCCGCGGTCGGCCGACCCACACCGTGAACGGCCCGAAGGGCACGCCGAGCTCGGGGTTGCACTGCCAGCGCAGCGCCACGTCGCCGCCGCGGTCCTTGAGCGAGGACACGTCGAGCAGCGCCGTCCCGGGCTCGACGTGCGTGAGCACGGGCGAGACACGGCCCGCGGCGCCACCGACCTGACCGCGCAGCACCACGGGCCAGGGCACGACCGATCCCGTGGCTCGCAGCCAGTAGGGACGTGAGATCCGGTCCATCAGTCCTCCACCTCCCACGGCGCGCTCTCGAGCAGCACCTTCACGGCGGTCACGGCGTGCTCCGGCTCGCCGGACAACTCGTCGGCCGTCCGGACCAGCTCCACCACCAGCTGCGTCCCGCGGGCTCCCGGTCCGAGCAGCACCACGGCCCGCGTGTCCCCCGGCGCCCGCACCACGCGCGTCACGGGGGCGGCCGACGACGCACCGACCCGCAGCGTCATCCAGTCCCCCGGCCGTGGCGCCCACCAGGCGTGCGTGGGGTCGTCGGAGTCGACGGGGCCGGACACCTTCGTCGGCACCAGGCGCGAGCGCCACATCGCCTCGCTGCCCTCGACGACCACCGCGACGGGCTGCGGCACGGCGTCACCGGACCACAGCACGCGCACCCGCGGGTAGCGCGGGACCTCGGGCACCGCGAGGCCCGCCGCCTGGAACGCGGCGTCGAGCTGGTCGCCCGTGGGGCGTTCGGTCAGGGCCGCGAGCGCCGACGGCGTCGGGACGAGCGCGGGCTCGGGCCGGGCCGCGGCGAGCAGGCCGGCGAGCTCGGGCACGTCGTGGAACCTCGACGTCGTGAACGGCACGCGGTAGATCCGTCGCCCGGCGGCGTCGGCCGCGGCGCCCTTGGGGACGGCGAGCACGTCGAGCAGGTAGTCGGTGAGCGGCTCGAGCGGGTAGTCGAGCGTGATGACCGAGTGGTACGTGCGGCCGTTGTCCGACGGCGTGCAGCCGGCGGCGTCGAGCAGCGCGCCCACCGTCTCCTGCCACGGGGTCATCACGGACATCGTCGTGGCCTGCAGGATCTCGCCGATCTCGAGCGGCACGGTCACCCCCGTCCCGGCCGCACCGCCGCCGGGGGGCTCGGGGTGCCGGCCGGAGGCGGACCGCACGACGATCCGGATCTCCTCGCCGTACGCGTCGAACAGCTGGCCGACCTTCTGGGTCGCGAGCGCGACGCGCAGCGGCTCGCCGAGGAGCACGCCCGTCTCGCCGTCGCCGGGCGCGGTGGTGAGCAGCCAGGGGTCGAGCCGCTCGGGAGCGCGGTCGGGGCCGTCGGCGACGAACCGGAACTCCTGCACGGGCCCGGCGGTGTACGCCTCGGGTGCGGTGGCCGGGGGCTGCGCGTCCTGCTTGAGGTACTGCGACTCCCAGTGCACGCGCACCGTGTACTCCTGGCCGGGCAGCAGCAGCGCGTGGTCGTCGGGATCGTCCGTGACGGCCGTCGTCGCCGCGTCCTGGTCCTCGTTGAGCGTCGTGGTGTCCCAGTCCTGCCGGATCACCTCGGCCGCGGTGGTGCCCGCGACGCCGATCACCCAGAAGGCCCTCCCGACGAGGTCCGCGATGCGGCGGTCCCAGCCGATCTCCACCGTCACGGTCCCGTCGGGCACCTTGGGCTGCAGGAGCACCGCGACCAGGTCCTTCGCCTGTGCCGCGATGACGCGCGCCGCGATCTGGATCGCCCGGTACACCGGGTCCTGCCACGGGCCGGTCGCGTCGAGCCACGCGGGCGGCAGCGGGTGGGTCGACGACACCATGTCAGCGCCGTGCGCGCGGTACTCGTCGAGCACGCGTCCCTCGGCGTCGAGGAAGTGCACGACGAGCCCCTGCTCGATCGCGCGCCGCGGCACGAGCAGCAGCGCGTCCATCGACGCGAGCCCCGCGTCGACGCGGAACGTCACCGAGTCCGCGAGGTCCGAGGGCCGGAAGCCGAGCTGGTCCCACGCCTTCTTGACAGCCTCGACCTCGTGCTCGTCGGCTTCGGGGGCCGGCTCGCCCTCGTCGCCCGTGGGCGAGCGCAGGATCGCGCCGTGGCACGCACCCGTCGAGCCCGTGGCCTGGCGGCTCCACGCGGTCTGCGCGTCCTGCAGCGAGACGCCGTCGGCCAGCAGCTGCAGCACGTCGGCCGTGCCGGCGCCGGTGGCGGGCAGGCTCCCGAACGTCGCCGACGCGCCCGCGGCTGCCGGTAGCGACGCGACCAACCGCCCCGCCCCCGCAGGCCGCGCGCAGGCCACGGCGTCTCCGACGACGACCGCCGGGTCCGTCCCCTGTACCAGGTCGACGAATGCGTTCCCCGTGCGCCACGGCTCGTGCACCACGGCCTGCGAGCCCGCGGGCGCCGAGCGGAACGTGCCCGGCTCGTCCGGCCACGCGACCGCGTCGAGCACCCAGCCCGCGGCCGACGGCCCGCTCGCCTGCTCGTCGAACGTCCACAGCACCGGGACCGCCTTGGCGACCGGGATGCAGACGGTCCCCCAGCGGTCCTCGACCGTGCGCGTGAGCTCGCGGCCCAGCACCACGGCACGCGGCGTGGGCGTCGGCAGCCAGGACAGCAGCGCGAGCGCGGGCCCCACCTGCGGGTCGCCGACGAGCTGGCGCGCCCACCACGTCGCGGGCGTCGAGCCGGCCGTGAGCGTCCCGACGAGCTCGACCGACGTGACCCGGTACCGCCACCACGTGTCGCCGCGCCGCATCCATGGGTTCGCCGGGAGCCCGTTCGCGCCCCGCGCCTTGCCGCCCAGCACCACGTCTCCGGGGGCGACCGACGGCGCCGTGTCGAACAGCACCACGGGGATCGCGTCGAGCGGCACGCTCGGCAGCGGGTCCGCGGAACCGGTCGCCACGGCCCGGCCGAGCACGCCGTCCACGGCACGGTCCACCGCGGTCCCGTCGACCAGCGCAGGCGAGCGGGACACGAGCGAGACGCCGGACACCAGCAGCGGCGGCACCGGCGGCACGGGGGTGTCGTCGCCGATCGTCAGCTCGACGCAGCCCTTGACGCTGAAGAAGAAGAAGTCGACCTCGCCGCACACCTGCCCGTGCACGTACGTCCGGTCCTCGACGTGCTCGGTGGGCAGCCCCTGGTCGGTGATCTGCCGTCCGACGAGCACGGTGAGCTCGGCGCTCGCGGAGATGCCGATGATCCACAGCCGCAGCTCGCCGCTGACGTAGATGCGCCCGCCGATCGCGAACGGCGAGAACGACACGATCGCGTCGAAGCCGGCCGCGACCTCGAGGTACAGGCCCACCGCCTTCGAGCCCATCAGCACCGCGCGGATGTGGAACCCGACGGCGATCGTGACGCCGCTGGTCACGAGTGGCAGGCCGTCGATGTGGATCGTCGTGCCGTCGCCGTGGATCATCAGGTAGCCGGTGCCCTCGAAGACGTCGAGGACGCTCACGGTCACCGGGTTGGTGTTGGTGCCGAGGTCGACGAGCCACTGGTCGAGGTGGTTGGCGTCGAAGAATGCCGTGACCGGCACGCGCACCTCGAGCAGGCTCTTCACGCTGTACGACGCGACGAGGCCGATCGTGACGGTGCCGCGGCCGAAGTCGAGGTCGAGCACCGCGAGGAACGTCGCCTGCTCGCTCGGGTCCTTGAGGTCGGGCGGCGCCTTGATGACGTCCGCCTTCATCGCGAACAGCAGCCGCGGCCCGGGCACCTCGACCAGCACGAGCCCCTTGAGATGGACGATGTACCCGCCCTCGGACGTGCCGAGCAGGATGCCGCCGGCCACCGCGAACGCGCCGGGCTGCACGTGCCAGCCTGCGGGCTTCATGACGGACGCGTTCGGCTCGGTGAGCTGCTTGGTCAGCCAGTCCAGGGCCGGGACCTGCGCGTTCGGGTCCTCGCTGCGCGCGAAGTTCACCGCGACGCCGCCGAGGAACCCGTAGATCGCGAGCCCGGAGTTGGCGAGCGGGATCGGCACAGGGAACTCGACCTCGGCACCGATGAGCACGCCCGTGACGCCCTGGTCCTGCTCGACCGCGAGCTGCGCAGCGATGCGCAGCTTCACGGGCGTGAGCGTCACGTCGAACGCGCCCTCGAACCCGTTCTCGAGGATCTTCACGTACCCCGAGCCGTGGATGACGTCGGGGATGTCGATGCTCGCGCCCAGGGCCGTGAGCTGCGGGAACTCGGCCTGGTCGAGCCGGATCCGCACGCGCGCCGAGTCGACCGTGACGACGCCCAGCTCGACACCCAGGCCCACCTCGACCTCGAGGTAGAGCGGGTTGTCGCGACTGATCCGCCCGCCCAGCACGCGCAGGATGTCCTGCAGCGCCTCGGGGCCGATGAGCGAGCCCATCGGGATGTCGAGCGAGTACCCCGCCGCCGGGTCGAACACGGGCAGCGGCACGTACTGCACGGTGCCGTCGGGCTGCGGGTCCGAGCGCCACTGCGAGCGCAGGCCCACCGCCTTGTAGCGGGCGGTCAGCGGCTTGGCGGGGTCGACCTTGAGGATGCCGACGTCGAAGCTGAACGCCGTCTCGACGTCGAGCAGCACGCTGATGCTCGTCGAGCGCGGGCCGCTGCCGTTCGTCGGGTCCACCAGGCCGTTCGTCACGACGAGCTGCCCGCCGTGCAGCGTGATCTTCTGCGTCGTGATGACGCCCGCGGCACCCACGGCGACGGCTGCGCCGCCGACGAGCACCATCGGCACCAGCTCGCCCGCGGTGGGCGACGGGGGCGTGACCGCGGCCAGCAGCGGGGACAGCACCGCGACCGCGCCGAGGATGTCGAGCCCCGTCTGGTCGCCCGCGCCCCTGGTCTTCTGCCAGAGGCCGTCCTTGTCGTCGTCGATCGCCTTGAACTGCGCGGTGACGTCCCACGACGAGCGGTCCTCCGCGATGCGCAGCCGCAGCAGGAACTGGCTGATGCCGTCGCTCGGGTTGTCGCGCGGCGGGATGTGCGCGCCAGGCTTGGTCGAGGAGATCTGGTTCTCCGCGGCCGTCTGGATGTCGATCTCGCCGTAGACCTCGGCGCGCACGAACGTCGAGCGCACCAGCTCGACCGTGACGCCGAGCTTGCGGAAGCAGTCGGGGACCGGCTGGCGGGTGGGCGGCGGGTCGACGACCGTCGTCGTGCTGGTGTCCGGCGCGTGGCGCTCGAGGTGGGCCGTGACGGTGACGGTCTGGTCGAGGTGCGCGGTGGCGCGCGCGTGCCACCAGTCGGGGGCGTCCTGCGGGGGCGTGCCCGTGGTGCCGCTGGCCTGCGCGGCGGTCTCGCCGTACGCCGTGCCGGCGGTGACGTGCGTGAACGCGAGCTGCGGGCCGCCGGTCTCGTCGCTGGTCAGGAGGGCGACGAGCGCGTCGCGGCGGCGCTCGGACAGGCCCTGGTTGTGGTCGGCGGTGCCGTCGTGCCCCTCGTAGGAGGCCCAGCCCTCGACAGTCCAGGTCGCGTTCGCGGGCAGCGCGCGCAGGCGGGTGAGGCTCGCGGGGTCGAGCAGTCGCTGCGCCGTGCCGGGGTCGTGCCTGCCGGCCCAGTGCTGCGCGTACATGCGGCCGGGCGTGAGCCAGAACCGCGTCGACGGGCCGCCGTTCATCTCGGGCTCGGTGGGGTGGTCGAACTCGTAGTAGGCGTCGATCGTCACGAGCGGGCCGCCGCCCGTGCGCTGCACCGCGACGCTCACGTCGACCGGGTGGCCCGACGTGACGGGGATCGACGCGGTCGGGCCGACGACGTCGGCGTGACCCGACCAGCTCCACGTGATCGTCGTCGCGTCGGTCACCTCCGGCGAGAGGTAGGCGACGACCTCGTCGGCCGAGGCGCCCGCCCGCACCAGCACGCTGTAGCCGACGTCGGACGTGGTGGTGGGCGTGACGTCGGCGCCGTCGGGGCTGTTCGTCGTCGCGTCGCCGCGCCGCGACGCGTGGAACGTGCGTGTCGTCGTGTGTGCGCCCGCGTCCGTCGCCTTGACCTCGACGACCACGTCCCCCGCCGCGGGGATGGTGAGGACCGCCCGGTCGGAGACGGTCGAGACGCCGTCGACCGTGATGGTGAACGCGAGCGGCGCGATGCCCCCGCCGCCGTCGGCGTACAGCGTGACGTGCTCGGGCAGCTGCAGCGGCGCGATCGGGTCGGTGTCGGGGACGCCGATCCACTCCCCCGCGGGCGTCTGGAACCGCAGCCGCAGGTGCGGCGCCGAACCCCGGTTCACCACCTCGGCGTTGAACTCCCCCGTGACCCCGGCGCTCGCGCCGAACCCGATCCACAGCTCGCGCACGCCCGCGCTGACGGCCAGCCCCTCGAGCCCGCTCGGCGCGACGAACAGCCGCACCTCCGGCAGGTAGAGGCCCTGCCACGCGTCGGGCATGGTGCGCGCCCCCGCGGGCACGCCCGACGGGCCCGCGGTCCCGGACAGGTCGAGCACCGCGGCCCGGAACGCGAAGCCGACGACGTCACCCGGCCCGATCAGCGCGTACCCGGGTTCCATGCGCACCAGGTCGACCACCGGGTCGGCGGGCGTGCCGCCCGTCGTCGCCGGCTCGAGGTCCACGCCCACCGACCCGCCGGCCGGACGCAGCACCTTGACCTTCACCGCGGGCAGCCTGAACCGCACGGTCGGGTGGTCGGGGTCCGCGCGCAGCTGCCCCTGGCCGTCGAGCTTCGCGCCGCGCAGGAACGGCATGCGGATGGCCGACGACGGCACCGACAGCACCAGCCGGACCGTGCCGTCGGGATCCCCGCCCGGGCCGGTGAGCCGCAGGCCCAGCTCGATGCCGAAGCCCGACGACAGCTCGATCGCGCCGCCGTCGCCCGTGGAACCCGACCCCGGCGCACCGCCGTGCGAGATCTCGCCGCTCGACAGGTCCATCTCGAGCGAGCGGTCCCCGCCGATCGTCGTCGACCAGATCTTCCAGGTGTGACCGTCGTCCTCGGTGCGCTCGGTCGACGACGGTGCGTCCACCGCGTCGAGCAGCGGCTTGAGCTGGTCCAGCGCACCGCCGGACGTGCCGGAACCGGGTAGGTCGTCCCACAGGCTCATCGCCGGGCCCCCTCGCGCGGGAGATGCTGTCACCCGAAAGGGGGACGAACCAGGCGTACTGATACAACCCGGGCGGCGTCAAGTGGTTCGTCGCCGATCGGTTCCGGATGCGGGTAGTCGCACCCGGTGTGACGGTCGACGTGTCGACGGCTGCGTCGACAGGAACGTCGAGAGGAGACGGTGATGGCCGTGACGAGCTTCCAAGACCTGCCGCTTGCGGACCGAGACCGCGAGTGGGACGGCGCCGCCGCCGAGAAGCGGGTGCGTGAGTGGGCGCACGCGCAGGACGAGCCGAACGAGCGCTACCGCGACGCCCACGTCTGGTACGACGCAGACGCCAAGGAGAACTTCACCGCCTACAAGTTGCTCGTCGCGGACGTCGTCGACGGCCGGCTGCGCGCCGTGCCGCGCGGTGTGTTCGCCGCCGCGGCCGTGATGCAGGGGTCGCGCGGAGGCGTCGACGTGCCGGACAAGGACCGCGACCGCATCCGCAGCCACCTCGCCAAGTACTACGCGAAGCTCGACGAGACCGCGCCCTGGGACGAGTGAGGTTCACGCGCTGAGGGCGGGGGCCTCGCTCCGCTCGTCGTCGTGGCGGACCTCGAACCAGACGGTCTTGCCGTCGTCGTGCGCACGCATGCCCCAGTCGGAGGCGAGCCGGTCGACGAGCCACACCCCGCGTCCGCCGTCGTCCTGCGGGCGCGCGTGCTTGAGCACCGGCGGCGCGGAGTACCCGTCGCGGGCCTCGACGCGCACGCGCTCGTCGTCGACCTCGACGAGCAGCCGCACGGGTGGCCGCGCGTGCCGGACCGCGTTGGTCACGACCTCGCTCACGAGCAGCACGACCACCTGCCGACGTGACGCGTCGACACCGGCCTCGACCAGCCGGTCGTCGGCCCAGCGCCGCGCGGGCGCGACCGCACGCGCGTGCGGCTCGATCACCCGCTCGTCGTGCATGCGTGCTTCTCCCGTCCGTCGCCTCTCTCAACGGTCGGGCGGACCCGCCGATTCGGCAACTCGAACTCGGGGCGAAGTCCGGTTCGTCCGGTTCGGGGCTGTCACGATGGTCGCCATGCCCACGCCCGCCCCGACCCGCGCCCAGGTCCGCCGCTGGCGCCAGTACCTGGCCGACGAGCGCGCCGAGGCCGCGGTCTACCGCGATCTCGCGTCCCGCCGCACCGGTGAGGAGCGCGAGATCCTGCTCGCGCTCGCGGAAGCCGAGGGGCGTCACGAGCAGCACTGGCTGGACCTTCTGGGCGACGACGTGGGCAAGCCCGTGCGCGGTGACGTGCGCACGCGCGTGCTGGGCTGGCTCGCGCGGCGGTTCGGGTCGGTGTTCGTCCTCGCGCTCGCACAGCGGGCGGAGGCGCGCTCGGAGTACGACGACGACGCCGACGCGACCCCGCAGATGGCGGCCGACGAGCGCATCCACGAGGAGGTCGTGCGCGGACTGGCGATCCGCGGGCGCAACCGCATGTCGGGCACGTTCCGCGCCGCGGTGTTCGGCGCTAACGACGGCCTCGTGTCCAACCTCGCGCTGGTGCTCGGCATCGGCGCGAGCGGTGCGCCCAACCACACCGTGCTGCTCACCGGCCTCGCCGGCCTGCTCGCGGGAGCGCTGTCCATGGGGGCTGGCGAGTACGTGTCGGTGCGCTCGCAGCGCGAGCTGCTCGAGGCCTCCCGCCCGGGACCCGCCGCGGGCGACGCGCTGCCGCACCTGGACGTCGACGCGAACGAGCTCGCGCTCGTCTACCGGGCGCGGGGCATGGACGCCGTCGAGGCGCAGGAGCGGGCGGACCGGGTGCTGCGCTCGCTCACGCCGGCCGGGGTGCCGGCGCTGGGGGTGCCGTCGGTGGCCTCGTCGGGCGAGGACGCGCCCGACGGCGACGCGCCCGACGAGCACGAGACGATCGGCACCGCCGTGGGTGCCGCGCTCGCCAGCTTCTGCTTCTTCGCGTCCGGCGCAGCGATCCCCGTGCTCCCCTACCTGTTCGGCGCGCAGGGGTACGTCGCGATCGCGTGGGCCGCGGGGCTCGTCGGGATCGCGCTGCTCGGCACCGGCGCCGTCGTCGGCCTGCTGTCCGGCACTTCGCCGGCTCGCCGCGCGCTGCGCCAGCTGGCGATCGGGTTCGGCGCCGCGGCGGTCACCTACCTGCTGGGTCTGACGTTCGGCGCGGGCGGGGTGTGACGCGCCTGTCGTCGGACCGGGGTTTAGGCAAGCCTTGCCTTGTGTCTATCCTGACGACGTGACGACGACCGCCGAGGCCCTCGTGACCGAGCAGCCGTTCCGGATGTTCTCGGTCGCGGTGTCCGCCGTGCAGCGCCTGTGCCCCAGCGTGCTCCGGCTGACGTTCACGGGCGACGACCTGCACCTGTTCGCCGACAACGGCTTCGACCAGCGCATCAAGTTCTTCCTCCCGCTGGCCGACGCGCCCTACGCCGAGCTGCTCGACCTCGGCTCGAGCGCCGACTGGTATGGCCACTGGCGTGCCCTGCCCGACGAGCGCCGTCACCCCATGCGCACCTACACGGCCCGGGCTGTCCGGTCCGATGCGCGCGAGGTCGACGTCGACGTCGTCCTGCACGGCGACCTCGGCCCCGCCTCGCGCTGGGCCACGTCCGCGGTCCCGGGCGACGAGATCGTGATCCTCGGCCCCAACGCCGCGTGCCACGGCCCGCACGGCGGCGTCGACTTCGTCCCTCCTGCCCACCCCGACCGCCTGCTCATCGCGGGCGACGAGACCGCGCTCCCCGCGATCGCCGGCATCCTCGAGCGCCTGCCCGCCGACGCGCGCGGCGAGGTGCTCATCGAGATGCCGCTCTCGGAGGACCAGCTCCCGCTCGCGGCCCCCGCAGGTGTCGCGGTGCGCTGGTACGGGCGCGACGGCGCCGAGCACGGCTCGCTGCTGGTGCCCGCGGTGCAGGCCGCGTGCCGCCGGCTGCTGCCGTCGTCGGCCCCCGCGGTCGGCGAGCTGGAGGACGTGGACGAGGACCTGCTGTGGGAGGTGCCGGTCGACGAGTCCGGCCGTCCGCTCCGCGAGGAGGCCGCGCTGTACGCGTGGCTCGCGGGGGAGTCGGGGGTCATCAAGACCCTGCGGCGGCACCTCGTCACCGAGTGCGGCGTGGACCGCAAGGCCGTGGCGTTCATGGGCTACTGGCGCCGCGGCAAGGCCGAGCTGAACTGACGGGTTCGTGTTGACGGACCGTACGAATGCTCAAGACGCGGTTCATTGAACGGTCGTGATCTTGATGGGTCCGCAGTCGCTGGTTGTGAACAGCACCGGCGGTCTGGTCTCAATCCCTGAGACGCCAGCCGTGCAGCCTCTCCATCGGACCCTTGTTGTCGTCGGGGTACGGGCCATCGCGATCGCCTGGATGCGCCAGGCTGTGGGTGGACACTGCCGACGTGGATATCGGTGAGTTCTGGGTCTATCGAACGCGGGACAGCGACCCTTCTCAGAGGGTGCGCGTTCGGTCCGTTCATCACCGCAAGCGCGGCTCGCGGGTGGAGGTCGAGTTCCTGGACGGGGCTGACGCAGGCCAGGTTCGGAACGTCCCCGGTCGGCGGCTGCGGGTCCCGTGGTCACAAGTGGAGACGTTCGATGCCCGCATGGCAGCACTCGACCGCTTGGAGCACGACGGCATCACGGAAGTCGAGTCGTCCGCCGTCGAAGCCGTCTACAACCTGCTGCTCCCCGCCGAACTCGCGTGGGCAGAGTGGACGCCCGTGCACTGGGCGACGCGGATCCCTGACCCTGAGCGATTCGCTGACGACACCGGCCTTCCCCTTGCGTCGATCGTCCAGGAGGTGGCGAACACATCGGACGAGGACGGACTGCTGCTCTCGCCACACGGTTCGATGCTGATCGCGGCCGCCTTGTGCCGAGCGAACACGGAAGCGGTGCTGTCGCACGTGGACTCTGAAGAACGGGTCGCTCGTCACAAGTGCGCGAACGGGGGCGCGTTCCGACCATCGGGTGGCCGGAGTGAGCCGACTTCGGCTCAGTGGGAGTGGCAGTGGTACCTCGAGTCGACCCGCCCACTGCTCGAGCTCCTCCGGGAGTGGTGCGGGCATCGCGCGGTCACGGTCCACGAGCGCCTGGTGGCAGCTGAGAGTGAAGTCGCGCGCCTCGACGAGCTCGTCAGCCGACTCGTCGACACGGTCCGGACTCACGGAGACGAGCTGCTCGCCGAGACTTTCGCCCGCGAGCACATCGACGAGCAGGTCACCCCCTACAACGTCCGAACGCTGGTCGAGCGCCCCTTGTCGCCCGCTGAAATCCCGGTCAGCGTCGAGTACAGGCGTCGGCCACGCTGGTCGTGAGTGATCAGCCGGCCATGGCGCGGTGGGTGGACGACTCGTCGAAGCAGGCTGTGCAGCCGCCTCTACGATCCGAACGACGTCACCTGCGGGAGAGATGAGGGTCGGTGTACTCAACGACGTTCACGTTCGAGGGTCGTGTCCTGCGGCTGGAGCTCGGCGACGCGACCCTTGAGCCAGGCCGTGGGGCCCACCGCTTGCGGATCCCGTTCACCTACCGGTGTGGCGCACAGAGTGACCATCTCAGCGGTCGACTGATACAGGTGTTGGGAACCGTCCGCGACGCAGACGGCTGGCATTGGCTTGGCGACGTGCCCCCCGTCACCCTCTTCGTGTACCCGGGCGACGGCGCAACGAACAACCTGGCGTTGACCTTGAGCGACCACCAGGTGCTGTCGTTGGCGCAGACGGAACGTCTAGACCTTGATCTACAACTTGAACTGATCGCGACTCTCCTCGGAGAAGCCGTCCCACCAGCAGTTCAGAGCGTTCAATACCGAATCCCCGGCAGGCATTGGGCCGAACTGACTGAGCGGCTCGGCACGCACGTCGGAATGTACGTTCGTGTGCCGGTGCCGGGCTTTGGTGAGGACGACGCGCACGGTGATGCAGCGCCCCTGTTGAGACGTGCCGTAGACCGCCTCCAACAGGCGAAGACGTTGAGGGCGAACCGAGACTGGGAACGGTGCGTCGGTGCATGCCGGAACGTTCTTGAGCTCTTGCGCAGCACCGCAGGGATACCCAGAGCCAGTGGTCTGCCCGCTCGGCAAGAACGGTCGAAGGACGAGCGCTGGGCCGCGCTGTTTGACGACGCCTGGAGCTTGACGTCCGCGGCCAACCATGACGATGCGGTCACGAGCCAGTTCCGCTGGTCCCGTGCGGACGCCGACGCGGTTCTGGCAGTCACCGCCGCGCTGCTCGTCCGGTACAGCGAGCTCGACAGCTGACTGTCCACCCAGACGGCAGGTTCTCGCTAGTGACGTCACGAGCGGGATCTCGTATGGTCGAGCTTGTGACAAGGATCAGGTAACAAGAAACCGGTCACAAGCCATGGGTGTCGAGGAGGTCTCGTTGGACCTGGGCGATGACCGCCGAAGTCCTCGCCACGACTTGTACTGCCGCACGTAGCCCTGAACTGGCTGCTCGAGCGGGCGTCAGCTGGGCGAACCCACCGCTGGCTTCGGCAGAGCGTGGAGATGCCGGACACCTCAGCCTGCACCGCCCGGTCTGTCAGCGCTGGGTGACAGGATCTGCTCGTCGGGGCGCGTCGGATGCGGAGAGTGACTCTTGAAGCTTCAACGCACGTACGTCCGCTTCTTCCGCTCGTTCAACTTCGACTACGAGCGGAAGGCGCACCCCAGGGCGACCGCCGAACCGTGGGAGAAGACCGACCTTGGCTGGTACCCGTTCGTCAGGATGGACGTGGACCCGCACGTTACTGCCGTCGTCGGCGCGAACGAGTCGGGGAAGAGCCACCTGCTGGACGCTGTCCAGCGCCTCCTGACGGATGACGTCGTCGACCGGCAGGACTTCTGCCGGTACTCCGACCTGTACTCCGTCGAGCGCGGCGAAAGGCGTGTCTCTGACTTCGCCGGCCTCTTTCGGGTGGAGTCCGCGGACGATCGGTCGGTCATGCAGGCGCTCGGCTACAGCGGCGAGGACGAGTTGTACTACGTGCGTGCGGGAACCGGGCAGTCGTTCGTCTTCACGCGCACCTCTCCGGATCAGCGAGCGCTGACTTCCAACGAAGAGAACCAGTTGCGCGCGGTGTTTCCCCATGTGTTCCGCCTCGAGACCGAGGTCGCCCTTCCTGCGAGCATGAGCATCCGCCGGCTCGCAGGAGAAGGAGAAGACACGCTGCCGAACCGCAGCGGGCGGCGCACCATTCTCACTTCGCTGCCTCTCGCCGACGCGAACGAGTCGCAGTCGAAGGCATGGTTGCAGTCCATTACCCCGCTGTTCCGGACGCCCGTCGTTGATGCCCAAGCCTTCCAGCAGCGCGAGAGGGAGTACCAGCTGGGTCGCAGCCTCCTGATCGACGTCGCGAAGATCGACCCTGCCTCGTTCCGCGACCTTGACGCGGCCCTAGCCGCCGAGCGTGAGGGCGAGGTCAACGCGATCATCCAGCAGATGAACAACGCGATCGCCCGCCACCTGAACTTCCCGAAATGGTGGGCGCAGGACCGCAACTTCCAGCTGCTGCTCTCGCCCCGCGAGCACGAGGTGGCTTTCACCGTCCGCGACCGCACCGAGACCGAGTACTCCTTCACCGAACGCAGTCGAGGTCTGCGGTACTTCCTGTCGTACTACGTCCAGCTTCGAGCGAACACGGTGCCCACCGGGCGGGAGCAGTTGTTGCTGCTCGACGAGCCGGACGCCTACCTCTCCGGGGTGGGGCAACAGGATCTGCTGCGCATCCTCGAGGAGTTCGCCCTGCCGGAGGACGGATCTCGCGGCGGGCAGGTCCTCTACGTGACGCACTCGCCCTACCTGATCAACCGGAACGCCGCGCAGCGCATTCGCGTGCTCGACAAGGGCAGCCACGACGAAGGTACGCGCGTCGTCACAGACGCCGCGCGGAACGGCTACGAACCGCTGCGCTCCTCGCTCGGCCCGTTCGTCGCCGAGACGGCATTCATCGGCGGATCGAACCTGTTCGTCGAGGGGCTCGCAGACCAGGTACTGCTAGCTGGCGTCTCATCCCACCTGCGTCGGCACGGCACCACCGGATTGAGCCAGACACTCAACCTGAACGACGTCACCATCGTGCCCGCCGGCTCCGCAAGCGCGATCCCGTACCTTGTCTACCTCGCACGAGGTCGCGACGAGGTGAAGCCTCCGTGCGTCGTTCTGCTCGATGGAGACACCTCCGGCCAGGACGCCGCGCGCAGACTCAGGAAGAACCCCGCAGGACGTCGCGCGTACATCCGTCCGGAGTTCATCGCGATGGTGGACGCCTGGGCCGGCGCCGAGACTCGACTCGAGGTCGAACCGGACGTAACCGTCGAAGAGCCGGAAGACCTCATCGCGCTGCCAGTCGCCGCGGCCGCAGCCCGTCGCTACGCCGAGACGGTGCTCCATGCCGACGCCGAAGCGGCTCGCGGCCTGACAGATGCTGTGCTCCTCAGCCAGCTCGCCGAGTCGCAGAGTGTGTGGGACGCAGTAGAGAAGGCTTTCGCCGTGACCTTCCCCGACGAGCACATCGAGAAGGTGGGCTTCGCCCGCGAAGTCGTTGCGGTGCTCCAGCACGCGACAGACATGGCGACTACCGACCCGCTGCACGTCGCGGCAGAGCAGACGAGCTCCAACTTCGCGTTGCTGCTCGGCCACCTCGCCGACCTGCTGCGCGACGCCCGCGCCCTGGAGGACGACTCGCAGCAGCGCGACCGAGTCGATCGTCTGGTCCGGAGCTTCCTGCTCGATCATCAGGACGGTGTCAGGCGAGACGCGGCACGATTGGTGTTCCGAGAGATCGAGAAGGCGCTCGAGGACTCCGACGAGGGTGACGCCCGTCGGACCGAACTTGCCTCGATGCGCCGAAGGTTTCAACTCGATGAGGAGCCGCTCGAGCTGGTTCCCGACTACGAGCAGTTCAAGACCGAGCTGGCAGGGCTGCGACTCCAGCAGCGTCTGGCGGCGCAGGAACGCTCAGATGTCGACAACGTGCCGGTCGTGCCCGGAGCGAACCTCGGCGCGACGAGCAGCCCAGTGACCGCGCCGCAACCCTCTGCGACCGCGCCGGCCCCGTAGCCGTCGCTGCGGCGGTCCTGCATCGGCGCCCGCGGCGGCATGCTGAGAGCTGACCCTGCGACGCCCCAACTGCTGAGGCAGAAGTTAACTTCTGTGGCAGGTGAGGCGTCGTATCCAACTCGGCACCAAGACCGTAGGCAGAACCGTGCGTTTTCCCAGGTGTCGAAGTCATTCATGATGCCCGTCAGCAGTTCGGTCTCGTCCGTCGGCCGCACCTCGCTCGGCGGCCGCACCCCGAGCGCAACCCTTCGGCGTGAGAGTCGAACGCCAACCGCGCGCTCTCGGCCCGAACACGCGCTCTCGCGCCAGACGAGGTCACCCGGTGGCGGCAGCGACGTCGCGGTCCTCCGCGGAGGGCGGCGAGCGAGGCCATCCGGGCAGCTGGAAGCCGTTTGAGATGCAGCCGTGGGTGCTACCTTCCGAGAACTCGAGGAGGGTGTACATGAGGCCGAGAGGTGTCGCTCTGGGAGCGGTCGTGGTTGGTCTCCTCTCGTCGTGCTCGGCCACGGCGGCCGAGCCCTCTGCCGGCGCAGACGGCCTGGTGGGCCAGGTGCTCTCCGTCACGTCGTCTGCGGGGGAACCCTTCGACGCGACGGCGAATCTCCCCACGCTCACGTTCGAGCGTGGCGGAAGCTGGTCCGGCTCGACGGGGTGCGACGCGATGTCAGGGACCTACGCCATCGACCACGACCGCTTGACCCTTCTGTCGGCGACCAGGGGTGATCGCGAGTGCGTGCCCAACGACTTCGATCCCTCGGCGCTCGTGGGTGTGGCGCTGGTCGTGTCGCGTGAGGGCAGCGAGTACATGCTCGCGGGCACCGATCTCCAGGTCACCCTGCACGCGAACGCGTGAGCTCACGCTGACCTGCAGAGGTAGACGTCAGCCCCGCTCGACGAGCGCAACCCTTCGGCGTGAGAGTCGAACGTGAACGGCGCGCTCTCGGCCCGAAGCCTCGCGCTCGCGGTGACGGAGACACCGTCGCGTCGGTGTCCCCGGCAGGTGCGGTGATCGTGGAGCGCTTGGTCGACGCTGCCGGTTCAAGTCGCGCCGGTCTCGCGCCGAGAGTCGGAGGGTGAGCAGACACTCGGAGGCCGGGCCGCGCCCGCTCGTGGCCGTCGGGCTCCTCTACCTCGGGCGCGCGCTGCCCGTGCTCGCGCTCCTGGCGATCCTCGTCAGCCGGGCGACGAAGGCCACCTGGGAGAACGGGCCGGTCGACGAGTCGGGGTTCGCCTCCTCGTGGCAGCCGACGACCGCGATGCTGCTGGGCTTCGCGCTCGGGTTCGCGTGGCCGTTCGTCGTGCTGCCCGTGGGGTCGTCGGCGCTGGCCGCCGTCGACGAAGACATGGTGACCCTGGACACCGTGCTGGGGCGGAGAACCGTCGACCTGTGGTCCGCCCGGATCTGGCGCGCGTACCTGCCCGGGCGGGGATGGGGCGCGCACCTCGTCGTCGTCGGGACACCGCGGCGGTGGGTCGCGCTGATCGCGTCGGAGGTCTGGAACCCGTACGGCGACCCGCGGATCTCGCGGTTGCGAGCGACCGGGGAGTCGGCCTTCCGACGAGGGCTGCGCGGCGTGGTGCTGATCGTCTGCTACGCCGCCGGGGCGCTGTTCGTCGGCATGGTCGTGGGGCAGCTGGCGGGGGTGATCTGAGGTCGGGACCGTCCGCGACCCTCAGAACTGGTCTGGACAATCGTCCGGAATGTCTACGCAAGTTGCCGAAAGTTCACGCTCTTGACGCCCAAATTGGTCTAGTCCAACACTGGCGATTCGCCCATATCGCTCATGGGCGCCCCCTCAGGAAGGACAGATCGTGCAACGGAGCAGACTGGCCGCCCTCGGCCTCGCGGCTGCCACCATCGTCGGTGGAGCCGTCGGAGTCCTCGGAGCAACGTCGGCAGACGCCGCACTCAGCACCAACTGGTACGCCGCAGCGCCGTACCTCATGCCGCAGAGCAACAACCCGCCGGACCCCGTGACCGTCATGAACGCGACCGGCGCCAAGGCGTTCCAGCTCGCGTTCATCCTCGCCCCCAACGGCGGCGGGTGTTCGCCCACGTGGGACGGCACGACGTCGATCAACTCGGAGACCGTCGTCTCCAACGCCATCTCCCGGATCCGCGCCAACGGCGGCGACGTGTCCGTGTCGGTCGGCGGCTACGGCGGCACGAAGCTGGGGCAGACGTGCGGCACCCCCGCAGCCACCGCCGCGGCGTACCAGCAGGTCATCACCAAGTACAACCTCAAGGCCATCGACTTCGACCTCGAGGAGCCCGAGTACGAGAACACCGCGGCGATCGCCAACGAGCTGGGCGCCGCGAAGATCCTGCAGGCCAACAACCCGGGCCTGTTCGTCTCGGTCACCATGCCGGGCACCGCCTCGGGCACCGGCTGGTTCGGCACGCAGCTGCTGGACCAGGCGAAGTCCATCGGCTTCACGCCCAACAACTTCTCGATCATGCCGTTCGACGGCGGGTTCAACGGGGGCTCGTCGCAGGTCGCGGCGCTCGAGGCGTTCCACGGCCTGCTCATGTCCCACATGGGCTGGGACAGCGCCACGGCCTACGCGCACGAGGGCTTCTCCGGCATGAACGGCAAGTCCGACGTCAGCGAGATGTTCTACACGTCGGACTTCCAGACGGTGCTCGACTACGCGACGAGCCACGGCCTGGGCCGCTTCACGTTCTGGGCGGTCAACCGTGACCGTGCGTGCGTCGGGACGACCGACAACAGCGTGTGCAGCAACGTGCCGCAGAACGACTGGGACTTCACCAAGTTCACCGTGAAGTTCGCCGGCGCGACGCCCCCGACGACCACGCCGCCGACGACCCCCACGCAGACGCCGACCACCCCCACGGGGTGCACCGCGCCGCAGTGGAGCAAGACGGCGATCTACGTCGGCGGGAACCACGTGACCTACCAGAGCCACGACTACACCGCGAAGTGGTGGACCCAGGGCGAGACGCCCGGGACCACCGGCGAGTGGGGCGTGTGGCAGGACAACGGGAGCTGCTGAACCGGTCCGGCCGTGGCGCGTGCGCATCCGCGCGCGCCACGGTCGGCTCGTCAGTCCCGCGCGGCCGCGCGCAGCGCGCGGAACGCGCCCGTCGACCACAGCGCGAGCGCCACCAGCACCGGCTGGAAGAACAGCCGCGCGAGTCGCTTGCCGTCGGTGTCCAGTCCGAACCCGTCCTTGTGCTCGAGCCACTGCCCGACGTTGCCGGGGAAGATCACGACGAAGAACGCCGCCGCGACCAGCCCGACGGCGACCTTCCAGCGGCCCAGCGTGACGAGCGCGGTCCCGAGCGCGATCTCCACCCCGCCGGACACGAGCACCGTGAGGTCGGCGTCGACCGGGAACCAGTCCGGGACCTGCGCCTGGAACTCGTCGCGCGCGACGGTCAGGTGCGTGATGCCGGCGAACACGAGGCCGGCGCCGAGCGCGATGCGCGTGAGCGTGCGGGGGAGCGAGGTGCTCGTCGGACGGGTGAGGAGGCTCAGGTCCATCGGGCGATCGTCACACGCGCCCCCGGCCCCGGCATCCGCGTGCAGAGACCGTGATCTTCACGTCCGGCGGAAGAATCGCGTTCCTTGACGCCCCGCAGCCCCGGCGCGGGTGCGGGCGGCGTGGACACGATGGCGGCGAGGCCCGACGAGGCCTCGGGAGGAGACACCGCCATGACCACGCTCGCCGACGCACCGACCGCAAGCACCGCAAGCACCGCCAACCCCCGCCGCACCAACCTCGCGCGCACGACGCTCGCCGACGTCGCCGCCGCGACCGGCGACGTCCACGCGTGGGTAGCGGCCGTCGCGGCGCTGACCGTGCCGGACGCGGTCGTGTGGTGCGACGGCAGCGAGCGCGACGAGCTGGTCGCGGGGATGGTCGCCTCCGGGACGCTGATCCCGTTGGACCCCGAGCTGCGCCCGGGTTCGTACCTGGCGCGTTCGGACCCGGCGGACGTCGCGCGGGTGGAGTCCCGCACGTTCATCTGCTCGGCCGACGAGCGGGACGCCGGGCCGACGAACAACTGGCGGGCCCCCGACGCGATGCGCACGGAGCTCGGCGCGGTGTTCGCCGGCTGCATGCGCGGCCGCACGATGTACGTGGTGCCGTTCTCGATGGGGCCGGTCGGTGGCCCGATCTCGCAGCTCGGCGTGCAGGTCACCGACTCGCCGTACGTCGTCGTGAGCATGGGCGTGATGACTCGCGTGTCCCCGCAGGTCAGCGCGCTCGTCGAGGGCGGGGCGGCGTTCGTGCCCGCGGTGCACTCGGTGGGCGCGCCGCTCGTCGGGCCTGGAGGACGCCGTGCCGACGTGCCGTGGCCCTGCAACGAGACCAAGTACATCTCGCACTTCCCCGAGAGCCGCGAGATCTGGTCGTTCGGGTCCGGGTACGGCGGCAACGCGCTGCTCGGCAAGAAGTGCTTCGCGCTGCGGATCGCGTCGGTGATGGGTCGCGACGAGGGGTGGCTGGCCGAGCACATGCTGCTGGTGCGGCTCACGTCGCCGCAGGGGCGGCGCCACCACGTCGCGGCGGCGTTCCCCTCGGCGTGCGGGAAGACGAACCTCGCGATGCTGCGCCCGACGCTGCCGGGCTGGACGGTCGAGACGATCGGCGACGACATCGCGTGGCTGCGGCCCGGGCCGGACGGCGAGCTCCGCGCGATCAACCCGGAGGCAGGGTTCTTCGGCGTCGCGCCCGGCACGGGCCAGGACACCAACCCCGCGGCGATCGCGACCCTGCAGCGCGACACGATCTTCACCAACGTCGCGCTCACCGACGACGGCGACGTGTGGTGGGAGGGGCTGACCCCGCAGCCGCCCGCGCACCTGACCGACTGGACCGGCGCGGACTGGACCCCCGAGGCCGGCACGCCCGCGGCGCACCCGAACAGCCGGTTCACGGTCGCGGCCGCGCAGTGCCCGACGATCGCGGACGGCTGGGACGACCCCGCGGGGGTCGTCGTCGACGCGATCGTCTTCGGCGGTCGTCGGGCCACCAACGTGCCGCTCGTCGCGCAGGCCGAGAGCTGGGAGCACGGCGTGTTCATGGGCGCGACCATCTCGTCGGAACGCACCGCCGCGGCCGAGGGCGTCGTCGGCGAGCTGCGCCGGGACCCCTTCGCGATGATGCCGTTCTGCGGATACGACATGGCCGACCACTGGTCGCACTGGCTGCGCGTCGGGGCGGCGCTCGACCCGGCCCGACGCCCGCTGGTGTTCCAGGTCAACTGGTTCCGCAAGGACGATGCGGGCCGGTTCCTGTGGCCCGGGTTCGGGGAGAACTCACGCGTGCTGGCGTGGGTGGTCGACCAGGTGGACCGTGCGCGGGGGCTGCGGACCGACGTGGGCGCGGTCACGAGTCCCGTGGGTCTGCTGCCCGCGCCCGGCGCCCTCGACACCCGCGGGCTGGACGTCGACCTCGACGCGCTGCTCGCCGTCGACCCCGGCGCGTGGGCGCTCGAGGCCGACCTCACGCAGGAGTTCTTCGCGACGTTCGGCGACCGCGTGCCGGCACCGCTGGGCGCCCGGCTCGAGCGGTTGCGCACTGCGCTGGACGGCTGACGATTCGCCCCGCTTGTTCCGTCTATGGTGTGTGCGGCAGGGGGCCCTGCCCGTCGTGACCGCCCGCGGTCCGGCGACGACGAGCGCAGGAGGACGGATGACGACGACGAGGGACGCGGCCCTGCCGCAGCGGGTGTGGATCGCGGTGGCCGGCGTGCTGACGCTGGTCGCGGCGCTGATGGTGCCGGCGCGGGCGGACGCGGCGGCCGCGCCGACGGTCTCGATCAGCACCTCGACGGTCCGCACCGCACAGGGCAGCAGCGGCTACGACGTGCCGTTCGACCTCAAGCTGAGCGGCGTCACGTCCGGGCTCACGGCGGACGTCGAGCTCACGACCCCGGGCCACGACGTCACGCTCGCGACCGCCTCGCTGAAGGCCGGCCAGACGCGCTGGACGGGGCGCGGAGGCGACGTCAGCCGCGCGGTCGTGCCCGTCGGGAAGTCGTGGAGGCTCACGGCGCGCATCATCAGGTACGTCAAGAACAGCGACGGCTCCCGCAGCGGGTACACGCTGGCCACCGCGACGCGGAGCGGCACGATCGCCAAGGCGCTCACGCCGACCCTCACGGTCAAGGCGGACACGCTCGTCAAGAGCTCCGCGAAGTGCAGCCGCGACACGTGGACGGTGCAGGCCGCGAACCTCGACGGCTCCGGCGCGCCGCTCGTCGCGGGGACGCTCACGCGCGGGAAGCAGACGATCAAGGGGACCACGTACCCCGCGGTCAACGGCTCGCAGAAGATCACGTTCACCTGGTGCCCGGAGGAGTACCCCGCCGGGTCGTGGACGGGTTCGGCCAAGCTCACCGTCACGGGCGGTCCGTCGACCACCAAGCGCGCGACCGTCAAGGTCGTAACGACGCCGGTGCTCAAGGTCACCTCGGTGAGCGGGAGCCGGACCAAGTCGGCCAAGCGCACGGTGTACGGCTACGCGGTGTCCGGCAAGGACGTCGCGGGGAAGTCGGTCCGGTTCTACTACAAGGCGTCGGGCAAGACGACGTACACCTACGTGGGCAGCGCCAAGATCGCCTCGAGCGGACTGTTCAAGCTCTCGACGTCGAAGGTCTACACGGGTTACGTGTACGCCACGATCGCCGCGTCGACGTACACGCACTCGGCGAAGTCGTCGTCGTTCGCGATCCACTCCTCCGCGCTGCGGTAGCGGCCGCGGGTCGTCGCGGCGAGGGTGGAGCGGTACCTCGCCGCGACGACAGGAGGACGGCCATGGCCGACGAGCGCACGATCCTCGACGCAGTTCCCGACGGGTTGCTCATCGGGGGCGCGTGGCGCACCGCCGCCCGCCGGTTCGACGTGACCGACCCGTCGACCGGAGACGTGATCAAGCAGGTCGCGGACGGGACGCCCGACGACGGGCTCGCCGCGCTCGCGGCCGCCCACGACGCGTTCCCCGCCTGGTCGCGCACACCCGCCCGCGAGCGCGCCGAGCTGCTTCGGCGTGCGTTCGACCTGCTGCAGGAGCGGGCCGACGACATCGCCCTGCTCATGACGCTCGAGATGGGCAAGCCGCTCGCCGAGTCGCGCGCCGAGGTGACGTACGGCGGCGAGTTCCTGCGCTGGTTCGGCGAGGAGGCCGCGCGCATCCAGGGCCGGTACGGCGCGAACCCGGAGGGCACCGGGCGGATGATCGTCACGCGGCACCCGGTGGGGCCGTGCTACCTGATCACCCCGTGGAACTTCCCGCTCGCGATGGCCACGCGCAAGATCGCGCCGGCGCTCGCGGCGGGTTGCACGGTCGTCGTGAAGCCCGCGTCCCTGACGCCGCTGACCACGCTCGCGTTCGCGCAGCTGCAGCTCGA
Source organism: Cellulomonas sp. HZM (assembly GCF_000708885.1). GTDB lineage: Bacteria > Actinomycetota > Actinomycetes > Actinomycetales > Cellulomonadaceae > Cellulomonas. The sequence continues at coordinate 1,981 of NZ_JEOE01000018.1, read as the reverse complement.
CGCGGGGCTGCCCGCGGGCGTCGTGAACGTGGTGACGACGACGAGCTCCGGGCCCGTCTCGGAGGCGATCATCGGGGACCCGCGCCTGCGCAAGCTGTCGTTCACGGGCTCCACCGAGGTGGGTCGCTCGCTCCTCGCGCAGGCCGCGGACGGCGTGCTGCGCACGTCGATGGAGCTGGGGGGCAACGCGCCGTTCGTCGTCTTCGAGGACGCCGACCTCGACGCAGCCGTGGACGGCGCGATGGCCGCGAAGTTCCGTAACATCGGGCAGGCGTGCACGGCCGCGAACCGCTTCGTCGTGCACCGATCGGTCGCCGACGAGTTCGCGCGCCGCGTGACCGAGCGGGTCGACGCGCTGCGCGTCGGCCGCGGCACCGAGGACGGCGTGACCATCGGCCCGCTGATCGACGACCGCGCGGTCGCGAAGGCCGACGAGCTGGTCCGCGACGCCGTCGACCGCGGCGCGACCCTGCGCACGGGCGGCTCGACCGTCGACCGCCCCGGCACGTTCTACGAGGCGACCGTGCTGAGCGACGTTCCGCGCGAGAGCCGGCTGATGCGCGAGGAGATCTTCGGACCGGTCCTGGCGATCACCCCGTTCGACGACGAGGACGAGGCCGTGGCCGTCGCGAACGGCACCGAGTACGGGCTCGTCTCGTACGTGTACACGCGAGACCTGGCACGCGGGCAGCGCATGATCGAGCGGCTCGAGACGGGGATGCTCGGGCTCAACGTGGGGGTCGTCTCCAACGCGGCGGCGCCGTTCGGGGGCGTGAAGCAGTCCGGCCTGGGCCGCGAGGGCGGCGCGGAGGGCATCGGCGAGTACCTGGAGACGCGGTACACCCTCACGCCGGACCCCTTCGCCTGACCGTCTCCCGCCCGCCCGAGGGTCAGGGGGTCAGGAGGGTCATCGTCTGGGCCAGCTGGCTGCGGACCCAGGCGTCGTGGTCCGAGGTGAAGCCGCGATAGGCGGTCTCGATGACCATGACCAGCACGAGGTGCAGGCAGTACAGGCGGCGGCGGATGCGCTCCGCGTCGGTCGTCGGCGCGTGGCCGTAGCCGCGGACGAAGGGTGCCGGGTCGCCGAAGTCGGGCAGCTCGGTGCCGACGAATCCGGCCTCCATGAGCGGGTCGCCGTACAGCGCGCGCTCGTGGTCGATGATCGCGACGATGCGGCCGTCGGCCACCATGACGTTGGAGTCCCACAGGTCCCACTCGACGAACCGCGGCTCGGTGACCTCGTCGAGCGTGTGCGCGTTCGCGGCCAGCACGCGGCGCACCTCGTCGTACGGGTGCCCGAGGTCCACCGACCGCCGCTCGCCGTCGCGCAGCACGTCCTCGACGATGCCGACGAACGTCTCGCGCCACGACGACGAGCCCGGGCCCGCGAGCGGCCCGAAGCGTTCGCCCCGGATCTCGTTGAGCCGCCGGTTGGCGTCGCCGAGCTGCTCGAGGAGGTCGTCCCGCCGGGCCGGTTCGAGCTGGTCGCGGACGAGGCCGAGGTTGTCGCCCTCGACGAACGGCATGAAGAACCAGTCGGCATCGACGAGTGCGTGGTCCGTCGAGGCGTGGTCGACGACGGGGACGGGCACGTCCGTGCGGTCGCGGACCATCGCGAGCGCGTCCAGCTCGATCCGCATCGCGCCCCGCTCGTACGCCATGACCTCGACGTCCGCGGGCGGCGCGATCTTCAGGACGACGTCGCGCCCGTCGCGCAGCGTCACGCGGTAGGCCACGTTGAACCAGCCGTGCCCCAGCTCGGCGAGCCACTCGACGTCCGGGCCCGTGGGCACCAGGTCCGGGCCGTAGGCCCGTGCGACCATCGCGCGCACCGTCTCGGGGGTCTGGCGGTTCTTGGTGATGCTCTCCATCGAGTCCTCGTCCGGGAAGGCCCCGGCGACGACGACGGGGCGGGCGGGGGAGGCGACCGGGAGGGCGACGGGCCCGCGGCAGCTCTGGGTGTAGAAGCCGGCGGGCGGCG
>NZ_JEOE01000017.1 GCF_000708885.1 Cellulomonas sp. HZM | reverse complement strand
GGCCGGGTGCATGCGCACCCGGCCCTCCTGTGTGGATCAGCGCCCCGAAGGGCTCAGATCACTTGATGATCTTCGTGACGCGGCCCGAGCCGACGGTGCGGCCACCCTCGCGGATGGCGAAGCCGAGGCCCTCCTCCATCGCGATGGGCTGGATCAGCTGCACCGTGATCTCGGTGTTGTCGCCCGGCATGACCATCTCGGTGCCCTCGGGCAGCGTGATGACGCCGGTGACGTCCGTCGTGCGGAAGTAGAACTGGGGGCGGTAGTTCCCGTAGAACGGGTTGTGACGGCCACCCTCGTCCTTGGCCAGGATGTAAACCTGGCCCTCGAACTCGGTGTGCGGCGTGATCGAGCCGGGCTTGACGACGACCTGGCCGCGCTCGACCTCCTCGCGCTTCGTGCCGCGCAGGAGCAGACCGACGTTCTCGCCGGCCTCGGCGTAGTCGAGCAGCTTGCGGAACATCTCGACGCCGGTGACCGTGGTCTTGATCGCCTTCTCCTTGATGCCGACGATCTCCACCTCCTCGTTCACCTTGAGCGAGCCACGCTCGACACGACCGGTGACGACCGTGCCACGGCCGGTGATCGTGAAGACGTCCTCGATCGGCATGAGGAACGGCTTGTCGATGTCGCGCACCGGGTCCGGCACGTTCTCGTCGACCGCGTCCAGCAGGTCCTCGACCGACTTGACCCAGACCGGGTCGCCCTCGAGCGCCTTGAGGCCCGAGACGCGCACGACCGGGACGTCATCGCCCGCGAAGCCCTGCGAGGAGAGGAGCTCGCGCACCTCGACCTCGACGAGCTCCAGGATCTCCTCGTCGTCCACCACGTCGGACTTGTTCAGCGCGACGAGCAGGTAGGGGACGCCGACCTGACGGGCGAGCAGGACGTGCTCACGCGTCTGGGCCATGGGGCCGTCGGTCGCCGCGACCACGAGGATGGCGCCGTCCATCTGCGCCGCACCCGTGATCATGTTCTTGATGTAGTCAGCGTGACCCGGAGCGTCGACGTGAGCGTAGTGACGCTTCTCCGTCTGGTACTCCACGTGCGCGATGTTGATGGTGATACCGCGCTGCTTCTCCTCAGGCGCCTTGTCGATCTCGTCGAACGGCGTGAAGGGGTTGAGCTCCGGGTACTTGTCGTGCAGCACCTTCGAGATCGCGGCGGTCAGCGTCGTCTTGCCGTGGTCGACGTGACCGATGGTCCCGATGTTGACGTGCGGCTTCGTCCGCTCGAACTTCGCCTTGCCCACTGGGTGTCCTCCTCAGGACTTGGTAGAGACTGCCCGTCTGCAGCTACCGGAAGGTACCTGCCGGCCGTGCGGTCCCACGGGTCGGTTTATGTGATGGAACTACAGGGTTCGACCTGTGGGACTACTCGCCCCGGGTCTTCTTGATGATCTCGTCGGCAACGGTCCGAGGAACCTCGGCATAGCTGTCGAACTGCATCGAGTACACCGCACGGCCCTGCGTCTTGGAACGCAAGTCGCCGACGTACCCGAACATCTCGGAGAGCGGGACCTGGGCGCGGATGACCTTCACGCCGGTCGCGTCCTCCATGGACTGGATCATGCCGCGACGCGAGTTGATGTCGCCGATGACCTCGCCCATGTAGTCCTCAGGGGTGCGCACCTCGACGGCCATGATCGGCTCGAGGAGGGCCGGGTCAGCCTTGCGGACCGCCTCCTTGAGGATCATCGAGCCGGCGATCTTGAACGCCATCTCCGAGGAGTCGACGTCGTGCGAAGCACCGTCGAGCAGGATCGCCTTGACGCCCACGAGCGGGAACCCCGCGAGGACGCCGAGCTGCATCGCGCTCTGGATACCGGCGTCGACCGACGGGATGTACTCGCGCGGGACGCGACCACCGGTGACCTGGTTCTCGAACGAGTACAGCTCGCCCGCGGCGGGGTCGAGGGGCTCGAAGGTCATCTGGACCTTCGCGTACTGGCCCGAGCCACCGGTCTGCTTCTTGTGCGTGTAGTCGATCTTCTCGACCGCACGGCGGATGGTCTCGCGGTAGGCGACCTGCGGCTTGCCGACGTTCGCCTCGACCTTGAACTCGCGACGCATGCGGTCGACGAGGATGTCGAGGTGGAGCTCGCCCATGCCGCCGATGACGGTCTGGCCCGTCTCCTCGTCGAGCTTGACCCGGAAGGTCGGGTCCTCCTCGGCGAGCTTCTGGATCGCGAGCGACAGCTTCTCCTGGTCGCCCTTGGTCTTGGGCTCGATCGCCACGTCGATGACGGGCTCCGGGAAGCTCATGGACTCGAGCACGACCGGCGCGGCCGAGTCGCACAGCGTGTCACCGGTGGTGACGTCCTTGAGGCCGATGAACGCGTAGATGTGGCCGGCCGTGGCCTCCTCGACGGGGTTCTCCTTGTTGGAGTGCATCTGGAAGAGCTTCCCGATGCGCTCCTTCTTGCCCTTCGTCGAGTTGAGCACCTGGGCGCCCTGGGCGACCTTGCCGGAGTACACGCGGACGTAGGTCAGCTTGCCGAAGAACGGGTGCGCCGCGACCTTGAACGCGAGAGCGGAGAACGGCTCGGTGGCGTCGGGGTGACGCTCGACGACGACCTCCTCGTCCTTGACGTCGTGGCCCTGGACGGCCGGGACGTCGAGCGGCGTCGGCAGGTAGTCGATGACGGCGTCGAGCATGGGCTGCACGCCCTTGTTCTTGAACGCCGACCCGCACAGCACCGGGTACGCCTCGCTGGCGACCGTGAGCTTGCGGATGCCCGCCTTGATCTCGGCGACCGTGAGCTCCTCGCCACCGAGGAACTTCTCGAGCAGCGCGTCGTCGGTCTCGGCGACGGCCTCGAGGAGCTCGGCGCGGTACTGCTCCGCCTTCTCCTGCAGGTCGGCAGGAATCTCCTCGATCTCGTACTTCTCGCCGAGGGCGGTCTCGCCGCGCCACACGAGCGCGCGCTGCTCGACCAGGTCGACCACGCCGATGAAGTCGTTCTCGGAGCCGATCGGAAGCTGGATGACCAGCGGGCGCGCCTTGAGGCGGTCCACGATCGTCTTCACGGTGAAGTAGAAGTCCGCACCGAGCTTGTCCATCTTGTTGACGAAGCAGATGCGCGGGACGTCGTACTTGTCCGCCTGGCGCCACACCGTCTCCGACTGGGGCTCGACGCCCTCCTTGCCGTCGAACACGGCGACCGCACCGTCGAGGACGCGCAGCGAGCGCTCGACCTCGACCGTGAAGTCCACGTGGCCCGGGGTGTCGATGATGTTGATCTGGTTGTTCTTCCAGTAGCAGGTCGTCGCGGCGGACGTGATCGTGATGCCGCGCTCCTGCTCCTGCTCCATCCAGTCCATCGTCGACGCACCGTCGTGCGTCTCACCGATCTTGTAGTTGACCCCGGTGTAGAACAGGATCCGCTCGGTGGTCGTCGTCTTGCCGGCATCGATGTGCGCCATGATGCCGATGTTGCGGACCTTCGTGAGGTCCGTCAGCACGTCCAGTGCCACGTGAGTTGCCCCTTGTCGGTTGGCTTGAGGGTGTCGCTGCCGGCCCGGACCCGCGGACGGCGGGCCGGCAGCGATCGGCCGGTGTTACCAGCGGTAGTGCGCGAAGGCCCGGTTGGACTCGGCCATCTTGTGCATGTCCTCGCGACGCTTGACCGCGGCACCGAGGCCGTTGGACGCGTCGAGGATCTCGTTCATCAGACGCTCGGTCATCGTCTTCTCGCGACGAGCGCGCGAGTAGTCCGTGAGCCAGCGCAGGGCCAGCGTCGTCTGGCGCACGGGGCGCACCTCGACGGGGACCTGGTACGTGGCGCCACCGACGCGGCGCGAGCGCACCTCGAGCGAGGGGCGAACGTTGTCCAGCGCGCGCTTGAGCACGACGACCGGGTCCTGCTGCGTCTTGTCACGGACGCCCTCGAGCGCGCCGTAGACGATCGACTCCGCGACGGTCTTCTTGCCGTCGAGCAGGATCTTGTTGATGAGCTGGGTGACGACGGGCGACCCGTACACCGGGTCGACGATCAGCGGCCGCTTCGGGGCGGGACCCTTACGAGGCATCGGTTCAGCCCTTCTTCGCGCCGTAGCGGCTACGCGCCTGCTTGCGGTTCTTCACGCCCTGCGTGTCGAGCGCGCCACGGATGATCTTGTAGCGGACACCCGGCAGGTCCTTCACACGGCCGCCGCGCACGAGCACGATCGAGTGCTCCTGCAGGTTGTGGCCGACACCCGGGATGTACGCCGTGACCTCGACGCCCGAGGACAGGCGCACACGGGCGACCTTCCGGAGGGCGGAGTTCGGCTTCTTGGGGGTGGTGGTGTACACGCGCGTGCACACACCGCGACGCTGGGGGCTGCCCTTGAGGGCAGGCGTCTTCGACTTGTTCGTCTTCGCCTGCCGGCCCTTGCGGACCAGCTGCTGGATCGTAGGCACTACGTCTCCGTCTGGTAGATGAGCTCTGGTCGACCGGACCCCGTCACCCTGGACGGCCGGCATGTTCGAGGAGTGCCGCCCGTCGCGCGGCTACCTCGGCTTCCTGGAGTCCCGCACCGACCCCCGCGCCCGGGCGTGTCGACCCCCTCCTGAGCGCCCCGACGACACCTCGTGGAGGCTGGTCGGTGCGGAGGGGATCCGCTCGGTGCTCCTGGGTCGGTCCGTGAGGTCCGGTCCGGATGCACGCGCGAGGGCCCGACGGCGCGGGCACGGTGTCCTACGTTACCTGGCGGCTCCGGGACGGTCAAAGCCGGAGGTCCCAGGCCCGTCGCACCACGCGGGCGGGACGGCCGAGGGGCCCGTCCGGATCACCGGACGGGCCCCTCGTCGTCAGGACGAGACGGCGGTCGCTCTCAGCGGGCCGTCAGCGCGACGTCAGCGGAAGTCGCCGAAGTCGATGTCCTCGAGCGGGATCGCGTCGCCCGAGCCGAGGCCCAGGGCGGGGAAGTCGATCTCGTCGTAGCCGAACGTCGGGTACAGCTCGGCCTTCGCCTCCTCCGTCGGCTCCACCGCGATGTCGCGGTAGCGGGGCAGGCCCGTGCCGGCAGGGATGAGCTTTCCGAGGATGACGTTCTCCTTGAGGCCGAGCAGCGGGTCGGACCGACCCGACATCGCGGCCTCGGTGAGCACGCGGGTGGTCTCCTGGAAGGAGGCCGCCGACAGCCACGAGTCGGTCGCGAGCGACGCCTTAGTGATGCCCATCAGCTCGGGACGACCCGAGGCCGGCTGACCGCCCTCGGCGACCGCACGACGGTTCGCGTCCTCGAACCGGCCACGCTCGGCGAGCTCGCCGGGCAGCAGGTCGGTCGAGCCCGAGTCCAGCACGGTCACGCGACGCAGCATCTGCCGCACGATGACCTCGATGTGCTTGTCGTGGATGTCCACGCCCTGCGAGCGGTAGACCTCCTGGACCTGGTCCACCAGGTGCTCGTGCGTCTTGCGCGGGCCGAGGATGCGCAGGACCTTCTTCGGGTCGATCGCACCCTGGACCAGCTGGTCGCCGACCTTGACGTGGTCGCCGTCGCCGACGAGCAGACGCGAGCGCTTGGTGATCGGGTAGCGGATCGCCTCGGAGCCGTCGTCCGGCGTCAGGACGATCGCACGCGTGCGGTCGCCCTCCTCGATCTCCACACGGCCCGAGAACTCCGCGATCTGCGCCTCACCCTTGGGGGTGCGGGCCTCGAAGAGCTCCTGGACACGCGGCAGACCCTGCGTGATGTCGTCGGCCGACGCCACACCACCGGTGTGGAAGGTACGCATCGTCAGCTGCGTACCCGGCTCACCGATCGACTGGGCCGCGATGATGCCGACGGCCTCGCCGATGTCGACGAGCTTGCCGGTCGCGAGCGAACGGCCGTAGCACTTGGCGCACGTGCCGACGCGCGACTCGCACGTCAGGACCGAGCGCACCTTGAGCTGGTCGACGCCACCCTCGAGGAGGCGGTCGAGCAGCACGTCGCCCACGTCGTCGCCCGCGTGGCCGACGACCTCGCCGCCGACCTCGACGTCCGTCGCGAGCGTGCGCGAGTAGACGCTGGTCTCGACCTTCGGGTGACGCCGCAGCCCCTCGGACCCGGCGACGCCGATCGGCATCGTCAGGCCGCGCTCGGTGCCGCAGTCCTCCTCGCGGACGATGACGTCCTGCGAGACGTCCACCAGACGACGCGTGAGGTAGCCCGAGTCGGCGGTCCGCAGAGCGGTGTCCGCGAGACCCTTACGGGCACCGTGCGTCGCGATGAAGTACTCCAGGACCGACAGGCCCTCGCGGTAGTTGGACTTGATCGGGCGCGGGATGATCTCGCCCTTCGGGTTCGCCACGAGACCGCGCATGCCGGCGATCTGACGGACCTGCATCCAGTTGCCTCGCGCGCCCGAGCCGACCATGCGGTTGACCGTGTTGCGCGCGGGGAACGAGGAACGCATCGCGTCCGCGACCTCCTCGGTCGCGCGGGTCCAGATCTCGATGAGCTCCTGGCGGCGCTCGTCGTCGGTGATCAGACCCTTCTCGTACTGCCCCTGGACCTTGGCGGCGCGGCCCTCGTAGTCCTCGAGGATCGCGGCCTTGCCGTCCGGCGTCGCGACGTCGCTGATCGCGATCGTCACGCCGGAGCGGGTGGCCCAGCGGAAGCCGGCCTCCTTGAGCGCGTCGAGGGACGCTGCGACGGCGACCTTCGGGTAGCGCTCGGCGAGGTCGTTCACGATGACCGACAGGCGCTTCTTGTCGACGACGCCGTTCTCGTACGGGTAGTCGACGGGCAGCAGGTCGTTGAACAGCGCGCGGCCCAGCGTCGTCTCGAACAGGAGCGTCTGACCCGGCTCCCAGCCCTCGGGAGCCTCGTCCTCGCCGAGCACGAGGTCGTCGAAGCGGATCTTGACGACCGCGTTCAGGTCGAGAGTGCCCTGGTCGAACGCCATGATCGCCTCGGCGACCGAGCTGAACGCCCGGCCGGCGCCCTGCGCGTCGTCCTTGTCCGACGTCAGGTGGAACAGGCCGATGATCATGTCCTGCGAGGGCATGGTCACCGGACGGCCGTCCGACGGCTTGAGGATGTTGTTGCTCGAGAGCATGAGGATGCGGGCCTCGGCCTGCGCCTCCGCGCTCAGGGGCAGGTGGACAGCCATCTGGTCACCGTCGAAGTCCGCGTTGAACGCGGCGCAGACGAGCGGGTGCAGGTGGATCGCCTTGCCCTCGACGAGCTGCGGCTCGAACGCCTGGATGCCCAGGCGGTGCAGAGTGGGTGCACGGTTGAGCAGCACCGGGTGCTCGGTGATGACCTCCTCGAGCACGTCCCACACGACCGGGCGCGCGCGCTCCACCATCCGCTTGGCGGACTTGATGTTCTGCGCGTGGTTCAGGTCCACGAGGCGCTTCATGACGAACGGCTTGAACAGCTCGAGCGCCATCTGCTTGGGCAGGCCGCACTGGTGCAGCTTGAGCTGCGGGCCGACGACGATGACCGAACGGCCCGAGTAGTCGACGCGCTTGCCGAGCAGGTTCTGGCGGAACCGGCCCTGCTTGCCCTTGAGCATGTCGGAGATCGACTTCAGCGGACGGTTGCCGGGGCCCGTGACCGGGCGGCCGCGGCGGCCGTTGTCGAACAGCGAGTCCACGGCCTCCTGCAACATCCGCTTCTCGTTGTTGACGATGATCTCCGGCGCGCCCAGGTCCAGGAGCCGCTTGAGGCGGTTGTTCCGGTTGATGACGCGGCGGTACAGGTCGTTCAGGTCCGAGGTGGCGAAGCGGCCACCGTCGAGCTGGACCATGGGGCGCAGGTCCGGCGGGATGACCGGGACCGCGTCGAGGACCATGCCCGTCGGCGAGTTGCTCGTCGTGAGGAACGCGTTGACGACCTTCAGACGCTTGAGGGCACGCGTCTTGCGCTGGCCCTTGCCGGTCTTGATGATCTCGCGCAGCGACTCCGACTCGGCCTCGAGGTCGAACGCCTCGAGACGCTTCTGGATCGCCGAGGCGCCCATCGAGCCCTCGAAGTAGTTGCCGTACCGGTCCTGCAGCGAGCGGTAGAGCAGCTCGTCGCCCTCGAGGTCCGCGACCTTGAGGTTCTTGAAGCGGTCCCACACGGTGTCGAGACGGTCGATCTCGAGGTCGGCACGCTTGCGCAGCTGAGCCATCTCGCGCTCGGCCGAGTCGCGCACCTTGCGGCGGGCGTCGGCCTTCGCACCCTCGGCCTCGAGCTCGGCCAGGTCGGCCTCGAGCTTCGCGGCGCGCGCGTTGATGTCGTTGTCCCGGCGGTCCGAGATCTCCTTGCGCTCCAGGTCGATCTCGTTCTGGAGGTTCGGGAGGTCCTCGTGGCGGCCCTCCTCGTCGACCCACGTGATCATGTAGGCCGCGAAGTAGATGACCTTCTCGAGGTCCTTGGGGGCAAGGTCGAGCAGGTAGCCGAGGCGCGACGGCACGCCCTTGAAGAACCAGATGTGCGTGACGGGCGCGGCCAGCTCGATGTGGCCCATGCGCTCACGACGCACCTTGGAACGGGTCACCTCGACGCCGCAGCGCTCGCAGATGATGCCCTTGAAGCGCACGCGCTTGTACTTGCCGCAGTTGCACTCCCAGTCCCGGGTGGGACCGAAGATCTTCTCGCAGAACAGGCCATCCTTCTCCGGCTTCAGGGTCCGGTAGTTGATGGTCTCGGGCTTCTTGACCTCGCCGTGCGACCAGGCACGGATGTCGTCGGCCGTGGCCAGGCCGATACGCAGCTCGTCGAAGACGTTGACGTCGAGCAAGGGGTCCTACTTCCTTCGCTTGCCGGGAGCTACCCGGCGGACGGAGTGGTGCAAGGGGTGCGGGCGGTCCGGTGCGCCCACACGGGGCGGGCGCACCGGACGCTCGGCGTCAGATCTCTTCGACGCTGCTGGCGTTCGGGCGACGCGACAGGTCGATGCCGAGCTCCTCCGCTGCGCGGTAGACCTCGTCGTCGTTCTCCTTCATGTCGATCGAGACGCCGTCGGACGACAGCACCTCGACGTTCAGGCAGAGCGACTGCATCTCCTTGAGCAGAACCTTGAACGACTCCGGGATGCCCGAGTCGGGGATGTTCTCGCCCTTGACGATCGCCTCGTACACCTTGACGCGCCCGGGGACGTCGTCGGACTTGATGGTCAGCAGCTCCTGGAGCGTGTAGGCGGCGCCGTACGCCTCGAGGGCCCACACCTCCATCTCGCCGAAACGCTGACCACCGAACTGCGCCTTACCACCCAGCGGCTGCTGCGTGATCATCGAGTACGGACCGGTCGAGCGGGCGTGGATCTTGTCGTCCACCAGGTGGTGCAGCTTGAGGATGTACATGTAGCCGACGGACACCGGGTCCGGGAACGGCTCGCCCGAACGGCCGTCGAACAGGCGCGCCTTGCCGTCGCCGGCCACCATGCGCTCGCCGTCGCGGTTCGGGAGCGTCGACGAGAGCAGACCCGTGAGGGTCTCCTCCGGCACGCCGTCGAACACCGGCGTCGCGACCGGGTTGCCCGGCTGCGAGCTGTGCGCGACCGCGGGGACGCCGTCGCGCCACGAGACGTCGCCCTCGGCGAGCTGGATGTCCCAGCCCTGCTTGGCGATCCACCCGAGGTGGACCTCCAGCACCTGGCCGACGTTCATGCGGCCCGGGACACCCATCGGGTTGAGGATGATGTCCACCGGCGTGCCGTCCGCGAGGAACGGCATGTCCTCCTGCGGCAGGATCGTCGAGATGACGCCCTTGTTGCCGTGACGGCCGGCGAGCTTGTCACCCGCCGTGATCTTGCGGCGCTGCGCGATGTACACGCGGACCAGCTCGTTGACGCCGGCAGGCAGCTCGTCGCCGTCGTCGCGGCTGAACGTGCGCACCTCGATGACCGTGCCGGACTCGCCGTGCGGGACCTTGAGCGACGTGTCGCGGACCTCGCGGGCCTTCTCGCCGAAGATCGCGCGCAGCAGGCGCTCCTCCGGGGTCAGCTCGGTCTCGCCCTTGGGCGTGACCTTCCCGACGAGGATGTCGCCCGCGCCGACCTCGGCACCGATGCGGATGATGCCGCGCTCGTCGAGGTCCGCCAGGACCTCCTCGGAGACGTTCGGGATGTCCCGCGTGATCTCCTCGGGGCCGAGCTTGGTGTCGCGCGCGTCGACCTCGTGCTCCTCGATGTGGATCGAGGAGAGCACGTCGTCCTGCACGAGGCGCTGCGACAGGATGATCGCGTCCTCGTAGTTGTGGCCCTCCCACGACATGAACGCGACCAGCAGGTTGCGGCCGAGCGCGAGCTCGCCCTCGTCCGTGGCGGGACCGTCCGCGAGCACCGAGCCGGCCTCGACGCGGGCGCCGGTCTCGACCAGCACGCGCTGGTTGTAGCTGGTGCCCTGGTTCGAGCGGCGGAACTTCGCGACGCGGTGCGTCGACGTGGTCGCGTCGTCGTTGGCGATGACGATCAGGTCGGCCGAGACCTCGGTGACGACACCGGGCTTCGTCGCGACGATGACGTCGCCCGCGTCGACAGCCGCACGACGCTCCATGCCGGTGCCGACGAGCGGCGCCTCGGAGCGGACCAGCGGCACGGCCTGGCGCTGCATGTTCGCGCCCATGAGGGCACGGTTCGCGTCGTCGTGCTCGAGGAACGGGATGAGCGCGGTCGCGACCGACACCATCTGGCGGGGCGACACGTCCATGTAGTCGACGGTCGCACCGGTGACGTACTCGATCTCGCCGCCCTTGACGCGGACCAGGACGCGGTCCTCCTCGAACTCGCCGTTCGCCTTGAGCGGCGCGTTCGCCTGGGCGATGACGTGGCGGTCCTCGTCGTCGGCCGTGAGGTAGTGCACCTCGTCGGTGACCTTGCCCTTGACGACCTTGCGGTACGGCGTCTCGACGAAGCCGAACGGGTTGATGCGGCCGAACGAGGCGAGCGAGCCGATCAGACCGATGTTCGGGCCCTCAGGGGTCTCGATCGGGCACATGCGGCCGTAGTGCGACGGGTGGACGTCACGGACCTCCATGCCGGCGCGGTCGCGCGACAGACCACCCGGGCCGAGGGCCGACAGACGCCGCTTGTGCGTCAGGCCCGCGAGCGGGTTGTTCTGGTCCATGAACTGCGACAGCTGGCTGGTCCCGAAGAACTCCTTGATGGAGGCGACGACGGGACGGATGTTGATGAGCGTCTGCGGCGTGATCGCCTCGACGTCCTGCGTCGTCATGCGCTCGCGCACGACGCGCTCCATCCGGGACAGGCCCGTGCGGACCTGGTTCTGGATGAGCTCGCCGACCGCGCGGATGCGACGGTTGCCGAAGTGGTCGATATCGTCGGTCTCGACGCGCACGTCGACCGCCTCGCCGGCGCGCGTGCCGGGCAGCGTCAGGACGTCGGTGTGCAGCGCGGCGAGGTACTTGATCGTCGCGACGACGTCCGCGAGCGAGAGCACCGAGTCCGCGAGCGGGACGTCGATGCCGAGCTTCTTGTTCAGCTTGTAGCGGCCGACCTTCGCGAGGTCGTAGCGCTTCGGGTTGAAGTAGAAGTTCTCGATCAGCGCACGGCCGGCCTCGACCGTGGGCGGCTCGCCCGGGCGGATCTTGCGGTAGAGGTCGAGCAGCGCCTCGTCCTGCGTCTGGACGTGGTCCTTCTCGAGCGTGTCGATGACCGCGGGGAACTGCGCGAACTCCTCGCGGATCTCGCCCTCGGTCATGCCGAGCGCCTTGAGCAGCACCGTGGCGTTCTGCTTGCGCTTGCGGTCGACGCGCACGCCGACGTTGTCACGCTTGTCGATCTCGAACTCGAGCCATGCGCCGCGGCTCGGGATGACCTTCGCGGTGAGGATGTCCTTGTCGGACGTCTTGTCCGCGACACGCTCGAAGTAGACGCCGGGGCTGCGGACCAGCTGGCTGACGACGACGCGCTCGGTGCCGTTGATGATGAACGTGCCGCGCTCGGTCATGAGCGGGAAGTCGCCCATGAAGACCGTCTGGCTCTTGATCTCACCCGTGGTGTAGTTCACGAACTCGGCCGTGACGAACAGCGGTGCGGCGAACGTGAAGTCCTTCTCCTTGCACTCCTCGGCCGTGTACTTCGGCGGCTCGAAGCGGTGCTCGCGGAAGGAGAGCGACATGGACCCGCCGAAGTCCTCGATCGGGGAGATCTCCTCGAAGATCTCCTCGAGGCCGGCGGTCTCCGGGACGTCCTGACGCCCCGCCTCGAGGGCGGCGGCCACGCGGGCCCGCCAGCGCTCGTTGCCGAGCAGCCAGTCGAAGCTCTCGGTCTGCAGACCGAGCAGGTCCGGGACCTCGAGCGGCTCGTGGATCTTGGCGAAGGAGATGCGGCGGGATGCGGTGCGGTTCGCGATGGCGTCGGCGGACGGAGCAGAAGGGGTGCGCGAGGCAGCCAAGAGGGGTCCTTCCCTGCAGTTCGAGTGCACGCTGCGCAGGTCCGGCGGATCGCGACCCCCCGGCCTCGCAGCCCCGGACGTCGCGCACGTACGACGGTGAGGGCTCGGGTTATACGGGATCGCGGGCACAGGCCAGCGCAAAGCGCTAGCATACTCGGCTCACCGGGGAAAGTCCACCCACAGGCGACGCCTCTCGGAACCGGCGTCGCCGCCGGCCGGACGACCACGCTGTCGTCGCGCACATGCTGGCACACGACGGCCGACATGCGAAACCCCGGCGCGGCGCGCACTCCCCCGACCGGACGACCGCGGGTACGACGAAGGCCCGCACCCCGAGCGGGGGTGCGGGCCTCCGGGTGCTCCGTCGCCGTGCGGCGGACGGAGCTCAGATCACTTGAGGGTGACCGTCGCGCCGGCGCCCTCGAGCTGCGCCTTGGCCTTCTCGGCGGCCTCCTTGTTGACGCCCTCGAGGACGGCCTTGGGGGCCTCGTCCACGAGGTCCTTGGCCTCCTTGAGGCCGAGCGACGTGAGCGCGCGCACCTCCTTGATGACCTGGATCTTCTTGTCGCCGGCGGCCTCGAGGACGACGTCGAACGAGTCCTTCTCCTCCTCGGCGGGGGCGTCGCCACCGGCGCCACCGGCGGCCGGGGCGGCAGCGGCGGCGACCGGCGCGGCCGCGGTGACCTCGAAGACGTCCTCGAAGGCCTTCACGAACTCGGAGAGCTCGATCAGCGTGAGGCCCTTGAACTGCTCGATGAGCTCGTCGGTGCTGAGCTTCGCCATGAGGGGCGTTCCTTTCTTCGGTGCTGCGCCGTCCCGGTCATCGGGTCCCGGCCAGCAGGGTTATGGGTGTGTGCGGTGCATGAGCCCCGAGGGGGTCAGGCGGCCGCACCTTCCGACTCCTGCTTCAGACGCAGGGCATCGATGACACGGGCGGCCTGGGCGGTGTTCGCGGTGAAGACGTAGGCAGCCTGGTAGAGCTTGGCCTTCATCGCGCCGGCCGCCTTGGCCAGCAGCACCTCGCGGGACTCGAGGTCCGCGAGCTTGGTGACCTCTGCAGCGGTCAGGGAGCGCCCGTCGAGGACACCACCCTTGATGACCAGTGCAGGGTTCGCCTTGGCGAAGTCACGCAGTCCCTTGGCGGCCTCGACCGGGTCGCCGGAGACGAAGGCGATCGCCGACGGGCCCGCGAGCGCGTCGTCGAGGCCCGTCAGGCCGGCTTCCTTGGCCGCGATCGCGGTCAGCGTGTTCTTCACCACGGCGTAGGTTGCGTTACCGCCGAGCGCCTTGCGCAGCGACTTCAGCTGCGCGACGGTGAGCCCGCGGTACTCGGTCAGCACGGCCGCGTTGGACTCGCGGAACTTGTCCGTGAGCTCTGCGACAGCGGCTGCCTTGTCCGGCCTCGCCATGGCAATCCTTCCGAATGGTGGTGCCGCCGGCTCCTGGTCCCGGGAACAAGAAGAGCCCCGCGCAGGCGCGGGGCTCGGAACCCGTCCGGCACTCCGGACGACCACTGAACTCTCACCTGCGCTGGCCTCCGCGTGCTGCGGGACTTCGGGCGGCTCGATCGATGGAGCTGATCGGGCCGACGACCGGCGGTCTTGGGCGCGTCAAGAGTACGTGACGGCCGGGCGAGCACCAAATCGCGTCGCGCGGCGCCCGGACCCATCCGGCCCACCCGCGGCTCCGAACCCTCCGTGTCCAGGGCCGACGACACCGCCGGCCCGATCGTCGACCGAGAGGCACGACCATGAGCCAGTCCCCGAACCGCATCGTCGGCACCGTCTTCGGAGCCGTCTACCTGCTCGTCGGCGTCGCCGGCTTCTTCGTCACGTCGGGCGTGGCGTTCGCCGCGACCGAGGGCAAGGCGCTCGTGGTGTTCGACGTCAACCCGCTGCACAACATCGTGCACCTCCTGATCGGCGCGCTGCTGTTCTTCGCCGCACGCGCCTCCGCCACCGCCTCGCGAGCGGCCAACACCACCGTGGGCGCGGTCTACCTGCTCGTCGGGGTGCTCGGCCTGTTCCTCGTCGGCTCGGGTGCGAACATCCTCGCGCTGAACGGCGCCGACAACGTGCTGCACTTCGCGAGCGCGGTGCTCCTGCTCGCCGTCGGGCTCGGTGCGGACCGCCAGGTCGAGGCGCGGGCGTGACGACCGCGCCCGGCGCCGACGAGAGCGCGGTCCTGCTGTGGACGCGCACGTGGGCCGCGCTCTCGGCGCTGGGCGCCGGGCTCGTGCTGATCGGGACCGGCGCGCCCGACGTGAGCCGGCCAGGCGGCGCGACCCTCGTCGCCCTCGGGGCCCTCGAGGCCGGTTGGGCGGTGCTCGCGCTGCGCGGTCCCCTGCCGCGGCCGCACGCAGCACTCGGCGGCCTCGCGCTCGGCGCGGGCGTCGTGGTGGTCGGCGGCGTCACCGGTGTGGCGCAGCTCGTCGCGCTCGCGCTGCAGCTTGCCGGTGCGGTGCTCGTCGCCGGGCACGTACGGGGGCAGCGGCGCGAGCCGGCCGAGCGGACGGGCCGACCGGCCGGGACGTGGCAGCGGCTCGCCGTCCTGACGTCGGGTGCGGCGCTCGTGGCCGTCGTGACCGTGCCGGGGCTCGCGGGGACCGACGCGGGCGCGCATGCAGTGCCCCACGGCTCGCACGGCGCGGCGTGGCTCGGCGGGACCAGGCACCACCACGGTTGACGGTCCCGGGGTCGCTCGCGCGGGCCGACGGCTCAGACGGGTGCCCCGAAGCACATGAGCGGCACGACCTCACCCCTGCGGTCGAGGTCCTCGGCGGTCGCCGTGGCCAGCGCGCGCGCGACCGGGGCGCCCTCGCGCAGCAGCTCGTGCGTGCGGGTCATGACCGCCAGCGCGGTCTCGTCGGGCAGCGGCGCCAGGGCCGCGACGACGCACCCGACGCCCGTGCGCAGGAGCACGCTCGCGAGGCCGAGCGCCTCGCCCCCGGCCCGGATGCTCGCGCGGCCGACCTCGCACGAGGACAGCAGCACGAGCCCCGGGACCTGCCCGCCGCTGTCGAGCTCGTGCGCGAACAGCGGGCCGTCGCTCAGGCGCAACGACGAGAACAGCGGGTTGTCCTGCTCGTGCCGGCCGTGCGCGGCGAGGTGCACGATGCCCGGCGAGGCCAGCAGCTCCGCCGTCCGGGACACCGTCGCCTCGTCGCCGACGAACGCGCGGCCGCCGTCCCACATGCGGGTGATCTCCAGGACCTCCGCCTCGGCGTGCCGCAGCCCCGGACCCGCGACGGCAGCGACACGAGCCGTGGGCGCCGCGTGCGACGCGGAGCCCGTGTGGGTCATCCAGTGGTGGACGGACGGCGCGACGACGGTCGGGCGGCCCACGCGGGACGGGAGCAGCCCCCAGGGCAGCACGCCGAGCCACCCCGCGGCGACGACGACGAGCTCGTCGGGAGCCTCGAGCGCGGCGCCGACCTGCGCCTCGATGCGCGCGAGGCCGCCCTCGAGCGAGCGGTGCGCGACGGCGCGGAGGTCGCGCGGGACGAGCGGGTTCGCGAGGACCTCGAGGTCGGCGTGCACCCTGCGCACGAGCTCCGCGACAGGCGCCGCGGCACCGAGCCGGTGCAGCGACGTGCCGCTGCCGTCCACCCGCACCGCGACCAGCTCGTCGTGGTGCTCGACGACGTCCACGAGCACGCTGCCGTCCCGGCTCGCGACCGCAGTCCGGACGTCCGCCGCACGCGCCTGACGCGACTCGCGCGCGCGCCCCCGCTCGTGCCACGAGCGCGCGAGGATCTCGTGCTTGAGGCGGCTCGCCTCGCGCATGTGGCGCACCCGCACGGGATCCGCGGCCGGCAGGCTCGGCGCGACACGGCCCTCGTCGATGAGCTTGCGCAGGTCCCACAGGAGCGCGGCCGTCTCCGGGTCGTTCGGCGGGTTGACGCGCGGCGAGCCGCCGATGACGGACCGCACGCGCTCGGCCGACTCGAGCACGGTCCCCGCGCGGCCCGTCGCGAGCGCGATCCGCATGTCGAGCTCGGCGAGCGCCGAGCCGTGCACCGCCCCGGCTGTGCGCAGGTCCAGGGACCCGAACCGGGCCCGGTGCGTCTGCAGGTCGCGCTGCCCCGCACGCACGTAGCGCGACGCACGGCCCGGGTCACCGGCCGCGAGGCTGAGCATCGCGCGCACACGACGCCCGTACAGGCGCACCGAGAGTGCGTCCCGCGGGCTCACGGGGCCCAGCTCGTCTGCGAGCGCGACGGGGTCGGCGATCGCACCGCGAGCCAGGTCCGCCTCGATGCGGACGTACGACGCAGCGAGGCTCCACACCGGGCGCCCGGTGCGCTCGCACAGGTCCTGCAGCACCGCTGCCCGCCGGGACAATGCCGCCCACGCTGCACGCGTGCGCGTGGTCGGCGGCTCGAGCGCGAGCAGCGCGACGTCGGCCTGCAGGCCGAGCAGCGTCGCGCGCACGGTCCACGCCTCGTCGCCCCGGCGGCGGAACCGTCGCAGCGCGGAGGCCGCGAACCCGCGCGCCGCCCGTGGGTCACCACGCAGCAGCGCGCACTCCGCCCGGCCGAGCTCGCACTCGGCGACGTCGCGCGTCAGGTGCTCGGCCGCGAACATCGCGGCCGCCTCGGCCAACGTCTGGTCCGCGACCCCCACGAGTCCTGCCTCGAGCAGCACGTCGCTGCGGTCGCGCAGCGCGGTCGGCCGCGGCGGACCCGGCAGCGAGCGTGCAGCGGCCTCCATCTGCGCGAGCGCCTCCGGCAGCCGACCCGCGTGGAACAGCACGTCACCCAGGTTGTGCTCCGCCTTGAAGACGAGACGGTCGAAGCCCGCGGCGCGCGAGCGGCGCGCGCACTCGGTGAAGTCCGCCCGCGCGCGCGGCAGGTCGCGCCGCTCCAGGTGCAGCACTCCGCGGTTGAGCAGCGCACGGCAGCCGTCGACCGGGTCGGCCACGTCGATCGCCGCGACCGCTGCGTCGAGCCGGCTCAGCGCCTCGTCGTGCCGTCCCGCCCGCAGCGCTGCCAGGCCGCGCGCACCGTCGACCGCGGGGACGACGCCCGGCCACACGCTCGCCGCGCCGTCAGCGAGCATCGCGTCCAGCAGGTCCGTCGCCTCGTTCGCGCGGCCCGTCTCGAACTCGCTCTTGAGCAGCTCCGTCAGAGCACGCGCACGCGCCCGCACCACCGCGGGCTCGACGTTGCGGCGGTCCACCGCGTCGAGCCGCGCCAACGCCGCTCGCAGCAGCCGCCGAGCGCGCTCAGGCCGCCCCTCTGCGTTCTGGGTCTCGGCGCGCCGGACCGCCTCGACGACGGCGTCGAGGGACGACGGCCCCGTCCTGGACGGGCCGTTGGCTGCGGTCATGTGCGCCTAGAGCTCGATCTGGGGAGTGACGACAGGCACGGTGGGGTCGGAGGGACGACGCATGACGAGGCGTGCCGGCCCTCGTTCCACGTCGACGAACGAGAAGCGGCCGTCCGCGTCCGACACGGTCGTCGTCACGTCACCGCCCTGGTGCAGCTCGACCTCGATGACGTCCGCCGGGGCGGCCCAGCCGTCGACGCGCACGCGGTCCGCCTCGGCGTGCACCGAGATCATGACGGTCAGCACGTCCGTGGTGAACGTGATCGTGCCCGCCTCGATGCTGGTCTCGTCCGCACGCAGCGCGAGCGCGGGCTCCCCCGTCAGGTGCAGCGCGGCGACCTCGGCCTCGAGGGCCTCGATCGTGAGGGCCACACCGATCCGGTCGACGAGCCCGTCGGGCACCGGGTCGACCGCGTCGACGAGACGTGCGAGCGCGTCGAGCACCGCACGGTCGGCAGGGTCGAGTGTCCCGTGGGCGAACAGGGTCAGCGTCGCGTCGTCGTCGCTCATGACAGGCTCCAGGTGGGGTCGGCGGCGAGGGACGTGCGGAGCTTGGCGAGGCAGCGGCCGCGCGTCGGGCCGATGCTTCCGACCGGCATCCCCAGCGCCTGCGACACGACCGCGTAGTCGGGACGTTCGACGAGGGCCACCAGGCCCAGGAGGCGGCGGCACCTGTCGGGCAGCGCCCGCACGTGCTCCCAGAGCACCTTGTCACGCTCCGAGCGGACCGCGAGGCTGTCCGGCAGCTCGTCGACCGGGGTCGTGAGCCAGTCGGTCGCGTGCTCGTCGGCGTCCTGCCGGAGCGCCTCGTCGCGCGTGCGGCGCACCGCACGCCACGCCGCGCGCTTCGCGGTGACGAGCATCCACTGCAGGGTCGCCCGCGGGTCGCGGATCTGGTCGATGTCCCGCACCAGGGTCAGCCACACGTTCTGGACGATGTCCTGCGCGTGCTCCTGGTCGACCCCCTGCGCACGCACCGTGTGCCACAGCAACGGGGTCATCACGTGCACCAGGGCGGCGAGCGGTTCACGCTCTCCCGCGCGGTACGCCTCGACGGCGTGCGCGGCCTGGTCGACCAGGCTCTCCCCCTGGTCGCGGAGCGCGGTGTCCACCGGCTCCACCAGGTCGTCACTCATCATGGACCCCTCACAGCGGGCCTCGTCGGGCGGCCGCCCTCGCCAGCGTAGGACGGCCCGGACACCCCGGACAAGGATGTCGGGGCGCGGCACCGCCCCCTGAGGTGCCGCACCCCGGTCCTGCCGGGTCGCACGGGAGGAGCCGCCGTGCGGCCCTCAGATACATGGCACCCACGTGCGACCGCCGACCTGCGAGAACATCACCCGGACGGATGTATCAGAGCCGGCCACCCGTGCTCCTGAGCACCGAGCAGCACGAGGGCGTCCGGCACCCTCCCTCGACCGACAGCTCCGGACGACACCCCCAGACGGCCCTGACGACCCCGAGGACGAGGACATGAGCGAGCAGGACGGCACCGCCCCCCAGGCTGACGCGCTCACGCGCGACGACATCCGGCCGACCAAGCGCAGCGTCGAGGACGCGCTGCTCGCCCGTCCCGGCGTGGTGGGCGTCGACATCGGCGAGAAGTGGTCCGACGGCTCCCCGACGGGACGCCAGGCGATCGTCGTGCACGTCGAGCGCAAGCGCGCGGACGACGAGCTGCGTGACGACGAGCGCATCCCCGCGAGCTACGACGGGGTGCCGACCGACGTCGTCGTGCACAGGGTCTCGCCCCTGTCCGTCCAGGAGCAGGCGGTCGCGGCCGACGAGCAGGCCGGCACACCCCGCACCCGGCTGCGCACGCGCCCGCTCGCCGGTGGCCTCAGCTTCGGTCCTGCCGACGCGGTGACCGTGCCCGTCGACGGGCACCCCCAGCTGCGCACCGTGAACGGCACGCTCGGCGTGCTCGTCACCGAGCGTCACACCGGCCGCACGCTCGGCCTGACCAACTGGCACGTCGCCGCCGGAGACGGTCTCGAGGACCTCGGCAGCACCTGGATCCAGCCCGCGCTCGCCGATCGCGGCGTCGCCGCGCGCGACCGCATCGGCGCGCTCGTGCGCGGGACGCTCACCGACCGGGTCGACGCGGCCGTCGTCGCGCTCGCACCCGGCGCGCCCTGGTGG
The DNA here is from genome assembly GCF_000708885.1 of Cellulomonas sp. HZM. GTDB lineage: Bacteria > Actinomycetota > Actinomycetes > Actinomycetales > Cellulomonadaceae > Cellulomonas. The sequence continues at coordinate 59,439 of NZ_JEOE01000017.1, read as the reverse complement.
CCCGGCATCGTGGGGCTCGGCCTGGTCGCCGGCACCGCGTCTGCGACCGAGGACCAGCACGTGCGCAAGAGCGGGCGCACGACGGGCGTGCGCGGCGGCACCGTCGTCTCGACCGACTACACGACCGCGGTGGACTTCGGCCCAGGGATCGGCTGGCACACGCTGCGCGACCAGATCCGCATCCGGCCCGACGAGGGCAGCGACAGGTTCTCCGCGGGCGGCGACTCCGGCTCCGCGGTCGTCGACGACGAGGGGAACGTCGTCGGGCTGCTGTGGGCGGGCGAGGACGACGGGTCGTTCTCCGTGGCCAGCCCGATCGCCGCAGTCGAGGAGACCCTCGGCGTGGACGTGCTCAGCGCGCCCCGGGCAGAGGCGATGCTCACGTACCGTGCCGGCGCCGCGCTGCGGGCGCGGCGGGCGGCGCTCACCGCGGAGGTGCGCCGTGACGCGTGGCTCCCGCCGCTGCCGGGCAGCGCGGCAGCCGCCGCCCGGGCTCGGGCCGCGCGTGCGGCCGCGGCCCGTGCCGCAGCAGCGCAGGCCCGGGCCGCGGCTGTGACGGTCCGGCCGGACGACGACGGCGAGGGTGCCGGTGCCGGTGCCGGTGCCGGTGGGACGATCTCCGCGGCGGTCGCCACCAGGACCGGGACCCGGGGTGCCGACGAGGCGCAGCGCGGGACGAGCGCACGCGCCGACGGCTCTTCCGAGCGGACCGAGCCGTTCACGGAGCCGTTCACAGAGCCGTTCACGGAGCCGTTCACGGAGCCCTTCACCGAGCCGTTCACCGAGGCGCTCGGCACGAACCCGTTCACCGAGCCGTTCACCGAGCCGTTCACCGAGCCGTTCACCGAGCCGTTCACCGAGCCGTTCACGGAGCCGTTCACCGAGGCGCTCGGCACGAACCCGTTCACGGAGCCGTTCACGGAGCCCTTCACCGAGCCGTTCACCGAGCCGTTCACCGAGGCGCTCGGCACGAACCCGTTCACCGAACCCTTCACGGAACCATTCACAGAGCCGTTCACCGAGGCGCTCTCCGCGGACCCGTTCACCGAGCCGTTCACGGAGCCGTTCACGGAGCCCTTCACCGAGCCCTTCACCGAGCCCTTCACCGAACCGTTCACCGAACCGTTCACCGAGGCCGCCGACATCCCGCCCGGCCTCGACGGCTTCGACGCCCGGGTCCGCCTGGTGGGCCGTCGGATGGCGCGTGCGGCCCAGGTCGAGGTCGCGGTCCGCGCGCAGCTGCGGGCGCGCCGTACCTACTGGGCGGGCTACCTCGCGGCCTCCACGCGACGAACCCGCTGAGGCCGGCGGTGGTCGGCGCACCCGCGACGGAGCACCGACCACGAAGGACCGACCCGGAACCCACCTGACGACCCGAGGAGCAGGGCGATGACCGTCACGCAGGAGCACGAGGTCCGGCGCAGGCCGGCGCTGCACGCCGTGCAGGCCGTCCGCCTCGGCGACGCTCCCCGCGTCTCGCTCGTGCGCGAGCTCGAGGACCTCGTCGAGCGCCTGCACCTGCACGGCGCGAGCACGCGGCTGCGCGCCGAGCTCGACGACCTGCTGAGCGCGTGGGCGAAGGCACTCGTCGACCTGCACCGCGGGGCCGTGACCGCGCAGGTGGACGACGCTCCCCTGCCGTGGGTGCTCGAGCAGCCGTTCCCGGCGTGGCTCGACGAGCTCCCCGCGCAGGCGGGACCGGCCTGGGCGGTGCGGGCCAACGCGGCCGTCGCCCGCTACGTCGAGACCGCGGCGCGTCAGTGGACGGCTGTGCAGGCGACCCACGGCGACGTCACGGGAGACCTCGTCGTCGTCGTGCGCGACGCAGGGCGGGTCGACGCGTGGATCCGCCCGCCCGCCGACGGCTCGCCCACGGGGCGGCTGGGCGACCCGCGCTGGGACGTCGCGTGCGCGCTCGACTGGCTGGCAGTGGGGCTCGTCCCGGCGCTGGATCCTGCGTGGCACCTGGACCCGGCCGCCGTTCTCGTCGCGCGGTATCGCGACGCCGGTGGCTCCGCGATGCCGACGCGCGGCATGGCGGTGGCCCGGACGCTCGCGACCGCGGTCGAGTGGACCGCCCAGCTCGCGGTGCTGTCCGAGCCCGACGACGAGGACCTGGCGTGGCTGGCCGGGCTGTGGTCCCGGCCGCTCGAGCTGGTGCGCGGAGCGGTGCGCGTCGGCAGGGACGTCGCCGGCGACGCCCGCTGAGCTCCGGCGGGCGTCGACCCGCCGAGGGACCGGGGGAGGGACCGGTCCTGGACGTACGGCCGTTGAGGGGCGGCCGGCACGTCAGCAGGACGTCGAAGGCCCGATCCGCAGGGGGGATCGGGCCTTCGACGTGGTGCTGCGTGGTGCTGCGAAGAGCGCGGGCCGTCAGGCCGCGTCGTCCTCCGACGTCAGGTTCCGGGTCTTGTTCTGGTCGAGCAGGATGCCGGGGCCGTTCGTCGTGGAGATCGTCGCCTTGGTGATGTAGCGCCCCTTCGAGGCCGACGGCTTCAGACGCAGGATCTCGTCGAGCGCCGCAGCGTAGTTCTCCACCAGCTGGACGTCGGAGAACGACGTCTTGCCGATGATGAAGTGGAGGTTCGCGTGACGGTCCACGCGGAACTCGATCTTGCCGCCCTTGATGTCGGACACGGCCTTGGCCACGTCCATCGTCACGGTGCCGGTCTTCGGGTTCGGCATGAGGCCACGCGGACCCAGGACCTTGCCCAGACGACCGACCTTGCCCATGAGGTCGGGCGTGGCGACGGCGGAGTCGAAGTCCGTGTAGCCCTTGGCGACCTTGTCGATGAGCTCGTCGCCACCGACCTCGTCGGCACCGGCGGCGCGCGCCTGGTCGGCACGCTCACCCGTCGCGAAGACGATGACGCGCGCGGTCTTGCCCGTGCCGTTCGGCAGGTTCACCGTGCCGCGGACCATCTGGTCCGCCTTGCGCGGGTCGACACCGAGGCGGAAGACCACCTCGACGGTCGCGTCGTACTTGGTGGTCGAGGTCTCCTGCGCGAGGCGCACGGCCTCGAGCGGGCTGTAGGCCTTGCCGGCCTCGATCTTCTCGACGGCGTTGCGGTACGCCTTGCTGTGCTGCGGCATCTGCTTGTTCTCCTCGTGTCAGCAGTCGTGGTCGATCGGGCCGCACATGGCCCTGCCACTGGTGGGGCGGGACGCCTTACTCGGCGACCTTGATCCCCATGGAGCGGGCGGTGCCCGCGATGATCTTCTCGGCGGCGTCCAGGTCGTTCGCGTTGAGGTCCTCGAGCTTGGTGCTCGCGATCTCACGGACCTGCTCGCGCGTCAGCGTCGCCACCTTGACGGTGTGCGGCGTGGGCGAGCCCTTGTCGACGCCCGCGGCCTTCTTGATGAGCTCGGCGGCCGGCGGCGTCTTCGTGATGAACGTGAACGAGCGGTCCTCGTACACCGTGATCTCGACGGGGATGACGTTGCCGCGCTGGGCCTCGGTCGCCGCGTTGTACGCCTTGCAGAACTCCATGATGTTCACGCCGTGCTGACCCAGCGCGGGGCCGATCGGCGGCGCGGGGGTGGCGGCGCCGGCCTTGATCTGGAGCTTGATCAGGCCGGTGACCTTCTTCTTCGGGGGCATTGCGACTTCCGTTCGTGTCGTGGGCCGACGCCGTGGGCGATGACCCGGTTGCAGGACCCCGCTGCGCGGGGGCGTCCGGTCAGATCTTGGCGACCTGGCTGAACGAGAGCTCGACCGGGGTCTCCCGGCCGAAGATCGAGACGAGCACCTTGAGCTTCGCGGCCTCGGCGTTGATCTCGGAGATCGTCGCGGGCAGCGTGTCGAAGGGGCCGTCGGTGACGGTGACCGACTCGCCGACCGTGAAGTCCACCTGGATCTTGGGGGCCGACGACGCCGCGGCGCCCGACGCGGCCGCCTTCGGGGCCGGGGCCTCGATCGTCGGGGCCAGCATCGAGAACACCTCGTCGAGCGTCAGCGGGACGGGCTGGTGCGTGTGACCGACGAAGCCGGTGACGCCCGGCGTGTGGCGGACGGCGCCCCACGACTCGTCGGTGAGGTCCATGCGGACCAGGACGTAGCCGGGGATCCGGACGCGGCGCACGACCTTGCGCTGCGCGTTCTTGATCTCCACGACCTCCTCCATGGGGACCTCCACCTGGTAGATGAAGTCCTCCATGTTGAGGCTCTGCGTGCGGTTCTCGAGGTTCGCCTTCACGCGGTTCTCGTAGCCCGCGTAGGAGTGGATGACGTACCAGTCGCCGAGCTGGCTGCGCAGCTGTGCCTTGAACGCCGCGACGGGGTCCTCGTCGACGTCGGGCTCGTCGGTCCCGGGCTCGAGGGCCTCGGTCTCCGCCGCGTCGGCGACCTCGTCGGCGGCCTCGACCTGCTCGTCGCTCTCGTCCGTGGCGGGCGCGTCGACGTCGCCCGCCGACTCCTCGACGGCCTCGACCGACGCGAGGGCGTCCTCGAGCTCGAGGTCAGCCGGGGTGGGCTCCTGCGACTCCTGCGACACGTGCGAACCTGCTTTCTGGATGCGTGGGGGGCGCCCGACGGGCGGCCCGGGGTCCTGCGGGGGCGTCAGCCGCCGAAGACCCAGAAGCTGACCTTGCCGATGAGGATGTCGACGACGGTCACGAACGCCATCACGACCGCCACGAACACCAGCACGACGCTCGTGTACGTGATCAGCTCCGAGCGCGTCGGGCGCACGACCTTCTTGAGCTCGGCGACGACCTGGCGCACGAACAGCGCGATGCGCGCGAACAGTCCGCGGCGCTCGTCCTTGCGGTCGGCCTTCGGCCTGGGCGCCGACTCGGATGCCGCGGAGGCAGCGGTCTCGCTCACGTCTGGGCCCTCACGTCTCGTCGTGGTCGGTACCCCGGACGGGTCCCGACGAAGGGGACGACCCGACGCGTCGCGCCGGACCGTCCGGCGGTCCTGCTCGCACCCCGACCGGATCCGGTCCGTGACCGGACCGACCGGGAACGCGTGCGCAGGGCAGACAGGACTCGAACCTGCAACCTGCGGTTTTGGAGACCGCTGCGCTACCAATTGCGCCACTGCCCTACGACGGCCACTGCACCACGGCGAGGGCACCCGAGGGCGCGGCTCATCATGGCGTTCGTCAACCGCCGACGGATCACTGTACGCGACGCGAGGCGATGGGTCGAACCGCCGTCCTCGGGTCACGACGGCCGCGCGCGACCGCGCGTCGCGCCACGTGGTCGCAGGACGAAATGCCGCCGCGCCGCGGGCGTGACCTCTGCCACTATGGAGCGCGTGACCGAGCAGACCTCCCGCCCCCGCGTCTCCGCCCGCCTCGCAGCGATCGCCGAGTCGGCGACGCTCGCCGTCGACGCGAAGGCGAAGGCGCTCAAGGCCGCGGGTCGGCCGGTGATCGGGTTCGGCGCCGGCGAGCCCGACTTCCCCACGCCGTCGTACATCGTCGACGCCGCCGTGCGCGCCGCGCAGGACCCCGCGAACCACCGGTACACGCCCGCGGCGGGCCTGCCCGCGCTGCGCGAGGCGATCGCGGCCAAGACCCTGCGCGACTCGGGCTACGAGGTCCGCCCGGCCGACGTGCTCGTCACCAACGGCGGCAAGCAGGCCGTGTACCAGGCGTTCGCCGCCATCCTCGACCCTGGCGACGAGGTGCTGCTGCCCGCGCCGTACTGGACCACCTACCCCGAGGCGATCCGCTTGACCGGGGCCGAACCGGTCGAGGTGTTCGCAGGGGTCGACCAGGGCTACCTCGTGACGGTCGAGCAGCTCGAGGCGGCGCGCACCCCGCGCACCAAGGCGCTGCTGTTCAACTCCCCGTCCAACCCGACGGGTGCGGTGTACTCCCCCGAGCAGACGGCCGAGATCGGTCGCTGGGCGCTCGAGCACGGCATCTGGGTCATCACCGACGAGATCTACGAGCACCTCACGTACGACCACGCGGTGTTCACCCCGGTCGTGCGCGTGGTCCCGGAGCTCGCGGAGCAGTCGATCGTGCTCAACGGCGTCGCCAAGACGTACGCGATGACGGGCTGGCGCGTGGGTTGGATGATCGGCCCGAGCGACGTCATCAAGGCCGCGACGAACCTGCAGAGCCACCTGACGTCGAACGTCGCCAACGTCTCGCAGCGGGCGGCGGTCGCGGCGCTCACCGGGGACCTCACGGCCGTCGAGGCGATGCGCACGGCGTTCGACCGGCGCCGGCGCACCATGGTCGAGATGCTCTCGGCGATCGACGGCGTCACGTGCCCCGCACCGGAAGGCGCGTTCTACGCGTACCCGTCCGTCGAGGGGCTCCTGGGCCGCACGATCCGCGGGACGACCGTGGAGACGTCCGCCGACCTCGCCACCCTGATCCTCGAGGAGGCGGAGGTGGCGGTGGTCCCCGGCGAGGCCTTCGGTCCCAGCGGGTTCCTGCGGCTCTCGTACGCGCTCTCCGACGACGACCTCGTCGAGGGCGTCACGCGCGTGCAGCGGCTGCTCGGCGAGGCCCAGTAGAGCCGTGACGTCGCCCGCCGACGCCGTGACGGTCGTCGGGCTGCGCAAGCGCTACGGCGAGACGCCGGCCGTCGACGGGGTCGACCTGCGTGTGGGCCGCGGCGAGATCGTCGCCGTGCTCGGACCCAACGGCGCGGGCAAGACGACGACCGTCGAGATCCTCACGGGGTTCCGCCGCCGCGACGAGGGCGACGTGCGCGTGCTCGGGGTCGACCCCGCCGAGGGCGACCGCGCGTGGCGCGCGCGGCTGGGCGTCGTGCTGCAGAGCACGAACGACCTCGCCGAGTCGACCGTCGGTGAGCTCGTGCACCACTTCGCGCGGTTCTACCCCTCGGCACGTGACCCGGAGGAGGTCATCGACGCCGTCGGGCTGCGCGAGAAGGTGCGGACGCGTGCCCGCCAGCTCTCCGGCGGCCAGCGCCGTCGGCTCGACGTGGCGCTCGGCGTCGTCGGCCGCCCCGAGCTCGTGTTCCTCGACGAGCCGACCACGGGGTTCGACCCGCAGGCGCGGCGCTCGTTCTGGGACCTCGTCGCCGGCCTGCGTGCGGACGGCACGACCGTGCTGCTCACGACGCACTACCTCGAGGAGGCCGAGCACCTGGCGGACCGCGTGGTCGTCGTGAACCACGGGCGCGTGGTGGCCGAGGGTCCGCCGCACACGCTCGGAGGCCGCTCGGCGCGGCACGCGCTCGTGCGCTGGGAGGAGGAGGGGTCCGTGCACGAGGAGCGCACCGACGCGCCCACGGCCCTCGTCGCACGGCTCGCGGACCGGCTCGGGGAGGTCCCGGGGCTGCAGGTGCTGCGCCCGACGCTCGAGGACGTGTACCTGGCGCTCGTCGGCGACGACGAGAGGCGCGAGACCGACGAGGCGACGCGATGAGCACCGGGTCCGTGCCACGACCACGCCGACCCCCGGTGCTGCCCGGGGTGGCTGCGCTCGGGCTCGCCCGGACCCGCTACGAGGTGCGGACCTTCTTCCGCGAGCGCGACGCGGTCATCTTCATCTTCGCCTATCCCGTGATCATGCTCGCGATCTTCGCGACGGTGTTCGGCAGCGACGGCTCGAGCGTCGACGTCGGTTCGACGTCGATCCCGTTCGCCCAGTACTTCCTCCCGGGCATGGTCGCGACCGGCGTGATGCTGTCGAGCTTCCAGAACCTCGCGATCTCGATCGCCGTCGAACGGGACGAAGGCGGCCTCAAGCGGCTGCGTGCGACCCCGCTGCCCGCCGCGTCGTACTTCGTCGGCAAGGTCGGCCAGGTGCTCACGAGCTCGCTGCTGCAGGTGGTCCTGCTGCTCCTCGTGGCCCGGCTGCTGTTCGACGTGCCGCTGCCGGAGTCGGCCGGCCGGTGGGCGACGTTCGCCTGGGTCTTCGTGCTCGGAACCGCGACGGGATCGGTGTGCGGCGTCGCGTTCTCGTCGCTGCCGCGATCCGGGCGCTCGGCGAGCGCGGTCGTGACGCCTGTCGTGCTGGTGCTGCAGTTCGTCTCCGGCGTGTTCTTCCAGTTCGACCAGCTGCCGGCCTGGATGCAGCACGCCGCGGCCCTGTTCCCCCTCAAGTGGATGGCTCAGGGCATGCGCTCGGTGTTCCTCCCCGACGAGGCCGCCGCGCTCGAGCCGACCGGCACGTGGCAGCACGGGCTCACCGCGGTCGTGCTGCTCGGATGGCTCGCGGGCGCGCTCGTGCTCGGCGTGCGCACCTTCAGGTGGCGCCGACGCGACGACGGGTGAGGTGACAGCGACCCGCGGTCAGCCCTCGGCGCCCGAGTCGTCGGGGGCCAGGTCGTCCGGGCCGATTCCGAGGTCGTCCGTGCCGTAGTCGTCCGTGCCGTAGTCGTCCGTGCCGTAGTCGTCCGTGCCGTAGTCGCCGGAGCCGGCGTCCACGGCCCAGTCATCGGTGCCGGCGTCATCCGCCCGGCCGTAGCCGTACATCATGGCGTTGCCGAGCATCTCCTGGAGGCTGTCCTCGTCGAGCTCGCCCGACTCCTTGAGCTCGGTGTAGTGCTCCGACACGACGCGGGCCGCGTCGCCGATCGTCGCGAGGACCGACACGCGCCAGCCCCCGTCGCCCTTCACCGCGACGAGCCCAAGGTCGCCGAGCCCCAGCTGCTTGCCGACCTTGGAGTCGTCGAGGCACATCTTCTGCCCGCTGGACGCGTCGGAGGCGCACACGCCCGCGATCGTGACCGACTCGTCGCCCTGCTCGACGACGACGTGCTTCGCGGTCAGCCGCCGCAGGTCGGAGCCGATCTCCTCCGACGTGAACGTCGCGTCCTTCGCGGTGAAGACGTCGTCCGCAGACACGTCCTGCTTCTCGATCGACCGGCCGTAGACGGCGAGGAAACGCCGCTCGGCCGTCGGCAGGACGTCCGCGAGCGGGTCGATGTCCCCCGAGCTCAACGCGGCGAGCGCGTCGACGAACGCCGTGCCGGCCGCCTCGGGCGACGCAGCCGCCTTGCCGTCACCCGTCGGCATCGCGCCACGCCTGCTCGCGTCGGCGCCGATCGCGTACTCCCCGATCGTCATGAGCGGGCTCACGTACCAGCGACCGTGCTCGCGGACGGTCACGACGAAGGCGTGGTCGATGCCGGCGTCGCCCGTCGGCTGCGAGAGGTCGACGCTCCAGGGAAGCTTCGCCTCGAGCTCCGCGACCGCCTGCGTGCGTACCTCGTCGAGCATCGCGTCCGACTCGGTGCTGCTCGCCTTCGACGCCTCGAGGAACGAGTCGACGATCTTCTCGGCGTCGCCGTCGATCGTCAGGCGGCCCCCGACGACCGACACCTTCTCGAGCCCGTCGCCGATGCTCACCGAGGTCGTCCTGAGTCCGGTGAGATCGATGTCGAGCGCGTCGACCACCTTCTTGTACGCATCGGTCGACGACCCGCTCGACGTCGACAGCCCCGAGAACGCGTCGGTGAGCGAGCCGACCTCCGCAGGCGAGAGCGAGCCGTACGCTGCCACCAGGTCCTTGTCCGCGACGCCGTGCAGCATCTGCTCGGCCGCGCCCGCCGGGGTCGACGAGCCGTCGAGCTTCTGGAAGACGAGCAGCCACGCCGCGAGCGCCGCTCCCCCGACGACGACCACGGCTGCGGCTGCGACGCCGATCCACAGCCCGCGACGGCGACGCCGCTCGACCGGGGGCTGCACCCACGTCTCCTCGACCTGCTCCTGCACGGGCGCGAGCGAGCGCAGCGCGGCGAGCGCGGCGTCCGCACCCGACGACGTCGCGGTGGTCGGGGCGCCCTGCGGAGCGGGCGTCCACGACCCCGTCCGGGGCTGCTCCTGCGGAGACCACGAGGACGCCTGGGCGGGCGCCGCCGGACGCGTCGGATGCGTCGGACCGTCGGCCCGGGCCGCGAGCGCGGCATCGACCCGCGGGTCCCCGAGGGATCCGAGCCAGGCCAGCAGCGCCGGCTCCGCGGCCGGGTTCGCGGCGACGATCGCGCGCAGCTCGGGCCGGTGCGTCGCGATGCGAGCGAGCTCGTGCGCGGGCGCCTGCGGGTGGGCGGCGGTCGTCGCGTCGTCCATCGGTTCCTCCTGTGTGCCCCCTGTGCCGCGGTCTGCGGCGCGGCCAGGCTAGACGGCGACGACGACCGCGCGGGCCAGCCGTCCGGGTGACGTCGTGGCGGCGAGCGGGTGAGATGCGTGCGCGGTGGCACACTGGCGCGGTGCGTGACCTGGACCAACTGCCCAAAGCGCACCTGCACCTGCACTTCACGGGGTCGATGCGGGTGCAGACGCTCGCCGACCTGGCGGCGGCGCACGGCATCCGGCTCCCGTCCGCGCTGCTCGACGACGACCCGCTGCACGTCCCCGCCGACGAGCGTGGCTGGTTCCGGTTCCAGCGCCTCTACGACGCTGCGCGCGCATGCGTGCGCAGCGAGCACGACATGCGCCGGATCGTCACCGAGGCGGCGCTCGACGACGCCGCCGAGGGTTCGGGGCGGCTCGAGATCCAGGTGGACCCGACGTCGTACGCACCGTTCGTCGGCGGCATCACGCCGGCCCTCGAGATCGTGCTCGACGCGGCCCGGACCGCGGGTGAGCACGCGGGCATCGAGGTCGGGGTGATCGTCGCGGCGTCGCGCATGCGCCACCCGCTCGAGGCGCGCACGCTCGCGCGGCTCGCCGCGCGGCACGCGGGCGACGGGCCGGGGCAGGTCGTCGGCTTCGGGCTGTCCAACGACGAGCGCCGGGGTGACACGGGCGAGTTCGCACCGGCCTTCGCGATCGCGCGGCGCGCCGGCCTGGCGTCGGTGCCGCACGGCGGGGAGCTGCTCGGCCCGTCGCACGTCGACGCGGTGCTCGACCACCTCGAGCCGGACCGCCTCGGCCACGGCGTGCGCAGCGCCGAGGACCCGCGGGTGCTCGAGCGCGTCGTCGACGGCGGCGTCGCGCTCGAGGTGTGCCCGGCGTCGAACGTGTCGCTCGGGGTCTACGGCTCGGCGCGCGAGGTCCCGCTGCGCACGCTCACCGAGGCAGGGGCGCTCGTCGCGCTCGGGGCCGACGACCCCCTGCTGTTCCGCTCGCGCCTGACCGACCAGTACCGGCTCGCGCGCGAGCAGCTGGGCTTCTCCGACGACGAGCTGGCGCGGCTGGCCCGCTCGTCGGTGCTGGCGTCGCGCGCGTCGGCGACGACCAAGGCGCGCCTGACCGCTGCGGTCGACGACTGGCTGACCCGCCCCGACGTGGCCGAGCCTGCGGACGCCGAGCGCTCCGGCTAGAACGGGCCCGAGGTCGGCTGCGCTTCGGGCTGCGGGAGCGTGCGCGCGGGCTCGAGGCGCTGCAGCACGAGCGACACCCCGACCAGCACGATCCCGAGGATCGTGGCGGACTGGAGCACGTCGGTCACGAAGATCATGAGACGCAGGCCCGACGTATCGAAGACCCGGCCGGCGGCGAGCGTGTAGCCGACGATCCCGACGGCAACGAGCACGACGCCCGTCCAGAACGTCGCGGCGGGGGTGGGACGAGGCATCGACATCGGTGCTCCTCGACGCAGGGCGTGCGGTGGTTCCGCGCGCGGTCGTTCGCAACCTAGCGGAGCTCGTCCTGGCGCGGAGCCGGTTCGGGGGACGAGCTACACCGAGACGCCGACCAGCACGGGTTCCGGCTCGAGCTCGATGCCCGACGACGCGAGCACCCCGTCGCGCACCTCGCGTGCGAGCGCGACGACGTCCGCGGCGGTCGCTCCCCCGCGGTTGGTGAGCGCGAGGGTGTGCTTGGTCGACACGGTCGCGGGCCCCGCGCCGTACCCGCGGCCGAAGCCCGCCTGCTCGATCAGCCATGCGGCGCTCGTCTTGACCAGGCCGTCCGCCGCCGGCCAGCGCGGCGCCCCCTCGGGCACCTGGGCCTCGGGCACCACGGGGTTGGTGAAGAACGAGCCGGCGCTCGACGTGTCGGGGTCCGACGGGTCGAGCACCATGCCCTTGCGGCCGCGCAGCTCGAGCACCGCGGCCCGCACGTCGAGCAGCGGTGCACGCTCGCCGACCTCGACGCCGAGGGTCCGCGCCAGCTCCGGGTAGGCGATCTGCGCCGAGAGCGCGCCCTGGCGGAGCTGGAGCGTGACGTCGAGGACGACGTACCGCGGCGTCGGGTGCCAGGGGGCGCGCTCGTCGTCGACCGACGCCCGCATCGACCGCTTGAGCAGCGACGTGCGGTAGCCGAAGCGCAGGTCGACGAGCGGCAGCGTGCGCACGCGCGCGCGCTCGCGGTCCCAGACCCGGACGGTCGCGATGCTCTGCGCGACCTCCTGGCCGTAGGCGCCGACGTTCTGGACGGGCGTCGCGCCCGTCGAGCCAGGGATGCCCGAGAGCGCCTCGATGCCGTACAGGCGGTGGCTCGTCGCCTCGGCCACCACGTCGTCCCACGGCGTGCCGGCCGGGATCGTGTACGTCACGCCGGCGCACGCGGAGTGGTCCGGCACCTCGATCCCGGTGCGCACGTCCCGCACGACGAGGCCGTCGAAGCCCTCGTCGGCGACGAGCAGGTTGGACCCGCCCCCGACGACGAGCAGCGGCGTCCCCTCGTCGTCGGCCGTGCGCACGGCGTCGACCAGCTCGGCCTCGGTGCTCGTCTCGACGTACCGGGCCGCGGGACCGCCCACGCGCAGGGTGGTCAGGTCCGCAAGGGCAGGTGCCGTCGTCACGTCCACGCGACCCAGGTTAGTTCGCGACGTCCACCGGGGCGGACTCGGGGTCGTCGGCGGTCGTCGCCCGCAGCGGTGCCGCGGCGTTCGTGACCAGGAGCCCGAGCACGATCGGCACCGCTACCGCGAGCAGCGCCTCCCGGTAGCCGACGTGGTGCGCGAGCAGGCCGAGCAGCGGCGGACCCGCCAGGAACGCGCTGTAGCCGATGGTCGACACGACGCTGACCCGTGCGGCGGCGCGCACCGGGTCGTCGGACGCGGCGCTCATCCCGACCGGGAAGCCGAGCGCGGCACCCGCACCCCACAGGACGACGCCCAGGACGGCGACGACGAGGTTGTCGACGAGACCGAACACGAGCAGCCCGGTGAGCGCGAGCGCGCTGCACAGACGCAGCACGACGACGCGTCCGTACCGGTCGAGCAGCCACGTGCCGAACCAGCGCATGGTCGTCATCGCGCCGACGAACACCGCGAACGCCATGGCGCCCACGGCGTCCTGCGCGTCGAACCCGTCGACGACCGCGAGGCTCACCCAGTCGTTCGCGGACCCCTCGGTGAGCGCCGCGGCGAGCACCACGAGGCCGACGAGCAGCGTGCGCGGCTCGAGCCACGCGGCGAGGGCGCGACGGGCTCCCGTGGGCGCGACCGTCGTCTCGTCGGTCGTCGTGACGTGCTCGTCGGACGACGGCAGGAACGCACGCACGGCCACGAGCACGCAGACCGACGACACCGCGACCGCGACGGGCAGGTGGATCCACACCGGCACGCCGAGGCCCGCGACGACCGCCGCGACCCCGGCGGCAGCGAACGTCCCGAAGGAGAAGCTCGCGTGGTACCTCGGCATCACGGTCCGCCCGAGCTGCTGCTCGACCGCTGCGCCCTCGATGTTCATCGCGGCGTCCCACACGCCGGTGCCGACGCCGAACACCACGAGCCCCAGCGCGGTCACGACGATCACGTCGGTGCCGATGCCTGCCGACGCCAGCACGAGCCCGGCGGCGTTGACGAGCGCGAAGCCGCCCACGGTCCGCCGCGCGCCGAGTCGCTCGACGACCATGCCGGCGATGGGCAGCGCGACGAGCGAGCCGACCGCGATGACGAGCAGGAGCGCACCCATCTGCGCCTGCGAGAAGTGGAGCCCGTCGCGCACGGCCGGGAGCCGCGACGCCCAGGACGCGAAGTTGAACCCGTTGAGGAAGAAGACCGCGAACACCGCGAGGGAGGCGCGCTGCACCGGCGTGCGGGGCGCGGGCATCAGGCGGCCCTCGACGGCTCGGGGGTGCCCGTGGCGGCTCCCGCCGCGACCAACCCGCTCGCGAGGAGCACGTCGTCGACGAGCATCGGCCCGCGCGCCAACGCGTCGAGGTCGGTGCTGGCGTCCTGCACGTCCTGCGCGTCCTGCACGTCCTGCACGTCCTGCACGTCCCCACGGTCCCCCGCGGGCGCGCCAGACGCGACCTGCGGAGCGACCTGCGGAGCGACCTGGCGTGCCAGGCTCACGCTCGCGACCATCGCGACCACGATCAGGGTCAGCGCGTGCCGCGCCCCGGTGTGCTCCGCGGCGAGTCCGAGCAGCGGGGGTGCGGCGATCGACGCCACCGACGCGAACGACGAGACGACCGCGACCCGGCCGGCGGCACGCAGCGGGTCGTCGGACGCCGCGGCGATCCCGACCGGGAACGCGAGCGCCGCGCCGAAGCCCCACAGCGCGACGCCGACGCCGGCCAACGCGAACGTCGGGGCGAAGCCGAACAGCAGGAGGCCGGCGATCGCGACGAGACCCGACGAGCGCAGCACGGCCACACGTCCGAACCGGTCGACCAGCCGCGTGCCGAGCAACCGGACGGCCGTCATCGCGGCGACGAACACGCCGAGCACGACGCCCCCCGTCGACTCCGGCCGGTCGAAGCCGTCGACGACCGCGAGGGAGAGCCAGTCGTTGGCGGACCCCTCCGAGAGCGCGGCGGCCATGATGACGACCCCGATGAGAAGCGTGCGCGGCTCGCGCCACGCGTCGAGTGCCGAGCCGAGCCGCCGGGCTCGCGGTGCGCCGGGCACCCGCTCGCGTCGGGCCGACCCGAGCTCGCCTGCGCCCGGCGGCAGCACCACGCCGCGCAGCGACGCGAGGCGCCACACGACCGCGACCGCGGCGACGAGCGTGAACTGCAGCGGCACGGACACGCCCTGGTGCGACGCAGCCGCACCCAGCCCCGAGCCGACGACGGCACCGATCGAGAACGCCGCGTGGAACTGCGGGATGACGGTGCGACCCATTGCCCGCTCGATGCGTGCCGACTCGACGTTGAGCGGCACGTTGCCGAGCGCCACGGCGACGCCGTTGAGGAAGACGCCGACCGAGAGCACGAGAACCGAGCCGACCCCCGGGCCGACGCCCATGAGCACGTAGCCGACGGCGAGCACGGCGGTCGACGCCACCAGCGAGGCACGGCTGCCGAAGCGCTGCACCACGATGCCCGCCGCGAGCACGGTGGCGAGCGCGCCCACGGAGCCGACGAGGAGCACGCCGCCGAGCTCGGCGGTCGAGAGCCCGAGCTCGCTGCGCACGGTCGGGATGCGTGCGAGCCAGCTCGAGAACGTGATGCCCGCGAGCGCGAACAGCCCGAGGAGCAGGCGGCGGGCGCGTGCGACGTCGTCGGCCGGTGCTGGCGCGGGGATGGGCCCGGTGCGGGCGGGGACGGGCACGAGGGTCTCCGGGTGCGGACGAGGCGGACGGGACGAGATGGCGGTGAGCCGGGCATGCGCTCGATCGAATCGATTCGATCGATTGCCGAGCGGGTCTGTCGAATCGATTTGAGGAACGTCGACATTCTGCGGGTACGCTGGCCGCGGCGTCAACACGACCGCGCCGCGCCTCGCGGCCCGTGCGGACTCCGAACGACGACCCGCGCAGCACCACCCACGCACCCCACGCTCGCACGGGCGGCGTCCTCCCGGTCGCCACCCGTCGGCCCCGCCGGAGGTCCACCTGTCCGCCCACCGCCCGACCCTCGCCGATGTCGCGGCCGCCGCACAGGTGTCCGTGTCGACCGCGTCGCTCGCCTTCTCCGGCGCCGGCCCGATCGCGGCGGCCACGCGCGAGCGCGTGCTCGAGTCGGCGCGCGAGCTGGGCTACGCGGGTCCCAACCCGCTCGGCCGCCAGCTGCGCCGCGGGCGCTCGGGCATCGTCGGCGTCGTCATCGGCGACGCGCTCGCACGCGCGTTCCGTGACCCCGTCTCGACGCAGGTGCTCGACGGCCTCGTCGGCCACCTCGGCCCGCTCGACCTCGGCGTGCTCCTGGTCCCCGGCTCGGCCGCGCCCGACGCGCCGGCCGTCGACCCGCTGCTGGAGTCCGCCGCGATGGACGTCGCCGTGGTGATGTGGGGCGGCAACGACGACGACCCCGTGCTCTCGACGTTGCAGCGCCGTGGCATCCCGACCGTCGTGGTCGAGGGACGCAAGCTGCCCGGCGTGTGCGTGGTCGGCATCGACGACCGCACCGGCATGGCCGCGACGACGCAGCACCTGCTCGACCTGGGCCACACCCGCATCGCGACCGTGACGCT
Source organism: Cellulomonas sp. HZM (assembly GCF_000708885.1). Taxonomy (GTDB): domain Bacteria; phylum Actinomycetota; class Actinomycetes; order Actinomycetales; family Cellulomonadaceae; genus Cellulomonas. The sequence goes on along the minus strand of NZ_JEOE01000017.1, from coordinate 43,249 downwards.
CCCGATGGACCGAGACCGGCACGAGGGACCGGTCGACGAGGCACGGCTCGAGCGACCGATGTGGGAGATCACGCGGCGACGGCTCGACGGCGTCCTCGACACCGGCGTGCGGCCCGTCGTCGTCTACGAGACGCCCGCGTCGCTCGTCGAGCACGGCGCCTCCGCCGGCCGGGCCCTGCTCGGCGAGCCGGACCGGCCCACGGCCGTCGTGTGCCAGTCCGACCTGCTCGCCTCGGGCGTCGTCCTCGCGGCGCGCGAGCTGGGGCTGCGGGTCCCGCAGGACGTGTCCGTCGCCGGCTTCGACGGGATCGAGCTGCCGTGGCTCGCACCCGACGAGCTCACGACCGTCGTGCAGCCGCTCACCGACAAGGGTGCGACGCTCGGTCGCATCGTCGAGGAGCTGCTCGCCGGCGAGGAGGTCGCCGACCACGAGATGCCCGTGAGCCTGCGCGTCGGCACGACGACGGGGCCGCCGCCCGCCTGACGTCCCGCGAAGGGCCTCGGCCCGGACCCAGCCGGCCGACTCCGCCGGTCGACCCAGCCGGTCGACTCAGGCGAGCCGCACGACCGCCTGCGCCTTGCCCAGCACGCGCGCTCCTTCGACGGTCACCGTCAGGTCGACCCGCGCGGTCCCCGCCTCGGCGTCCAGCGCCCCGACGACGCCCACGACCTCGACGACCGCCTCGCCCGGGTCCGGCACGGGGACCGGCCGCGTGAACCGCACCTGGTAGTCGACGACGGCGCCCGGGTCACCCGCCCAGTCGGCCACCGGCCCGGCTGCGGCACCCATGGTCCACATGCCGTGCGCGATGACGCCGGGCAGCCCGACCGACGACGCGACGCGGTCGTTCCAGTGGATCGGGTTGAAGTCCCCCGACGCGCCGGCGTAGCGCACGAGGCGCGCCCGGTCGACGACGACCTGCGCGCGCGCGACCTCCTGGCCGACCGTGAGGTCGGCGAGCTGCGGGGCCATCAGGACTCCTCCGTCGTCTCGGGGCGGACCGCGAGCGTCGAGACGACCGTCGCGACGGCCTCGCCGTCCTCGGCCGCGATCTCCGCGCGCGTGGTGATCATCGCGAGCCCGGCGCGCTCGACGATCTGGTCGACGTGCAGGACCGTGACGAGCCGGTCCCCCGCGTGGATCGGCCGGTGGTACGTGAACCGCTCGTCTGCGTGCACGACGCGGCTGAAGTCGATTCCGGCCGCGGGGTCCTCGAAGAGCTGCGACTCGGCGCGCTGCGCGACCACGACCGCGAACGTCGGCGGCGCGATCACGGCGGGGTACCCGAGCGCGCGGGCCGCATCCGCGTCCGTGTGCGCCGCGTGGGTCGCGCCGACGGCCGCGGCGAACTCGGCGATCTTCACGGCTCCGACCTCATACACGGAGTTCGGCGGGTACTCACGTCCCGCGTAGCTGGTGTCGACCGGCATCGTCGCTCCCTCGTCGTCCGTGTGGTCGTGCGTGCTCGTCGTCCGATCCTGCCCTACCCCGGCGCACCGTCGCGTGCCGGTCCACAGGACGACGAAGCGCGCCTCCCGGCGTGTGCCGGTGGCGCGCTTCGTGTGCTGTGCGGCTGGACCGCCTCCTGACGGAGACAGGTTCAGCGGGTCTCGCGGTGCAGCGTGTGGCGGTTGTCCCGCGGGCAGAACTTCTTCATCTCGAGCCGGTCGGGGTCGTTCCGACGGTTCTTCTTCGTGATGTAGTTCCGCTCCTTGCACTCCGTGCATGCGAGCGTGATCTTCGGACGGACGTCCGAGCTCTTGCTGGCCATGGCCCTTGCCACCTCTCGCGCCCACGGCGCTGCATTCGTCTTCGTGGAGCGCCGGCCGACGCGCCACCCTTCGTTTCTTCGGCGGTAGCGGGAGCGGGACTCGAACCCGCGACACCACGATTATGAGCCGTGTGCTCTAACCACCTGAGCTACCCCGCCAAGTGAGCGGCCCGTCCCGCGCCTGACGACGCGGGACCGGACACACCACAGAGCCCCGAAAGGGAATCGAACCCTTGACCTTCTCCTTACCATGGAGACGCTCTGCCGACTGAGCTATCGGGGCAGCGCGGACCAGAGTACAAGACGTGAGCGCCGACGGCGAAATCCGCTCCGCCGCCGGCGCCCACGCCCCGCACCACACCACCTGCCGCGGCCCGGCTAGCGCCCCCGGAGCCGCAGGATCACGCGGATCCTCACTTCGCCAGCTTCGCCACGTCGGCCGCGCTCAGCGCACGGTCGAACACGTGGACCTCGTCGACCGCACCCTGCAGGAAGTCGACGTCGTTGCCGTCCCACTGCCCGCGACCGATCGTCACGGTCCCGGTCGTGGCGTACGTCGTCGAGCTCTTGGCGGTCGCCTCGAGCTTGCCGTCGACGTAGACCGACAGGGTCCCTGCGTCGGCGTCGCGCACACCCACGAGGTGGTACCAGCGACCGGTCTGGACGCTGACGTCCGCCGCGATCGCACGCGGTCCCTCGGGGAAGCTGAACGCGAAGCCCTGCTGGGCGTTGTTCTTCCCGCTGTACTGCAGGAAGAACGGGCTGCGGCCGCCGAGCCCGTCGGTCGCCACCGCGGTCGAGTACGCGTCCGGCAGCGCGTCCATGCGCACCCATGCCGAGACGGAGTAGCTCTGGGTGGTGTCGAGCTTCGGCACCGACGCCGTGGCCTGGGCCTTCTTGCCGTCCAGGCCGAGCGCCTTGCCGTGCTTCCCGGCGACGAGCTCAGCACCCCCGACGAGGGTCGCCGCGCCGGCCCGGCCGCTCGAGTCGGGGCTCGTGACCCCGCTCGTCTGGTCGAACGACCACGCGCCGACGCCCACGACGCCGCCCCGACCCTTCGCCGCCGGCTCGCCCGCACCGGCCGCGATGACCTTCAGGTTCGCCGCCCGGACAGCCGCGCGGTCCATCTTGAGGACCCGGCGGTCGTAGGTCCAGAACCCGTTGACCTCGCCCTCGACGTCGGTGATCTGCGTGTACACCGAGCCCGAGACGCGGTCACGTGCGAGCCCGACGAGCTGCGCCGTGTTCCCGACGTACGCCTTGGTGAGCGCCGACGAGCTCGAGACCTCGCCGTACGGGTTCACCGAGCCGCCCGGCCAGACGTGGCCGAGGACCGACAGCGAGAACCCGCCGTGCTCGCCGTCCATCGCAGCACGCGTCGCGTCCGGCGTCGGGGCGGCGGGGCCCGTGTACATGTGCCAGTCGATCATGTCGCCGGCCTTCGGGTCGCCGTGCGAGTTGCAGCAGTTCATGCCGCTGTGCGCGTTGACGAGCCTCGTCGGGTCCTGCGCCTTGACGTCCTTCGCGACACGCGTCGTGTCGGCCAGGTTCCACTCGCCCCAGCCCTCGTTGAACGGGATCCAGCCGATGATCGACGTCGCCGAGACGTGCTGCGCGATCATCGTGTGCAGCTCCTTCTCCCACTCGGCACGCTGCGCGGCGTCGTTGTTGCTGCCGCTCGGCATGTCCTGCCACACGAGCATCCCGATCTGGTCCGCGTGGTAGTACCAGCGCTGCGGCTCGACCTTGATGTGCTTGCGGATGGTGTTGAAGCCGAGGGACTTGGTCTGCTGGATGTCCCACGCGAGCGCCTCGTCGGTGGGCGCCGTGTAGACGCCGTCCGGCCAGAAGCCCTGGTCCAGGGTCGAGAGCAGGAACGTGCGCTTGCCGTTGAGCAGCACGCGGTTGACGCCGTCGACCTCCTTGACCTCGATCGAGCGGATGCCCACGTAGGACCCGACGACGTCGTTGCTCTTGCCGTCCTTGAGCTGCACCTTGAGCGTGTAGAGGTACGGGTCGTCCGGGGTCCACCGGTGCGCGTTCGCCACCTTGAGGGAGAGCACCTCGTTGGGCGAGCCGCTCGTCGTCGCGACCTTCTTCCCCTTGGCGTCGTACGCGGTGACGAACGCCGTGGCGCTCGACGACGCCTCGGCGGAGACCGCCGTGACCTCGATGCGGTCACCCGAGTCCGAGAGCTTCGGCGTGAGCGTCAGCGAGTCGACGTGCGCGGCGTCCACGGGCTCCAGCCACACCGTCTGCCAGATGCCCGACGACGGCGTGTAGAAGATGCCGCTGGGGTTGGCGGACTGCTTGCCCTTGGGCTGGTCGCCCGTGGTGTCGGTGACGCGCACGACGAGGTCGTTGGTGCCGTTGCGCACCGCGGACGTGATGTCGGCGCTGAACGCGTCGTAGCCGCCCGTGTGCTCGGCGACGACCTTGCCGTTGACGTACACGGTGGTCTGGTAGTCCACGGCGCCGAAGTTGAGCTCGAGGTGCTGCTGGTTCTTCTTCGTGCCCACGTCCCACGTCGCCGGCACCGTGAACGAGCGGTGGTACGCGAAGTGGTCCTCGTGCCGCTCGATGCCCGACAGCTGCGACTCGATCGGGTACGGCACGACGACGTCCTCGGCATCCGACCACGACGTCGGCACCGCGGCGTCCGCGGAGTCGAGCGCCTCGAAGTCCCACACGCCGTTGAGGTTGGTCCACTCGTCGCGCGTGAGCTGCGGGCGGGGGTACTCGGGCAGCGGGGCGTCCTTGTCGACGTCCTTCGAGAACTTCGTCGTGAGCACGTACGTCGAGGCGTTGTCCGCGCCCACGTTGAACTCCGGCACCGCGGTCCCGCCCGCGGTGAGCGAGCCTGCACCGTCGTAGACCACGCGCACGACCGAGCCCGTGAGCACCGCGGCGCCGAGCGTGATCGTGAGCTTCTTCCCCGAGGCCGCGACGGTCGAGACGGGGTAGTCGGTCCCGTCGACCGAGACACGCACGTGGTCGGCCGCGGAGTCGGCACCCGCCACGGCCGCGGGGAAGGTCAGCGTGACCTTCTTGCCGCTCGCCTGCACCTGCGCCGCGACGTCGTACGGCGTGAAGTCGGCGGGCGGCGTGAACGCCTCCTGCGGCACGGCCGTCTTGGCGATGCCCGCGTCCGTCGAGGCCCAGCGCAGGTGGACGTTCGCGCCTCCGGTCGCCTGGAACTGGTCGAACTCGAACGGCACCGCCTGGCCCGCCTCGAGGTGGACCGCGTGCGTCGCGGTCTGCTCGACGTCCCACTGGTTGACCCAGAAGTCGATGAGCCGGTGGTCGTCGTCCTTGCCGCCCACCCAGAGACGGAAGCCGTTGTCGCCGATCGCCGAGAACGTGTAGTCGCCCGTCTTGGGCGCGGTGACCGTGCCCGTCCAGCGGACGCCGACGTTCTCCGCGCGGCCCGTCGCGGCGCGGTACACCGGGAGCATGTCGGCGACGTCGACGTCGGGGTCCAGCTGGGAGCTGACGAGGTTCGCGTCCTCGAGCGCGAAGGTGCTGGTGTTGCTGATGGTGAAGTAGTCGCCGCGCAGCCCGGTGCGGTCCGCTGCGGCGGTGGCCGTGGCCGTCGTGGCCGTCGTCGTGCCGGTGGCCCGTGGAGCCGCCTGGGCGCCCGCGGGCACGAGCGCCCCTGCGGTCGCCAGCGCCAGGGCTCCGACGAGGACGGCGCCGAGCCGCCCCTGCCGTGCCCGAGTCCTGTGGTGCATCGTCCTGACCTCTCGTCGTTGAGTGGGTGCTTCTCGCCGCGTCCCGGGGCCGACCCGTGGTTCATCGGGGTGTCGGTGGTTCGTCGGGTTCGCGGTGAGTGCTCCCGATTGTGACCAGGATCGATCGCAAAGGCAACAGTTTCGGACAAAGAGCGATCAGATTCGCAGCGGTTCGGCCCGAACCGAACATCGAGCAACCCGTGGTCGCCCCCGCGCGCCGACGGTGCGATTCACATCCAGCGGCACTTGTGACCAGTGGGGCTGGTGAGGCGCGGCGACGGCATCACGTGGCGCACGCGTCACAAGTGCCGCTGATCCGATCGTCGCCGGACGCGTGGGTCCGGCGGCACGGGTGCGAGAGAGCGGGGTCGGGCAGGGTCGGCCGGGGTCGGTCAGGGGCGGCCGGGGTCGGTCAGGACGGCGTGGGAGCAGTCCAGCGGACGCCGTCGAGGACGAGGCGCAGCGCACGCTCCGTCCTGTCGCGGTCGACCGCCTCGGCACCCGCCATGCAGACGCCGCTGACGGCCCGCATGAGGTCACCCGCCTCGAGGTCGGCGCGCACGGCGCCCTGCGCCTGCGCCGCCTCGACGATCCGGCGCGCAGCGGCCTCGAGCTTCACGCGCCCCTCCCCCATGACCTGCGCGGCATCCGGACCGAGGCCGACCTTGAGTGCGGTCGCCATGCCCCGCTTGCGGGTCACGTAGTCGACGAACCCGAGCACCCACTCGTCGAGCGCCTCGCCGGCAGGCCCGTGCGCGAGCAGCTCGTCGGCACGCACGACGAACGCGTCGAGGTTGTCCCGGTACACCGCGGCGATGAGGTCGAGGCGGGTCGGGAAGTGCCGGTAGAGCGTGCCGACGCCCACGCCGGCCGTGCGTGCGATCTCCTCGAGCGAGGCGTCCGTCCCGTGCTCGTCGAACGCGAGGGTCGCCGCCTCGATCACCTTGCGGCGGTTGCGTGCGGCGTCGGCGCGCAGGGGACGCGGCTTCTCGTCGGTCACCTCGCGCGCTCCTCTCGTCGTCGGCCCGCCGGCCCGCCCCAGGTTCGTGACGCACGTCGCGTCGTCGCGACGGCATGCACCTGTTGCCAAACCGGAGGGTGCCTCCGTATAGTTCCAAACGGAGGCTCTCTCCACTTCCCCACATACTAACCCCGCGGAGGTCCGCGTGTCCGCGACCAGCTCCCCCACCGCAGCGACGGCCACCGGCCGTCTGCGCTCCGCGTCCCCGGCTCTCGTGCTGGCGGCGATCCTCACCACCCAGCTCATGCTCGTGCTCGACACGACCATCGTGAACGTCGCGCTGCCGGACATGCAGCGCGCGCTCGGCTTCACACCCACCGGGCTGTCATGGGTGCTCAACGCCTACACGCTCGCGTTCGGCGGCCTGCTGCTGCTCGGCGCCCGGGCCGGCGACATCGTCGGCCGCAAGCGTGTGCTGCTCGCCGGCATCTCGTTGTTCACTCTCAGCTCGCTCGTCGGCGGCTTCGCCGAGTCGACGACCGTCCTCCTGCTCGCCCGCGCGGCGCAGGGCGTCGGCGCCGCGTTCGCCGCGCCGTCCGCGCTCGCGCTGCTCATGGCGCGCTTCCCCGAGGGCCGCGAGCGCGCCCGGGCCCTCGGCTACTTCTCGGCCGTCTCGATCGGCGGCTCCGCGATCGGGCTCATCGCCGGCGGCATGCTCACGCAGTGGGTGTCGTGGCGCTGGGTGATGTTCGTCAACGTCCCGATCGGCATCGGCCTCGTGCTGCTGGCACGCGCCGTGCTCACCGAGACGCCGCGCCACCGCGGACGGTTCGACCTCGCCGGCGCGTTCACCTCGACCATCGGCATGACCGCGCTCGTGTACGGGTTCGTCCGTGCGGCGGAGTCCGGCTGGGGCGACGGCCGGGCGGTCGGGTCGTTCGTCGTGGGCGGCGTGCTGCTCACCACGTTCGTGCTCGTCGAGCTGCGCGCGGCCTCACCGATCACCCCGCTGCGGCTGTTCGGCGACCGCACCCGCTCGGCCGCGCTCGCCGGACGCCTGCTGCTCATGGCCGCGATGACCGGGCTGTTCTTCTTCCTCACCCAGTTCCTGCAGGACGTGCTCGGGTACTCGCCGCTCGCCACGGGCGTCGCGTTCCTGCCGATCACGGTCATGCTGCTCGTCTTCTCGCAGGTGTCCGCCCGGCTCATGGGCCGCGTCGGCATCCGGCTGCCGATGGTCGTCGGGCTGACGATCACCACCGTCGCGCTGCTGCTCCTGTCGCGGCTGAGCGTCGACTCGGGCTACCCGCAGATCCTGGTCTCGCTCATGCTGTTCGGGATCGGCAACGGCCTCGCGTTCGTGCCGCTCACCGCGGCGGGCCTGCAGGGCGTGGACCCGCGCGACGCGGGTGCCGCCTCGGGTCTGGTCAACGCCGCGCAGCAGATCGGCGGCGCACTGGGCCTCGCGGTGCTGGTGACGCTCGCCGAGAGCGCGGCGCGCGCCGCGGCACCCGTCGGCGACACCGCCGCCCAGATCGCGCAGCACGCGTTCGCCGTGGGTGCCAGCCGTGCGTTCCTCGTCGGAGCCGGGCTCATCGCGGTGACGGTCGTGATGCTCGCGACCCTCGTCCGGACGCCGCGTCGGCCCCAGCCGGTCGGCGAGCAGCTCGCCGAGGAGATCGAGCAGGAGCTCGCGCTGCTCGCCGAGTGACGGGCCGATCGGTCGCACATGACGAAGGGCCGTCCTCCCATCGGGGATGACGGCCCTTCGTCGTTCACAACGTGGCGGGTGAGGGATTCGAACCCCCGTAGGCGTTGCCAGCTGATTTACAGTCAGCCCCCTTTGGCCACTCGGGTAACCCGCCGGGGTGCGTACCGCGCGCTCCGGGCCCCCGGACGGATCCGGGACCGGGCGACGCCGCGGCGTGCCGTGGAAGGATAGCAACACCGGGCCCCCGGGAGCGAAACGGGTGGCCGGACGGATGCAGCGAGGCCGGTCGCAGCCGGCGCGAGGGAGGAAGTCATGGCGAGCGAGTCGTCGTTCGACGTCGTCAGCAAGGTGGACCGGCAGGAGGTCGACAACGCCCTCAACCAGGCCGCGAAGGAGATCGCGCAGCGCTACGACTTCAAGGGCGTGGGCGCGTCGATCGCGTGGAGCGGCGAGAACGTCCTGATGATCGCGAACTCCTCGGACCGCGTGCTCGCGATCCTCGACGTGTTCCAGTCCAAGCTCATCCGCCGCGACATCTCGCTCAAGGCGCTGGACCTCGGCGACGGCGAGCCCAAGCCGTCCGGCAAGGAGTACCGGCTGAGCGCCGCGATCAAGGAGGGCCTGTCCTCCGAGGTGGCCAAGAAGCTCGCCAAGATCGTGCGCGACGAGGGCCCCAAGTCGGTCAAGACGCAGATCCAGGGCGACGAGCTGCGCGTGTCGGCCAAGAGCCGCGACGACCTGCAGGCGGTCATCGCGCTGCTCAAGGGCGCCGACGTGGACGCCGCGCTGCAGTTCACGAACTACCGGTGATCCTCACAGCAGGACGCTGAGCGCCCCGCCGACGAGCGCAGCGACCCAGGCCAGGCCCGCGAGCGCGGCCAGCGACGGTGTGGTGGCGCTCGGACCGCTCGCCTGCCCCGCACCGCGGCGCGCCTCCTCCAGGAGGTGCGCCGCGGTCGTCACGTCCGGGTCGCCCGCGAGCAGCGGCGGCGAGACGTCGGGGACGAACGGCACGCCGAACGCGTCGTCCGTGGTGCGCACGACGAGGCCGTCCTCGGACGTGAGGACGCGCGTCACGTCGGCCCAGGCGATCGTGCGGTCGACGAACGGGCCGGTGGTGCGCAGCCCCGCACGCGTGATCCGCAGCCGCGGGCGTGCGCGCTCGACCCACCCGCCACCCAGCGCGGCGGTGCCGAGCGACCCGCCGATCAGGGCGACCCAGCCGGGTCCGTCGGGCGGTGCGAAGAGCCAGCGGGCCGCGACGAAGACGATCGGCGCGACGGCGAACGGGACCACGAGCGGCGTGCGCCGGAGCACGCGCGCTGCCACCCCGAGCACGCGGACCGACCGGGGCTCGCCCGCTGGGTCCTCGTGCTCGCGACCGGCCGGACCTCGCTCCGACAGGCTCGCGTCGAGCCGTCGCTCCCGCTCGACGGCGCCCTCCGAGCGCATACCCGGCGCCAGGGGACCACGCGCACGACGGCCCGCCGCCGACCACGGCAGCGACATCCGCTCGCGCGCGGGGAACCTGCTCGCCCACCACGCGCCGTCGACCTGGACCACCGGTCGGTCGCCGAGCGCATCGAGACCCACGACGACCGCCTCGGTGTCGGACGGCCGGTGCCAGTCCTCGTCGTCCTCGTCGTCCTCTCCCTCACGGTGCATGTCGCGCAGCCACGCGAGCAGCTCGTGGTCGGACAGCTCGCTCGTCGGGCGCTCGTCGTCGTGCTCGTTCTCGTCCGACCCGTCGGTGCCGTCGATGCCGCCGGGCCCGCCAGCGGCACCGTCGCGCGCGCCGTCGACCCGCTCGTCGGTCGTCGTCAGGGCGAGCTGGGCGACGACGCGGTGCGGGGCGTCGAGCGGGGCGACGTCCAGGCGCGACGACGAGCTCGGGGCGACCGCGACCCGCCACGCGACCCCGCCGTTCCGCAGCAGCCGGTGCGCGCGGGCGCGCCGGTCGAGCTCGACCAGGAACGCCGTCACGGCGACCAGGAGCAGCACCGCGATCGCGACCAGCGGCCCCGTCGGGTCGAACGCGTCGTCGGTGCGCTCGGCACGCGAGCCGTCGGGCAGGTAGGTCACCGGGACCTCGTCGCCGACGCTCGCGGACAGCGAGTTCTCCGAGACCCGGATCGTGCGGCCGTCGACGTCGGCGTCGAACCAGAAGCCGTCGTCGTCCACCTTCGTCACGGTCCCCGTACCGTGCACGGCAGCCGCGCGGAACTCCTGCGCGGACGTCAGGTCGTGGTGGTACAGGCCGGTCAGCGGGGCGACTCCGACGAGCGCCACGACGCCGACGGCGAGCACGCCGACCCGCGGACGCAGCATCAGCCGCCGTAGGTCGTCGTCCACGTCCGGCACGACGACCATTCCGGACGAGCGCGCCACGACGCGCTGGTGCGCGGCAGCGGCGGCGTCCAGGACACCGACGACCGCCGCGACGAGCCCGAGGACCGCCCACCACGCCGCCGGGACCGCGACCGAGGGCGGCCATGCCGTCCCCAGCGCACCGGTCGCGGCGACGAGCCACACGCCCCAGGCCGGGCGCCACACCGAGACGACGACAGCCCCTGCGGCGAACCCGACGAGCGCGGCCGAGCGCTGGGCGGTGCCGTCGGCGACCTGGGCCGCGGTCCACACCTCACCCCCGGGCAGGGAGATCGCGAGGATCCCGACGACCAGCGTCGCCAACGGGAGCAGCCATCGGGTGGTCCACACCGGCACGCGGCGGACCCATCGGGACGCGAGCGCGTCGTCCAGCACGGTGGGCTCGATCACGGCCACCGCTCCTCTCGTGCGTCCGCAGGTGCCGGAGCGGGGCGCTCAGCCGCGGGACCTCCGGCGCACGACGATCGTCACGACGATGCCGGCGGCGACGAGTATGACAGCCCACACCAGCGGGGCGACCGCGTCGGCGCCCGTCGTCCCGAGCTCGCCCGGACCGGTCGGTGCGGGCGATGCGGACGGGGTCGGGGCGGGCGTCGCCGTGGAGGTGTCGGTCGGGGTCGGGGTGGGCGTCGGGGTCACGGGCGCGGCGACCACCGACGTCGTCGCCGACGCCGTGAGGACGCCGACGCCGGTGCACACGTCGCACGTGGTCACGCCAGCCACGTTCGTCACCTCGCCCACGGTCGTGGTCGACGCGGTCACGACGACGACGGCCGTGCCGTGCGCGGGGATCGTCGCGACCGCGGACACGTCCCCCGTGCCGGACGCGGGCGCGCACGACGAGCCGTCCGAGACGGTGCACGTCCACGTCGCGTCGTCGAGGCCCGGCGGCAGGTCGTCGCTGATGGTCGTCGCAGGTGCGGGCACGTCGCCCGCGCTCGAGACGGTCACCGTGTACGTGACCTCGTCCCCGACCGTGGCCTGAGCCGTTCCGGTCTTGACCACCGCCAGGTCGACCGGCACGGTGCACGGCACGGCGACGGAGTCGGAGTCGTTGTCCTCGTCGGCGTCGGGCAGGTCGCTCGACGTCGTCGCGGCGAACGTCGACGTGCCGTCGGTGCACGCGTCGAGCGCGCCCGACACGGTCGCGGTGAACGTCACCGTCGTGGAGCCGCCCGCCGCGAGCGTGCCGAGGTCGCAGTCGTACCCGTCGCCCTGCGGCGTGCAGCCCGCCGGGGCGACGACCGAGCCGGACGCGACCACGGGCGGGACGCTCACGTGCACGGTCGCGCCGGGCGCCAGGCCGTCGACGGTCGCGAGGTTCTCGACGTCCACGGTCCAGGTCACGCCCTGCCCGTACACCAGGGGCGTCGGGTCGACGCTCACGGTCGGCGTCAGGTCCGGGAGCTCGCGGACCCGGGTGCTCGTCGTCGCCGAGTTGTCCGACGGGTCGGTCTCGGTGCGCGTGCCCGAGGTGATCGTCGCGGTGTTGGTCACCGTCGTCCCCGCGAGCCCCACGGGCGCCGTGCCGGCCACGGTGATCTGCACCGAGCCGCTGCGCAGCAGGTCGACCGGGACGTCCAGCGGCTGCCCGGCGGTCGCGTCACCCGTCGCGGGGTCCGGGCAGGTCCCCCCGGTCTGCGGGGTGCAGCTCCACGTCACGCCCGTCAGTCCCGCGGGGATCGTGTCCGTGACCACGGCACCCTCGACGGGGTTCGTGTCGTCGCTGCTCGCCGTGACGGTCCACGTGACGTCGGAGCCCGGGGCGACGCTCGTCGGCCCCGACTTGGCGACCGAGAGGTCGGCGTCCGCGGTCGCCACGACGTTCGAGACCTCGTAGTTGTTCGTCGCACCGCCCGTGCCCGCCGAGAACCCCAGGTCGAGCCGCGCCGGTCGTGCGGGCTGGCCACGGCCCAGGGAGCGCACGTCCACGTGGTCGTACACGGTCTGCAGCGGCCCGCCCGCGGCTGCGTCCATCCGCACGGTCACCGTGAGGCTGTCCGTGCCGGACGGCTCGACCTGGACCTGCACGTGGCGGGACTGCGTCGCCGACGTCGACACGGTGCCGCCCGGGGCGCCGGTGACGTCGAGCACTGGCCACGCCGTCGGGGCGGCGAGCGCCGCACCGCGGAGCGTGACCGACGAGGGACGGTTCGGGAACTGGTTGTCGGCGCTGAAGTTGCCCGCGTTGTCGAGGCCGACCGCGACGTACCCGCCCTGCATCGCCACGTAGCCCGACGAACCCCCCGACCCACCCAGGTTGGGCGCGGTGGCCGCGTCCATGAGGAAGAACGTCATGGCGTCACCCGGGTTGCCACCGCCGTACGCCTTGTAGTCGAAGTCGACCGTGAACGCGACGTCCGAGCGGAACGAGTCGTCGATCACCGCTGTGCCCGCCTGGAAGCCGGGGCTCGGGGTCGTCAGGCTCAGCACGTCCTTCGAGAGCGCCGCCGAGTTCTGGTCTGGCTGCGGCAGCGCCCAGCTCTCGTCCGTCACCGGCGTCGAACCGTCGATCTGCTGCACCGGGAACGGGTCCGCCAGGGCGGGCGCGGCGGCGAGCAGGACGAGGGCTGCGGCCCCGAGGGCCGCGACGGGACGAAGCAGTCGCATGCGCCCATCATCGTCGATCCCGTCGCGGAACCGTGACACCGAAGGTCCCACGTCCGGGCGAGACCTGGACGCGCGACCTGATCGGCTCAGTACCGCGTGATGCCGCCCTGCGTGCCTGCCTGCGCCTCGAGGCGCGCGATGCGGTCGGCCATCGGGGGGTGCGTCGAGAACAGCCGCGCCATGCCCTCGCCCTTGAACGGGTTCGCGATCATCAGGTGCGACACGTCGACGAGCTCGCGGTCCTGCGGCAGCGGGCGCGCGGCGGTGCCCTGCTCGAGCTTGCGCAGCGCCGAGGCCAACGCCATGGGGTCGCCCGTGAGGGCGGCACCGTCCTCGTCCGCGTCGTACTCGCGCGTGCGGCTGATGCCGAGCTGGATCATGGTGGCCGCCAGCGGCGCGAGGATCACGAGCAGCAGCCCACCGAGCGGGTTGCGCTCGCGGTCCCCGCCGCCGAACCAGAATGCGATCTGCGCGAGGCTCGTGATGACACCGGCGATCGCCGCCGCGATCGACGACGTGAGGATGTCCCGGTTGTACACGTGCATGAGCTCGTGCCCGAGCACGCCCCGCAGCTCGCGCTCGTCGAGCAGCGCGAGGATGCCCTCGGTGCAGCACACCGCCGCGTTCTGCGGGTTGCGGCCCGTGGCGAACGCGTTGGGCGCGTTGGTCGGCGAGACGTACAGGCGCGGCATGGGCTGACGCGCGGCCGTGGAGAGCTCTCGCACGATCTTGTACATGGCCGGCTGCTCGGCCTCGCTCACGGGACGCGCGCGCATCGCCTTGATGGCGATGGTGTCCGACTTCCAGTAGCTGACGGCCGTCATGATCAGACCGACACCGGCGAACAGCAGCACGTACTTGGCCGTGCCGCCGCCGACGAGCCACCCGATGCCGAGCACGACCGCCCACATGACGCCGAACAGCATCGCCGTCTTGAGCCCGTTGTAGTGCCGGTGACCCATCCCCGCTGACCTCCTCGAGTGCACGGCGCGATCCGCCGTCGAGCACTCCAACGCTAGCCGCCCCCGTCCGGTTCCGGACGGGGGCGGCTGCGGTGTCGTGCCGTCGGGTCCCGGTGCGGGCCCGGTGCGGGCCCGGCGGACGGGTCAGACCTCGGAGACCTCGCGGCCGAGAGACACCGCGACCATGTGGTCGCGCGGAACCACCTTCACGCGCTCGCGCCCGTGCGGCTCGCCCAGCCCGCGCTCGTACGCGTCGAGCAGCTCCCAGCCGGACCACTCGATGACGTCGACGCCGCGCTGCGTGAGGAACTCGGTCACCGCCGCGGGGTCGCGGTCGGTCGCGGAGTAGAACGCCGCACCGCCCGCCTCGACGTCCTCGGTGAGGTGGCGGATCGTCTCGGAGGCGTCCGACTTGGTGTGGCCGATGAGGCCGACCGGGCCGCGCTTGATCCAGCCCGTCGCGTACACGCCCGGCAGGTGCTCGCCGTCGACGTCCGTGACGCGGCCCTCACGGTTGGGGATCACGCCCGCGACGTCGTCGAACGGGATGTCGACGAGCGGCGAGCCGAAGTAGCCGACGGCCCGGTACACGGCGCCGACCTCCCAGTCCTGCGTCTGCCCCGTGCCGGTGACGTTGCCGTCGCCGTTGAGCGCCGTGCGCTCGGTGCGCAGCCCGACGACCTTGCCGTCCTCGCCCAGGATCTCGACCGGCTTGTGCAGGAAGTGCAGGTGGATGCGACGGCTCGCCGTGTTCTCCTCCGACTCCTTGAGCGTCCAGTCGGTGAGCGTCTTGACGACCTGCTTGGTCTGGTTCGACGAGTGGATCGCCGCCATCGAGCCCTCGTCGAACTCGAAGTCCTCCGGGTACACGATCACGTCGACGTCCGGCACGTGCCCGAGCTCGCGGAGCTCGAGCGGTGAGAACTTGACCTGCGCGGGACCGCGGCGGGCGAACACGTGCACGTCCGTGACCGGCGAGGCCTTCAGCAGGTCGTAGACGTTCGCGGGGATCTCGGTGGGCAGCAGGTCGTCCGCGTGCTTGGCGAGGATGCGCGCGACGTCGAGCGCCACGTTGCCAGCACCGAGCACCGCGACGTGCTGCGCCTCGAGCGGCCACGTGCGCGGCACGTCCGGGTGCCCGTCGTACCAGGACACGAAGTCCGCGGCGCCGTACGAGCCGTCGAGCTCGATGCCGGGGACCGGCAGGGCCGCGTCCCGGATCGAGCCCGTCGAGAAGATCACCGCGTCGTAGAACTGGCGCAGGTCGTCGAGCTTGAGGTCGGTGCCGTAGTCGACGTTCGCGAGCAGACGGATGTCGCCGCGCTCGAGCACCTTGTGCAGCGCGACGATGATCTGCTTGATGCGCGGGTGGTCCGGCGCGACGCCGTACCGCACGAGGCCGAACGGGGCGGGCAGGCGCTCGAACAGGTCGATGCTGACGTCCAGGCCGCTCTTGGACAGGATGTCCGAGGCGTAGATGCCGGCCGGGCCGGCGCCGACGACGGCAACGCGCAGGGTCGGGGTGCTCACGGGAACCGGGTGCCTTCCGATCGGGGTGCCCTCGCCGGATGCGTCACGGTCTGGGCGGTGCTCGCCCACATCCTACGGCGCTGGGTGAGGCTGCCCTCAGTCTCCGGCCAGAATACGGACAACCCCGGTCGGGTTGCTGCGAGATCCGTGCTCGACCTCGGCGTCCACGACGAGCACCGTCACGTTGTCCGACCCGCCCGCGGCGAGGGTCGCGGCAACGAGGCGGTCGGCAGCGACCTGCGGATCCGGCTGCGCCTTGAGCTCGGCCTCGATGCGCGCGTCCGTGAGCTCGTCGGTCAGTCCGTCCGAGCACACGAGCATGCGGTCGCCCGGGCTGACCGGCAGCCAGAACACGTCCGGCTCGACCTGCGCGGACCTCCCGCCCAGCGCGCGCGTCACGACGTGACGACGCGGGTGGTGCGCCGCATCGGACCGGGCGACGACGCCGCGCTCGACGAGGTCCGCGACCTCCGAGTGGTCGCGCGTGACCTGCTCGAGCACGCCGCCGGCCATGCGGTACGTACGCGAGTCGCCCACGTTGAGCACGAGCCAGCACGCGACGCCCTCGTGCTCGCTCAGCACCACGCCGGATGCCGTGGTGCCCGGGCGGCGGTGCTTGTCCCGCGCCGGCAGCGCGCGCACCTTCTGGTGAGCGGTGCGCAGGACCGCGCGTGCGGCAGCCAGGTCCGGGCTCCCCTCCGCGAGAGTGCGCAGGGCGTCGACCGCGGTGCGGCTCGCGAGCTCGCCCGACTCGTGCCCACCCATGCCGTCCGCCACCACGTAGACGCCGTCCGCGGCGTGCAGCGCGTCCTCGTTGGAGCTGCGGCCAGCGCGGTCGGTGGCGACGCCCACGGCCACGCGCACGCTGCTCGCAGGGGTCATGAGGGGTCCTCGCGGGAGGCTGGGGTGGTCGTCGGCCAGCATAACCAGGCGGACGTGCGGCCGCCCCGGGCCCGTCGACCTCGTCAGCGCCGTTCGACGCGGGCGGCCCGCTGCCCGAACCGGATCGTCCAGCCCGGGCCGACGAGCGCGCGCACCCCGCCGGGCAGCTTCGCGGCGGCACCGTCGGGGTCGACGAGCACCGTGCCGTTGACCGAACCGCGGTCGACGACCCACAGCTCGTCGCCGCCGTCCGCGATGCCGAACGCGAGGTGCACCTTGGACACCGAGCGATCCGGGTCGTCGATCACGACGACGTGCACGATGCCGAGCTCGCCCTCGGGGCTGCGGCCCACCAGGCCGTCGCCGACGACGTCGATGCGCGGGCCCGTGTCGAACACGAGCCGCAGCGTGTGCTCGCGCTCGGTCGGGACGCTCTCACGCATGCGGGTGTACTCGAGGTCGCCGAGGTCCTGCTGGCGCGGGACCGGCGGCACCGATGCCTGGCCGGGGTAACCGGTGATGATGGGTGCGGGCGGGTCGACGTGCGCGGCGCGTGTGCGTTCGTACGTGGGCGCGTCGTCGGCCGCCGCGGCTGCCGCGGCGAGGCGCTCGGCGTACGCCGACGCCACCGGGCCGCCGCGGGGGCGCACGGCGGCGGGTTCGGGTGCGGGCTCCTGCAGGTCGGCAGGCACCTCGACCTGCTCGTCGCGCACGGCCTCACGGCCGGCAGCACCGACGGCCACCACCGCATCGCCAGCGCTCGCGTCTCCGGTCACGTCGCCGAGGAGTGCGACAGGCGGGGACGGCATCGGCGGCATCGGCGGCACGACCGGCAGGCGGGCAGGTGCCGCCGCGGGTCCTGCAGCAACCCCGCCCGCACGTCCTGCCGCCGGGCCGCCGACAGCCCGCTCGACCGCGCGGTCCCACGCTGCCGTGCGGTCACCGGCCCCGCTGCGCAGCGCGTCCGCGCGCAGCACGATCGTGCCCACGAGCTTGTCGTGCCACCCTCGCTGCGCGGGCCCCGGGTCGAACAGACCGGAGGCCGACACGAGCAGCGGTCCGACCACGGGGACGACGCCGGACACGCCGAGCACGAGGTCGCGCAGGAAGATGACGAGCAGCCCCGCGGGACGGCCCGTGGTCGCCGAGAGCGTGCGGTACCCGAGCAGCGCTCCGCCCGCGGTCGCGCCCGTGAACGACTCGCTGATCCACAGCGCCACGCCCGCGACGAGCGCGAGCAGCATCGGCAGCAGGCGCGCCGACGGCGACGCGGCCGCACCGGTGGCTCCCGGCGTGAGCAGCAGCGCGACCAGGTACACCACGGCGACGACGAGGCCGTCGATCACGTACCCGAGCACGCGCCTGCCCACGGGCGCCACCGTGCCGGGGCTCACCGGCACACCGAAGCTCGTGCTCACGGCAACTCCTCCACCACCGACCGGCCGACGGGCCGGGCGCTCCCCTGCGTCGGGTCGCGCGCACATCGTGCCAGACGCGCGACCACGCGCGGCACCGTGGACCGGCACGGCTGTGGACGACGTCGACCAGGCGGGTGACACGGTGCTGGTCGACGTGCTGGTCGACGTGCTGGTCACCCGCCGTGGCACAGACCCCGACGGGTCAGGACGCGCGGTCCACCAGCAGCTCCGCGAACGACACGAGCGCGTCCTTCGCGGGCCCGTCGGGCAGCGGCTCGAGCTCGGCCACGGCCTCGTGCACGAGAGCCACCGCCTGCGCCCTCGTCTCGGCGACGACGGGGTGTGCGGCGAGCGCGGCGACGGCGGCAGCGAGCGCCGCGTCGTCGGAGAGGTCGGTGTCGAGCAGCGCGAGCACCTCGCGGTCGTGGTCGTCGGCCACGCCGGTCGCGACGCGCGCACGCAGCAGGAGCGCGGGCATCGTCGGGACCCCCTCGCGCAGGTCCGTGCCCGGGGTCTTGCCCGTCACGGAGCCGTCGGAGGTCAGGTCGATGACGTCGTCGGCGAGCTGGAACGCGACACCGATGCGCTCGCCGAACGCGGTGACGGTCGCCACGACGTCGGGTGCGCAGCCGGCGAACATCGCACCCAGACGCGCTGACGTCGCGATGAGCGATCCGGTCTTGTCGGCGAGCACCTGCCGGTAGTGCGCCACCGGGTCCTCGTCGCCACGCGGTCCGACCGTCTCGTGCAGCTGGCCGAGGCACAGCCGCTCGAAGGTCGCCGACTGGATGCGTACCGCCTCCGGGCCCAGCCCCGCGACGGTCGACGACGCGCGCGCGAACAGCAGGTCGCCCGTGAGGATCGCGACCGAGTTGCCCCACACCTCGTGCGCCGTGGGCGCACCGCGGCGCATGGGCGCGGAGTCCATGACGTCGTCGTGGTAGAGCGTCGCGAGGTGAGTCAGCTCGACGACGACCGCCGCGTCGAGCACCTCGCGGCGCGCACCGTCGCCCAGCTCGGCGGTGAGCAGCGTGAGCAGCGGACGCAGGCGCTTGCCTCCCGCGTTGACGAGGTGGCGCGAGGCGTCGTCGGCCAACGCGTCCGCGTGCGCGACGGCGCCGCGCAGCTGCTCCTCCACGAGGGCGAGGCGTCCGGTCAGGCGATCGGCCAGCTCCGGGTCGGCGAGCGGCACGGCCGGGGTCGAGGTCACGGGACGAACCTATCCCGCGGCACGCCCGAACCCCGCACCGGACGGCGCCGGACGAGGACGCCGATCAGGGCAGGAACGTCGACATGTGCTGCACGAGGTCGAGCACCGGCGTCGGGAAGACGCCGAGCACGACCGTCGCGACCGCGCACAGGCCGATCGCCACGGCCGCGAGACCCTCGCTGCGCACGACGGTCGTGACGGTCGTCGCCGGGCGCTCCTCGACGAGCGTCGCGACCGCGGCGCCCTGCGGCGTCGCGAGCTCGACGTCGGTCCCGGGCTCCACCGCGTCGTCGGCCGAGACCGAGGCCGTCGAGGCCGCCGGCTCGCCGCTCTCCTCGACCTCCGGCACGTCCGCGAAGAACATCAGCACGACGATGCGCACGTAGAAGAACGCCGCACCGGCCGATGCGAGCACGCCGACGAGCGCGAGCGGCCACGCGCCGCCGTCGGCCGCCGCCGAGAACACCCCGAACTTCCCGATGAACCCGGCCGTGAGCGGGATGCCCGCGAACGAGAGCAGGAACAGCGCGAACGACGCCGCGAGCCACGGGTGCCGGCGCCCGATGCCGGCCCACTGCGACAGGTGCGTCGCCTCGCCGAGCACCAGGCCGTCCGCGTCCCGCTCGCGCACGAGCCACACGACGCCGAACGCGCCGATCGTCGCGAGGCCGTAGACGAACAGGTAGAACAGCACCGACGAGACGCCCTGGGCGTCCAGCGCGACGACGCCCGTGAGGATGAATCCCGCGTGCGCGACCGACGAGTACGCGAGCACGCGCTTCATGTCCGTCTGCACCATCGCGATGACCGTCCCGACGACCATCGTCGCGATCGTCACGGTCCACAGCACCACGTCGAGGTCCCACTTGAGGCCCGGGATCACCGTGTACACGAAGCGCAGGAGCGCGCCGAACGCCGCGACCTTGGTGCACGCCGCCATGAACCCCGTGATCGGGGTGGGCGCGCCCTGGTAGACGTCGGGGGTCCACGCGTGGAACGGCACGGCGCCGACCTTGAACAGCAGACCCGCGAGGATCAGGACGGACCCGACGAGCAGCAGCGTGTCGAGGTCGGTCGGCGAGCCGATCTTCGTCGCGATGTCCGCGTAGTGCAGCGACGACGAGTAGCCGTACACGAGCGCGATGCCGAACAGCATGAGCGCCGAGGCGAACGCGCCGAGCAGGAAGTACTTCATCGACGCCTCCTGCGAGAGCAGGCGCCGGCGCCGGGCCATGCCGGTGAGCAGGTACAGCGGGAGCGAGAGCACCTCGAGCGCGACGAACAGCGTCAGCAGGTCGGCGGTGGCCGGGAAGACGAGCATGCCGCCCGTGGCGAACAGCAGCAGCGGGTACACCTCGGTCTGCTGCAGGCCGAGGCGGCGGGCGAGCGCCTCGTGGTCCGATCCCGGCACGGAGGCGGCGGACGGTGCGAACGCGTCCTCGCCCGTCTCCGTCCGGTCCGCGACGACGAGGATCGCGATGATCGCGAGCACGAGGATGGTGGCCTGCAGCACGAGCGTGGGACCGTCGACGACGAGCGAGCCGCCGAGCACCTTCACGCCGCCCGAGGTGCGTACCCCGTGCCACAGCGCCGCGACCGCGACGAGCGAGCCGGCGAGCGCCGCGAGCGTGAACGCGAGCTGCACGGTGCGGCGCACGCGCGCCGGCACGAAGGCCTCGAGCAGCACGCCGATGACCGCGGCGAGCAGGACGATCGCGACCGGTGCGAGGTGCGCCCAGTCCACGTGGGGGGCCGTGAACATCACTTGCTCCCTTCGGCCGTCACCGGCACGTCGGTGACGCCCACCTGCTCGAGCGTGGTGTGCGCGGGCGGGCGGACCAGGTCGAGCGCCGGGCCGGGCACGAAGCCGAGCACCAGCATCGCGGCGATCAGGGGCGCGACGGCCCACCGCTCGCGCACGCGCATGTCGGGCATCGTCTCGAGCCCGTCACGCACCGGGCCGGTGAAGATGCGCTGGTAGGTCCACAGCACGTAGATCGCGGCGAGGACCACGCCGAGCGTCGCGACGATCGCGGCGGCGGGGTGCCGCGCGAACGTGCCGACGAGCACCAGGAACTCCGAGATGAACGTCGACAGGCCGGGCAGCGAGAGCGCCGACAGGCCCGCGACGAGGAACGTCCCGGCCATGATCGGCACGACCTTCTGCAGCCCGCCGAAGTCGGCGATCTGCTGCGAACCGCGCCGCTGCACGAGGAAGCCCGCGATGAGGAACAGCGCACCCGTCGAGAGCCCGTGGTTGACCATGTAGAACGACGAGCCGGCCACCGACGTGGACGTGAACGCGAAGATCCCCAGCACGATGAACCCGAAGTGCGACACCGACGTGTACGCGATGAGCCGCATGAGGTCCTTCTGCCCGATCGCGAGCAGCGCGCCGTACAGGATCGAGACCACCGCGAGCACGATGACGAACGGCGCGGCCCACCGCGACGCCGCGGGGAACAGCGGCAGGCACAGCGTGAGCATCCCGAACGTGCCGACCTTGTCGAGCACGCCGACCAGCAGCGTCGACGTCCCGGGCGTCGCGTTCTGCGCCGCGTCGGGCAGCCACGTGTGCACCGGGAACATCGGCGCCTTGATCGCGAACGCGAGGAAGAACCCGGCGAACAGCCACTTCTCCGTGGTGGGGTCGAGCGTGATGCCGGTGAGGTTGTCCGTGAGGAAGCCCTGCGCGCCGCCGGGGCCGTGCTGGTAGAGCACGATCACCGCGACGAGCATGATGAGCCCGCCGAACAGCGAGTAGATGAGGAACTTGATCGCCGCGTACCGCCGCTGCGCACCGCCGAAACGGCCGATGAGGAAGTAGACGGGGATCAGCATCGCCTCGAACAGGACGTAGAAGAAGAACACGTCCCGTGCCGCGAACACCGCGACGATGAAAGCCTCGAGCACCAGCGTGATCGCGAGGTAGGCGCGCAGCTGGTCGGTGGGCCCGTCGGACGAGCCCTGCTCGCGCCACGCGGCGAGCACGACGAGCGGCACGAGCAGCACGGACATCGCGATGAGCGCGATGCCCACGCCGTCGACGCCGACCGCGTACGACGCGCCGATCGACGGGATCCACTGATGGGTCTCGAGGAGCTGGTGCTCGCCCGCGCGGGACGTGTCGAACGCGGACAGCGCGCCGACGACGAGCAGCAGCTCGGCGAGCGAGAAGCCGAGCGCGACGCCGCGCGCGCTCGATCGGGCTCCGGCGGGCAGCAGCGCCAGCACCGCGGCCCCCACGAGGGGGAGCACGACGAGGGCGGTCAGCCAGGGGAAGTCGGAGGACATCGGTGGGTGCGCTCCTCAGCTCTGGGTGACCAGGACGGCGACGACGAGGACCACCAGACCGAGGAGCATCGTCGCCGCGTACGAGCGGACGAAGCCGGTCTGGGTCTTGCGGAGCAGGCGGCCGAGGCCCACGCTCGACTGCCCGACGCCCACCGCGGCGCCGTCGACGACGGCCTTGTCCGCGTACACGAGCGTGCGGGTCAGGTGCTGGCCGGGCTCGACCAGCAGGGCGTCGTTGACGACGTCCTGGTACAGGTCGACGCGGGCGGCGCGGGTGAGCGCGGTGCCGACGGGTGGCGTGACGGGCACGGTCGAGATCGCGTAGCGCCGCCACGCGATGACCGCGCCGACGACCACGACGAGCAGCGTGAGCCCGACGAGCACCGGCGCAGCGAGCACCGGGTCGCCCTCCTCGTGGCTGCCCGTGACGGGTGCGAGCCAGTCGACGAAGCGGTTGCCCAGGCCCAGGAACGCGCCGAGCGCGACCGAGCCGACCGCGAGGATGATCATCGGCCACGTCATGAGCGCCGGGGACTCGTGCGGGTGCTGCGCGCTCCCGTCGGCCTTCGTCGACCAGCGCTTCTCGCCCTCGAACGTCATGAAGAACAGGCGCGACATGTAGAACGCCGTGATGCCCGCCCCGAGCAGCGCGACCATGCCGAACACCCACGCGCGCCACGTGTGGCCGTCGGTCGGGATGAACGCGGCCTCGATGATCTTGTCCTTCGACCAGTAGCCCGAGAACGGCGGGATGCCGAGGATCGCGAGCCAGCCCGCCATGAACGTCAGGTAGGTGATCTTCATGTACCGCGCGAGCCCGCCGAACCGGCGCATGTCCACCTGGTCGTCCATGCCGTGCATGACGGACCCGGCGCCCAGGAACATCCCGGCCTTGAAGAAGCCGTGGGTCACGAGGTGGAAGATGGCGAACGCGTACCCGACGGGGCCGAGGCCCGCGGCGAGCACCATGTAGCCGATCTGCGACATGGTCGAGGCTGCGAGCGCCTTCTTGATGTCGTCCTTCGCGCAGCCGACGATCGCCCCGAACAGGAGCGTGATCGCGCCGACGACCACCACGACGAGCTGCGCGGTGGGTGCGGCGTCGAAGATCGCCGACGAGCGCACGATGAGGTAGACGCCCGCGGTGACCATCGTCGCGGCGTGGATGAGCGCCGAGACGGGTGTCGGGCCCGCCATCGCGTCCCCGAGCCACGACTGCAGCGGGAACTGGGCCGACTTGCCGCACGCCGCGAGCAGCAGCATGAGGCCGATGCCCGTGAGCGTCGCGGTGCTGACTCCCGACATGTCGGCGCCGAGCACCGTGGAGAAGTCGACCCCGCCGAACGTCGAGAACATCAGCCCGAGCGCGACCACGAGCCCGATGTCACCGATGCGGTTGGCGACGAACGCCTTCTTCGCGGCGACCGCGTACGGCGTGCGGTGGTTCCAGAACCCGATGAGCAGGTACGAGGCGAGGCCCACGCCCTCCCAGCCGACGAACAGCAGGAGGTAGCTGTCCGCGAGGACCAGGACCAGCATCGCCGCGACGAACAGGTTGAGGTACGCGAAGAACCGGCGCCGGTCGCGGTCGTGGTCCATGTACGCCACGGAGTACACGTGGATGAGCGTCCCGACGAACGTCACGAGCAGCACGAACGTGAGCGACAGCGGGTCGAGCCGCATGCCCGCGTCGAGGTGGAACGCGCCCGCGTCGATCCACGTGCCGAGGTGCACGTCGAGCACGCGCTCGCTCGCGTCGCGGCCCAGGATCGCGAGGAACGTCAGCAGGCCGACGACGAACGCGCCCGTCGACGCGAGCACGCCGAGCCAGTGGCCCCAGCGGTCCGAGCGTCGGCCCGCGAGCAGCAGGATCGCCGCGGACGCGAGCGGGAGCCCGACGAGCAGCGGCGCGACGGCGTAGATGCCGCCGCGCACGGGCTGCGCACCGGAGCTGATCTCCGAGATCGGCAGCATGGTGGGGGCGGACGCCGCCCACGTCATCAGGGTGTGCACGGTCCGCCCCTCAGCTCTTCAGCAGGTTCACGTCGTCGACCGAGGCCGAGCGCCGGGTCCGGTAGATCGACACGATGATCGCGAGCCCGACGACGACCTCCGCCGCGGCGACGACCATCACGAAGAACGCGAGCACCTGCCCGTCCAGCGCGCCGTGCATGCGGGAGAACGTCACGAGCATCAGGTTGGTCGCGTTGAGCATGAGCTCGATGCCCATGAACACGATGATCGCGTTGCGCCGCAGCAGCACGGTCGCGGAGCCGATCGAGAACAGGATCCCCGACAGCACGAGGTAGTTGGTGAGGTTCACCGGGCCTCCTCCCCCGTCGTCGTCGGGCCGTCGGTGCCCGCACCCGCGGCACCGTCCGGTGGTGCGGAGCCGCCGGGCGTCGTCGCGAGTTCCGGGTCGGGTGTCACGTCACGCGCCGCACCGCCCGCCAGCACGCGGTCGATGCGCGCCGCGTACTCGTTCGCGTCGGCCTCCTGACCGCGCACGCGCAGCACGCGCGGCACCGAGCTGTCGATCGGGTTGCCGTACGGGTCGAGCGCGGGGACGTCCATCGCGTTGTGCCGCGCGTACACACCGGGCGCCGGCAGCGGCGCGAGGTGGTGGCCGCCGGCGACGCGCAGGTCCGCGAGCTCGCGCTGGCCACGCTTCGGCGTGAGCCGACGGCGGTGGCTCATGACGAGAGCTCCGAGCGCGGCCGTCACGAGCAGCGCGCCGACGACCTCCATCGCGAACACGTGGTCCGAGAAGATGAGGTGCGCGACGCCCACCGGGTTCGAGTCCGCGTTCGCCTCGCCGAGGCCCGTGGGCACCGGGTACGTCGCCGCGAGCAGGACGCCCCCGAGCACGACGAGGAGGCCGAGCGCGGCGATCACGCCGATCCAGCGCTGCCCGCGGATCGTCTCGACGAGCGAGTCCGCGCTGTCCACGCCCACGAGCATGAGGACGAACAGGAACAGCATCATGATCGCGCCGGTGTAGACGACCACCTGCACGACCCCGAGGAACACCGCGCCCTGCGTCACGTACATGAACGCGAGCGAGATCATCACGACGATGAGCGACAGCGCCGCGTGCACGGCCTTGCGGGCGAACAGCAGGCCGAGCGCCGCGATCACCATGATCGGCGCGAGCACCCAGAACAGGACCGCCTCGCCCGTGGACGCACGACCCGCGGTGTCGACGGCCGCGGGCAGGGCGGTCGGCAGCAGCGCGGGCAGGTGCGCTGGCAGGTGCGCCGCGAGCGGGCTCATCGGGCGCCCTGCTTGTTCGCGCCCGCCACGAGCCGCGCCATCTCGGCGGCCGTCTCGCCCGGCACGTTCGCGGCCTCGACGCCGGCGCCCTCGGGCAGCGTCGGGTCGTCGGGACGGTGCTCGCGCACCCACGCGCGCTGCGCGTCCGTGGGGCCGCTGACCTCGCCGCGGTAGTACTCGGTGTCCGTCGTGCCCTCCACCATCGGGTGCGGCGCGGCGAGCATGCCCTCACGCAGCGGGGCGAGCAGGTCCTGCTTCTCCCAGATCATGCCCGCGCGGGTCGGACCGGCGAGCTCGTACTCGTTGGTCATCGTGAGCGCGCGTGTGGGGCACGCCTCGATGCACAGGCCGCAGAAGATGCAGCGCAGGTAGTTGATCTGGTAGACGCGGCCGTAGCGCTCGCCGGGCGAGTGCTGGTCGTCGGGCGTGTTGTCAGCGCCCTCGACGTAGATGGCGTCCGCGGGGCACGCCCACGCGCACAGCTCGCAGCCGATGCACTTCTCTAGGCCGTCCGCGTAGCGGTTGAGCTGGTGGCGCCCGTGGTACCGCGGCTTGGCCGGGACCTTCTCGGAGGGGTACTCCTCGGTCACCGTGCCGCGGAACATGTTCGAGATCGTGACGCCGAACCCGCCCACGGGCGCGAACGCCGCGCGCAGCCCGGTCGCCGGGGGAACGACCGAGCGGTACCCGTCGGCCGGTGCGCCGACCTCGCCGGCGGGCTTGCGCGGGGCGACGCCCTTGCCGGGCGCTGTCGCTCCAGGCGCTGCCTTGCCGGGCGCTGCCTTCGCAACGGCCGGCTTCTTGCGCGGTTCAGCCACCGTGCACCTCCGGGGTGGTCTCGGACGGGTCGGGCGCCCCCGCGGGCACGCTCGCTGCCGCGGTCACGCGGCCCTTGCGCGGAGAGGGCGGGAGCACCTGGCCGGGCAGGGGCGGGACGGGGTAGCCGGCCGCGAAGGGGTCGAACTCGCGCGGCGCCGCGGCCTTCGTCGGCTCCGGCGCCTTCTTCTCGGGGAAGAACAGCGAGACGACGATCGCGAGCACCAGGACCCCCGCGAGCACGAACAGCCACGTGCGCAGGTCGAGGTCGCTGAAGTCGCGCAGCCCCTTGAACGCGGCGACCGCGACCAACCACACGAGCGCGGCCGGGATGAGGAGCTTCCAGCCGAGGTTCATGAACTGGTCGTACCGGAAGCGCAGCACCGAGCCACGGACCCAGACGAAGAAGAACATGACGGCCCACAGCTTCACCAGGAACCACAGCACGGGCCACCAGCCCGTGTTGAACATGCCGTCGTTGATCAGCGAGATGCCGAACGGTGCGCGCCAGCCGCCGAGGAACAGCGTCGTCGCGACCGCGGAGACGTTGAGCATGTTGATGTACTCCGCGAGGAAGAACCACGCGAACTTCATCGACGAGTACTCGGTGGTGTACCCGCCGACGAGCTCGCCCTCGGCCTCCGGGAGGTCGAACGGCAGGCGGTTGGTCTCGCCGACCATCGAGATCACGTAGATGACGAACGCGGGCAGCAGCGGGATGAACCACCACAGCTTCGTCTGGGACGACACGATCTGCGACGTCGACATCGAGCCCGCCATGAGGAACACCGTGACGAGCGACAGGCCCATCGCGAGCTCGTAGCTGATGACCTGGGCCGTGGAGCGCACGCCGCCGAGCAGCGGGTACGTCGAGTTCGACGCCCAGCCGCCGAGCACGATGCCGTACACGCCTACCGACGCGCACGCAAGGATGTAGAGCACCGCGACCGGGAAGTCGGTGAGCTGCAGCGGCGTGTGGTGGCCGAAGAGGTTCACCGCCGGGCCGAGCGGGATGACCGCGAACGTCAGCAGCGAGCAGAACACCGCGATCATCGGCGCGACGAGGTAGACGATCTTGTCCGCCGCGGAGACCGTCATGTCCTCCTTGAACAGGAGCTTCATGGCGTCGGCGAGCGACTGCAGCAGACCGAACGGGCCGTGCACGTTGGGGCCGGGACGCACCTGCATGCGCGCGACGACCTTGCGCTCGAACCAGATCGCGAACAGCACGCTCGTCAGCAGGAACACGATGATGACGACGGCCTTGATGACCCACAGCCACCACGTGTCCTGGCTGAAGTCCGCCGTCACGGGCGCGACCGCCGCGCCCAGCATGCCCGCGTGCATCAGGCCTCCCCGAGGGTGGTGATGGTGCTCGTCGTGCCGGCACTCGCGATCCGCACGAGCGTGCCCGAGTCGGCGTGCAGCGTGTCCCGCACGGCCGAGCCCGGCGCGTTCGTCGGCAGCCACACCACGTGGTCCGGCATGTCGCTCACCGCGACGGGGATCGTGACGGTGCCCGCGTCGGTGCTCACGGCCAGCAGGTCGCCGTCCGCGACGCCCGCCGCGGCGGCGGTGGCCGCAGACACGCGGGCGGTCGGGCGCTTGGCGGTGCCCGCGAGGTGCGGCTCGCCCTGCTGCAGGCGGCCCGCGTCGAGCAGCTGGTGCCACGTCGCGAGCACGGCCGTGCCCGGTGCGACGGCGGGCGGCTCGGCGGCCTCGACGTCGGGCGCGGCGACGCGGGCGCCCGACCAGCCGCCGACACGGTCCAGCTCGGCGTGCACGTCGTTCACGGTCGCGAGGCCGAGGTCCACGCCGAGCTCGGCCGCGAGGCGGTCGAGCACGCGGTGGTCCGGCAGCGCGTGCGAGACGAGCGCCTGCGGGAACGGACGCGGGCGCCCCTCCCACGTCACGAACGTCCCGGGCTTCTCCACGGGGGGCGCGACGGGCAGCACGACGTCCGCGCGCTCGGTCACCTCGGAGGGCCGCACCTCGAGCGAGACGAGGAAGCCCACGCGGTCCAGTGCGTCGCGCGCGAGCGCCGGGTCGGGCAGGTCGGCGGGGTCCACGCCCCCGACGACGAGCGCGCCGAGGCTGCCGTCGCGCGCGGCGGCGACGATCTGCGAGGTCGACCGCCCGGGTACCGCCGGCAGCTCGTCGACGCGCCATGCCGCGGCGAGCTCGGCCCGCGCGGCGTCGTCGGCCACCGGGCGCCCGCCCGGCAGCAGCGTCGGCAGCAGGCCGGCCTCGACCGCACCGCGCTCGCCGGCACGCCGCGGCACCCACGCGAGCCGGGCACCGGAACGGGCGGCGAGCCGCAGCACCGCGGAGAACCCGCCCGGCACGCCTGCCAGTCGCTCGCCGACGAGCACCACGGCACCGTCGGCCGCGAGCATCTCGGCGGCGGACCCGAGCTCGTCGTCGGCGCCGTCGACGATCCCGTCGAGCACCTCCGCCTCGGTCCCGGGCGCCGCTGCGAGCAGCGTGCCGTTCAGACGCGTCAGCCCGCGCGTCGCGAGCGCCGCGACCGAGAGCACGCGCGTGCCGTGGTGCAGCGCCGCCGCGCGCAGGCGCAGGAACAGGACGCCGGCCTCCTCCTCGGGCTCGAGCCCGACGAGCAGCACCGCGGGCGCCCGGTCCAGGTCCGCGAACGTCACCTCGAGCGTGCGGCCCGCGACGTGGTGGGCGAGGAACGCCTCCTCCTCGTCGGAGTGCGGTCGTGCGCGGCCGTCGACGTCGTTGGTGCCCAGCGCGACGCGTGCGAGCTTGCCGTACGCGTAGGCGTCCTCGAGCGTGAGCCGCCCGCCCGCGAGCACGCCCACGGACTCCGCGGCGCGCAGGCCCGCGGCCGCGGCGCCGAGCGCCTCGACCCAGCTCGCGGGCTCGAGCTCGCCGCGCGAGCCGTCGGCGCCGGGACGCCGCACGAGCGGGGTCGTCAGGCGGTCGGGCGCGGACTGCCAGGTGAACGCGAAGCGGTCCTTGTCGCTGATCCACTCCCGGTTCACGGCGGGGTCGTCGCCCGCGAGCCGGCGCAGCACCACACCGCGGCGGTGGTCGACGCGGATCGCGGAGCCGTTCGAGTCGTGCTCCGAGATGCCCGGCGTCGACACGAGGTCGAACGGGCGCGAGCGGAACCGGTACGCGGCGCTCGTGAGGGCACCGACCGGGCAGATCTGCACGGTGTTGCCCGAGAAGTAGGACGCGAACGGCTTGCCGCTGACGTCCTCGGTCGACTCGCCCACGGGCGCGTCGCCGACGTAGCCGAGCACCTGGGTGTCGAACGTGCCGATCTGCTGCTGCGCACCGCGCTTCTGCAGGTCGATGAACGCGTCGCCCGCGATCTCCTCGGAGAACCGCGTGCACCGCTGGCACAGCACGCACCGCTCGCGGTCCAGCAGGATCTGCGTGGAGATCGAGATCGGCTTGGGGAACGTGCGCTTGACGTCGACGAACCGGCTCGTGGCGCGCCCGTTGCTCATCGCCTGGTTCTGCAGCGGGCACTCGCCGCCCTTGTCGCACACCGGGCAGTCGAGCGGGTGGTTGATGAGCAGCAGCTCCATGACGCCGTGCTGAGCCTTGTCCGCCTCGGCGCTCGTGTGCTGCGTGCGCACGTCCATGCCGGGCGTCGCCTCGAGCGTGCACGACGCCTGCGGCTTGGGCATCTTCGCAGGGTTGCCGTCGCGGCCGGGTGCCCACACCTCGACCAGGCACTGCCGGCACGCGCCCGCGGGGGCCAGCAGCGGGTGGTCGCAGAACCGCGGGATCTGGATGCCCAGCTCCTCGGCGGCGCGGATCACGAGCGTGCCCTGGGGGACGCTCGTCTCGATGCCGTCGATCGTGAACGTGACGGTGTCTGCCGGCTCCTGCGGCGCGGCGGGCGGGGCCGCAGGCACGAGCGGCGTGGTCGGACCGGCCGACGTGATCGTCATGCGTGCACCCCCGCGAGGGCCGCGCCGGAGCGCGGGCGGTAGTCGAACAGCGCGCTGCGCTCGGGCGGGAACAGCACGTCGGCTGGCGTGTGGCAGCCCGCCTCGAACTCCTCCCGGAAGTACTTCACGGCGCTCGTGATGGGGCTGGTCGCGCCGTCGCCCAGCGCGCAGAAGGCGCGGCCGAGGATGTTGTCGCACAGGTCGAGCAGCAGGTCGATGTCCTGCGGCGTGCCCTGCCCGCGCTCGATGCGCTGCAGCACCTGCGCGAGCCAGAACGTGCCCTCGCGGCACGGCGTGCACTTGCCGCACGACTCGTGCTTGTAGAACTCGGTCCAGCGCGTCACGGCGCGCACCACCGAGGTCGTCTCGTCGAAGATCTGCAGCGCGCGCGTGCCGAGCATCGAGCCCGCCGCGCCGACCGACTCGTAGTCGAGCGGGACGTCGAGGTGCTCGGCGGTGAAGATCGGGGTCGACGAGCCGCCGGGCGTCCAGAACTTCAGCTCGTGCCCCTCGCGCACCCCACCGGCCATGTCGAGCAGCTCGCGCAGCGTGATGCCGAGCGGGGCCTCGTACTGCCCGGGCCGAGTCACGTGGCCGGACAGCGAGAACAGGCCGTGGCCCGTCGAGCGCTCGGTGCCCATCTGCTTGAACCAGTCGGCGCCGCCGCGCAGGATGCCCGGCACCGAGGCGATCGACTCGACGTTGTTCACCACCGTCGGCCGCGCGTACAGGCCCGCGACCGCGGGGAACGGGGGCTTGAGGCGCGGCTGACCGCGCAGTCCTTCGAGCGAGTCGAGCAGCGCGGTCTCCTCGCCGCAGATGTACGCGCCCGCACCCGCGTGCACCGTGATCTCCAGGTCGAAGCCCGAGCCGAGGATGTCGGTGCCCACGTAGCCGGCCGCGCGCGCCTCGGCGACCGCGGCGAGCAGCCGGCGGTACACGTGCACGACCTCGCCGCGCACGTAGACGAACGCGTGGTGGCAGCCGATCGCGTAGGACGTGATGATGACGCCCTCGATGAGGTCCTGCGGGCTGGCCAGCATGAGCGGGATGTCCTTGCAGGTGCCCGGCTCGGACTCGTCGGCGTTGACGACGAGGTAGCGCGGACCGCCGTCCGGCGCGGGCAGGAAGCCCCACTTCATGCCGGTCGGGAAGCCCGCGCCGCCGCGGCCGCGCAGGCCCGAGTCCTTGACCATCGTGACGACGTCGGCCGCCTGCATGCCGAGCGCGCGCCGCAGGCCACGGTAGCCGCCGCCCTGCTCGTACGTCGACAGCTTCCACGACTGCTCGGCGTCCCACCGGTCGCTGAGCACAGGGGTGAGGGTCGTGCCCATCACTGCTCCTTCGCGTCTCGGGAGGCCTGCTGCTTCTCCTGCGCGGCCGACGAGGCGTCGCCCGCGGTCGTCGCCGGCCGCTCGGCGCTCGACTGCTCGCCGCCGGTCTTCGGCTCGTGCGTCGAGCCGCCGCCGCGAGCAGCGGTCCGCGACGAGCCGCCGCCCTCCTCGCCCGGGAACGCCGGCGCGCGCCAGTCGTTCTCGCGTGCGAGGACCGTGCCGCGGATCGTCGGCTCACCGGCCCCGACGCCCTCGTCGGCCCGGCCGTCGTCGAACCCGGCCAGCACGCGCGAGACCTCGCGGAACGTGGCGACCGAGTCGGCGCCGCGGGTGGGGGCGACGGGCTCCCCGGACCGGAGACGGTCGACGACGTCGGCGACCGACTCCGGGGTCTGGTTGTCGAAGAACTCCCAGTTGACCATCACGACCGGCGCGTAGTCGCAGGCTGCGTTGCACTCGACGCGCTCGAGCGTGATCTTGCCGTCCTGCGTGGTCTCGTCGTGCCCGATGCCGAGGTGGTCGCACACGTGCTCCCAGATGGCGTCACCGCCCATCACGGCGCACAGCGTGTTGGTGCACACGCCCACGGTGTACTCGCCGTTGGGGTGGCGCTTGTACTGCGTGTAGAACGTCGCCACGGCGGACACCTCGGCCGTCGTCAGGCCCAGGTGGTCGGCGCAGAACGCGATGCCCCGCGGGCTCACGTAGCCGTCCTCGGCCTGCACCAGGTGCAGCATCGGCAGCAGCGCCGAGCGCTCCTGCGGGTAGCGCGCGACGATCGCGTCCGCGTCCGCCGCGAGGCGCGCGCGCGTCGCCTCGTCGTACGCGGTGCGGTGCGTCTGGCCGTTCGTGCGGCCGACGACGGGCTCGACGGTCATCAGCGGTCCACCCCTCCGAGCACCGGGTCGATCGACGCGACGGCGACGACGACGTCCGCCACCTGGCCGCCCTCGCAGATGATCGACGTGGCCTGCAGGTTGTTGAACGACGGGTCGCGGAAGTGCGCGCGGTAGGGGCGCGTGCCGCCGTCGGACACCAGGTGGACGCCCAGCTCGCCGCGCGGGTGCTCGACGGTCTGGAACACCTGGCCGGCGGGGACGCGGAAGCCCTCCGTCACCAGCTTGAAGTGGTGGATCAGGGCCTCCATCGAGGTGCCCATGATCTCGCGGATGTGGTCGAGCGAGTTGCCCATGCCGTCCGTGCCGATCGCGAGCTGTGCGGGCCAGGCGATCTTCTTGTCGCCCACCATCACCGGGCCCGGGTTCTTCTCGAGGCGGTCCAGCGCCTGCTCGACGATCCGCATCGACTGGTAGATCTCCTCGAGCCGCACCACGATCCGGCCCCACGCGTCGGCGTCCTGCGACGTCGGGACGTCGAAGTCGTACGTCTCGTACCCGCAGTACGGGTCGGTCTTGCGCGCGTCGTACGGCAGTCCCGCGCTGCGCAGCATCGGCCCGGTGATGCCCAGGGCCATGCAGCCCGCGAGTCCCAGGTAGCCGACGCCCTTGGTCCGCAGGTGCAGGATCGGGTTGGCCAGCATGAGGTCCTCGAGCTGGCGCACGTAGTGCCTGACCTGCACGAGCGCGTCGCGCGTCTGCTGGACCGCACCCGGGGGCAGGTCCTGCGCGACGCCGCCGGGGCGGATGTACGCGTTGTTCATGCGCAGGCCGGTCACCAGCTCGAAGATCTTGAGGATCTCCTCGCGGGCCGTGAAGCCGACCGTCATGATGGTCGTCGCGCCCAGCTCGTTGCCGCCCGTCGCGATGCACACCAGGTGCGACGTGATGCGGTTGAGCTCCATCATCAGCACGCGGATGTCGCTCGCCCGCTGCGGGATGTCGTCGGTGATCCCCAGGAGCTTCTCGACGCCCAGGCAGTACGCAGCCTCCTGGAACAGCGGCGCGACGTAGTCCATGCGCGTGCAGAACGTGACGCCCTGCGTCCAGGTGCGGAACTCCATGTTCTTCTCGATGCCGGTGTGCAGGTAGCCGATGCCCGCGCGGGCCTCGGTCACCGTCTCGCCGTCGATCTCGAGCATGAGCCGCAGCACGCCGTGCGTCGACGGGTGCTGCGGACCCATGTTGACGACGATGCGCTCCTCGCCCAGGCGCGCGGCCTCCTCGGCGATCTGCGACCAGTCGCCGCCCGACGCCTCGAAGCTGGGGATGCCCGCCGTCTCGTCGTCGACGATGTGGCCCGTCGCGTGCGTCGTGCTCATGAGTAGGACCTCCGCTGGTCCGCGGGCGGGATGGTCGCGCCCTTGTACTCGACGGGGATGCCGCCGAGGGGGTAGTCCTTGCGCTGCGGGTGGCCCGGCCAGTCGTCGGGCATCTCGATGCGCGCGAGGCCGGGGTGGCCGTCGAACACGATGCCGAAGAAGTCGAACGTCTCGCGCTCGTGCCAGTCGTTGGCCGGGTACACCGACACCGTGGAGGGGACGTGCGGGTCCTCGTCGGGCACCGCGACCTCGAGCCGCAGCCGGCGGCCGTGCGTCACCGACACCACGTGGTAGACCGCGTGCAGCTCGCGGCCCGTCTCGTGCGGGTAGTGCACGCCGCTCACGCCGAGGCTGAGCTCGAAGCGCAGGTCGTGGTCGTCGCGCAGGTGGCGGGTCACCTCGACGAGGTGCTCGCGGTGCACGTGCAGCGTGAGCTCGCCGCGGTCCACCACGACGTGCTCGACCGCGTTCGCGTACCCCGTGCCCGACGCGTCGAGCAGCTCGGTCAGCACGTCGACGACCTCGTCGAACCAGCCGCCGTACGGGCGCTCGCTCGGACCGGGCAGCACGACCGTCGTGACGAGGCCGCCGTAGCCCGACGTGTCGCCGCTGCCGTGCACGCCGAACAGCCCGTGCCGCACGTCGACCACCTCGAGCGGGGTGCGCGCCGCGACCGTGTCGTCGGCCGGCACGTTCTGGGAGCCGGCCTCGAGGGCCGCGGCCGTCGCCGACTGCGCCGCCGCGGCGTCGCTCGTCGCGCCCGCCCCCGGCTTGGCGGCCTGTGCCGCGTCCGCCTTGTCGCCCGTGGTCGCCGTCGTCGCCTGCTCGTCGCGCGTCGCGTCCTTGGGGGCGGTCACGGGCGCGTGCGGGGCGCCGACGTCGTCCTTCTTCTCGTCGGTCACGTCGTCGCTCACCGCAGCAGGCCCGTCATGTGCGACGTCGGTGTCGCCGCGAGCGCGGCGGCCTCGGCGGCGGCGGCCGCCTCCTGGCGGTTGACGCCCATCGGCTCCTTCGAGATCTGGTCGTGCAGCGTGAGGATCGCGTTGATGAGCATCTCCGGGCGCGGCGGGCAGCCCGGGAGGTAGACGTCCACGGGCACGATGTGGTCGACGCCCTGCACGATCGCGTAGTTGTTGAACATGCCGCCCGAGCTCGCGCACACGCCCATCGACAGGACCCACTTGGGCTCGGACATCTGGTCGTAGACCTGCCGCACGACGGGCGCCATCTTCTGGCTCACACGGCCCGCGACGATCATGAGGTCGGCCTGGCGCGGGGACGCCCGGAACACCTCCATGCCGAAGCGCGACAGGTCGTAGCGCGGCGCGCCGGCGGCCATCATCTCGATCGCGCAGCACGCCAGTCCGAACGTCACCGGCCACAGCGAACCCTTGCGGAAGTAGCCGACGAGGTCCTCGATGGTCGTCAGCAGGAACCCGGAGGGTGCCTCTTCGATACCCATGCTCAGGCCGTCCTCTCGCTCGTCGTGCTCAGTCCCACTCCAGCCCCCCGCGGCGCCACTCGTAGACGAACGGCACCGTGATGAGCACCAGGAACATCAGCATCGCGACGAGACCGAACATCGCGAGGTCGCCGAAGCTCACGGCCCACGGGTAGAGGAACACCACCTCGATGTCGAACACGATGAACGTCATCGCCACCAGGTAGTACTTGATCGGGAACCGCCCGCCGCCGATCGCGTGCGGCGTGGGCTCGATGCCGCACTCGTAGGCCTCGAGCTTCGCGCGGTTGTAGCGCTTCGGGCCGATGACGGCGCTCGCGCTCACGCCGCCGAGCGTCAGCACGGCGGCGATCCCCATGAGGATCAGCAGCGGCACGTACGGGTTGGTCATCGTGCGTGGCTCCTCGACGTCGAGGTACGGGGGGCGAGCTTGCGGGTCATGCGGCGGGCGCGATCCGGGCGAGGGCGGAGATCGTCCTGTCCACCATGTCACCACCACGGGGTTCGTAGCAGTCCGAGAGCAGCTTCAGGACGAACTTCATGAGAAGCGGACGCGGCAGCCCGTACCGGGTGCAGACGCGCATGACCTCGGGGTGCTCGATGAGCCGCACGAACACCCGGCCGAGCGTGTAGTACCCGCCGAGGTCGTCCTTCATGCGCGTCTGGTACGTGGCGAACGCGCGCTCGCGCCCCGCGGCCGAGCCGCGTGCGAGCCCCTGCGCGATCGCGTCCGCGGCGACCCGTCCGGCCTGCAGCCCGTACGCGATGCCCTCGCCGTTGAACGGGCTCACCATGCCGGCCGCGTCGCCCGCGAGCATGAGCCCGTTGCCGTACAGCGGGCCGCGGTTGAAGCCCATCGGC
Organism: Cellulomonas sp. HZM; assembly: GCF_000708885.1. Taxonomy (GTDB): domain Bacteria; phylum Actinomycetota; class Actinomycetes; order Actinomycetales; family Cellulomonadaceae; genus Cellulomonas. The sequence continues at coordinate 6,887 of NZ_JEOE01000017.1, read as the reverse complement.
AGCGCCGCGCCGCGCACGGGGCCCAGCTGGTTCTCGTCGGTGAACTCCCACTCGGCGGGCGCGTTGCGCATCCACGCGGCGAACAGCGCCTTGTAGTCCACCTTCGTCGCGGCGGCCGTGGAGCTGACCGAGCCGAGCCCGACGTTCGCGGTGCCGTCGCCCAGGGAGAAGATCCAGCCGTATCCGGGCATGAGCGTCGAGCGGCCCGGCTCGCCGTCCCACAGCTCGAGCCACGACTCCATCCACGGGTCGTCGTGCCGCGGGGTCCGAAAGTAGGTGCGCACGGCGACGCCCATGGGTCGGTCGTCGCGCTTGGCCAGGCCCACGCCGGTGGCGAACCGCGCGCTCACGCCGTCGGCCGCGACGACGACCGGCGCACGGAACACGACGTCCTCGCCCGCGCGGCGCCCGTTCGCGTCGACGGGGCGGGCCGTGGCACCGACGACCCGGCCGCTGCGCTCGTCGCGCACCGCGCCGACGACGTTGGTGCGCTCGTGCACCTTCGCGCCTGCGGAGCGCGCGTGCTCGACCAGCAGGTGGTCGAACGACATGCGCGCACGGGCCAGGCCGTACGACGGGTACGACGAGATCTCGGGCCACGGCAGCTCGATGCGGTGGCCGCCGCCGATCACACGCAGGCCCTTGTTGCGGATCCAGCCGTCCTGCTCGCGCAGGGGCAGACCCATGCGCACGAGCTCGGCGACCGCGCGGGGGGTCAGGCCGTCGCCGCAGATCTTGTCGCGCGGGAAGGACGCCTTGTCGAGGAGCAGGACGTCGAGGCCCGCGGAGGCACAGTGGAAGGCGGTCGCGGCCCCGGCGGGACCCGCTCCCACGACGATGACGTCCGCGTCATCCGTCGCCCTGCGCACCATGCTCGACCTCGTTTGTGACGTCGTTCACTATCGGCTGCGGCGACTATAGCCACGCGTTCTGGGGATGTCTGCGAAGGTATGGCTAACCTCATGCAGCCGGGTGAAGAAGGCCCCGTGATCTGGGGCTTCAGCGGCCGACGAGCCTGCCCCGTCCACGCCCACGCATCGCCGGCGTGTCGACGCGCGAGACGCCGTCTCACCACGTGGCGCAGGCCCCGGCGCCTCGTCACCACCTGCCGTGGCCGCCGATCGGGTGGAGAGCCGCGCGTCGGACGAGCCCCCTCCGAGATGACCACGGGGCGCGGCGGTCAGAGCGTGGCGGTCAGGGCTCGTCGTCGGCGCGTCGGCGGCGGGCGAGGAGCAGCAGCGCCCCGACCACGACCGCGCCCAGCGCCGGCCACACCAGGTCGGCCGCGTCCGACCCCGTGTGCGCGAGACCGTCCCCCGGTGCCGCGCCGCCCGACGCGGTCGGAGACGGCGCGGGCGTGGACGGCGGGCCCGACGTGGGCCCGCTGGGCGACGGGGTCGGTGGGTCGGGCGTCGGGGTGGGCGGGTCGGCGGTCGGGGTCGCGCCGGCGCCGTCTGCCGTCTGCACGAGGAGCACCGCGTCGAGCACGTGCGTGACCTGCGAGCGCGCCCCGAGCGCCGCGTCGGCGTCGAACGTCACGGCGAGGTCGAGGCGGACGGTCGCGCCGGCCGCGACGCCCGGGCCGTGCCACCGCGTGCCGCCCGCCACCGGGTGCCCGTCGACGGTCAGCTCGAGCGCACCCAGGAGGGAGTCGGCTCCCGACCCGAGGCCGTGCGCGGCCGCGAGGTCCACGCGCGCGGGGTCCGACGACGTGTTGCGCACCCAGAGGGTGCCGGCGAGCGTGTCGCCGGGGACGGCCACGTCGACCCCGGCGAACAGGCGCCCGGGGATCGTCGTGCCCCAGGTGACGCCGTCGGTCGAGAGCAGCAGCTGGTCGGCCGTCGCCGCGGCAGCGGCCGGCAGCACCGCGGGGCCGAGCGCCGCCGGCAGCAGGACCACCAGGCCCGCGAGCACCGCCGTCAGCGCCGGCCCGCGGCGCGCACGCCCGACGAGCCCGCGCCGCGCCGCACCCCGCCCCGCCGGCCCGCGCGTCACGAGGCCGTCCGGGCGCGCCGTCGTCGCTCCCGCGCGCCTGCGACGAGGAGCACGCCGCCGTACGCGATGAGACCGCCGGCGACGGCCTTGAGCGCCCACCCGGGCCGGTTCGCTCCCACCCACGTGTTGACGTAGCCGAGGTAGGGCACGTGGTAGGCGACGACCCCGCGCACCTGCACCGCGAGCACGGGATCGTCGTCCGCGTTGTTCGCGTCGCCGCGCGTCAGGAACACGTGCGAGCCGTCGGACTGCGTGCCGACGCCCACGACGCGGTGCGTCACCACCTCGGGCTGCTCCGAGTGCAGCTGGTACGTGACGACGTCGCCGATGTCGATCCGGTCGACGGGGGTCGGACGCGTCACGACGAGCGTGCCCGGCGGCATCGTCGGCTGCATGCTGCCCGTGAGGATCGTGTACGGCGTGGCCCCCAGCAGGAGGGGCACGACGACGAGCGCCAGGGCGAGCAGCACCGCCGCCGCGAGCGCCGCGCCCGAGACCACGCCGCCGAGGGCACGCACGACCCCGAGCCGCTCGTCGCGCGGCGCGCGCGAGTGGCGCGGCGCGGCGCCGGCCGCGAGGTCGATGGTCGCCTCGGGGACGCTGTCGGGGGCGGTCTGCGTCGTCATGTCAGGCGCACGACATCTCGTAGTACGGGAAGATGATGAACGTCTTGCGGGTGGCCTTCACCGTCTGGGTCAGCGCCGTGGACGACCACGTCACGGACGTGTAGGCCTTCTGGGCCACGACCGTGACGGTGTAGGTCGTCGTCGCCGACGGGTCGAGGTCGGTGTTGACGAGGTTGAGCGTCAGCGCGGTCCCGGCGTCGACGTCGAGGACGGTCCCGTCGCTGCCGACGACGTGCACGAGGTACCTGGTGGGCGTCGTCGTCGCGGCGCCCCAGGTGAGGTCCAGCGAGCTGTTGTACGCGAGCAGCCCACCGCCGTTGGACCGCGGCGTGCAGCCGAACGTCCCCGTGGGCGGGGGCACCGCCGCCGCTGCCGCCGCCACCGTCGGCAGCGTCGAGCCGACCGTCCACCAGGCCCACGCGGCGCCACCGCCGCCGAGCACGAGGGCCGCGACCACAGCGAGGAGGACGGCCGCGGGCCGCCCCGCGTGGCGCGCGCGGCGACGCCACCCGCGGCGCGCGGTGCGCTGCGGTGCCGTCGCTGCTGCGCTCTGCACTGCTCGAACCTCCGGCATGGGCGGGCGTCAGTTGGTGGGCTGGTTGCGTGCCTGCACGACGATCGCGATCGACGCGGGGGTCGACTGGACCGTGCTCGGTGCGGTGGTCGAGAGGCTCACGGTCACGCACACGTAGACCGTCGAACCGTTGGCCTGCGTGGCGCTCCACGCGTCGGCGGCGACAGCGGTCGTCGTGCAGCTCGACGTGGCCGTGCCGGTGGCCGTCGTGTAGGCGACCGTGAGGCCGCTCATGGTCGACGCGCCCGTCGACGACGGCAGCTGGTACTGCCAGCGCCCGTTGCCCGAGTGCGTCAGCTTCGCGACGCCCTGCCGGGTCGCACCCGGCGTCAGCGCCGTGAGCGTGGGTGCGGTCGCCCACGTCGCCGAGAGCGAGATGTCCCCCGCGGTGAGGGACGTCGCCGCGGTCGACGCCGTGCGGGACCACGCCGCGAAGGCCGCCGTGCCACCCGCGAGGGTGAGCACGACGGCCGTCGCGAGCGCGATCCAGAGGCGACGCACGGAAGGTGTGACCGTCAGGGGGCGACGGCCGGCGCGGTCTGCTTGAGCGTGGCGGTGACCGCCGGGACACCGACCGCGACGGTCGCGCCGTTGCGGGCGGTCGTCTCGCCCTTGAAGATCACGACCGACGTGATGTTCGCGTTGGGCGCCGCGGGGGTGCCGGTCGGCGTCACGTTGATGTTCCCGCCCGATGCGGTCAGGCCCGTCGCGCCGGAGACCGGGGCGACGGACGACGTGAGCGTGAAGTTCGACTCCGAGCCCGAGGGCGTCGTGGTGAGCGCGCTGCCCGCGGCGGTGAGCGTCGCCGTGAGGTGGTCACCGATCGCGGTGATCGTGACCGGCGTGACGAGCACGACGCAGTCGCCCGGGACGATCCTGACGTTCGCGATGTTCGCGATCGACTTCGAGGTGTCGGCCGCGGTGCACGTCACCGCGTTGGTCGTCGTGTTGATCGTCGCCGAACCCCAGTACCACTGGCCCGTGCCGGTGGCGACGTTGAGGTCACCGGCCGTCACCGTCTGTGCGGCCGAGCTCGCCTGCACCTGCCACGCCGCGAGCGTGCCCGCACCGCCCAGCAGGAGCGCGACGCCGGCACCGATCGCCAGCGCGCCCTTCGTCGTCTTGCGCATGTCCTTCTGCCTTCCGTCGTCCGGTCCGGCGCGTCGCCGTTACGGATCAGGTCGGAAGGATGCCGGGGCCGGATGACGGCCCCGGCGAGTTGTTCACCCGTCCAGGACGCTTGTCCGGGTGCCACCACCCAGGCCGTTCACCCCGGCAAGCGCTTTCCCGCCCATTTCGGGCACCTCGGGCGCAGGGCCGAACGGGTGACGGCCCCGCGTCAGGAGGTCGGCTTGACGCCGCGGTGCAGCGCGACGATGCCGCCCGACAGGTTGCGGAACGCGACCTGCTCCCAGCCCGCGCGCTTCACGAGCAGGCCCAGCTCGCGCTGGTCGGGCCACGCCTGGATCGACTCCGCGAGGTACACGTACGCGTCGGGCTCCTTGGACACCGCGCGCGCGACCGGCGGCAGCGCGCGCACCAGGTAGTTCGCGTACACCGAGCGGAACGCCTTGTTCTTCGGCGTCGAGAACTCGCACACGACGAGCCGGCCTCCGGGCCTGGTCACGCGCAGCATCTCCGCGAGCGCGGCCGCGGTGTCCGGGATGTTGCGCAGGCCGAACGAGATCGTCACGGCGTCGAACGACTCGTCGGCGAACGGCAGCTGCAGCGCGTTCCCCGCGACGAACGGCAGGTCCGGTCGGCGCCGCTTGCCGACCGCGAGCATCCCCTGGGACAGGTCGCACGGCAGCACCCGCACGCCGGCGTCGGCCATCGGCTCCGACGACGTCCCCGTGCCGGCCGCCAGGTCCAGCACGGTGTCGCCTCGCTCAGCGCCGACCGCGGCGATCGTGGCGCGCCGCCAGTGCCGGTCCTGACCGAGCGAGATGACGTCGTTCGTGCGGTCGTAGCGGCGGGCGACGCCGTCGAACATCTCGGCGACCTCGCGGGGGTCCTTGTCCAGGCTGGCTCGCGACATGCCGTCCATCGTCGCAGGTTCTCGCACGACGTTCTCGCACGACGTACTCGCGCGGGCCGGCCGTGACGTCCGTCGCACCCGGGCCGCCCGGAGCGTGGTCCAGACCGGAGCAGGCATACGCTGGACGACGATGAGCACGCTGACCTCCGCGGACGCCCTGACGGGCGGTGTGCCGCTGCCCCTCGTCGTGCGGACCGTCGCGCTCGACCGGCTGCACGACGGCGCTCCGGCCGCCGCCGACCTGCTCGACCTGCTCCCCTCGGACGCACCGCTCGCGTGGGTCCGGCGCGGCGACGGCCTCGTGGGCTGGGGGCAGGCCGCGCGGTTCGAGGTCGGCGGCTCGGGGCGGTTCGCCGATGCCGAGCGTGCGTGGCACGAGCTGCTCGCCCACGCCGTGGTGCGTGACGAGGTGCGGCTGCCCGGCACGGGTCCGGTCGCGTTCGGGTCGTTCGCGTTCGACGACGAGTCCGCCGCGGGTGGCGTCGTCGTCGTCCCGCAGGTCGTCGTCGGCCGGCGCGGCGACCGGACGTGGCTCACGACGATCTCCGCAGGCGCTCAGCTCGGCCCCGCACCGACGCTCGCGGACGTCGTCCGCCCCCGCACCTCGCCCGTCGACCCCGGCCGCGTCGAGTACGACGACTCCTCGGCAGACGACTGGGCCGACGTCGTCGCCCGTGGCATCACGGCGATCCGCGCGGGCGAGGTGGACAAGGTGGTGCTCGCTCGCGACGTGCACGCGCGCACCGAGCGCCCGCTCGACGTGCGATGGGCGCTCGGGCGGCTCGCCGAGCGGTACCCCTCGTGCTGGACGTTCAGCGTCGACGGCATGCTCGGCGCGACGCCCGAGCTGCTCGTGCGCTCGGAGAAGGGTCTCGTGCAGTCGCGCGTGCTCGCGGGCACCGTGCGCCGGACCGGGGACGACGACGCCGACGTCGCGCGCGCCGCGATCCTCGCCCGCTCGTCGAAGGACCTCGAGGAGCACGAGTACGCCGTGCGGTCGGTGGCGCGCGCGCTCGAGCCGTTCTGCTCGTCGAGCAACGTCCCCGACGTGCCGTTCGTGCTGCACCTGCCCAACGTGCTGCACCTCGCGTCCGACGTGACAGGGGTGCTCGCCGCGCCCGGCGACGCCGCGGAGCACCCGTCGTCGCTGGCCCTCGCCGCGGCGCTGCACCCGACCGCCGCGGTGTGCGGCACGCCGACCGACGCGGCGCGCGAGCTCATCCGCCGCGTCGAGGGCATGGACCGCGGGCGGTACGCCGGGCCCGTCGGGTGGTTCGGCGCCGACGGCGACGGTGAGTGGGGCATCGCGCTGCGCTCCGGCGCGGTCGACCCCCACGACCCCCGGCACGTGCGGCTGTTCGCCGGGTGCGGCGTCGTCGCCGCGTCCGACCCGGCGGCCGAGCTCGCCGAGTCCCACGCGAAGCTCGTGCCGATGCGGTTCGCGCTCGCCTCCGACTGACGTCGCGCCGCCCTGCACACCCCGAGCACGCACCGGCCCGCGCCGAGCGCGTATCCCACGCGCCGAGCGCGCACTGCCCGCGGCGCGCGCTCGCGGCGTACGACCCGCGCTCGAGGACGGTCGCCGTGGCGCTGGCGGGTGGGCGGTAGCGGGTGGGCGCAGGGGGCGGGTGGTGGCAGGTGGCGGGTGGTGGCG
>NZ_JEOE01000016.1 GCF_000708885.1 Cellulomonas sp. HZM | reverse complement strand
CTGTAGGCGACTCGCACGCTTCCGGATGCCCGGCCCCCGGCGCTCGCGGGGTTGGTCGTCACGTCACCGAACCTATCCGCAGCGCCGGGGGCCGGGCATCCGGAAGCGTGCGAGTCGCCTACAGCGTCGCCGCCAGCGCGCGCCCCGTCGTGCGCCCCGTGAACAGGCACCCGCCCAGGAACGTGCCCTCGAGCGCGCGGTGGCCGTGCACGCCGCCGCCGCCGAACCCCGAGGCCTCGCCGACGGCCCACAGCCCGGGAAGCACGTCGCCTTCGGGGCGCAGCACGCGGCCCTCGAGGTCGGTGTGCAGCCCGCCGAGGGTCTTGCGGGTCAGGACGGACAGACGCACCGCGAGCAGCGGCCCGTGCGCGGGGTCGAGCAGCCGGTGCGGCTTCGCGACGCGGATGAGCTTGTCGACGACGAACTCGCGCGCCCGCGCCGTCGCGATGACCTGCAGGTCCTTGCCGAGGCCGGACGCCACCTGGCGGTCGCGCTCGACGATCGTGCGCTCGAGCGCGTCACCGTCGATCCGGTTCTCACCCGTGAGCGCGTTCATGCGGTCGGCGAGCTCGTGCGGGGTGCTCGCCCACAGGAACTCGTCGGACCGCTCGGCGAACGCCTCGACGGGGCCGACCGCGCCGGGCAGCACGCGCTGCAGGAGCTGCGGGACCGAGCGGCCGGTGAGGTCGGGGTTCTGCTCCGAGCCGGACAGCGCGAACTCCGAGCCGAGGATCGTCTTGTCGAGCACGAACCACGAGTGGTCGTCGCCGCGCGCCGTGATGTGCTGCAGCGCGCCGAGGGAGTCGAAGCCCGGGAACAGGGGGACGGGGAACCGGTTGCCGTCCGCGTCGAGCCACAGCGACGACGGGCCGGGCAGGATGCGGATGCCGTGCCTCGACCACACGGGGGTGTGGTCCGTGATGCCCTCGGGGTAGTGCCACATGCGGTCCTCGTGCACGACGGCGGCGCCGGCCGAGCGAGCCGCCTCGATGCCCGAGCCGTCGACGTGGTCGGGCACTCCCGCGAGCATCCGCTCGGGCAGGCGACCGGCGGAGGCGGGCCACAGGCTGCGGACCAGCTCGTGGTTCGCGCCCACGCCGCCCGTCGCGACGACGACCGCGGCGGCGTCGAGCTCGAACGGCCGCAGGACCTCGCGCGACGAGGGCTGGGCGCGCGCGACGTCGTCGGGGACCAGGACGTCGCCGCGCGCGCCGGTCACGCGCCCGTCCGTCGTCGTCAGCGACGTGACGCGGTGGCGGAACCGGACGTCGACGAGACCCGCGGCGCGCGCGTCGAGCAGCGCCCGCACGAACGGCTCGAGGATGCCGGGGCCGGTGCCCCACGTGACGTGGAACCGCGGCACGGAGTTGCCGTGCCCGTCCGCCAGGTACCCGCCGCGCTCGGCCCACTGCACGAGCGGGAACCAGCGCACGCCCTGGTCGTGCAGCCACGAGCGCAGGTCGCCCGCGGCGAACTCCACGAAGCCCTCGGCCCACGCACGTCCCCAGCGGTCGGAGCCGTCGTCGGCGAACGCGGCCGAGCCGAACCAGTCGGCGAGCGCGAGCTCGGCGCTGTCCCGGATGCGCAGGCGGCGCTGCTCGGGCGAGTCGACGAGGAACAGCCCGCCGAACGACCAGAACGCCTGCCCGCCGAGCGAGGCGGCGGGCTCGGCGTCGAGCAGGGTCACGTGGTGGCCGGCGGCGGTGAGCTGCGCGGTGGCGACCAGACCGGCCAGGCCGGCGCCGACGACCACGACGTCGTGGGGGTGCCTCATGCGACGGCACCCTACGCTCTGGACGATTGTCCAGGAAGCTCCTCGAGCAGGTAGACCCGCAGGCTCAGCGGCTCGAGCGAGGCGGTGTCGCCCGAACCGCAGCGCAGCGCCCCGCCGATCGCCGCGGCGCGCTCCTCGCCGGGCGTCTCCCACACCGAGTCCCATGCGAGCCGCCAACGATCACCCGGCTCGCCGCACAGCGTGACGTCGACGGGCTCGAGCGCCCCGTTGATCACGAGGAGCACGACGTCGCCCTCGTCGGGAGGAGGAGCCGAGCGCAGCATCTGCAGCGTGCGGATCGACGGGTCGTGCCAGCGCGCATGGTCGAACGCGTCGCCGTGCGCGTCGAACCACGCGAGGTCCGGGCGCAGCCCGGGACCGGCCGGCCTGCCCGTGTAGAAGCGCTCGGCCCGCAACGCCGGGTGGTCGCGCCGCAGGGCGAGCAGCCAGCGCGCCGTCGCGAGCAGCTCGCCGCGTCGGCCCGACAGGTCCCAGCGGACCCACGACGTCTCGTCGTCCTGGCAGTACGCGTTGTTGTTGCCGCCCTGCGTGCGGCCCATCTCGTCACCCGCGGTGATCATGGGCGTGCCGGCCGCGAGCGCGAGGGTCGCGAACAGGTTGCGGATGGAACGTCGCCGCAGCGGTGCGATGTCCGCGGCGGGGGAGTCGGGGTCGATCGGCCCCTCGACCCCGTGGTTCCACGACCGGTTGTCGTCGCTGCCGTCGCGGTTGCTCTCGCCGTTCGCAGCGTTGTGCTTGTGGTCGTAGGAGACGAGGTCCGCGAGCGTGAAGCCGTCGTGCGCCGTGACGAAGTTGACCGACGCCGCGGGGCCGCGCACGAGCGGGGGGTCGCTGTGGCCGAACAGGTCCACCGAACCGGACAGCCGCGTGGCCAGGTCGCGCACGCGGTGGCCCGGCAGTCCGTGCGCCGCACGTGCGGGGTCCGCGAGCCAGAACGAGCGCGCGGCGTTGCGGAACCGGTCGTTCCACTCGCCGAACGGCAGCGGGAACTGTCCCGTGCGCCAGCCGCCGGGGCCGACGTCCCACGGCTCGGCGACCAGCTTGAGCCCGTGCAGGGTAGGCGACGCCATGGCCGCGACGAGCAGCGGGTGGTCGGGCGTGAAGCCGCCCGAGTCGCGCGCGAGCGTGACCGCGAGGTCGAAGCGGAACCCGTCGACGCCGACCACGTCGGCCCAGTAGCGCAACGAGTCCAGCGTCATGCGCACGACCTGGCTGCGCCGGAAGTCGAGCGTGTTCCCGGTGCCGGTCACGTCCGCGAGCCGGGCCGGCCAGCCGCCGTCGTGCGCGTAGTAGGTCGTCGCGTCGAGCCCGCGCCACGACAGGTGCTGGCCGGGCAGGCCGCCCTCCGCGGTGTGGTTGTAGACCACGTCGAGCAGCACCTCGAGGCCGGCCTCGTGCAGGGCGTGCACCGTGGAGCGCAGCTCGGCCAGGACCGCCGCGGGTCCTGCCTCTTGGGCGGCGCGGGTCGCGTACGGGGCGTGCGGCGCGAAGAAGCCGAGCGTCGAGTAGCCCCAGTAGTTGGTGAGCCCCTTGGCGACGAGGTGGGGCTCGCTCGCGAAGGCGTGCACGGGCAGGAGCTCGACCGCGGTCACGCCGAGGCGCAGCAGGTGGTCGATCGTCACCGGGTGGGCCAGCCCGGCGTACGTCCCGCGCAGCTCGGGCGGGAGCCGATCGTCGAGCTGCGTCAGACCTCGCACGTGCGCCTCGTAGACCACGGTGCGCGTCCACGGCGTCCACGGTCGGTTGGCGGCCGGGTCGGGGCCGGCCAGGTCGCGCGTGTCGACGACGACCGACCACGGGACGAGGCCCGCCGAGTCCCGGCCGTCGGCCGGGCCGTGGACGTCGCCGTGCAGCTCGTCGTCGACGACGTGCCCGTACGTCGCGGGCCCGTACGTGACCTCGCCGTCGAGACCGCGCGCGTACGGGTCGACGAGCAGCTTGGCCGGGTTGTGGCGCAGGCCCGCCGCCGGGTCCCAGGTGCCGTGCGCCCGGAATCCGTAGCGCTGGCCCGCGCGCACGCCGGGCACGTGCACGCTGAACAGGCCCTGCGCGGGGCCGTCCATGCGGATGCGTCGCTCCGAGCCGTCGTCCTGCAGCAGGCACAGGTCGACCGCGTCGGCGTGCATCGCGAGCACCGCGGCGACGACGCCGTCGTCGGTCACGTGCACGCCGAGGTCGGGTGGCCGGTGGTGGGGGCGGTCGTCGGTCACACGGCCATTGTGCGTGAGGCGTGCGACGGGAGTGTTTCGCGCTCACCTCCCGGCGTGCCGGGATGTGGGACCGGGACGACCGGCGCGTGCAGGCCCGGGTAACGTTCCGGGCGTGAGGATCGTCGTGTGCGTCAAGCACGTCCCGGACATCCAGTCGGACCGCGCCCTGGGCGCCGACGGTCGCGTGGTGCGCGACGGCGGTGACGGAACGCTCAACGAGCTGGACGAGAACGCCCTCGAGGCCGCGCTCGTGCTCGCCGAGGAGGCGGGCGGCGAGGTCGTCGCGCTGACCGTCGGGCCCGACGACGCGGTCGACGCGGTCCGCAAGGGCCTGGCGATGGGTGCGGACGACGCGGTGCACGTCGTGGACGACGCGATCGCGGGCTCCGACGCCATCGGTACGGCGCGCGTCCTGGCTGCGGCGGTGCGGCACCTCTCCCAGGAGCGGCCGGTCGACCTCGTCGTCACCGGCATGGCCGGTCTCGACGGGCTCACGTCGCTGCTGCCCACCGCGCTCGCGGCGCTGCTCGACGTCCCCGCGCTGCCGCTGGCGGCCGAGGTGACGGTGGCCGACGGCACCGTGCGCGTGCGGCGCGAGCTGGATCAGGCCACCGAGGTCCTCGAGGCGACGCTGCCCGCGGTCGTCTCGGTCACGGACCAGACCAACGAGCCGCGCTACCCCAACTTCAAGGGCATCATGGCGGCGCGCAAGAAGCCCGTCACGACGCTGACGCTCGCGGACCTCGGGCTCGCGGCGACCGACGTCGGCGCCGCCGGCGCGCGCACCCAGGTGGTCGAGGCCGCGCCGCGTCCGACGCGCGAGGACCGGGTGCTCATCAACGACACCGGGGACGCGGGCATCCGGCTCGCGGCGTACCTCGTCGACAACCAGCTCGCCTGAGCCGCGCGCTTCCCGCCCGGACCGAGACCCAGGGACCACGAACGTGACCGACACCCTCGTCCTGCTCGACCACGCCGCCGACGGCACCCTGCGCACGCCCGTGCGCGAGCTCGTCACGCTCGCCCGCTCGCTCGGCGGGAGCGTGCAGGGCGTGTGGGCGCTGGGTGCGCCAGACGGCACCGGGGCGCCCGACGGCCCGTCCGACGCGACGCTCGCGGAGCTGGGCGCGCTCGGTCTCTCGCGCGTGCACCGCGTGCGTGCGGACGCGGACCTGCACCTGTCGGCCGCGCTCGCGGAGGTGCTCGCCGCGCTGCTCGACTCGACCGGTGCCGGGCTGCTGCTCGCGACGTCGACGTTCGAGAACAAGGAGGTCGCCGCACGCCTCGCGGTCGCGACCGGCGCGGGCGTCGTGACCGACGCCGACGCGCTCGCGGTCGAGGACGGGCGCCTGGTCGCCGGCAAGACCGTCTTCGCGGGGACGTGGACCACGCGCTGCGCGGTCACGGCGCCGCTCGCGGTCGTCACGGTCAAGGCGAACTCGGTCGTCGTGCAGACGGCCGACGACGGCGGGACGCCCGACGTCGTCGACCACGACGTCGCCGTGAGCGCCGCCGCGCGCAGGGTCACGCTCGTCGAGCGCACCGAGCGTCCCGCGAGCGGTCGGCCCGACCTGGGCAGCGCGCACGTCGTGGTCGCGGGCGGCCGCGGCACCGAGGGCGACTTCTCGCTCGTCGAGGAGCTCGCCGACGTGCTCGGCGGTGCCGTGGGTGCGACGCGCGTCGCGACCGACGAGGGCTGGATCGGGCACGACGCGCAGATCGGGCAGACGGGCGTGACCATCTCCCCGCGGCTCTACATCGGCGCGGGGATCTCGGGTGCGGTGCACCACCGCGGCGGCATGCAGGCGTCCGGGACGATCGTCGCGATCAACTCCGACCCCGACGCGCCGATCTTCGAGATCGCGGACTTCGGCATCGTGGGCGACCTGACGACCGTGCTGCCGCAGGCGTCCGCGGAGCTGCGCCGGCTCAAGGGCTGACGCCCGGACCTCGAAGCGCGCGCCCGCTCCGGTCCACGGCCGGACCGTCGCCGCGTCAGGTCAGGTCGCGGAACCAGCGCAGCGCGGCCGCGCCCTGCGCCGCCTGGAACCGGCGCAGGTTGGGGATCCCGGGCGGCGGAGCCTGCAGCGAGCTCCACACGAAGTAGCCCGCCAGGCCCGCGAGGCCCGCACGCAGCGTGTCGTCCGACACCCCGTCCGACGACGCCTGCGAGCGGAAGATCTTCGCGGGGTCGCCGCCGCCCTGCAGCGCGACGCTCGGCAGCATGAACGCCAGGTCGATCCAGGGCGCACCGACGCTCGCGTGCGGCCAGTCGATGAGCCACACCCGGCGGTGGTCCGGGTCGAGCAGCACGTTGTCCGCACGCAGGTCGCCGTGCACGAGCGCGTCGCCCGACACCGCGGCGAGCGACTCCTGCTCGCACAGCACGAGGCGGTCGAGGTTCGCGAGCGCCCAGCGGCCCAGCTCGCCGCCCCGGTCGGCCGCACGGTCCTGCGCGTCGCGGTCCATCGCCGCGAGCCGGCGCCACCCGGAGAAGTCCTCGGCGAGCTGGTCGTCGGCGAGGCGCAGGTCGTGCCCCGGCAGGGGCTCGGCGTCCGCGAGCCGCTCCATCGCGGCGAGCACCGCGTCGAGGTCGTCGCCGGACCACGGCAGCTCGGGCGAGCGCCCGTGCACGACCTCGAAGCCGAGGATCACCCAGTCGCCGTCGTCGGCCGACCACAGGAGCCGCGGAGCGGGGACCTGCGGGGGCAGGCACGCCGCGACGCGGATCTCGGAGCGTGCCAGGACCGGCGAGTGCGGGTTCTGCTCGGACGAGACTGCCTTGACGAACACTCCGCGGCCGTCCGCGAGCTCGAGCACCGCCGCGAAACCGGGGGAGAACCCGCTCGTCGCGCTGATCTCGGCGGTGACCTGGGCGCCCGCGAGCTCGGTGATCCGGGTGCGCACGTGCCGCGGGAGGTCGCGCCAGTCGAGCCGCTGGCCGCTGAACGCGATCGGCAGCGCGAAGACGTCGTCGTCGGCACTCACGGCGCACATCCTGCCAGGTCGCACGGGGCATCGGCAGCGCACGTCACCAGTCGTGCGCGAGCGCCGTGCCGGGCCCGCACGCCGCGTCCGTAGACTTGCCCGGTGACCGCCTACCTGGACCATGCGGCGACCACGCCCATGCTCCCGGTCGCGGCCCGCGTGCTCGCCGAGCAGGCCGTGCGCACGGGCAACCCGTCGTCCTTGCACGGCTCGGGCCGCGCCGCCCGGCGCGTCGTCGAGGAGTCCCGCGAGCGGCTCGCGGCGGCGCTGGGCGCCAGGCCGTCGGAGGTGGTGTGGACCTCGGGCGGGACCGAGGCCGACAACCTCGCGGTCAAGGGCCTGTTCTGGGCGCGCCGCACGCAGGACCCCGGCCGTCGTCGGCTGCTGGTCTCGGCCGTCGAGCACCACGCGGTGCTGGACCCCGCGTTCTGGATGGCCGAGCACGCGGGCGCGGAGCTGGTGCTGCTGCCGGTCGACGCCGACGGCGTGCTCGACGTCGAGGCGCTGCGCGACGAGCTCGAGCGCAACGGCGACCAGGCGGCACTGATCTCGGTCATGTGGGCGAACAACGAGGTCGGCGCGCTGCAGCCGCTCGACGACGTCGTCGCGCTCGCGCGCAGGCACGGCGTCCCGGTGCACGCCGACGCGGTCCAGGCCGTCGGCCAGGTGCCGGTGGACTTCGCGGCATCGGGGCTCGACGCGCTCACGGTCAGCGGGCACAAGGCCGGCGGTCCCGGCGGTACGGGGGCGCTCCTGGCGCGCCGCGGGCTCGAGCTCACGCCCGTGCTGCACGGTGGCGGGCAGGAGCGCGGCGTGCGGTCCGGCACTCTCGACTTCGCGCTGCTCGCGTCGTTCGCCGCCGCCGTGGACGCCGCGGTCGCGGCCCGGCCGTCGAGCGCGCCACGCCTGGCCGCGCTGCGCGACGAGCTGGTCGCCGGCGTGCTCGGGACCGTCCCGGGCGCCGTGCTGCGCGGCCCGGCCGACGCAGCTCGTCGGCTGCCCGCCAACGCGCACCTCACGTTCGCAGGGTGCGAGGGCGACTCGTTGCTGTACCTGCTGGACTCCGCCGGCGTCGAGGCGTCGACCGGCTCCGCGTGCCAGGCCGGCGTCCCACGTCCGTCGCACGTGCTGCTCGCGATGGGGGTATCGGAGACCGACGCGCGCGGCGCCCTGCGCTTCACGCTGGGTCACACCTCGACGTCCGACGACGTTGCTGCCGTGCTCGACGTGCTGCCCGGCGTCGTCGAGCGGGCCCGCGCCGCCGGTCTCGCGGGGGTGGCGTGATGCGGGTCCTGGCCGCGCTGTCCGGCGGTGTCGACTCCGCGGTCGCGGCGGCGCGCGCGGTCGATGCCGGCCACGACGTCGTCGGCGTGCACATGGCGCTGTCACGCACGCGCGACCAGTTCCGCACCGGCTCGCGGGGGTGCTGCTCGATCGAGGACGCGGGCGACGCGCGCCGCGCCGCCGACGTGCTCGGGATCCCGTACTACGTGTGGGACCTGTCCGCGCAGTTCGAGCAGACCGTCGTCGCCGACTTCCTGCACGAGTACGAGGCCGGCCGCACACCCAACCCGTGCGTGCGGTGCAACGAGCACATCAAGTTCGCCGCGCTGCTCGACAAGGCCGTCGCCCTCGGGTTCGACGCCGTGTGCACCGGGCACTACGCGCGCGTCGTCGTGCGCGCGGACGGCACGCGCGAGCTGCACCGCGCGCTCGACGCCGCCAAGGACCAGTCCTACGTGCTCGCCGTGACAGGCCCCGAGCGGCTCGCGCGCTCGATGTTCCCGCTCGGCGAGGTCGCGTCGAAGGAAGAGACCCGCGCCGAGGCGGCCGCGCGCGGGCTGTCGGTCTCCGCGAAGCCCGACTCGTACGACATCTGCTTCGTCGCGGACGGCGACACGCAGGGCTTCCTGCGCGAGCGGCTCGGGTCGCGTCCGGGAGACGTCGTCGACACGGCGGGCAACGTCGTCGGCTCGCACGACGGTGCGTACGCGTACACCGTCGGTCAGCGTCGCGGGCTCGCGCTCGGCCGCCCCGCCGACGACGGACGGCCCCGGTACGTGCTGTCCATCGAGCCCGTCGCGAACCGGGTGGTCGTCGGGTCGGCCGACGAGCTCGCGGTGCGCTCGGTGACGGCCGACCGCGCGGTGTGGTTCGAGGCGCCGGACGAGCCGCTCGCGTGCCACGTGCAGGTGCGCGCGCACGGAGCACCCGTCCCGGCCGTCGTGCGGACCGTCCGCGATGACGTCGAGGTGGTGCTCGACGAGCCGCTGCGCGGCGTCGCCCCCGGGCAGTCGCTCGTGGTCTACGCGGGTTCCCGGGTGCTCGGGCAGGCGACCGTCACCGGTGCACGTGCGCTCGCGGGGACGCGGTGACGGGAGTCAGCGGCGCCGGGCGCTGGCCCGGGGTCGACGTGCTCGAGGCGCAGACGGTCGTGGTCGGTGACCTCGCGGACGCGCACGACGAGGTCGACGGCCTGCCGTTCGCGGTCGAGCTGCCCGAGCGCGGAACGCACGCCGCGGGGGTGGGGCGCGCGGCCGCGCGGCTCGTCGAGATGCCGACGGAGATCGGGCCGCACGGGTGGAAGCTCGCCGACCGGCCGGGTGCCGACCTCGCGCGGGCCCAGGCTCTCGCCCGCGAGGACCTCGACGCGCTCGCCGTCGCCGCGCACGGGTACGCCGGGCCGCTCGTCGTGCCCGCGCTCGGGCCGCTGACCCTCGCCGCGCGGCTCTACCTCGCGCGCGGTGACCGCGTGCTGACGGACCCGGGTGCGGTGCGCGACCTGGCGGACTCCGCGGGCGCCGGGCTCGCCGAGCACGTCGCCGCCGTGCGGCGCACCGTGCCGGGCGCGGAGGTCACGGTCCTGCTGCACGAACCGCTGCTCGCGCAGGTCGTCGCGGGCGTGCTGCCGACGTTCTCCGGCTTCGCGATGTCGGGCGGCGGGGCGATGCGTCCCGTCCGCGGACCCGTCGCGGCCGAGAGGCTCGGTGGCGTGCTGGACCCCGTGCGAGCTGCGGGCGCGGTCCGCGTCGTCGTGCACGGTGGCGCCTCGTGGACCGCGCTGCGGGTCGTGCGCGAGGCGCGCGCCGACGCCGCCGCGCTCGAGGTCGGTGGCCTCGACGAGCGCGCGTGGGAGCACGTGGCCGAGACGGTCGAGGCCGGGCTCGGGCTCTGGGCGCAGGTGCCGCCACCGGCGACCTCGCAGTGCGCGGGCGACGACGTGGTGGGCCAGGCGGACGCGCTCACGCGCCCGTGGCGGTCGGTCGGGCTGCCGGTCGCGGGGCTGGGGGACGTCGTCGTGCTCGCACCGCGCGTGCCCGACGGGACATCGCCCGACGACGCGCGCGGCGCGCTCGCGGGGACCGTGCGGTGCGCACGGATCGTGGCAGAGAGGGCGCAGCGGTGACGCAGGACGACGAGCAGGGACGTGTCGGGCGGTCGGTCGGGCCGGAGGCCGGGCGGTCGGACGGGCCGGAGGTCGAGGCGACGGACGGGCCGGGAGCGAGGGCTGCGGCAGGACACGAGCCCGCGGTGCAGGGCGGCGACGACCAGGACGAGCGGCGGCGGCGCGTGCGCCGGGCTGCGGCGATGCTCGCGGCGACCGGGCTCGCGATCGTCGGCCTCGTGCTGCTCGTCGTCGGCTGGCTGACCGTGGCCTCGCACACGCTGGCCGCCACGAAGGACCACTCGGTGCCGTGCCTCGTCGCGGTCAACGACGACGCTCCGCACTCGAAGGTGCGCTACGACGTGCTGCCGGCGCGCTCGGTGTGCACGTGGCAGGACGGCGACGAGGTGCGCTCGGTGGTGATCGCGCAGGCGTCCGGGACGCTGACGACCGTCGCGGTGACGTTCGCCGTGGTGGGTGTCGCCGGGACGCTCGCGCTCGTGCTCACGGGCCGCCGACGTCGCTGAGCGGCGGCGCGGGACGGCGCGGGCCGACGGGGCCGACGGGGGCCTGATGGGGCCTGACACTGCCTGACAGAGGCCGGTGTGGACCGCTGCGGCTCGGCCGGTGTCGGCCGGTGTCGGTGGGGCGCGACATGATGTCCCGGTGAGCGACGAGACCGAGCCGCAGACCCCCGCCCCCGACGCCGCACGTGCCCGGTGGGCCGAGCTCGCGCAGGCGCTCGAGGCGGACCAGTTCGCGTACTACGTGCGCGACGCGCCGAGCTCGTCGGACGCCGAGTACGACGCGCGGATGCGTGAGCTCGAGGCGCTCGAGGACGAGCACCCGGACCTGCGCACGCCCGACTCGCCGACCCAGCGCGTGGGCGGGACGTTCTCGACCGAGTTCACGACCGTCGACCATGTCGAGCGCATGCTCTCGCTCGACAACGCGTTCTCCGACGACGACCTGGCGGCCTGGCAGCAGCGCGTGCTGCGGGACCTCGGCGACGCCGCCGAGCCGCACTACCTGTGCGAGCTCAAGATCGACGGCCTCGCGATCGCGCTGCTGTACGAGAACGGGCGGCTGGTGCGCGCCGCGACGCGCGGTGACGGACGCACGGGCGAGGACGTGACGCTCAACGTGCGCACCATCTCGACGATCCCCGCCGTGCTCGCGGGGGACCCGGCCGAGCATCCCGAGCTCATCGAGGTCCGCGGCGAGGTGTTCCTGCCGGTCGAGGCGTTCGCCGAGCTCAACGCGTCGCAGGTCGCTGCGGGCAAGGCTCCGTTCGCCAACCCGCGCAACGCGGCGGCCGGCTCACTGCGGCAGAAGGACCCGCGCGTGACGGCGGGGCGTGCGCTGCGGATGTACGCGCACGGGATCGGCGCCCTGCGCTGGGGGGCCGCGGGCGAGCAGCGGGGGATCGAGCGGCAGTCGCAGGTGTACGACCTGCTCGCGGGCTGGGGCGTACCGGTCTCGTCGCACACGCGCGTGCTCGACGGGCTCGACGGCGTGACGGAGATGATCGCGTACTACGGCGAGCACCGGCACGACGTCGAGCACGAGATCGACGGCATCGCCGTGAAGGTCGACGAGATCTCGCTGCAACGGCGCCTGGGGGCCACGAGCCGCGCGCCCAGGTGGGCGATCGCGTACAAGTACCCGCCCGAGGAGGTGAACACGCGCCTGCTCGCGATCGAGGTGGGCGTCGGGCGCACCGGCCGGGCGACGCCCTTCGCGGTCATGGAGCCGGTGTTCGTCTCGGGCAGCACGGTGCGCCAGGCGACGCTGCACAACCAGGAGGTCGTCAAGGCCAAGGGCGTGCGCATCGGGGACATGGTGGTGCTGCGCAAGGCGGGTGACGTCATCCCCGAGATCGTCGGCCCGGCCCCGCAGGCACCCGATGACGACGTCCCCCGCGTGACGTGGCACATGCCGAAGGACTGCCCCGAATGCGGCACACCGCTGCGACCCATGCGAGAGGGGGACATCGACCTGCGGTGCCCCAACGCTCGCTCGTGCCCCGCGCAGGTGCGTGGACGCCTCGAGCACATCGGGTCACGCGGCGGCCTCGACATCGAGGCGCTCGGCGAGGTGACGGCCGCAGCGCTCACGCAGCCCGAGGTGCCCGCCGACCCGCCGGTGCCCACCGAGGCCTACCTCTTCGACCTCGTGGGCTACGACGCCGACGCCCCGGCCGACGAGCGCGATCGCGTGCGTGCCGCGAGCCTGACGCTGCTCGCCCAGGTCGAGGTCGTCGTGCGCGATCCCGAGACCGGGCTCCCACGCCAGGACGACGACGGCGTGGTCCGTACGCGGGCACCGTTCCGTCGCCAGCTCAAGCACTCGCGCGCGGCGGTGGCCGCGGCGCAGGAGGCAGGTGAGGAACTGCCCGAGTGGGAGGCGTCCGAGGCAGCGCGCACGTTGCTCGACGAGCTGGACGCCGCGAAGTCCAAGGACCTGTGGCGCGTGCTCGTGTCGTTGAGCATCCGCAACGTCGGACCGACGGCCGCACGCGCGCTCGCGACCGGGCTCGGGTCGATGGCCGCGCTGCGCGAGCTGCTCGAGGACCGGGAGACCGCGCTCGCGCGCCTGTCGCAGCTCGACGGCATCGGGCCCGTGATCGCCGAGTCGATCGTCGACTGGTTCACCGGCCCGGAGCACGGGTGGCACGTCGAGATCGTCGACCGCTGGGCCGCCGCGGGCGTGGTCATGCGCGACGAGCAGGACGAGTCGACCCCGCGCACGCTCGAAGGGCTCACCGTCGTGGTCACGGGCAGCCTCGAGCGGTTCAGCCGCGACGGTGCCAAGGAGGCGATCCTGGTGCGCGGCGGCAAGGCGGCCGGGAGCGTCTCGAAGAACACCGACTACGTGGTGGTCGGGGAGAACGCCGGTTCGAAGGAGACGAAGGCACGGGACCTCGGGCTGCGGATCCTCGACGAGGCCGCGTTCGAGGCGCTGCTCGCGGGCGGCCCTGCGGCGGTGGGCGACGTCGCCGACGACACGTCGTCGGCGACGTGACCGCGCGGGCACCGGGGGCACAGGTCGAGGCCGCGACCTGGCCGCCGCTGCGGACCGTGGTCACGAGCGGCGGGTGGCGCGTCGGGCTCTCGGGCGGGCTGACGCGACGCGCGAACAGCGCGCTCGTCGCGGACGACGTCGGGCGGCCGGTCACGTCGCGCCCCGAGGCGGCCGCGCAGCTCGACGAGGTCGAGGCCGTGTACGCGTCGGCGGGCCTGACGGCCACGGTGCGCACCCGCGCACGCACCGGTTCGGCGCTGGGCGACGAGCTGCAGCGGCGCGGGTACCGGCTCGTCGCGAGGTCGCTCGTGCTCGCCCGTCCGGGCGTCCCGCGTGGCGGGGCTGCCGGTGGTGGGGCCGCCGGTGCCGGTGCCGGTGCCGGTTCGGAGACGGGCGACCTCGAGCTGATCGTCGAGGACGAGCCGACCACGGCATGGGTCACCGGGTGGCTCGGCGTGAAGAGCGCGGCTGCGGACGTCGGCCTCGCGCGCGACATCGTCGCGGGCGCTCCGGCGTGGTACCTCACGGCGCGCCGGGACGGCGGGGCCGTCGGGGGCATCCGCGTCGCCGTCGCGGACGGCTGGGCGGCGCTCTCGTGCCTCACCGTCGTACCGTCGGCACGCCGGCTCGGCATCGGGCGCGGGCTCACGCTCGCCGCCGTCGCGCTCGCGGCGGACCACGGCGTGCACGACGTCTTCCTGCAGGTCGAGGCCGCCAACAAGGGCGCGACGGCGCTCTACCGCACCCTGGGGTTCGAGCACGTCGACGAGTACCACTACGCGGAGCTGTGACGCCGTCGGCCGTCAGCCGCCGAACACCTCCGGCAGCGAAGCGACGAGCTCGCGGGGATGGCTGAACCACACGGAGTGCGCCGCACCGGGGATGCTGCGGACGCGCACGCCGCGGTGCTCGAGCGCCGCGGCCTGCTCGTCGGACACGTAGTCGCTCGGGTCGGCGCGCACGACGACTGAGCCCGCGGTCGGGGGCCACGACCCTCCGGGGGCCGACGAGACCGCGGCGGCCGTCGCCGGGTCGAAGCGCTCGGCGGCGACGCCTTCCACGAGGCAGTCGCGCGCCGTGTAGTGCGGCCGTGTGCTGCGCAGCCGAGCCGCCGTGCGACGCGCGCGGTCCTGCTCGTAGAGGGCGAGCACCTCGCGACGGTCCCGGCCCCCGCGGGTCGTGGAGGGCGCGTCGACGTACACCGCGAGGCCGGGCCTCAGGGCCGGTGCGGCAGCCGCGAGCACCAGCCCGCCGAAGGAGTGCCCGATCGCGACCGACGGCGGCTCGTCGACGAGCCTCGTCACGGTGGACACGACGGCGTCGGCCGCGCGCTCGACGGTCAGCCCCGGGTCGCGGTCCGAGAGGCCGTGGCCGGGCAGGTCGAGCGCGAGCACGCGGTAGCCGCGTGCGACCAGGAGCGGGACGAGCCGCCACCAGCTCGCACCCGAGCCCATCATCCCGTGCAGCAGCACGGCCGCCCCGCGGGTACCGGTGGCGGGTCCGTGCTCGGCGACGTGCAGACGCATCCTCACATCGTCGTCGACATCGTCGTCGAGGATCTGCGGGTCGTCAGCGCGGCGCGGCATCGGATCGCTCGTCGCGCGCGGCCCAGAGCATCCCGCGCTCCAGCATGGTGCGCACCGGCGGCAGCTCGAGGTCGGCGAGCTGGTGCCCGGGCGTGCACACGAAGACGCGCCCGTGCCCCCAGCGGCGCGTCCACACCGCCGGGGACGTCACGGGCTCGTGCCACGGGTCGTCCGGGCCGGGCGTGATCGTGGTGGTCGCCAGGACGTCGTTGAGCGGGTCGGACAGGAGCCAGTACTGCTCCGAGCGCAGCTCGAAGTCGCGCACGCTGGCCATGATCGGGTGCTCCGGCGCCACGACGTCGATCGTGTGCTCGACGATCCCGCCGGGATGCGCCGCGAACTGCGCGCCGACCATCTGCAGGTAGTCCGTGGCGACGCGGAACGAGTCGACGATGCCTCCGTGCCACCCGGCGAAGCCGGTTCCCGCTGCGACGGCGGTGCGCAGGCCGCGCAGCTCGTCGGCGAGGACGTCGCCCATGGTCCAGCACTGCACGACGAGGTCGGTCGCCGCCATGAGCGGCGCGTCGGCGTACGCCTCGAGGCTGTCCTCGACGGTCACGTCGAAGTGCTCGCGCAGGAACGGCAGGAACAGGTCGGTCGCCTCGGCGGGGGCGTGCCCGTCCCAGCCTCCGCGCACGACGAGTGCTCGACGGGTCACCTTCGTCCTCCTCGACTGCGGGGTGGTGGGGGTCAGACCGCGATGGCGTCGATCGCGGCGGGGGAGAGCACGTGGTCCGCGGCCATCGCGCTCGCGCCCAGGACGCCGGCGCGGCCCATCGTGCGGGACGCGACGATGCGCAGGTGCTGCGTGGCGAGCGGGAGAGATCGGCGGTAGACGACCTCGCGGATGCCGGCGACGAGGTGCTCGCCGGCCTCCGCGACCTGGCCGCCGATGACGATGACGGAGGGGTTGAGCAGGCTCACGCACGCCGCGAGCACGCCGCCGATGTGGCGGCCCGCCTCACGGACCGCGTGGCTCGCGGCGAGGTCGCCGGCTCGGACGAGCGCGACGACGTCCGCGCCCGTGCTCGCGTCGGCGCCGTCCGCCGCGAGGACGGCAGCGATCGCCGGGCCGCCGGCGACCGCCTCGAGGCAGCCGGTGTTCCCGCACCGGCACGGCAGGTCGGGCCCGTCGGCGACCGCGATGTGCCCGAGGTCGCCCGCGGAGCCCTGGGCTCCCCGGCGGATCTGGCCGTCCATGATGATCCCGGAGCCGATGCCGGTCGCGACCTTGACGAACAGCAGGTGGTCCGTCCCGGGCCACTGGCTCGAGTGCTCGCCGAGCGCCATGACGTTGACGTCGTTGTCGACGAGGACCGGGACATGCAGCCGTGCGCCGAGGATGCCGGGCACGTCGGCGTCGTCCCACCCGGGCATGATCGGGGGGTTGATGGGCCGCCCGGTCGAGTGCTCGACCGGGCCGGGCAGACCGACGCCCACGCTCACGAGGTCGTCGGCGCGGCCCGTCTGCTCGAGGAGCTTGCGGCCGCGGTCGACGACGGTGCCGAGTACCTCGCCCGGGCCGTCGGCGATCGCGATCTGCTCGGCGTGCTCGGCGAGAACCTCTCCCGCGAGGTCGGTCACAGCGAGCCGCGCGTGGGTCGCGCCGAGGTCGACCGCGAGCACGACGCGTGCGGCGGGGTTGAAGCGGAACGTCGCGGGCGGCCGGCCGCCCGTGGAGGTCGCCTCGCCCGCCGGGCTGACCAGGCCGGACGCGAGCAGGACGTCGACGCGGGCCGCGATCGTGGAGCGCGACTGGCCGGTGAGCGCGACGAGCTCGGCGCGCGTGCGGGGCGTCCCGTCGCGCAGGAGCTGGAACATCTCGCCGACCCCGGTGGGCCGGGTCGCGAACTTGGTCAGCTCGTCCATGCGCACAGTGAACCACTCTCGCTCGGCGACTTATGACCGCACCCCGCAGCGGCTCTGGTCGAGGTTAGACAACTTTTGCTTGACGCGCGACAGAAGTCCCCCTAGTTTCGTCACATGGTCGACGAGGACCCCACAGCAGCCGGCGTGCTCCTGACGATGCGCGGCATCGTCAAGCAGTTCCCCGGTGCGCGTGCACTCGACGGCGTGGACCTCGAGATCCGCGCCGGCGAGGTGCACTGCCTGCTCGGGCAGAACGGCGCGGGCAAGTCCACGCTCATCAAGGTGCTCGCGGGGGCGCACCAGCCCGACGAGGGCGAGATCCTGCTCGACGGTGCACCCGTGCGCATCGGCGGCCCGGTCCAGGCGCTCCGGCTCGGGGTCGCGACCATGTACCAGGAACTCGACGTCGTGGACGGCCTGTCGGTCGCCGAGAACGTGTTCCTCGGCCACGAGCTCGCGAGCGGGGGGTTCTCCCAGCGCCGCGCCGCGACCGCGCGCACACGGTCGCTGCTCGCACGGCTCGGGCACGCGGACCTCTCGCCGCACCGCGAGGTGGGCCGCCTGTCCGCCGCGGGCAAGCAGGTCGTGAGCATGGCGCGTGCCCTCTCGCACGACGCACGGGTCATCGTCATGGACGAGCCGTCCGCGGTGCTCGACGCCGAGGAGGTCGCCAACCTGTTCCGGGTGGTGCGCGACCTCACCGCGCAGGGCGTCGCGGTCGTCTACATCTCGCACCGGCTCGAGGAGATCCGCCAGATCGGCGACCGGATCACGGTGCTCAAGGACGGCCGCACGGTCGCCTCGGGCCTTCCGGTCGCCACGACGAGCACCGACGAGCTCATCCGCCTCATGACGGGCCGCAGCGTCGAGTACGCGATCCCGCGACGCCCACCGGTCGCCGACGACGCCGCGACGGTCCTGCACGTCGAGGGTCTCGCGCTGCGTGGCGCGTTCGAGGGCGTCTCCTTCGACGTGCGCGCGGGGGAGGTCGTCGGCCTCGCGGGCCTCGTCGGCTCCGGCCGCTCGGAGATCCTCGAGACCGTGTTCGGTGCCCGACGCGCGAGCGCCGGGACCGTGAGCGTGGACGGGACGGAGCTGCGGGCGGGCTCGGTCGGTGCGGCGGTGCGTGCCGGCATCGGGCTGTGCCCCGAGGAGCGCAAGAGCCAGGGCCTGCTTCTCGACGAGCCCGTCTACCGCAACATCACGCTCTCGACGTTCGCCCGCACGGCCACGGCCGGCTTCCTCGACGAGCCCGCCGAGCGGCGCGTCGCCGACGAGCAGGTCCAGGCCCTCGATGTGCGCCCGGCCGACCCGGGCCGCGCGGCCCGCACGCTCTCCGGCGGCAACCAGCAGAAGGTCCTGCTCGCGCGATGGCTGGTGCACGGGTGCCGCGTGCTGCTGCTCGACGAGCCCACGCGCGGCGTCGACGTCGGTGCCCGCGCCGAGATCTACGCGCTGGTCGCGCGCCTGGCCGCGAGCGGGGTGGCGGTCGTCGTCGTGTCGAGCGAGATCGAGGAGGTGCTCGGCCTGGCCGACCGCGTCCTCGTCGTGTCCGAGGGGCGCGTGGTCCACGAGGGGCCGGCGTCGCAGATCGACGAGCACCGCGTGCTCGACCTGGTCATGGAGGGGAGTGCCGCGTGAGCGAGCAGGACGTGAGGGCACAGGTGCCCGCGGCCGACGAGTCGGCGCGCGTCGAGGACGAGGCGCGCACCGGTGCGCGCCGCGGTGTGCTGCACGGTGCGACGGGCCGCAACCTCGGCCTCGTCATCGCGCTCGTGCTGCTGTGCGCCGTGGGCGTCGCGACGGCCGGGGACCGGTTCGTCAGCACGAGCAACATCCTGACGATCCTGCGGCTCGCCGCGGTGATCGGGGTGCTGAGCATCGGCATGACCTTCGTCATCACCGGAGGCGGGATCGACCTGTCGGTCGGCTCGGTGCTCGGGCTCGCGTCGGTGTGGGCCAGCACCGTCGCGACGCAGACGATGGCCAAGGACACCCACTGGGTCGTCATGGTCGGGTGCGCGCTGCTCGTCGGCGTCGCCGCGGGGCTCGTCAACGGGGTGCTCATCGCGTACGGGAAGGTGGTCGCGTTCATCGCGACGCTCGCGATGATGGTCTCCGCGCGCGGCCTCGCCGAGATCATCGCGAACCGCCAGACGCAGGTGGTGAGCGTCCAGGGCTTCCTCGACTTCTTCCGCGCCGACGTGCTCGGTGTGCCGATGCTCGTGTGGATCTTCGCCGTCGTCGCCGTCGCGGGCTGGGTGGTGCTCAACCGCACCACGTTCGGACGGCGCACGATCGCCGTCGGCGGCAACCCCGAGGCCGCGCGGCTCGCGGGCATCGACGTCCGCCGCCACACGATGTACCTGTACGCGCTGGCCGGGCTCACCGCGGGCATCGGCGCCGTGATGATGCTCGGTCGCACCACCGCGGGCAGCTCGACCAACGGCATGTACTACGAGCTCGACGCGATCGCCGCGGTGGTCGTGGGCGGCACGCTCCTGTCGGGTGGCCGCGGCACGATCGTCGGCACCGTCCTGGGCGTGCTCATCTTCTCCACGCTCACCAACGTGTTCACGCAGAACAACCTGTCCATCTCGGCGCAGGCGGTGGCCAAGGGCGTGATCATCGTCGCCGCCGTCCTGCTGCAGCAGCGCATCGCCGAGCGGTCCCGCGCCGGCACCTGACGGGACCAGACCTGCGCACGCCACATCCCTACCGAACACCCGTGCACGACCGATCAAGGAGGATCGTCATGTCCGCACTCCCGCTGCGCCGCCGGTGGCTCGCCGCCGCCGCGGGCGCCGCAACGCTCGCGCTCGTCGTCACCGGCTGCACGTCCAACGACCCCGAGGCCGACCCGACGAGCGGCGGCACGCAGGCCGTCCAGCCCGGCGGCACGAGCGACAACGACGCCCCGGGCGACAAGGTCGTCATCGGCTTCTCCGCTCCCGCTGCCGACCACGGCTGGATGGGTGCGATCACCAAGGCCGCCGTCGCCGAGGCCGCGAAGTACCCCGACGTCGAGCTCAAGCAGGCCGAGGGCACCAACGACGTCAACGTCCAGATCAGCCAGATCGAGCAGTTCATCAACGACAAGGTCGACGCGATCGTGCTGCTGCCCTTCGACGGTGCGGCGCTCACCGAGGTCGCGACGAAGGCGATGAACGCCGGCATCAAGGTCGTCAACGTCGACCGGGAGTTCGCCGACGCGAACGCCGCCCGCACGACGATCCTCGGTGACAACTACGGCATGGGTGTCAGCGCCGGGCAGTACATCTGCGGGCAGCTGGGGGGCAAGAGCGACGCCAAGGTCGCCGAGATCGCGGGCATCGACTCGCTGCCGCTGACCCAGGACCGCAGCAAGGGCTTCGCCGACGCGCTCGGCAAGTGCGGACTGAAGGTGTCCAACCGCGTCGCGGCCGACTTCACGGTCCAGGGCGGCGAGGCCGCGGCGGCCAGCCTGCTGCAGGCGGCACCCAAGCTCGACGCGATCTGGAACCACGACGACGACCAGGGCGTCGGCGTGCTCGCGGCGATCGAGAACGCGGGCCGCGACGAGTTCTTCATGGTCGGCGGGGCCGGGTCCAAGAACGTCATGGAGGCGATCAAGGCCGACAACACGGTGCTCAAGGCGACCGTCATCTACCCCTCCACGCAGGCGGCCGACGGCATCAGGCTCGCCCGGCTGCTGGTGCAGGGCAAGGCGATGAGCGACCTCGTCGAGGTCGAGGTACCGCGCAAGATCCAGCTCTTCGCACCGGTCGTGACCAAGGACAACGTGGACCAGTACCTGCCCACCGCCTTCACGTCCTGAGGTTCGCGTCCTGAGCCGGGTCGGTCCCGGGGCGGGCGGCGGCAGCCCGGCCGCCCGCCCCGGACCTCCACCCGCTCGACCGGTTCCGTGAGGAGGGACCCGTGGCAGCAGCACCCACCGACCGCCCGCGCCTGGGCGTGGGGATGGTCGGGTACGCCTTCATGGGCGTCGCGCACTCGCAGGCGTGGCGCACCGCACCCCGGTTCTTCGACCTCCCGCTCGACGTCGACATGACGGTCGTCGCGGGACGTGACGAGCAGGCCGTGACCGCGGCAGCCGCACGGCTCGGCTGGCGCGAGGCGACGACCGACTGGAAGCAGCTCGTCCTGCGCGACGACGTCGACCTGGTCGACGTGTGCACGCCCGGGGACACGCACGCCGAGATCGCGATCGCCGCGCTCGCGGCCGGCAAGCACGTGCTGTGCGAGAAGCCGCTCGCCAACTCGGTCGCGGAGGCCGAGGCGATGACCGCGGCGGCCGCGCGGTCGTCGGGTCTGGCGATGGTCGGCTTCACCTACCGCCGTGTCCCCGCGGTCCAGCTCGCGCGCACGCTCGTCGAGCAGGGGCGCATCGGCACCGTGCGGCACGTGCGCGCGCAGTACCTGCAGGACTGGATCGCCGACCCCGCGGCTCCGCTGTCGTGGCGGCTCGACAAGCAGAAGGCGGGTTCGGGCGCGCTGGGGGACATCGGCGCGCACGTGGTCGACCTCGCGCAGTTCGTCACGGGCGAGCAGGTCACAGGCGTGAGCGCGGTGCTGGAGACGTTCGTGCACGAGCGCCCGGTGGCGGACCAGTTCTCCGGGCTCTCGGGCACGTCGTCGTCGGGCCGCACCGGGCCCGTGACCGTCGACGACGCGGCGCTCTTCCTCGGCCGGATGTCCGGCGGGGGGCTGGCGTCGTTCGAGGCGACCCGGTTCGCCTACGGACGCAAGAACGCGATCCGCCTAGAGATCAACGGCTCGCGCGGC
This sequence comes from Cellulomonas sp. HZM, assembly GCF_000708885.1. Lineage (GTDB taxonomy): Bacteria > Actinomycetota > Actinomycetes > Actinomycetales > Cellulomonadaceae > Cellulomonas. Next base: position 58,394 of record NZ_JEOE01000016.1, on the reverse strand, counting down.
TCGCTCGCGTTCGACTTCGAGGACATGAACGTCCTGCACTACTTCGACGCGCAGGAGCCGGCCGAGACCGCGGGGTTCCGGCGCATCGTCGTGACCGAGCCCGAGCACGCGTACGTCGCCGCCTGGTGGCCCGCGGGCCACGGGCTCGGGTACGAGCACGCGTTCACGCACCAGGTCGTCGACCTCGTCGGGGCGATCGCCGCGGGCACGCAGCCGACGCCGTCCTTCGCCGACGGGCTGCAGGTGCAGCGCGTCCTGGACGCCGTCGAGCGCTCGGCCGCGGCAGGCTCGACCTGGACGACGACGCAGCCGGAAGCACCCGCCCGAGGAGGGGACCCGACATGACCCGACCCGTGACCCTGTTCACCGGCCAGTGGGCCGACCTGCCGTTCGAGGAGGTGTGCCGCCTCGCGGCGGGCTGGGGCTACGACGGCCTGGAGATCGCGTGCTGGGGCGACCACCTCGATCCGTGGCGCTGGGACGACGACACCTACGTCGCGGACCGGCTCGCGATCCTCGAGCGGCACGGCCTGAAGGTGTGGGCGATCTCGAACCACCTCAAGGGCCAGGCCGTGTGCGACGACCCCATCGACCAGCGGCACCGCGACATCCTGCCCGACGTGGTGTGGGGCGACGGCGACCCCGAGGGCGTGCGGCAGCGCGCGGCGCTCGAGATGCAGCACACCGCGCGCCTCGCGGCGCGGCTCGGCGTGCAGACCGTCGTCGGGTTCACCGGCTCGTCGATCTGGAAGTACGTCGCGATGTTCCCGCCGGTCTCGGCCGAGGCGATCGCCGCCGGCTACCAGGACTTCGCGGACCGGTGGAACCCGATCCTCGACGTGTTCGACGAGGTCGGCGTCCGGTTCGCGCACGAGGTGCACCCGAGCGAGATCGCGTACGACTACTGGACCACGGTCGCGGCCCTCGAGGCCATCGGCCACCGCGAGGCGTTCGGGCTCAACTGGGACCCGAGCCACTTCATCTGGCAGCAGCTCGACCCCGTCGACTTCATCCTCGAGTTCCGCGACCGGATCTACCACGTGGACTGCAAGGACGTGAAGGTCCGGCTCGGCAACGGCCGCAACGGCCGGCTCTCGTCGCACCTGCCGTGGGCCGACCTGCGGCGCGGGTGGGACTTCGTGTCCACGGGCCACGGGGACGTGCCGTGGGAGGCGGCGTTCCGGGCGCTCAACCAGATCGGGTACGACGGGCCCATCTCGGTCGAGTGGGAGGACGCCGGGATGGACCGGCTCGTCGGCGCACCCGAGGCGCTCGAGTTCGTGCGCAGCAAGGCGTTCGACGCTCCGGCGGCGGCGTTCGACGCGGCGTTCAGCGCGCGCTGAGCCGCGGCCGACGAAGGGCTGACGACGGGGCTGACGACGGGGCTCACGACAGGGCTCACGACAGGGCGAGGCGAGGTCCGGGGGAGAGTCGGACCGGTGAGGGCGCCGGGCGCGTTCTGAGGGGTGCGCGCCCGGCGCCGGGCTGACACCGGCCCGATACTGGCCCGATGATCTCGGTAGAGCTCGCCCTGCTGCTGCGTGACGCCGGGCTGCGGTGGCACCCGGCGTCCGGAGACCGGTTCGTGGTGCTCGTCGACGGCCTGGACGACGAGGTCTTCACGATCAGCGAGATGACGATCGAGGCGCACGCGTACGACACCGGCACCGTGCTCGGATTCAACGGCACCACGGAGTGGGCCCTCGACGCGGTCGCGCAGGAGGACGCGCTGTGGCTCCCGCGTGAGGACCAGCTGCGCGACCTGCTCGGCGGGACGTTCCGGTCGCTGGCCCGTTCGACGGACGGGAGCTACCAGGTGCTCGTCGAGCTCCCGGGGCGGCCGGAGCAGGTGTTCTCGGCCGGCACGGCCCACGACGCGTACGCCCATGCGCTGCTCTCGCTCGTCGCCACGGCCGTCGACCGGGCCCGACCGCCCGCCCACTAGACTCGCCGCATGTCCTCCCTCTCCCGCGACGAGGTCGCGCGCGTGGCGGGGCTGGCCCGGATCGACCTGACGCCCGCGGAGCTGGACCGCCTCGCGGGCGAGCTCGACGTCATCGTCGAGTCGGTCGCGCGCGTGAGCGAGATCGCCACGCCGGACGTGCCGGCCACCAGCCACCCCCTGCCGCTGACCAACGTGTTCCGCACCGACGAGCCGGTGGCCCCCGTGGACCGCGACGAGGTGCTCGCGGCCGCGCCCGCGGCCCAGGACGGCAAGTTCCTCGTGCCGCAGATCCTGGGGGAGGACGCATGAGCGACCTGACCTGTCTCACCGCCGCAGCGCTCGCCGAGAGCCTCGCCGCGGGCGAGGTGTCGAGCGTCGAGGCCACGCAGGCGCACCTGGACCGCATCGGTGCCGTGGACCACGCGGTGCACGCGTTCCTGCACGTCAGCACCGACGAGGCGCTCGCCACGGCGCGCGACGTCGACGAGCGGCGCGCACGCGGCGAGCAGCTGCACGCGCTCGCGGGCGTCCCGATCGCGGTCAAGGACGTCGTCGTGACGCGCGGCCTGCCGACGACCGCGGGCTCGCGCATCCTCGAGGGCTGGGTGCCGCCGTACGACGCGACGCTCGTCGAGAAGATCAAGGCCGCCGGGCTGCCGATCCTCGGCAAGACGAACATGGACGAGTTCGCGATGGGCTCGTCGACCGAGCACTCCGCGTACGGCAACACGCACAACCCGTGGGACCTCGACCGGATCCCCGGCGGCTCGGGCGGCGGCTCGGCCGCGGCCGTGGGCGCGTACGAGGCGCCGCTCGCGATCGGCACCGACACGGGCGGCTCGATCCGCCAGCCCGCGGCCGTCACCGGCACGGTCGGGGTCAAGCCCACCTACGGCTCGGTCTCGCGCTACGGGCTCATCGCGCTCGCGTCGTCGCTCGACCAGGCCGGCCCCGTGACGCGCACGGTGCTCGACAGCGCGCTGCTGCACGAGCTCATCGGCGGCCACGACCCGCGCGACTCGACGTCGATCGCCGAGCCGCTGCCGGCGCTCGTCGCTGCGGCCCGCCGGGGCGCGACGGCCGGCCTGTCCGGGGTGCGCGTCGGCGTCATCACCGAGCTGCAGGGCGAGGGGTACCAGCCCGGCGTCCTGGCCCGGTTCGAGGAGTCGCTCGAGCTGCTGCGCGGCGCGGGCGCCGAGATCGTCGAGGTCTCCTGCCCGCACTTCACGTACGCGCTCGCGGCGTACTACCTGATCCTCCCCGCGGAGGCGTCGAGCAACCTCGCGAAGTTCGACGGCATGCGCTTCGGCCTGCGCGTCGTCCCCGAGGACAACCCGACCGCCGAGCGCGTCATGGCCGCGACGCGCGGCCAGGGCTTCGGCGACGAGGTCAAGCGCCGCGTCATCCTCGGCACGTACGCGTTGTCCGCGGGCTACTACGACGCCTACTACGGCAGCGCGCAGAAGGTCCGCACGCTCATCCAGCGCGACTTCGACGCCGCGTTCGCGCAGGCAGACGTGCTCGTCTCGCCCACGGCGCCGACGACCGCGTTCAAGCTGGGCGAGAAGCTCGACGACCCGCTCGCGATGTACCTCAACGACGTCGCGACGATCCCCGCCAACCTCGCGGGCGTCCCCGGCCTGTCGCTACCCGCCGGGCTGTCCGACGACGGCCTGCCCGTCGGTTTCCAGGTGCTCGCGCCCGCGAAGGCGGACGACCGCCTGTACCGGGTGGGCGCCGCGCTCGAGGCGATGCTGGAGAACACGTGGGGCGGGCCGCTGCTGGCCCAGGCCCCGGAGCTGGAGACCCGATGAGCACGCAGGTGGACCTGGTCGACTATGACGAGGCGATCGCCCGGTTCGACCCCGTGATCGGCATCGAGGTGCACGTCGAGCTCGGCACGCGCACCAAGATGTTCGACGGCGCGCCCGTGTCGTTCGGCGCCGAGCCCAACACCGAGGTCACCCCGGTGTCGCTCGGGCTGCCGGGCGCGCTGCCGGCCGTGAACGGCACCGCCGTGGAGTACGCGGTGCGCATCGGGCTGGCGCTCGGGTGCTCGATCGCCGAGAGCTGCCGGTTCGCGCGCAAGAACTACTTCTACCCGGACGTGCCGAAGAACTTCCAGACGTCGCAGTACGACGAGCCGATCGCGTACGAGGGCTTCCTCGACGTGGAGCTCGAGGACGGCACGGTGTTCCGCGTCGAGATCGAGCGCGCGCACATGGAGGAGGACGCCGGCAAGAACACGCACGTCGGCGGCGCGACGGGTCGCATCCACGGCGCCGAGTACTCGCTCGTCGACTACAACCGGGCGGGCATCCCCCTGGTGGAGATCGTCACGAAGCCGATCGTCGGGGCGGGCGAGCGGGCCCCCGAGGTCGCGCGGGCGTACGTCCAGACGCTGCGGGACATCTTCCGGGCGCTCGAGGTGTCCGAGGCCCGCATGGAGCGCGGCAACGTGCGCGCGGACGTCAACGTGTCGCTGCGCGCGACGCCCGACTCCCCGCTCGGGACGCGTACCGAGACGAAGAACGTCAACTCGTTCCGCTCGATCGAGCGCGCGGTCCGCTACGAGGTCTCGCGCCAGGCGGCGGTGCTCGACGCGGGTGCGTCGGTCGTGCAGGAGACGCGGCACTGGCACGAGGACACGGGCATCACGACGTCGGGCCGCGTGAAGTCGGACGCCGAGGACTACCGGTACTTCCCCGAGCCGGACCTCGTCCCGATCGTGCCGGACCGCGCGTGGGTCGAGGGCATCCGGGCCGCGCTGCCCGAGCTGCCGGCCGCGCGTCGTCGTCGGCTGCAGGGCGAGTGGGGCTACGCGGACGCCGAGATGCGCGACGTCGTCAACGCGGGCGCGGTCGAGCTCATCGAGGCGACGGTCGCCGCGGGGGCGTCGCCGGCGGCGGCCCGCAAGTGGTGGATGGGCGAGCTCGCCCGCACCGCGAAGCAGCAGGACGTCGAGCTCGCCGAGCTGCCGATCACGCCCGCGCAGATCGGGGCGCTGCAGGGGCTCGTCGACTCCGGGCGGATCAACGACAAGCTCGCTCGTCAGGTGCTCGAGGGCGTGCTCGCGGGCGAGGGCGACCCGGAGTCGGTCGTCGTGGCGCGTGGGCTGGAGGTCGTGTCCGACGACGGTCCGCTGCTCGCGGCGATCGACGAGGCGCTCGCGGCCCAGCCCGACGTCGCGGACAAGATCCGGTCCGGCAACCTCGGCCCGGTGGGCGCGATCATCGGCGCAGTCATGAAGGCGACGCGCGGCCAGGCGGACGCCGGGCGCGTGCGCGAGCTCGTGCTCGAGCGCGTCCAGGGCTGATCCGTCCGACGCCCGGCGACCCGGACGGGTCGCCGGGCGTCGTCATGCCGGGAAGTACCGCTCGAGCGCGTCGAGGTACGCGTCGCCGTCGAAGTCCTCGACGAGGGTCGCCTGGATGACGTACCCCTGCACGGCCGAGACGAGCAGCGGGGCCTGAGCGACGCCGATCTCGTGCGCCCCGGACGCGGTGGCGCCGTGCGCACGCTCGTGCCACAGGGCCACGTAGCGGCCGAGCGTGCGCCGCAGCTCGGCGAGCACCGACGCCGCCAGGGTGCGCAGCTCGGGGTCGGTGACGCCCTCGCCCCACAGCTGCAGCATGACGCCGGTCGACCCGAGGTCGCGCACCATCCCCTCGACGAGCATGCGCGGGACCCGCGGGGGCGGGGGCATGGGGTCGAGTGCGGCGAGCCGTTCGACGTCGGCCACGCGGGAGCCGACGATCCGTTCGGCGACGGCCATGACCAGCGCGTTCTTGCTCGCGAAGTGCCCGTAGATGGCTCCCGCGGACAGGCCGGACTCGCTGATGATGTCGGCCATCGAGGTCGCCTGGAAGCCCGTGCGCCGGAAGGCGCGCAGCGCGGCGTCGGCGATCTCGTCGCGTCGGGCGGCGCGGTACTCGTCGGTGACCTTGGGCACGTCCCACCATAAAAACGAACGAACGTTCTTGACAAGCCGCCGGACGGGGTGGAACCTGAAAAACGAACAATCCTTCTGTTTGAGGAGTCCCCATGAACGTCCAGACCTCGTGGCGTCGGCTGGCCGCGCTCGGCACCGCGCTCGCGGCGGCTGCCGCCGTCCTCGCGCTCGCGTTCCTGTGGCCGAGCGCGGTCTCGAAGGCCAAGGACCTCCCGGTCGCGGTCGCCGGGCCGCCCGCCGCGGTCGCACAGCTCACCGGAGCGCTTGACGAGCGGGCCCCGGGCGTGTTCGACGTCGTCCCCGCCGCGGACCGCGCCGGCGCCGTCGACCTCATCGAGACGCGTGACGTCTACGGTGCGGTCGTCCTCGGCGCGCAGCCCGAGATCCTCACGACGAGCGCGGGCAGCGCGGTCGTGGCGCAGCAGCTCGGCTCGCTCGCACCCGTGCTGACCCAGCAGCTCCAGGCGAACGGCGTCGACGCGCAGGTGTCCGTCACCGACGTCGTCCCGCTCGGGAGCGGCGACCCGCGCGGCACGGTGCTCGGCGTCGTGACGCTGCCGCTCGTGCTCGGCGGCATGATCGGCGGCATCTCCGTGTCGCTCCTCGTCGTCGGGGTGTGGCGCAGGGTCGCCGCCGTCGGCGTCTACGCGGTCGTCGGCGGGCTCACGGTCGCGGGGGTCGTGCAGGGGATGCTCGACGCCCTCCAGGGCGCCTACCTCGTCAACGCGGCGATCGTCGCCCTCACGCTCGCCGCGATCGGCGGCGTGATCGTCGGGTTCGTGTCGCTCGTCGGGCGAGCCGGCATCGCGATCGGCCCCGTACTGTTCCTGCTCTTCGCCAACCCGCTCGCGTCGGCGGCCGCGCCCTGGCAGATGCTGCCCGCGCCCTGGGGGGCCATCGGCCAGTGGATGCCGCCGGGGGCAGCTGCGGCGCTCCTGCGCGACCACTCCTACTTCCCCCGTGCCGACGCGTCGCAGCTGTGGCTCGCGCTGGCGGCCTGGGCCGTCGTCGGCCTCGTCCTGGCGACCGCCGGGCACTTCCGCGGCACCGGCGCCGTGACCCACCTGGCGATCGAGGAGGCCGAGCACGACGCACGCGAGCCGCTGGTCGCGGCTCCCTGAGCGCGCGGTCGCACCGCGGTAACGTCGCTGCCACATGCGCGCCGTATCGTCCCTGTGGACGAGAGGAGACGTCGATGGACAAGCCGACGTTGCAGGGCGAGATGATCACCCTGCGACCGATCCGGGCCGACGACGCACCCGCGATGTGGGCCGCCCTGGGCGACGAGGAGGGCAACCGCCTCACGGGGACGACGCAGGTGTTCACGCTCGAGGAGATCGAGGCGTGGTGCGCGAGCCGGGGCGACGCTCAGGGACGCTACGACTTCGCGGTGACCGCCGGCGGGACCGACGAGTACCGCGGCGAGATCGTGCTCAACGAGATCGACGACGTCGTGCGCTCGGCGAACCTGCGGCTCGCGATGGGGCCCGCGTACCGCGGCCGCGGGTACGGCACCGAGGCGATCCAGCTGGTGCTCGGGTTCGCGTTCGACGGGCTGGGGCTGCACCGCGTCGAGCTCGACGTCCTGAGCATCAACGCCCGTGCGCAGTCGCTGTACGAGAACATCGGGTTCCGGCACGAGGGTCGTCGGCGGGACGCGTACCGCGACGGCGACGGGTTCTGCGACGCGATCGTCATGTCGATGCTCGAGGACGAGTTCCGGGCCGGTCAGATCGGCTGACGCGACGACGAAGGTCCCCGGGTCGAGACCCGGGGACCTTCGTCGTGCACGGCGTGTCAGCGGAGCCAGGGGTTCTTGCGCACGATCGGCAGGTTCGCCCACCAGCGGCCCAGGCCCCACGTGTCGCCCGCGAACGTGAGGGCGACGACGACGAGCACCAGCGCGTAGATGACGTGGTAGTCGATCAGCGGGTTGGTCGACCCCTGAGCGAGCGGCCACTCGGCGAGCCACATCATCGCCATGATGATCGAGCCGCACCACGCCGAGACGCGCAGGCCGATGCCGAGCATGACCGCGGCGCCGACGCCGAGCATGCCGAGCATGAACAGCCAGTCGGTGAGCGGGCTCGCGATGTTCGCGAAGAAGTCCTTGAGCGGACCCGTGGTGCCGAACTTCAGGAAGCCCTGGCTGGGCTGGCCGCCGTCGATCCACGACAGCGAGGGCTTGCCCTCGGCCACCGGGGCGCCGGTGCTGTAGTGCAGGCCGAACGTCTTGTCGAGGAAGGCCCACAGGAAGATGAAGCCGGTCGCGAGGCGGGCGATCGCGAGGGTCACGCGCGCCTTGCTGGAGGTGACGACGTCGGTCTCGGTGACATAGGTCGCCGACGCGGTGTCCGGAGTACGAAGGGCGGTCATGGTCGTGCTCTCTCGATGGATCCGAATGGCGTCGAGGTCGACGTCGTGCCTCCAGCGTTCCGCTGCGTCGCGACGAGTTCCCGGGACGTTCGTCCCCACTTCGTCACACTTCCACCACATCTGGGCGGGGAGCGCTCCCCAGGAAATCGCGCGTTGTGACCTGAATGACCCTTTCGCTACGCTCAGGGAGCGCTCCCTCGGGAACGGCCCTCCCGGAGCGCACCTGACGCGAGCAACGAGGCTCGCGCGTCACGGAAGAGGTCCACCTGCATGCGTGTCCCCGCTCGCCTCCGCCCTCCCGCGGTCGTCTCCGCCGCGGCCCTCGTCGTCGCGGCCGGCCTCGGCGCCGGAGCGCTCGTCGCGCCCGCCTCCGCGGCACCGGTCCCGAACCCGTCGGTCGTGGCGGTCGGGTCCGGCTCCTACGCGTCGGCGCCGCCCGCGGCGCTCGACTCGACCGACCACGACGTCTCGGGCTGGGTCGACAAGCCGCTGTTCATCGACGGCTCGGTCGCCGGCAAGCCCGTGCCGACCAACCAGTGGTGGACCGACCTCGTCGTCAGCAGGTACTCGGGCTCGTTGTGGGCGGACCCGCTCGTCCTGTCGAACTCGGCGTCGGGGACCAAGGTGTTCTACCCGACCCAGTGGAACGCGGACGGCACGGCGAGGGTCCTGTCCGACGAGATCGAGGTCGGCGGGGTCGGGCAGCCCGCGCCGCTGCCCGGCGACGTCGTGATGGCGGACTTCGAGGCCGCGCTGCCCACGGGCTGGACGGCGACCGGGAACGCGTTCACGGGGGTCAGCACCGGCACCAACGCCGGCCAGAGCACGGTCAGCGGGTTCACCGGGAAGGGGTTGGCGAACAGCTTCGTCGGCGGCGACGGCGCGACGGGCACGCTCACGTCACCCGCGTTCACGGTCGAGCGCCGCTACCTCGCGTTCCAGGTCGGCGGCGGGTCCACCGGGGTCGGCGTCCGCCTGCTCGTCGACGGCCAGGCGGTCCGGACCGCGACGGGCAAGAGCTCCGAGCAGCTGTCCTGGGTGACGTGGGACCTGAGCGACCTGAAGGGCCGCTCCGCCAAGGTCGAGATCTTCGACTCGAGCACGGGCGGCTGGGGTCACGTGCTCGCGGACCAGTTCGTCCGGACCGACGACGTGAGTGGCATCGACACCCGGTTCTCCTCGACGTTCCAGGCGCTCGACGCCAAGGCGCTGAGCTGGGGCGACTGGGACGTCAGCTGGCGGATGACGTCGTCGTCGGGCCAGCGCATGGACGTCACCGCCGCACGGGGGACGCCGTACGTGTGGTTCGAGACGAAGGGCGTCACACCCCAGGTGCGGCTCGGCAAGGACGCGACGGTGACCGGCCTCGACGGCAAGGCCGTCACGTTCCCCGCGAAGGTCGCGGCGCTCCAGGTCACGCAGAACGGTCGCTCGTTCGGCCTGCACCTGCCCGCGGACGCGTCGGTCGAGCGTGCGGGCGACGTCCTCACGGTGACGTCGGCGAAGGGCTACCTCGTCGTCAGCGCGATCCCCGCCACGGGCGCGAGCCTGGCGGACCTGCAGGCCCACGCGTTCGCGGTCCCGCGTGACACCACGATGACCTACGCCTACGACCCCACCGCGGGTGAGGTGCGCGAGACGTGGGACGTGCGCACCGACGTGCTCGAGGGCACGGACCACGCGACGATCCAGGGCTGGCTGCCGCACCACTACGTGCAGGCGAAGAACACGCTCGCGTTCACCGGATACGGCTACGACGCACCGCACGGACGGCTCAAGATGACCGTCGGCACGGGCGGCTGGGTGCTGCGCTACCCGTTCACCGGGATCCTGCCCGTCGCCCCCGCGCCGACGGGAGACGCGGCGGCCCGCGTGCGGAAGTACGTCGAGGACTACGCCGGCAAGACCGGCTACGGCGGCGACACGTACTGGGGCGGCAAGGACGTCCTGCAGCTCGCCGAGTACATGACGATGGCCAAGCAGGTCGGTGACACGGGCGCCTACACCGCGCTCAAGAAGACCCTCACGACCGCGCTCGGCGACTGGTTCACGTACACACCGGGGGAGACCGAGCACTTCTTCGCGCGGTACCCGACGTGGAAGGCGCTCGTCGGCTTCTCCGACTCCTACGGCTCGTTCCAGTTCACGGACAACCACTTCCACTACGGGTACTTCACGCTGGCGGCCGCGCTGCTCGCGATGGACGACCCGACGTGGGGGCAGCAGTACGGCCCGATGGCGACGCTGGTGGCGAAGCAGTACGCGAACGGCGACCGCACGAGCACGGACTTCCCCTACCTGCGCACGTTCGACACCTGGGAGGGGCACTCCTACGCGGGCGGCACGAGCTCGCCCGGCGGCAACAACCAGGAGTCCAGCTCCGAGGCGATCCAGTCCTGGGTCGGCGTGTTCCTGCTGGGCTCGGCGCTCGGCGACGACAAGATGCAGGCCACGGGTGCGATGGGCTACGTGACCGAACGGGCCGCGGTGCAGGAGTACTGGCTGGACACCCCCGGCCCGTCGCTGACCACCGGAAACGCGGGGACGACCAACCGGCCCGCCGCCTACCAGCACGGCACGACCGGCATCCTGTTCGACTCCGGTCAGGCGTTCGCGACGTACTTCAGCGGCGACCCCGCGTGGATCTACGGCATCCAGTGGATGCCCACCGGCCCGTGGTTCGGCTACTTCGGATGGGACCGCACCGCCGCGCGCGAGCTGCTCGCGAAGATGTTCGACGAGCGCCCGGCCGTGCTCGCCAAGGACACGGGCGAGGACCTCGCGACGGCGCGGCAGAAGTACGCCTACGACGTGCGCGACTACGTCGCGGGCCGCGACACCGCGCACGCCGCCGACGTCTACTCGCTCATGGGCGACGCGCTCGGCAACGTCGTGCTCGGGTACCTCGCGCAGGCCGACCCGGCGCAGTACGCGGACGTGATCGCCGAGCTCGACCGCCGGGCCGACCCGGTGGCGCGCGGCGTGTCGATGGCGGGCGCGGTGTACTACAACGGCCTCGCCAACATCTCGCTCGGCCAGGAGGTGGTGAGCAGGCACGTCGCGGCCCCGACGAGCCAGGTCTACAAGAACGGCTCGACGTACACCTACGTCGTCTACAACCCGACGGGCGCGCAGCAGACGTACGCGGTGCTCGACGGCAGCACGCAGATCGGCTCGATCGCGGTGCCGGCCCGCACGCTCGTGCGCTCGACCGGCCTGGGCTCGACGCTCACGACGATCGAGCTGTCGGCGTCGCCCGCCGTGCGGACCGTCGCACCGGGGTCGTCGGTCACGTTCTCGGCCCGCGGGATCGACCAGAACGGGGCGACGACCGCCACCCCGGGGCTCACGTGGTCCGTGAGCGGCGGCGGCACGATCTCGTCGGCGGGTGTCTTCTCCGCGACGACGAGCACCGAGAAGGTGACCGTGACGGCGACGTCGGGCAGCGTCAAGGCCACCACGACGATCCGCGTCGCCCCCGCCCCCGTGCTCACCGGGATCGACGTGAGTCCCGGCTTCGCACGGACCACGGTCGGTGGGACCGCGACGTTCTCCGCGGCTGGCGTCGACCAGTACGGCGACCCGTACCCGCTGTCGGGCGTCACGTGGAGCGCGCCAGGGGTCGGGACCGTGGCCGCGGGGAAGCTCACCGCGTCCGCGGTGGGGTCGGCGGCCGTGACCGCGAGCGTCGGGTCCGTGCAGGGGTCGGCCGTGGTGGCCGTCGCGACCGAGCAGCAGCTCGCCGGCGGCGCGACCGCCACGGCGAGCGGCGGCACGGCGTCGCTCGGCGTCGACGGCTCCGCGACGACGCGGTGGGAGAGCCCGTTCGCGGACGAGCAGTGGTACCAGCTCGACCTCGGCGCGAGCTACGAGCTCACGGGCGCGAAGATCACGTGGGAGGCGGCCGCGGCCAAGACGTACGACGTCCAGGTGTCGTCGTCCGCGAACGGGCCGTGGACGACGATCCGCTCGGTCACCAAGACCGACGCGTCGGCCGACGACCTGGCGCTCACGGGTTCGGGCCGCTACCTGCGCCTCGCGCTGCACACACGGCTGACCGGGTACGGGTTCTCGTTCTGGGAGCTCGCGGTGCGCGGTGTGCCGTCGGCGTCGTCGGTGACGCCGAACGTGCTGCGGGTGTCGCCCGGCAGCGTGGCGGTCCCCGCCGGCGGCACGCGCACGCTCGCGGCGTACGCGTTCGACGCGCAGGGACGCGGCGGTGCGGTCTCCCCGACGTGGTCGGTGACCGGCGGCGGGAGCGTGTCGGCGAGCGGGACGTTCAGCGCGCCGACGACGGCCGGCACGAGCACGGTCTCCGCGACGTGGAACGGGCTCAGGGGCACGAGCGCGGTCGCCGTCGGCGCCGGAGGAGGGTCCACGGATCCCACCCCGACGCCGACCCCGACGCCCACGGGCTCGCTCGTCGACCTCGCACGTGGCAGGACGGCCACCGCGAGCAGCGTCAGCGGTGCGAACGCTGCCGCGCTCGCGGTCGACGGTGACGGCGGCACCCGGTGGGAGAGCCAGTTCGCCGACGCGCAGTGGATCCAGGTGGACCTCGGCAGCAGCCGGCACCTGCAGCGGGTCCAGATCGACTGGGAGACGGCCGCGGCGAAGCGGTTCTCCGTGCTCGTCTCGAACAGTGCGACCGGGCCGTGGACCACGCTCGCCACGGTCGACAAGTCGAGCGCCGCGGCGGACGACGTCGCGGTCGACGGGACCGGTCGCTACCTGCGCATCGACGCCCCGACGCGGCTGACCGGGTACGGCGTGTCCATCTGGTCGCTGCGCGCGCTCGGCGAGTCGACCGACGCTCCCGCACCGACCGAGCTCGCCAAGGGCCGCACGGCCACGGCGAGCAGCGTCACCGGGGGGAACACGGCCGCTCGCGCGGTCGACGGTGACGCCGGGACCAGGTGGGAGAGCGCGTCGGCCGACGGGCAGTGGTGGCAGGTGGACCTCGGGCAGAGCCGCACGCTCACGCAGGTGCAGATCGACTGGGAGACCGCGGCCGCGAAGCAGTTCAGCGTCCAGCTGGCCGACTCGCCGACGGGACCGTGGCGCACGGCGGCGACCGTGACGAAGACGAGCTCCGCACCGGACGCCGTCGCCGTGTCCGGCACCGGGCGCTACCTGCGGATCGATGCGCCGACGCGGCTCACGCAGTGGGGCGTGTCGATCTGGGAGGTGCGCGTCTACGGCTCGTGAGGCTCAGCCGGGCCCTCGACGCAGGTCGTCGAGGGCCCGGCGCCGCTCCGTCGCATGGTCGACGATCGGCGCGGGGTACCCGGCGGGCGGGGGCTCGAGGTCCCACGGGCGGTGCACGGCCCGTCCCGGTGTGCCGCGCAGCTCTGGCACCCACCGACGCACGTACGCGCCGTCGGGGTCGAACCTCTCGCCCTGGGTCACGGGGTTGAACACCCGGAAGTAGGGCGCCGCGTCCCGGCCGGTCCCTGCCACCCACTGCCAGTTGAGCTGGTTCTGCGAGACGTCGCCGTCCACGAGCCGCGCCATGAAGTGCTCCGCACCGCGCTGCCACCGCACGTGCAGGTCCTTGACCAGGAACGAGGCGACGACCATCCGCACCCGGTTGTGCATCCACCCCGACGCGAGCAGCTGTCGCATGCCGGCATCGACGAACGGGTAGCCCGTACGGCCTGCGGCCCACGCGTCGAGAGCCGCGTCCGCCTCCGCGCCGGTCGCCCACGAGTCGTCGGGCAGCACGGCCCGCAGCGACCGCGTGGCGGACGCGGGGTGGTGCCAGAGCACGTCGGCGTGGAACTCGCGCCACGCCAGCTCGGAGCGGTAGACCGCGACGGACGGGGAGCCGTGATCGCGGGCATGCTGCGCCAGGTCGGCCAGCAGTGTGCGCGGGTGCAGCTCGCCGTACTTCAGCGGCGTCGACATCGCCGAGGTGGTGTCGAGGTCGGGGCGGTCGCGCTCGTCGGCGTAGCCGTCGAGCTGCTCGCGCACGAACCGGTGCCACCGCTCGCGTGCCGCGTGCTCACCCGCGGCGGGCAGCGCGACGTCCGGCGCCTGCGCGCGGGGGAGGTCCTCCGAGCGTGCACCACCCCACGGCACGTCGCGGGGCCGGGGCGCCGGGGCGGCCCACCCGTGGTCGAGCCACGCGCGACGGAAAGGCGTGAACACCTGGTACGGCGTACCCGCACCCGTGCGCAGGCGGCCAGGTGCGACCGCGTACGGGCACCCGGTCGCGACGAGCTCGACGTCTCCGAGCGCGGTACGCACGGCGTCGTCGCGGCGGCGCCCGTACGGCTCGGTCGCGCCGCTCACGTGCACGCTCGTCGCGCCCACCTCGCGAGAGAGCTCCGCGACAGCCTGCTCCGGACGACCGTGCCGCACGACGAGGCCGCGACCGCCACCGTCGCGCACCTGCGCGTCGAGGGCCGCGAGGCTCGCGGCCAGGTGCGTGAGCCGTGGAGCGCCGGACGAGCGCCACAGCGCCGGGTCGACGACGAAGAGCGGCACCACCTCGCCGCCGTCGTCGCGAGCCCGTCGCACGGCCGCCACCAGCGACGGGTTGTCCGCGAGCCGCAGGTCTCGCCGGAACCACTGGACGCTGGTCACCGACCGACCGTACGTGCCGGCGCCGACGAGCGCGCGAGGAGCGACGGGGGGCCGCAGGCCCGCGCGCGTGGACCGCGGGCACCCGTCCGTGCAGGTGGGGAGAGCGCCAGGGCTGGTGCGTCGCGGACGGTGCCGCCACGATGAGCCCATGAGCGGACCAGGGGACGCGCAGCCGGGCAGCGACGCAGCGGTGGAGCCGACGAGGGTCGGGCCTGCGGGACCGCTGCCGCGCGACCGGGCGTTCTTCGGCCAGCCGATGGGGCTCGCCACGCTGTTCGGGACCGAGCTGTGGGAGCGGTTCAGCTACTACGGGATGCGCGGCATCCTGCTCTACTACCTGACGGACACCGCAGCCAACGGCGGGCTCGGGATCGACGGCACGTCAGGGCAGGCGCTCGTCGCCGCCTACGGGGCGTCGGTGTACCTCGTGTCGGTGCTCGGCGGCTGGCTCGCCGACCGGGTCGTCGGCGCGCGTCGCGCCGTGCTGTACGGCGGCGTCGTCATCGCCGCCGGCCACGTGTCGCTCTCGATCCCCGGCGCGGGCTTCTCGTTCGCCGGCATCGCGCTGGTCGCGCTCGGCACCGGCCTGCTCAAGCCCAACGTCTCCTCGATGGTCGGAGAGCTCTACTCGCGCGACGACCCGCGCCGCGACTCGGCGTTCTCGATCTTCTACATGGGCATCAACATCGGCTCGCTCAGCGCGCCGTTCGTCGTCGGGGCCGTGCAGGGCGCCTGGGGCTACCACGCGGGCTTCCTCGTCGCCGCGATCGGCATGGCGCTCGCGCTCGTCGCGTTCGTGCTCGGCCGCCGGTACATCGGCGAGGCCGGCGCCGTGCCCCCCAACCCGCTCACCGAGGCGGACCGCGGACCGGTCGCGCGGCTGTTCGGCGCCGTCGCCGCCGGCTGCCTCGTCGCGCTCGCGATCGCGTGGGCCGTGCGCGGCGAGCTGACCCTCGACACGTTCGTCGACGCGCTGTCCTACGTCGCGCTCGCCGCGCCCGTCGCGACGTTCTGGGTGATGTTCCGTTCCCCCAAGGTCACGGCCCCCGAGCGCTCGCGGCTGCGCGCCTACGTCCCGCTCTTCGTCGCGGCGATGCTGTTCTGGATGATCTTCGAGCAGGCCGCCAGCACGCTCGCGGACTTCGCGAAGTACGACACCGACCGCACGCTCGGCTCGTGGACGATCTCGCCCGTGTTCTACCAGTCGCTCAACCCGGGCTTCATCATCCTGCTGGCGCCGGTGTTCGCGTGGCTGTGGATGCGGCTCGACGACCGTCCGCCGACGTCCGTGAAGTTCGCGCTCGGGCTCACGCTCGCGGCGCTGAGCTTCGTGTTCCTCGCGTTCATGGCCGCGGCCGCGGACGGCGGGAAGTCGCCCTGGTGGGTGCTCGTCGTCGTGTACCTGGTCCAGACGCTCGGGGAGCTCTGCCTGTCGCCCGTGGGGCTCGCCGCCACGACGTTGCTCGCGCCGAAGGCGTTCCGGGGCCAGGCGATGGCGCTGTGGTTCCTCGCGACGTCGGCCGGCAACGCGATCACCGCGCAGCTGGTGCAGGCGACCGAAGGTGCGTCGAACGCCCAGTACTTCGGCTGGATCGGCGCGGTCGCTCTCGTGTTCGCGCTCGGGATGTTCGCCGTGGCACCGTGGGTCACGCGGCACATCCGGGAGGGCGCCGAGGGCGACGCGGCGGTGCAGGCCTGAGGCCCGCCCAAGGGTCACAGGTCGGACGCGTGCGACCACCTGCCGGGACGCGGACGTAGTGTGGGCGGGCGCCCCGAGCGCCCCCCGATCCGCCGAAGGAGCACCACCGCGATGAGCCGTCCCCTGCGCTCGCGTACGTCCACCCACGGCCGCAACATGGCCGGCGCCCGCGCGCTGTGGCGCGCGACCGGCATGGGGTCGGAGGACTTCGGCAAGCCGATCGTCGCGATCGCCAACTCGTACACGCAGTTCGTGCCCGGGCACGTGCACCTCAAGGACATGGGGGACCTGGTCGCGTCCGCGATCCGTGAGGCCGGCGGCGTCGCCAAGGAGTTCAACACGATCGCGGTCGACGACGGCATCGCGATGGGCCACGGCGGAATGCTCTACTCGCTGCCGAGCCGCGACCTCATCGCCGACTCGGTCGAGTACATGGTCAACGCGCACTGCGCCGACGCGCTCGTGTGCATCTCGAACTGCGACAAGATCACGCCGGGCATGCTCAACGCGGCGCTGCGCCTGAACATCCCGGTCGTGTTCGTCTCGGGCGGTCCGATGGAGGCCGGCAAGGCCGTCGTCGCCAACGGTGTGGCGAGCACGCACCTCAACCTCATCAACGCGATCAACTACTCGGCCGACGACAACGTGTCCGACGACGCGCTCGCCAAGGTCGAGGAGAGCGCCTGCCCCACGTGCGGCTCGTGCTCGGGGATGTTCACCGCCAACTCGATGAACTGCCTGACCGAGGCGCTCGGGCTGTCGCTCCCGGGCAACGGCTCGACGCTCGCGACCCACGCAGCGCGCCGCGAGCTGTTCCTCGAGGCCGGTCGCACGGTCGTCGACCTGGCCCGCCGCTACTACGACGACGAGGACGACACCGCCGCGCCGCGCGGCATCGCGACCAAGGCGGCGTTCGCCAACGCGATGGCGCTCGACGTCGCGATGGGCGGCTCGACCAACACCGTCCTGCACGTCCTCGCCGCCGCGCAGGAGGCCGAGGTCGACTTCACGCTCGCCGACATCGACGAGATCTCGCGCCGCGTGCCCTGCCTGTCGAAGGTCGCCCCGAACCACCCCGACTTCCACATGGAGGACGTGCACCGCGCGGGCGGCATCCCGGCGCTGCTGGGCGAGCTGGACCGCGGGGGCCTGCTGGACCACGACGTGACGAGCGTGCACACCCCGACGCTGCGCGCGTGGCTCGACGACTGGGACGTCCGCGGTGGCCGTGCGACCGAGCGCGCGATCGACCTGTTCCACGCGGCCCCGGGCGGCGTGCGCACGACGCAGGCGTTCTCGACGAGCAACGTGTGGGACTCGCTCGACACCGACGCCGCGAACGGCTGCATCCGCGACGTCGAGCACGCGTACACCGTCGAGGGGGGCCTCGCGGTGCTGCGCGGCAACCTCGCGCAGGACGGCGCGATCATCAAGACGGCCGGCATCGACCCGGAGCTCTTCCACTTCGTCGGGACCGCGATCGTGTGCGAGTCGCAGGAGGACGCGGTCGACAAGATCCTGTCGAAGCAGGTCAAGCCCGGTCACGTGGTCGTCGTGCGCTACGAGGGGCCGTCCGGCGGTCCGGGCATGCAGGAGATGCTCTACCCGACGTCGTTCATCAAGGGCCGCGGGCTCGGCAAGGTGTGCGCGCTCATCACCGACGGCCGGTTCTCGGGCGGCTCGAGCGGCATCTCGGTGGGGCACGTCTCCCCGGAGGCCTCGGCGGGCGGCGCGATCGCGCTCATCGAGGACGGCGACGAGATCGAGATCGACGTCGAGACGCGCCTCATCCGCATCAACGTTCCGGATGCCGTCCTGGCAGACCGACGGGCGAAGATGGAGGCGTCCGAGCGGCCTTGGCAGCCCAAGGACCGTGACCGCTACGTCTCGCCCGCGCTGCAGGCGTACGCGGCGATGGCGACCTCGGCCGACCGCGGCGCAGTGCGCGACGTGAGCCTGATCCGCCGCGGCTGAACCCGGGGCGGGTGCCGGTCATACCGGTTATACTCGCCGGATGAAGACGGCGATCTCGGTCCCCGAGGAGACGTTCGCGCTCGTCGAGTCGCGCGCGGCCGAGCTAGGGATCTCGCGTTCCGAGTTCTACACGCGCGGAGCTCGGCTCCTCCTCGAGCGGACCGCCGCAGACTCCGTCCAGGAGCGCATCGACCTCGTCGTCGAGTACGTCGGCGTCGGCGACGACAGCCACGACTTCGCGGTCGCGGCGGGGCGCCGACGGCTCGCGGTCGGCGGTGTCGGCGAGGGTGTCGGCGAGGGTGTCGGCGAGAACGACTGGTGATCGTCCGTGGTGACGTCTTCTGGCTGGACCTGGGCGAGGCGGAGGGGAGTCGGCCCGCACGTCGAAGGCCGGTCGTGGTCGTCCAGGACGACGCGTACAACGCGAGCCGCCTCGCGACGGTCGTCGTCGCCGTGATGACGTCGAACGTCGCGCTCGCCGCGATGCCCGGCAACGTCCTGCTCCCCGCCCATGCCACCGGGTTGGCGCGCGACAGCGTCGTGAACGTCACCGCACTCGTCACGGTGGACAAGCGTGAGCTGGTGGAGCGTGTCGGCACGGTCAGGGCGCCTTTGATGTCCGACGTGTCTCGAGGCCTGCGGCTCGCGTTGTCACTCTGACGTGCGCACCGCGGGGCGGCGCCGCGAGGCCGGTCCTACAGTGACCCCATGAGCACCGACGCAGGTGAGATCGACATCAAGCCGCGCTCGCGGCAGGTCACGGACGGTCTGGAGGCGACCGCGTCTCGCGGCATGCTGCGAGCTGTCGGGATGGGCGACGACGACTTCGCGAAGCCGCAGATCGGCGTCGCGAGCTCGTGGAACGAGATCACGCCCTGCAACTTGTCGCTGGACCGCCTCGCGGACGCGGTCAAGGCCGGGGTGCACGCCGCGGGCGGCTACCCGCTCGAGTTCGGCACCATCTCGGTCTCGGACGGCATCTCGATGGGGCACGAGGGGATGCACTTCTCGCTCGTGAGCCGCGACGTCATCGCGGACTCGGTCGAGACCGTGATGCAGGCCGAGCGGCTGGACGGGTCGGTGCTGCTCGCGGGCTGCGACAAGTCGCTTCCGGGGATGCTCATGGCCGCCGCGCGGCTCGACCTGGCGAGCGTCTTCCTCTACGCCGGCTCGATCGCACCGGGTTGGGTCAAGCTGTCGGACGGCACCGAGAAGGACGTGACGATCATCGACGCGTTCGAGGCCGTCGGGGCGTGCGCGCGTGGGCTCATGAGCGAGGAGGACCTCGGTCGCATCGAGCGTGCGATCTGCCCCGGCGAGGGTGCGTGCGGCGGGATGTACACCGCGAACACGATGGCGTCGGTCGCCGAGGCGATGGGGATGTCGATCCCCGGCTCCGCAGCGCCGCCGAGCGCGGACCGCCGCCGCGACGCGTTCGCACACCGATCGGGCGAGGCCGTCGTCGAGCTGCTGCGCCGCGGGATCACGGCACGGCAGATCATGACCAAGGAGGCGTTCGAGAACGCGATCTCCGTGGTGATGGCGTTCGGTGGCTCGACCAACGCCGTGCTGCACCTGCTGGCGATCGCGCACGAGGCCGAGGTCGACCTGGCGCTCGACGACTTCAAGCGCGTCGCGGCCCGGGTCCCGCACCTCGGCGACCTCAAGCCGTTCGGGCGCTACGTCATGAACGACATCGACCGCATCGGTGGTGTCCCGGTGGTCATGAAGGCGCTGCTCGACGCCGGGCTGCTGCACGGCGACTGCCTCACCGTGACGGGACGGACCATCGCAGAGAACCTCGCGGACGTGAACCCGCCGGACCCCGACGGCAAGATCCTGCGGGCGCTCGACGACCCCATCCACCGCACCGGCGGCATCACGATCCTCGGTGGTTCGCTCGCACCGGACGGCGCCGTCGTCAAGAGCGCCGGGTTCGACTCGGACGTCTTCGAGGGGACCGCGCGCGTGTTCGACCGCGAGCGCGCCGCGATGGACGCGCTCGAGGACGGCACGATCACGGCGGGCGACGTCGTCGTCATCCGGTACGAGGGACCCAAGGGCGGACCGGGGATGCGCGAGATGCTCGCGATCACGGGTGCCATCAAGGGGGCAGGCCTCGGCAAGGACGTGCTGCTGCTCACCGACGGACGCTTCTCGGGTGGCACCACTGGTCTGTGCGTCGGGCACGTCGCGCCGGAGGCGGTGGATGCCGGGCCGATCGCGTTCGTCCAGGACGGCGATCGCATCCGCCTCGACGTCGCGAACGCGACGCTCGACCTGCTCGTCGGCGACGCGGAGCTCGAGGCGCGCAAGGCGGGGTGGGAGCCGCTGCCCCCGACCTACACGCGCGGCGTCCTCGCGAAGTACGCCAAGCTGGTGCAGTCGGCCTCGAAGGGCGCCGTCCTGATCTGACGGCACGGCCGGAGGTCGGTGCGGGTCAGTCGAGCGTGTACTCGAACCTCATGCGGTGCGTGCCGTCGGCGTCGATCACGAGCTCCCCGCCGCCCAGGATCCCGGCCAGGGCGCCCGTCCCGCTGCCGGCGACGATCGTGAACCACTCGCCGAACCGACCGGCACCGGCCGTCGAGGCGGCGTGCGCGAAGTTGAACGACCCCTCGCGACCGTCGAGCGAGCCGACGAACGACTCCAGCGCGACGTAGGTCCCCTCGCCCCGCGCGGGATCGAACGCCGACGTGAAGATCGTCGTCGACCGCCCCTCGACGTCGCCGGTGTAGCGCTTCTTCA
Source organism: Cellulomonas sp. HZM (assembly GCF_000708885.1). GTDB lineage: Bacteria > Actinomycetota > Actinomycetes > Actinomycetales > Cellulomonadaceae > Cellulomonas. The sequence goes on along the minus strand of NZ_JEOE01000016.1, from coordinate 37,112 downwards.
TCGTCGCGACGCCGACACCCATGGCGGTGGGGGGCGACTCCACGTCGAGCGTCACGGGCGTGAAGTCACTGACGACGAACTCTCCCTCGGTGATCATGCCGCGACCCTAGCGAGGGGGTCCGACGCGACCGGCTCGAGGGCCCCCGTCAGCAGAGCGGGCCGCGGCTCTTCTGGCCACTCGTCTGCGGCGTCAGGGAGAAGTCGCACGCGTCGTAGCCGGCGCCCGCGATGGCGGCGCGGACCTGCGCGAGCTGGTCGGCGCCGAGCGACGGGGTGCGCGACAGCACGAACCCGCTCAGGCGCGTCGGGTCGCCGACGACCGCCCAGTCGTACGCCGACCCGACCCCGACGACGACGTAGTCGGCGCCGCCGAGGTGCACGTACCGGCCTCCGACCTTCAGGAACGCGACGTTGAGCTCGGAGCTGTCCGGCGCGTTCAGCACCTTGCCCTCGCCGGTGACGCTCGACGTGCCGCCGAACCAGGTCCGGCAGACGTTGCGCACGCCGAGCGTCGTCGCGCTCGTGAGCGTGTAGGTGGCCGTCACGTCGCGCGCGCACTGCAGCTCGTAGAGGGCGGGGACGGCGGCGACCTGGTACCAGGTGCCGAGGTACCGCGGGACGTCCAGCCCGGAGACGCCGACGACGCCGCCGCCCTGGGTCGAGGCGGAGGGGGCTGTGGCCGGCGTGGCCGCGGTGCTCGCCGTCGCGGGGACGACCAGCGCGCACACGGCGAGTGCGGCGGCGGTGACGGCACGGGTGGTGCGGAGCGTGATGCGCATGACGACCTCCGGGGGCGGACGGCGGCGGCCGGCCGGGAGACCGGCGGGAACATCAGAACGCTAGCCCGGCTAGCTATATCTCGCGTGCGGACAGCGCCGACATCTCCGACGGGGCCGATAGGGGCGACAGGGACGACGACGCCCGTAACGTGGGCCCATGGGAAAGGTGCACGAGCGCATCGACGACCGGCTGCGCGCCTTCGTCGAGGCCCAGCCGATGTTCTTCGTCGCGACGGCTCCGACCGGACCGGGCGGCCACGTCAACGTCTCCCCGAAGGGCGTGCGCGGCTCGTTCGTCGTGCTCGACGACCGCACCGTCGCCTACGCGGACCTGACCGCGAGCGGTTCGGAGACCATCGCGCACCTGCGTGACAACGGGCGCATCACGATCATGTTCTGCGCCTTCGAGGGTCCGCCGAACATCGTCCGCCTGCACGGGACGGGCCGGTTCGTCACGCTCTACGACGACGGCTTCGACGAGCTGCTGGCGCGCATCCCGGACGCGCCCGACGAGTCCCACGGGACGCGCGCGGTGGTCGTCGTCGACGTCGACAGGGTCTCCGACTCGTGCGGCTACGGCGTCCCGCTCATGACGTACGCGGGGGAGCGCGACCTGCTCCCGCCGTTCATGGAGCGCAAGGGCGTCGAGGGCCGCGCGGACTACCGGCGCCTCAAGAACCGCACGAGCATCGACGGCCTGCCCGCGTTCGACATGGACCCGCTCGAGCCCTCCGCGACCTGACCGCGACGACCCGCCACGAGCAGACCTCGCGAAACGCCCCCGCGGGACCCGTCCGGACCGCTACGGTTCGGGCAGTCGCGACGACGGTGCGCGCACGACGAGGGGGCATGCGTGACCGAGCTGGCGATCTCCACCCGCGGGCTGCGCAAGACGTACCGCAAGCTCAACCTGAGCCGGTCGGTGGCCGTCGAGGGGCTCGATCTCGACGTGCCGGTCGGCGGCGTGCACGGGTTCCTCGGCCCCAACGGGTCGGGCAAGACGACGACCATCCGCATGCTGCTCGGCCTGATCCGGGCCGACGAGGGCTCGATGCGGCTGTTCGGCGAGGAGGTGCCGCGCCGGCTCCCGGACGTCGTCGGCCGCGTCGGTGCCATCGTCGAGCAGCCCAAGTTCTTCCCGAACTTCTCCGGCCGACGCAACCTGACGCTGCTCGCCGGAGCCATCGGCGCCGACCCCGCACTCGTGGACGTGGTCATCTCCGACGTCGGTCTCGCGGACCGCGCCAAGGACCGGTACCGCGGCTACTCGCTCGGCATGAAGCAGCGACTCGCGATCGCCGCGACGCTCCTGAAGGACCCCGACCTGCTGATCTTCGACGAGCCGACGAACGGCCTCGACCCCGCGGGCATCCGCGAGATCCGCGGGACGATGCGCGGCCTGGCCGACCGCGGCAAGACCGTCCTGGTCTCGAGCCACATCCTCACCGAGGTCGAGCAGGTCGCCGACACGGTCTCGATCATCGCGCGCGGGCGGCTGCTCGCGAGCGGGACGGTCTCCGAGCTCATCGGGAGCGGCACCGCGCTGTCGGTGCGGGTCGGCGTGCCCGACCCGGACGCGGCCGGCCCCGTGCTCGCGGAGCAGGGATGGGCGGTGCGCCGGGACGGGCGGCTCCTCGTCGTCGACGGCGCCGCTGACGCGGGGCGCATCACGCAGGTGCTGGCCGGCCGCGGGATCTTCGTCGACGAGCTCGTACCCGTGCGCGCCGACCTCGAGTCGGTGTTCCTCGAGCTGACCGCTGGTGCCGGTCCGGGCACCAGGCCCCAGCCGCCGGGCGCTCCGTCGCACGGTCGCCGCGCCGCGCAGACCGAGGGGAGCGCGCGATGAGGCTCGTGCGTGTCGAGCTCAGCCGGTTCCGCGCGCGGGTCCTGCTGTGGTGCGTGTCCGCCGGCATGGTCGGGCTCGCGGTCGTGCTGGTGCTGACGGGCTGGAGCTCGACGCGGCCGCCGAACGCTGCCGAGCTGCGTGACGCCCGCACGTACTACGAGCAGGCGCTGGAGGACTGGAAGGACAACGGCGACCAGATGCTCGCGGACTGCCTCGACCAGCAGTCGCAGGACCCCGACCCGAAGGCCGACTACGGCTGCAGCAGCATGGAGCCGAAGCTCGAGCAGTACCTGCCGTACACCCCCACGCTCGGGGACGACGGGATCTCGCGCATCAGGGAGATCAGCCTGGCGGTCGTCCTGGCCAGCGCGCTGATGGCCGTGAGCTTCGTCGCCGCCGAGTTCTCCACCGGCGCCATCAGCAACTGGCTGACGTTCGCGCCCCGCCGCGGGCGCGTCTACGTCTCGAAGGTCGTGGCCGCGCTCCTGGGCGTCGTGCCGGTCGCCGCACTGACGGTGCTCGTCGCTGCCGGCGGCACCGTGCTCGCTTTCCGGACGAACGGGCTGGCCGACGACGTGCCCGCGCCCGTGTGGCACCGCCTGCTCGACACCTCGCTCCGCCTCCTGGCGCTCGCGCCGATGGCCGCGCTCCTGGGTGCCGCCCTCGCGTTCCTGCTCCGGCACACCGCGGCCGTGCTCGGCACGCTGGTCGGATGGGCTGTGCTGTGGGAGGGGATCGTCGGCAACACGGTCTCCTGGGCGCGCCCGTACACGCTCACGCTCAGCATCAACGCGTGGGTCCGGGGCGGCACGAACTACTCGGTGGAGGACTGCAGCACGCGCGACGACGCGGGGATGCTGCAGTGCACGTGGGTGGACAAGCACCTCGGCATGGCGCAGGCGGGATGGCAGCTGGTGGGTGTCGCGGTGGTGCTCGCGCTCGTCGCGCTCGTCGTGTTCCGGCGGAGGGACGTGGGCTGACGAAGCTCGGCGGAGGGCCGCACGCGACGAGGTCGTGTCCACACAGCGATCTCGTGAACCACGATGTGAGACGGCGTGACACCGAGCCTACGGAGGCGTAGCCTCGCTCGCGTGCAGACGATCCTCCTCGTAGTACTTCCTGAGCGCGCCGGCTGAAGCCACCCGCACAGGTTTCGTCAGCGCGCTCACCCCTCGACCCGCCGGACCACCCGGTGCCGAGGGGTTTTCGTTTTCCGGCCTGGGCGCGCCGACACGACGAGCACGGGCCACCGCACACCCCACCGCACGCAGGGAGAGACACCGATGGTCACCGGACCCCACCCGGCACCGCCCCGGACACCCGCGCCCGTCGCGCCCACGCCCGCCCCTCGGCCCGCCACGGCCTCGACGGCCGCCCCGCGCGTCAGCGAGCAGGTCACCGGCGCGCAGTCGATCGTCCGCTCGCTCGAGGAGGTCGGCGCGGAGGTCGTGTTCGGCATCCCCGGTGGCGCGATCCTCCCGACCTACGACCCGCTCATGGACTCGACCCGCCTGCGCCACATCCTGGTGCGGCACGAGCAGGGTGGCGGGCACGCCGCGACCGGGTACGCGCAGGCCACCGGCCGCGTGGGCGTGTGCATGGCGACCTCGGGCCCGGGTGCGACGAACCTCGTGACGCCGATCGCCGACGCCAACATGGACTCGGTGCCGCTCGTCGCGATCACCGGCCAGGTGGGTGCGTCGCTCATCGGCACGGACGCGTTCCAGGAGGCCGACATCGTCGGCATCACGCTGCCGATCACGAAGCACAACTACCTGGTCACCGATCCGGCGGACATCCCGCGCGTCATCGCGGAGGCGTTCCACATCGCCTCGACGGGCCGTCCCGGGCCGGTGCTCGTCGACATCGCGAAGTCGGCGATGCAGTCGACGACCACGTTCACGTGGCCGCAGGACGTCTCGCTGCCGGGCTACCACCCCGTGACCAAGCCGCACGCCAAGCAGATCCGCGAGGCGGCCCGGCTGCTGGCGACCGCTCGTCGGCCGGTGCTGTACGTGGGTGGCGGCGTGATCCGCGCGCGCGCCTCGCAGCAGCTGCGAGCGCTCGTCGACGCCTCGGGCGCGCCCGTCGTCACGACGCTGATGGCCCGCGGCGCGCTGCCCGACACGCACCCGCAGCACCTCGGCATGCCCGGCATGCACGGGACCGTGCCCGCGGTGGCGGCGCTGCAGAAGGCCGACCTCGTGGTGGCGCTGGGCGCGCGGTTCGACGACCGCGTCACGGGGCTGCTGTCGAGCTTCGCGCCCGGCGCGGCGATCGTGCACGCGGACATCGACCCCGCGGAGATCGGCAAGAACCGCGCGGTGGACGTGCCGATCGTCGGCGACCTGCGCGAGGTCCTCGCGGACCTGCTGCCCGAGCTGGCGCGCGAGCACGGGCAGCACGGCAAGCCGGACCTCGAGGGCTGGTGGAAGCAGATCGACGACTGGCGCGAGACGTTCCCGCTCGGGTACGACGAGCCGTCCGACGGCCACCTCGCACCGCAGCACGTCATCCAGCGCATCGGCGAGCTGTCCGGACCCGAGGCCACCTACGTGGCCGGTGTCGGCCAGCACCAGATGTGGGCCGCACAGTTCATCCGGTACGAGCGCCCCAACGCGTGGCTCAACTCGGGCGGGCTCGGGACCATGGGCTTCGCGGTGCCCGCCGCGATGGGGGCGAAGGTCGGTGAGCCGGACCGCACGGTCTGGGCGATCGACGGCGACGGCTGCTTCCAGATGACCAACCAGGAGCTCGCGACCTGCACGATCAACGAGATCCCGATCAAGGTCGCGGTGGTCAACAACTCCTCGCTCGGCATGGTGCGCCAGTGGCAGACGCTGTTCTACGAGTCGCGCTACTCCAACACCGACCTGCACACGGGCCACGGGACCGCGCGCGTGCCGGACTTCGTCAAGATGGCCGACGCCTACGGCTGCGTGGGCCTGCGCTGCGAGACGAAGGCGGACGTCGACGCGACGATCGAGCGCGCGCTCGAGATCGACGACCAGCCGGTCGTCGTCGACTTCACCGTCTCGCGTGACGCGATGGTGTGGCCGATGGTCGCCGCGGGCGTGAGCAACGACAAGATCCAGTACGCCAGGGGCATCAGCCCCGCGTGGGACCGGGAGGACTGAGGCGCAATGAAGCGGAAGTTGAGGGCCGCAGCGAAGCAAGGCACTCGGCTGCAGCGGAATGCAGCCACAGGCCGACCCACGAGCACGGAGGACTGATCATGAGCCGCCACACCCTGTCGGTGCTGGTCGAGAACAAGCCCGGCGTGCTCACGCGCGTCGCGGGCCTGTTCGCCCGGCGCTCGTTCAACATCCACTCGCTCGCGGTGGGCCCCACGGAGCACGACGAGATCAGCCGCATCACGGTCGTCGTCGACGTCGACGAGCTGCCGCTCGAGCAGGTCACCAAGCAGCTCAACAAGCTCATCAACGTCATCAAGATCGTCGAGCTCGAGGACGCCGCCTCCGTGCAGCGCGAGCTGATCCTGGTGAAGGTGCGCGCCGACGCGAGCCAGCGCACCGCGGTGCTCGAGGTCGTCCAGCTGTTCCGCGCGCACGTCGTCGACGTCGTGCCGGACACGGTGGTGATCGAGGCCACCGGCTCGCCCGGCAAGCTGGACGCGCTGCTCGCGGCGCTCGAGCCGTACGGCGTGCGCGAGATCGTGCAGTCCGGGACGGTCGCCATCGGCCGCGGCTCCCGCTCGATCACGGACCGGGCGCTCGAGCGCGTCACGCGGTCCGCCTGATACCACTGACCCCATCACTCACGTTTCAACAAGGAGAGACACCGTGGCTGAGCTGTTCTACGACGACGACGCAGACCTGTCGATCATCCAGTCCAAGAAGGTCGCCGTCGTCGGTTACGGCAGCCAGGGGCACGCGCACTCGCTGAACCTGCGCGACTCCGGCGTCGACGTCACCGTCGGCCTGCGCGAGGGTTCCGCCTCGCGGGCCAAGGCCGAGAACCAGGGCCTCAAGGTCGCGACCGTCGCGGAGGCGGTCGCGGGTGCGGACGTCGTCGTGATCCTCGCGCCGGACCAGGTCCAGCGCATCGTCTACCGCGACGAGATCGAGCCGAACCTCAAGGACGGCGCGGCGCTCGTCTTCGGCCACGGCTTCAACATCCGCTTCGGCTACATCAAGCCGGCGGCGAACCACGACGTCCTCATGGTCGCGCCCAAGGGCCCGGGTCACCTCGTGCGTCGCGAGTACGTCGACGGGCGCGGCGTGCCGGTCATCGTCGCGGTCGAGCAGGACGCCTCGGGCACGGCGTGGGACCTCGCGCTGTCCTACGCCAAGGCGATCGGTGGCCTGCGCGCCGCCGGCATCAAGACGACGTTCACCGAGGAGACCGAGACCGACCTGTTCGGTGAGCAGGCCGTCCTGTGCGGTGGCGTGTCGCAGCTCATCCAGTACGGCTTCGAGACGCTGACCGAGGCGGGCTACCAGCCCGAGGTCGCGTACTTCGAGGTGCTGCACGAGCTCAAGCTCATCGTCGACCTCATCTTCGAGGGCGGCATCACCAAGCAGCGCTGGTCGGTCTCCGACACGGCCGAGTACGGCGACTACGTCTCGGGCCCGCGCGTCATCACGCCGGACGTCAAGGCGAACATGGGTGCCGTCCTCGCGGACATCCAGTCCGGCGCCTTCGCGGAGCGCTTCATCAACGACCAGGACGCCGGCGCGCCGGAGTTCAAGGAGCTCCGCGAGAAGGGTCAGAACCACCCGATCGAGCCCGTCGGCCGCGAGCTGCGCAAGCTGTTCGCGTGGGTGAAGCCCTCGGACTCCGACTACGTCGAGGGTTCCGCGGCGCGCTGACCTCAGCACGCACCGCCGACGGGGCGGGAGCGACCACTCGTGGTCCGCTCCTGCCCCGTCGTCCGTCGTGCGGCAGGATGGGCGGCACGATGGGCGGCACCACGACGAGAGGGCGGCGATGAGCGACCAGAGCGGGCACCACGAGGTGCAGGACGACCTGTACGCGCAGGACGCGGTGGCGTCCGACGGCGACGACCGGATCACGGCGTTCTGGCAGGCCGCGCGGGGGCACGTGGGCTTCGGCAAGCTCGACGGCATCGTCGGTGCGGTGCCGCTCGACGTCGTGCCGCCGCCCTCGTTCTCCTACGGCGAGGGCGCCGAGGCGGACGACGCGGTGCGGGACATCCTCGCGGGCACGCGGACGACGACGAGCGCGCCGACGGCCGACTTCGGCGGGGGTGACCTGCCGCGCGTGGGCGACCTCGCGATCGTGCTCGACGGCTCGGGCGAGCCGCGTGCGCTCGTGCGGACCACCGAGGTGGCGCCGGGTGCGGACGAGGTCGCCGAGACGTACGAGCTGGTCTACCCGACGGACGGCGCGACGCCGCCCGTCGACTGACCGGAGCACGCTGGGCTCCGACCATCCTGTGAGATGGGCGTCCCGAGAGTTGGGACGGCGGACTAGGGTGACCGCATGAGCAGCCCCGCACAGCCCCGTGACATCCAGCTCGCCGTCGTCGCAGGTGACGGCATCGGCACGGAGGTCGTCGAGCAGGGCCTGCTGGCGCTCGACGCCGCGCTCACGGGCACGGGTGTGAACGTGCGCACGACGGACTTCGACCTCGGCGCGCGCCGCTGGCACGCGACCGGCGAGACGCTGACGGACGCCGACCTCGCCGCGATCCGCACGCACGACGCGATCCTGCTCGGCGCGATCGGGGACCCGAGCGTGCCGTCGGGCGTGCTCGAGCGGGGACTGCTGCTCAAGCTCCGCTTCGAGCTCGACCACTACGTCAACCTGCGCCCCAGCAAGCTCTACCCGGGCGTCCCGACCCCGCTCGCGGCCCCGGGCGACGTCGACTTCGTCGTGGTGCGCGAGGGCACCGAGGGTCCGTACGTCGGCAACGGCGGCGCGATCCGCGTCGGCACGCCGCACGAGGTGGCCAACGAGGTCTCGGTGAACACTGCGTTCGGTGTCGAGCGCGTGGTCCGCGACGCGTTCGCCCGGGCCGCGGCGCGCCCCCGCAAGAAGCTCACGCTCGTGCACAAGCACAACGTCCTCGTGCACGCCGGCCACCTGTGGCGTCGCACGGTCGAGGCCGTCAACGCCGAGTTCCCGGACGTGACGGTCGACTACCTGCACGTGGACGCGGCGACGATCTTCCTCGTCACGAACCCGAGCCGGTTCGACGTGATCGTCACCGACAACCTGTTCGGCGACATCCTGACCGACCTCGCGGCGGCGATCACCGGCGGCATCGGCCTGGCGGCGAGCGCCAACATCAACCCGGACCGCACGGCCCCGAGCATGTTCGAGCCCGTGCACGGCTCGGCGCCGGACATCGCGGGCCAGGGCAAGGCCGACCCCACCGCCACGGTCCTGTCGGTCGCGCTCCTGCTCGACCACCTGGGCTTCGCCGACCGCGCGCGCGCGATCGAGGCGGCGGTGGCCGCCGACATCGCCGAGCGCGACGGCCGAGTACGTTCGACGGCCGAGGTGGGCAAGGACCTCGCCGCGCGCATCGCCGGCTGAACGCCTCCCTGTCCCGTCGGCCGTCTCCCCAGGTAACGTCGTCCCGACCCTGGTGAAAGGCCCCCCGACATGAGCACCATCGCGACATCGACGTCCGCCGACCTCTTCGAGGTGCACCGGACCGACACCCCCGTGCCCGACGAGCAGCGCGCGCAGGCGCTGGCCGCGCCGAAGTTCGGCACGGTCTTCACCGAGCACATGTCCCGCGTCTCGTACACCAACGAGCACGGCTGGCAGGACCGCCGGGTCGAGAAGTACGGCCCGCTGCAGATGGACCCCGCGACCGCCGTGCTGCACTACGCGCAGGAGATCTTCGAAGGGCTCAAGGCGTACCGGCACCCGGACTCGTCGGTGTGGACGTTCCGCCCGCACGCGAACGCAGCACGATTCGCCCGCTCCGCGCACCGCCTCGCGCTGCCCGAGCTGCCCGAGGCCGACTTCCTCGGCGCGATCGAGGCGCTCGTGCGGGTCGACGAGGCGTGGGTGCCGTCGGGCGAGGAGACGAGCCTGTACCTGCGGCCGTTCATGTACGCCTCGGAGTCGTTCCTGGGCGTGCGGCCCTCGCTCGAGGCGGAGTTCCTGGTCATCGCCTCGCCCGTCGGTCCGTACTTCGCCGGCGGCGTGCGCCCGGTGTCGATCTGGGTGGACCAGGAGTACCACCGCGCGGGTGCCGGCGGCACCGGGGCGGCGAAGTGCGGGGGGAACTACGCGGCGAGCCTGCTGCCGCAGCAGGCGGCGTACGCCAAGGGCTTCGAGCAGGTGTGCTTCCTCGACGCGTCGACGAACACCCAGCTCGAGGAGCTGGGCGGCATGAACGTGTTCGTCGTCTACGCCGACGGCAGCGCGGCGACCCCGCCCGTGTCGGGGTCGATCCTCGAGGGCGTGACGCGCTCGTCGATCGTGCAGCTGCTCGTCGACGCCGGGCACGAGGTGTCCGAGAAGGCGCTGCCACTCGACGAGGTCCGCCGCGGGCTCGCGGACGGCTCGATCTCCGAGGTGTTCGCGTGCGGGACCGCGGCGGTCATCACGCCGATCGGGCGCCTCGCGAGCGACGACTTCGACCTCGCGGTGGCCGACGGGGACGCCGGGCCGGTGACGAGCCGCATCCGCTCCGAGCTGACGGACATCCAGTACGGCCGCGCGACCGACCGGCACGGGTGGCTCCACCGGCTGGTCTGACCCCGAGCACGCACGACGCCCGGGACCGGAGGCGCTCGCCTCGGTCCCGGGCGTCGTGCGTGACGGACGTCAGCGACCGCCGACGATCCGCGTCGTGCGAGCCAGCACCGACGCCAGCAGCGACCAGATCGCGATCCCCATCACGAGGTTCACGAGGCCCGAGCACAGCGCTCGCGTCGTGTCGTCGGTCCACGTCAGGGGCAGCAGCGCGACGACGAGCGTCGCGAGGCCGACGATCCAGCCGAAGAACGCGCGGGGACGAGGCGTCGAGACCACGAGGAGATGCAGCAGGCCGCCCGCGAGCAGCGCCGCTGCGACGCCGCCGACGACGTAGGCGCCGAGGTGGCTGTCGGTGCCGAACGGGTCCTGCACGACGAGGTCGACGTCGAGGATCTTCTCGAAGACCACGACGCCGACGACACCGACGAGCGCCGCGACGACCGCGGTCGCGACGACGCCGCCCCAGTACTGGCCCGCGTTCAGCGTGAGCCGCGGCTCGGCCGGTCGCGCGGGCGCGGGGGCAGGGACCTCGGCGGCGGTCGGCTGCAGCGCGGGCGGGGTCGGGGGCAGTCCGCCGTCGGCTGCCGGGGGTGTCGCCGCGGCCGGTGGCGTGGTGAATCGCTGGGTCGGCTGCGGGTCCGACGGTGGCACGGTCATGGCGCTCTCCTCGGGCTTGCGGGTCGGGCTTGCGGGTCTGGCTTGCGGGTCGGGCTTGCGGGTCGGGCTTGCGGGTCACGGTCGCGCTCGACGCTAGCGACGACCGGTGCCCGCGTCGCGCCGAGAGACACGATGCCGCCCGAACGGGGCACGTCCACGTGCTGGAACGCGTGACCAGCGAGCGTGACGTGTGCCACGATGACCCCGTGACCAGCTGGACGCTCATTATCGAGTAGCGCGTCGACCACCCGTCGACGCGCAGACCTCCCGTACCCCGGGGGGTCTTTTTGTTGGTCGGTCCACCACCCCTGGACGCGACCGGACGGCCCGACCGGACCACCGCACACCCCGCGGACGACGACCGGGCCGGAGCACCCAGCACCGAGCAGCGAAGAGAGCCGACCGTGAGCGCAACGACCCGCCCGTTCCACGTCTACGACACGACCCTGCGCGACGGCGCCCAGCAGGAGGGCATGAACCTGTCCGTCGCCGACAAGCTGGCGATCGCGCCGCTGCTCGACGAGCTGGGCGTGGGGTTCATCGAGGGCGGGTGGCCGGGCGCGGTGCCGAAGGACACGGAGTTCTTCAAGCGTGCCGCCAAGGAGCTCGACCTGCGCAACGCCGAGCTCGCGGCGTTCGGCTCGACCCGCAAGGCGGGGACCCGTGCGACGGACGACCCGCAGGTGCGTGCGCTGGTCGACTCGGAGGCTCCGGTCGTCGCGCTCGTCGCCAAGAGCGACCTGCGGCACGCCGAGCGCGCGCTGCGCACCACGGGCGAGGAGAACCTCGCGATGATCGCCGACACCGTCGCGTTCCTCGTGCGTGAGGGACGTCGGGTCGTCGTCGACGCCGAGCACTTCTTCGACGGCTTCAGGTTCGACGCCGGCTACTCGCGCGCCGCGGTGCTCGCCGCGTTCGAGGCGGGCGCCGAGGTCGTCGCGCTGTGCGACACGAACGGCGGCATGGTCCCCGCGTGGGTGGGCGACATCGTGCACGAGGTGCGCGAGCTCGTCGGCCCCGACGCGATCCTGGGCATGCACGCGCACAACGACTCGGGCTGCGCGGTCGCCAACACGTTGGCCGCCGTCGAGGCGGGTTGCTCCCACGTGCAGGGCACGGTCAACGGCTACGGCGAGCGCACCGGCAACGCCGACCTGCTCGCGGTCGTCGCGAACCTCGAGCTGAAGTACGGAGCCCGCGTGCTGCGCACCGACGACGAGCGGCCCGGTGGCCTGCCGGAGCTCACCCGCATCGCGCACGCGATCAGCGAGATCACGAACATCTCCCCGTTCGCACGCTCGCCGTACGTGGGCGCGAGCGCGTTCGCGCACAAGGCCGGGCTGCACGCGTCGGCCATCAAGGTCGACCCCGACCTCTACCAGCACATCGACCCCGCGGCGGTGGGCAACGACATGCGCATGCTCGTGAGCGACATGGCGGGCCGCGCGTCGATCGAGCTCAAGGGCCGCGAGCTCGGCTTCGAGCTGGGCGGGCGACCCGAGCTGCTGGCCCGCGTGACGGACCGCGTCAAGGACGCCGAGGCCAACGGGTACACGTACGAGGCCGCCGACGCGTCGTTCGAGCTGCTGCTCGTCGAGGAGATCGACGGGTCGCGCCCGCAGTACTTCAGCGTCGAGTCGTGGCGCGCGATCGTCGAGCGCAGCGGCGGCCGCGGTACGCCCGCGACGGCGGAGGCGACCGTGAAGCTGCACGCGGGCGGCGAGCGGCACGTCACGACGGGCGAGGGCAACGGACCGGTCAACGCGCTCGACCACGCGTTGCGGCTCGGGCTGCAGCGCGTCTACCCGGAGATCGAGGAGTTCGAGCTCATCGACTTCAAGGTCCGCATCCTCGACTCGATGAGTGGCACGGACGCCGTCACGCGCGTCCTCATCGAGACCACCGACGGCCAGACGTCGTGGAGCACCGTCGGTGTCGGCCCCAACCTGCTCGAGGCGTCGTGGGAGGCCCTCACGGACTCGGCCATCTGGGGGCTGCGCAACCTCGGCGTCGCGCCGCGCTGACGACCCTGGTCGTCGTTCACAGACCGGCGGCATAACCTGGGGGAGACGACAGACCACGACGAGCACACGAGGGGAGCGGGGCGTTGGCGGGCACGATGCCGCAGCCGTCGGGACCCGACGACGCCAGCGGAGGTCCCGTGCGCCCTGCGCGCCGGTGGTGGTGGGTCCTCACGGTCCTGCTCGTGGGGGCGATCGTCGCTCTCGTGCTCCAGCCGTGGGTCGCCCACGACGTCGAGCCCGACGCCGCCACGACGACGCCGTCGCCGACGAGCGCGCTCGACGTCCCGGACCCGAAGGAGTCCTCGTCGACCGTGCAGCCAGTGGGCTCCGCCGCACGCTTCGACGCGGGGACCGCCGGACGGCTGCTCGTGACGCCGACTCAGCTCGCGACCGCGATGCCCGGTGCGGCGGCCGGCCTGTCGGCGGGCCCGACGCCGACGTGGGGCCTGCCGGCAGGCTCCGCGGTCGACCCCGACGACTGCACCGACGCCGTGACCGTCGTCGGCACCACCCCGCGTGACTTCCAGGCCCAGCAGTGGCGCGACCCGGAGATGTCGTTCGAGCAGCGCGTCTCCGTGCTCGCGAGCCCCCGGGCCGCGCAGCGCGCGTTCCGCGTGCTCGTGCAGACGGTCGACGCGTGCTCGGTGTACACGCAGTCGGTGCCGGGCGCCGACAGCACCACCTGGTCCGCCAGCCCCGCGATCGAGGGGCAGGGCGTCTACCCGTCGATCGTCCAGGAGCGCACGCAGCGGACCGGCACGCACGCCTTCCCCGACTACCGGGGGCACCTGCTCGTCGGGAACACGATCGTGACGTGGACAGCGACCGACCTGCACGACGGTGCGAGCACCGACGACGCGCGCAAGGTGCTCGGCGAACCCGAGGACCTCGACCAGCTGCTGCAGACGCAGGCGCAGCACGCGGTGGAAGGGCTCGGATAGGTGCACGGCGAGTACAAGGTCCCCGGCGGCAAGCTCGTCGTGGTCGACCTCGAGGTGAACGACGGGCTCCTTGCTGACGTCGTCGTCAGCGGTGACTTCTTCCTCGAGCCCGACGACGCGCTCGAGGTCATCGCGGCGTCGCTCGTCGGGATGCCGCAGGACGCCTCGCCGGCGGCGCTGGCGCAGGCCGTGACCGGCGGCGTCGAGACCGCCGAACGTGCCGGGGCGATCGCGGGGCCGGTCGCGATGGTCGGTTTCGACGCGCGCTCGGTGGCGCTCGCGGTCCGCCGGGCGCTCGGTTACTCGACCGCATGGGGCGACCACGAGTTCGAGCTGCTGACGCCCGGCCCGCTCAGCCCGGCCGAGAACGCGGCGCTCGACGAGGTGCTGACCGCACAGCTCGCGGCCGGTCGACGCGGGCCGACGCTGCGCTTCTGGGAGTGGCAGGACCCCGCGGTGATCATCGGCTCGTTCCAGTCGCTGTCCAACGAGGTCGACCTCGATGCGGCGCAGCGGTACGGGATCACCGTCGTGCGGCGCATCTCCGGCGGTGGCGCGATGTTCATGGAGGCAGGCAACTGCATCACGTTCTCGATGGTGGTGCCCGCCTCGCTCGTCGACGGCATGAGCTTCGAGGAGTCCTACACGTTCCTCAACCAGTGGGTGCTCGGTGCGCTCGCGGACGTGGGTGTGCAGGCCTTCGTCAGCGGGCTCAACGACATCGCCTCGCCTGCGGGCAAGCTCGCCGGCTCCGCGCAGAAGCGCATGGTGGGCGGTGCGGTGCTGCACCACGTGACGATGTCCTACGACATCGACGCGACGAAGATGCTCGAGGTGCTGCGCATCGGGCGCGAGAAGCTCTCCGACAAGGGGACGACGTCCGCCAACAAGCGCGTGGACCCGGTGCGCTCGCAGACCCAGCTGCCGCGCGAGGACGTCATCGCGGCGTTCGTGGCGCACTTCCGGTCGCGGTACCGCGTCGTCGACGCGGTCCTCACGGACGACGAGCTCGCGCGCGTGGCCGAGCTGGACCGCACGAAGTTCTCCGACCCGGGGTGGACCGCGCGCGTCCCCTGAGGCGCCTCACCGGGGCCAGGCGAGCACGAGCCACAGTCCGGCGGCACCGAGGAGCGTCATGGCCGTCGCGCACGCCGCGACGAGCGTGGACGCAGGCCGGGCGTCGTCGCGCGTGTGCCGGCGTCGTGCCGCACGGACCATCGCCGCGGCGGCCCCGAGCCCGACGAGCGTGACGGCCCAGCCGCCGGCACCGACGACCTCCTCGAGCAGCTTGCCGGCCGCGACCGAGCCCGCGGCGAGGGACAGCGCGGTGCGCCGCCACGCGAGCCGCGTGCGCTCGACGGCGAACGACTCGGGTGCGGCGGGCTCCGGGCCGCTCATCGCAGCGCTATCCCCAGCAGGACCAGGACCCCGGCGGCGCTGACGCCGACGACGAGCAGCGTGAACGACGTCGGTGCGGGCATGGGGGACCGCAGCCGGACGGCCCGCTCGGCACGCGCCCACCCCAGCCATGCGGACACGGGCGCGAGGATGCCCAGCACGACGAGGAGCACCGAGGCGGCCAGCTGGAAGCCCGCGCGCATCGGGAGGTCGAGCGCCTCGAGCGCGACGCCGCCCGCGAGCAGCCCGAGCGCGGTGCGCACCCACGCGAGGAACGTGCGCTCGTTGGCGAGCGAGAACCGCGCGTCGGGCTCGTCGCCCACGCCGTAGACCGAGCGCGGGCGGCGGCGGTCGTCGGTCACGGACCCAGTATCGCGGCGGACGTCGCCCACGCGCACGGTTCAGACCCTGCGCGCGCCGAACACCGCGGTGCCGACGCGCACGACCGTCGCGCCCGCGGCGACTGCCAGGTCGAGGTCACCGCTCATGCCCATCGAGAGCTCGGGACCGCACAGGCCGCGTGCGGCCCCGGCGTCGCGCAGCCGGCGGAGCGTGTCGAAGCCCGCGCGCACCGCGGCGCTCTCGTCGCTGCGAAGCCCGATCGTCATGAGCCCGCGCACGCACAGCGTGCCGAGCCCCGCGACCTCCTCGAGGAGGGGGAGCGCGCCCTCGGGCGACGTGCCGCTCTTCGTCGGCTCGCCCGAGACGTTGACCTGGACGAGGACGTCGAGGCCCTCCGTGCGTTCCGCGAGCCGGCGCGCGAGCGCGATCGAGTCGACCGACTCGATGCACGAGGACCAGCGCAGTGCGGCGTTCACCTTGTTGGCCTGAAGCTGGCCGATGAGGTGGATCCCGCCCGTGACGTCCGCGAGCAGCGGGGCCTTCGCCACCAGCTCCTGCACCCGGTTCTCGCCGACGAGCACCGGCCGCAGCGTCGGGTCGGCCGCGCACGCACGCGCGTCGGCCTCGAGCGCCGCGCGGATCGTCGATGCGTCCTGCGTCTTGGTGGCGAGCAGCACCCGGACCGCGCCGGGGTCTCGCCCCGCGTCGGAGCAGGCGCGCGCGACGCGTGCGCGCACGGCTGCGAGCCGGTCGTCGAGCTCGTCGTCCACGGGTGGTCGTCCTCGTCGTACGTGCGGCGGCTGTCGCCGGGGGTCATCGGGTGGGACCGTAGGGGGGTGAACACGATCCTCAACGTCGTCTGGCTGATCTTCGCAGGTCTGTGGCTCGCGGCCGGCTACGCGCTCGCCGGGATCGTGTGCTGCCTCCTGATCGTGACCATCCCGTTCGGCATCGCGTCGTTCCGCATCGCCGGGTACACGCTGTGGCCCTTCGGGCGGACCCTCGTCGACAAGCCGACCGCGGGGATCTTCTCGGTGCTCGGGAACGTGATCTGGGTGCTGGTCGCGGGGATCTGGCTCGCGATCGGTCACGTGCTGACGTCGATCCCGCTGTTCCTGTCGATCATCGGCATCCCGCTGGGGATCGCGAACCTCAAGCTGGTGCCCGTGTCCCTCGCGCCGCTGGGCAAGCGCGTGGTGCCGACGAGCTCGCTGCGCACCGTCGGGCCGTAGCGCGGGATAGCGCGGGATAGCGCGGGGTAGCGCGGACATGGTCGCGTCAGTCGCGGCCGATCGCAGCCACGGTCGCCGACGTCAGCCGGACGAGGTCGTCGGGTGCGAGCTCGACGTCGAGCCCGCGCCGGCCGCCCGAGACGTACACGGTGTCGAACAGCCACACGGTCTCGTCGACCACGGTCGGGTGCGCCGCGCGCTGCCCGAGCGGCGAGATGCCGCCGACGACGTAGCCGGTCGCCCGCTCGGCCTCGGGCCTGCCGGCCATGGTCGCGCGCTTGCCGCCCGCAGCCGCGGCGAGCAGCTTGAGGTCGAGCTGTCCGGTCACGGGCACGACGGCGACCGTGAGCGTGCCGTCGACGAGCGTCATGAGGGTCTTGAAGACCTGCTCGGGCGGGACGCCGAGCACCTGCGCCGCCTCCAGGCCGTAGCCCAGGTCGGAGGCCGGGTCGTGCTCGTAGGCGTGCGCCGTGTGCTCGATGCCGGCGGCGGCGAGCGCGACGAGAGCCGGCGTGCCGGCGGGAGGCTTCCTGGTCACGCGCACAGCGTCCCAGGCGCGCACGTCAGACCGCGAGGCCGACCATGCTCCCGACGGCGAACGTCACCGCCATCGCGACCGAACCGCCGACGACGTTGCGGACCACCGCCCTGCCCGTCGGTGCGCCGCCGATCCGGGCGCTCACGGCACCGGTCACGACGAGCGCGAGCACGACCGCGACGACGACCGCCGGCACGAGCGCGGCCCGCGCCCACGGCGCGATCGCGACGAGGAGCGGCACGACGCCGCCCGCGACGAACGCGCCGAGCGAGGCCCATGCGGCGTGCCACGGGTTGGTGAGCTCGTCGTCGTCCGCACGAGTGCCGGTGCCGGCCCGCTCGGCGTCGCGCTGCGAGCTGACGGAGACGTACTCGCCCGACGCCATCGACAGCGCGCCGGCGACGAGCCCCGCGACGCCCGCGGTGGCGACCGCCGCGACGCCGGCCGATGCCCCCGCGACGCCCACGACGATCGCGGCGACCGACACGATGCCGTCGTTGGCGCCGAGCACGCCCGCGCGCAGGCGGTTCAGACGTGCGGAGGTGACGGGGCGACGAGCTCCGAGCAGGGGTGCCGTCAGTGCGCTCATGGCGCCACCGTAGGCACGGCAGGCGGAGCCTGTCACCGTTGGAAAGGCTGGCCTGACCTGCGCAGATACAGGGCCGCCTTACCTATCTTGCGGCCACGTCACAGGGGTCCGACGGCGGTCACGGCGAGCCGGACCTCGCCCGTCTCGTCGGACGCGTCGAGGTCGACGACGGCGTCGATGCGCCAGTCGTGGTCCCCCTCCGGGTCGTCCAGGAGCTGGCGCACGCGCCAGCTGGTCGCCGACGTCGTGACCTGGAACAGCGCGGGGCCGCGTGCGGGCGCGCCCGTGAGCACCTCGTCGTGGTCGTCGTAGAACGGGTCGAGCGCCTGCGCCCAGCGGTCCGCGGTCCACGGCTCGCCGTCCTCGTCGGTGTCGCCGAGCGCGGCCAGGGCGTCGTAGGCCTCCCGCGCGACCAGCTCGACGCGGCGGAACATGGCCCCGCGCACCAGCGCGCGGAGCACCCGCGGGTTCGCGGTGATCGGCTCGGGGGTGTCGTCGTCCTGCGCGCCCGGCGCGTCGGCGCCGTGCTCGTCGAGGGGGTTGGCCAGGCGCTCCCACTCGTCGAGCAGGCTCGAGTCGGTGCGGCGGACCAGGTCGCCGAGCCACTCGACGATCTCCCAGACCTCCTCGGTCCGAGCGTCCTCGGGGACGGTCTGGCGCAGCGCGCGGTACGCGTCGGCGAGGTAGCGCAGCAGCACCCCCTCGGTGCGGTCGAGCTGGTAGAGGCTCACGTACTCCGCGAACGTCGCGGCGCGCTCGTGCATCTCGCGGACCACCGACTTGGGCGACAGCGCGAGGTCGGCCACCCACGGGTTGGTCTGCCGGTACGTGGCGAACGCCGCCTCGAGCAGCTCGGCGAGCGGCTTGGGGTACGTGACGTCGGCGAGCAGCGCCATGCGCTCGTCGTACTCGATGCCCTCGGCCTTCATCGCCGCGACCGCCTCGCCGCGGGCCTTGTTCTCCTGCGCGGCGAGCACCTGGCGCGGGTCGTCGAGCGTCGCCTCGATGACGCTGACGACGTCGTGCGCGTACGCGGGGTCGTCGCGGTCGAGCAGGTCGAGAGCCGCGTAGGCGAACGGGGAGAGGGCCTGGTTGAGCGCGAAGTTGCTCGGCAGGTCGTGCGTGAGGCGGACCGTGCGGCGGCGCCCGCGCGGGACGCTCGCGTCGTCGACCCAGACGCGCTCGACCACGCCCGCGGCCCGCAGCGAGCGGTACACCGCGATCGCCCTCCGCACGTGCCGCCCGCGGGCGCCCTCGGGCTCGTGGTTGTCGGTGAGGAGCCGCGTCATGGCCGCCACCGGGTCGCCCGGGCGCGCGAGCACGTGCAGGACCATCGCGTGCGAGACGGCGAAGGACGACGTCAGCGGCTCGGGCGGGGCGTCGCGAAGGCGCTCGAACGTCTTGTCCGTCCAGTTCACGTGCCCGGCCGGCGCCTGCTTGCGCACGATCTTCTTGAGCTTGCGCGGGTCGTCGCCCGCCTTCTCCAGCGCGCGCCGGTTCTCGATCACGTGGTCGGGTGCGAGCACGAGGACCTCGCCCACGGTGTCGAACCCCGCGCGCCCCGCGCGCCCGGCGATCTGGTGGAACTCGCGCGCGGACAGGTGCCGCATGCGCACGCCGTCGTACTTCACCAGGCTCGTGAGCACGACGGTGCGGATGGGCACGTTGATGCCCACGCCGAGGGTGTCCGTCCCGCACACGACGGGGAGCAGCCCCTTCTGCGTCAGGCGCTCGACCACGCGCCGGTACTTCGGCAGCATCCCGGCGTGGTGCACGCCCACGCCGTGCCGGAGCAGACGCGACAGCGTGCGCCCGAATCCTGGCCCGAACCGGAAGTCGCCCAGCTCGGCGGCGATCGCGTCGCGCTGCTCACGGCTCGTCAGCGGCGTCGACAGCAGCGACTGTGCGCGCTCGACCGCGTCCTTCTGCGTGAAGTGCACGACGTACACGGGGGAGCGGCGCGTGCGGACCAGCTCGTCGAGCAGCTCGTGCAGGGGCTCGACGACATAGGAGAACGTCAGCGGGACCGGTCGCTCGGCGCTCGTCACCACCGCGACGTCCCGGCCCGTGCGGCGCGTGAGGTCCTCCGCGAAGAACGCGACGTCGCCGAGGGTCGCGGACATCAGGACGTGCTGCGCGCGCGGCAGCTCGAGCAACGGCACCTGCCACGCCCAGCCGCGCTGCGGGTCGGCGTAGAAGTGGAACTCGTCCATGACGACCTGGCCGACGTCCGCGTCGGGCCCGTCGCGCAGCGCGAGGTTGGCGAGGATCTCGGCGGTGCAGCAGATGATCGGGGCGTCGGCGTTGACCGACGAGTCGCCGGTCATCATGCCGACGTTCGCCGACCCGAACGCCTCGACGAGCGCGAAGAACTTCTCGCTCACGAGTGCCTTGAGCGGCGCGGTGTAGAACGTGCGCCGCCGCTGCGCGAGCGCGACGAAGTGCGCCGCGACGGCGACGAGCGACTTGCCCGAGCCGGTCGGGGTGCTGACGATGACGTGCTCGCCGCTGACCAGCGCGAGCAGCGACTCCTCCTGGTGCGGGTACAGCGTCAGACCACGCTCGTCGGCCCAGCCGGTGAACGCCTCGTAGAGCGCGTCGGCGTCGGTCGGGTCGGCCGGGATCCGGTCGGCGAGGGTCGTGGGCACACGCGATCCTCGCACGCCCGGCTCGTCGTAGGGTGACGCCCGTGAGCGACGAGCGGCCCGTGGTGGAGATGTGGACCGACGGGGCCTGCAAGGGCAACCCCGGCGTCGGGGGATGGGGCGCGTGGATGCGCTCCGGCGGTCACGAGCGCGAGCTGTGGGGCGGCGAGGCCGTCACGACGAACAACCGCATGGAGCTCACGGCCGTCATCGAGGGCCTGACCGCGCTCAACAAGCCGTGCGACGTCACGCTGCACGTGGACTCGCAGTACGTGATGAACGGCGTGACCAAGTGGGTGGCGGGCTGGAAGCGCAACGGCTGGCGCACCGCGGACAAGAAGCCCGTGAAGAACCAGGAGCTGTGGGTCGAGCTCGACGCGCAGGTCGCGCGGCACTCCGTGCGGTGGGTGTGGGTCAAGGGGCATGCCGGCGACCCGGGCAACGAGCGGGCCGACGCGCTGGCGAACCGCGGGGTCGACGACGTGCGGGCGCGGGGCTGACCTGCGTCAGCCGTGCGCGTCTCAGCCGTGCGCGGCGCGCGCGTGGTCGGCGACCAGCGTCCCGACCGCGACCACCACACCTACGGCGGCGGCCACCGCGCCACCGACCAGCATCTCCCGCGTGAGCACGCTCATGCGGGAGATCATCGGCATCTCGTGCCCCCGCGATGAGGGTTGGCGTCACACGAGCCAGGCGGCGGTCGCTCCCGTCACGCGCGAGCCGTCCAGATCCGCGAGCTTGAGGCCGGCGAACACGCGCGCGACGTCCGAGGTCTGCACCCGGAACGGCGGTTCGTCGCGCCGCAGGACGTCGACGACCACCTCCGCGACCGCGTCGGGGTGCTGCGCGGCCGCGAACACTCCCGCGGTGCGCGCGAGGTAGGCGTCGAGCGCGGACCCGTACGCCCCCGCCTCGTCGCGCAGCGCGTCCTCGTCGGCGACCGCCCCCGTCGCGAAGTGCGTCGCGACCGCCCCGGGCTCGACCACGACGACCGCCACCCCAGCCGTCGCCGCGACCGGGTGCAGGCTCTCCAGGAACCCCTCGGCAGCGAACTTGGCGGCGCAGTACGCGTCGTTGAACGGCTGGCCGACGACGCCGCCGACGCTCGTCACCGTCACCACGCGGCCGCCGCTCGCGCGCAGGTGCGGCAGGGCCGCCTGCGTCGCGGCGACGACCGAGAAGAAGTTGACCTCCATGACCTCGCGCACGTCCTCGAGCGAGAGCATCTCCGCGGTGCCGACGCGCCCGGCGCCCGCGTTGTTCACGAGCGCCTCCAGGCCGTCGTGGTCCTTCGCGACGGCGTCGACGAGCGCCGTGACGTCGTCGGCGCGCGTGACGTCGAGCTCGCGGACGTCCAGCGTGACGCCCGCGGATCGCGCGCCCTCGAGCAGAGCGGCGGCCCTGTCGTGAGACCGCACCGTGGCGACCACGTCCCACCCCTGGCGTGCTGCTGCGATCGCGGTGGACAGACCGATGCCGGAGGAGGTTCCGGTGACGAGGACGGCGCTCATGGCGTCAGTGTGCGCCCTCGACGTGCGGACCGGCGCACGCTCGATAGCCTCGACGACGTGTTGCCGTTCGTGCTGCTCGCGTCCCGGGCGCAGGACGTCGCCGCGGACGGCGAGTACGCCGCGATGCTGCGGTACGGCGGCCTGCGGCCCTCCGAGCTGGTGCGCGTGCGGCTCGAGCGCGAGCCCATGCCGGCGATCGACCTCGACGCGATCTCGGGCGTGATCGTCGGGGGCAGCCCCTTCGATGCGAGCGCGGACTCGAAGTCCGACGTGCAGCTGCGTGTCGAGGCCGAGATGTCGGCGCTGCTCGACCGCCTGGTGCCCGCCGACTTCCCGTTCCTCGGCGCCTGCTACGGCGTCGGCACGCTGGGGACGCACCAGGGTGCCGTGATCGACGGGACGTACGCCGAACCGATCGGGCCGGTCACCGTGACGCTGACCCCCGACGGGCGCGCGGACCCGCTGCTCGCCTCGATGCCCGCGTCCTTCGAGGCCTTCGTCGGTCACAAGGAGGCGTGCCGCGAGGTGCCTCCCGGCGCCGTGCTGCTCGCGTCGTCGGCCACGTGCCCGGTGCAGATGTTCCGGGTCCGCTCGAACCTGTACGCGACGCAGTTCCACCCGGAGCTGGACGTCGAGGGCATCACCACCCGGATCCGCGTGTACCAGCGCAACGGGTACTACCCGGCGGGGGAGATGGACAGGGTGCTGGCCGGGGTCGCCGGGGCGCGGGTGGGCGCGGTGCACGGGATCCTGCGCGAGTTCGTCGGGCGGTACGCGCGGGACTGACCTGGCGCTACGCTCGCCGCACCGGCCTCGGGTCGGGCACGAGCGGCACGCGCGATGTGTGCATGAGGGGACCTGCAACGGGGGACCCGCAGAGGGGGATCGCATGGACGACGGGATGCCGCACGCGCGGACCGTTCGGGCCGAGGCGTACGTCGGGCCGTCGCCGAAGCGCCGCAGACGGCCGAAGGACTACGCGGTCCAGCTCGTGGCGGCGCTCGTCGGGATCGGGCTCGGGATGCTCCACGACGTGCTGCTGCCGTTCGTGCCGTTCTGGCTCTACCTGGCCACGCTCGTGGGCGTCGCCGTCCTCGGGTGGCTCGCGTGGCGTGCGTTCCGCGTCCTGTCGAGCGCGACGTGAGACCTCAGGCGGTCGTCGTCGCTGCCGCTGCCGCTGCCGCGAGCAGACGTGCGCGCAGCGCGTTCGACCGCGCCGCGTAGTCGCGCTGGCGTCGGACGTACTCGGCCTTCCCCTCGGGCGTCTCGATCGCGACGGGTGCGAGCCCGTAGGAAGAGACGTCGTACGGCGACGCCGCCATGTCCGTGCACCGGATCTCCATCGCGAGCTCGAAGCAGTCGAGCAGCAGGTCTCCGGGCACGAGCGGTCCGAGCTTGAGGGCCCACTTGTAGCAGTCCATGGCCGCGTGCAGGCAGCCCGGCTGGTCGGTGGCGACCTGGGTCTCGCGGGTCGGCTGCAGGGTGTTGAGCGGAACCGCGTCCGGCGTGAAGAAGCGGAACGCGTCGAAGTGCGTGCACCGGATGCGGTGCCGCTCGACGACCTCGTCGGTCCCGTCCTGGCCCAGGCGCAGCGGGAGCGTGTGGCGGTGCCGATCCTGGCGGTAGACCATCGCCCACTCGTGCAGGCCGAAGCACCCGGTCGCGGCCGGGCGCGCGGCGGTCGCCGAGAGCAGCGCGACGACGAACCGGACGGTGTCGCCCCGGTCGGCGAGGAACGCGTCGACGTCGAGCCGCACGACACCGTGCTCGTCGGTCGCGTACCACCGTCGGTCGGCAAGGGGAGTCGGTGTGCTGCCCGGAGCGAGCGCCACCCCGGCGCCGGGGTGCCACACGCGCAGCGCCGCCGGTTTGGCGGGGTAGTACTCGAACATGAAGTCCTCGACCGCGTGGCGCTCACCGCGTGCGCGGCGAGCGCGGTGAGCTGCGGTCAGCTCGTCCGCGCGACGCTCGTGGCGTGCGGCGGCGTCGGCCCATGCGGGCGCGGCGAGGACGGTCGGCATCTCACCAGGGTAGGCGGGCTGGCGCCGTCGGCCGCGGCCCGCCAGACTGCGGAGCGTGTGGGTGACGACGCAGGTCCTGGCCACGGCGGCGGCCGTGCTGCACGTGGTGATCTTCCTCATGGAGGCCGTGCTGTTCTCGCGGCCCGAGGTGCACGGCAGGTTCCGCACCCGAGGCGAGGACGTCGAGGCGGTGCGCCCGTGGGCGCTCAACCAGGGCTTCTACAACCTGTTCCTCGCGGTCGTCGCGCTCGTGGGCGTCGTGCTGGTCGGGGCGGGGCAGCACGCCGTGGGGGGCGCGCTCGTGCTCGCGGCCTGCGGATCGATGGTCGCCGCAGCTCTCGTGCTCGTCGGCACCGACCGCCGCATGGCGCGCGCGGCGGCCACTCAGGGCGTCGTGCCGGCGCTCGCGGTCGCGGCGACGATCGTGGCGCTCGCGTCGTGAGCGTCGACTGGGAAGGCCTCAACGCGCGTCTTGCGCGGTCGGCGGCGCTCGTCGGCGAACCGGGAGGGCTGGACCCCGACGCCGCGCCCGACGACCCGATGGAGCTGTTCGCGCACTGGTTCTCGGATGCGCTCGACGCGGTCCCGGAGGCTCGGGCGGCGACCCTCTCGACGACAGGCGCCGGCGGTCCGACCGCCCGCGTGCTCATCCTCAGGTCGGTGGGTCCGGAGGGCTTCGCGTTCGCGACGGACGCGCGCTCGGCCAAGGTCGCGGACCTCGCGAGCGACCCGCGGGCCGCGCTCTCCTTCTGGTGGCAGCCGCTCGTGCGCCAGGTGCGCGTGACGGGCACCGCCAGGTGGCTCGGGGCGGAGGAGTCCGCACGGGACTTCGCCGCGCGCGGCGCTGCGTCGCGTGCGGCGGCGCGCGCGAGCCGGCCGGGCGAGCCGCTCGGGTCCGTCGACGAGCTGCACGCGGCGTTCGAGGCCGCGGCGCTCGACGACGGGCCGCTCGACGACTGGCAGGCGTGGCTGCTCGAGCCGTCGACGATCGAGTTCTGGCAGGGGAGCGCGGACCGCGCACACGTGCGCCTGCGCTACCGGCGCGACGGTGAGTGGTGGGAGCACGGCCTGCGCTGGCCGTGAGCGCGGCGCGCGCGCGAGTCTCGCATCGCGGACCATCACGTCCCGTCACTTGAAACACGACGAGCGACGCGGCTTACTGGTCCGTGTGAACAGCCCCGCAGCCCCGTCGTCGGCCCAGCGCGACGTCTACACGCACGGTCACCACGAGTCCGTGCTGCGCTCGCACCGGTGGCGCACGGCCGAGAACTCGGCCGCGTACCTGCTGGGCTCGCTGCGTCAGGGGCAGAGCCTGCTCGACGTCGGGTGCGGACCCGGCACGGTCACGATCGACCTCGCACGCCGGCTCGCGCCCGGCGAGGTCGTCGGGATCGATGCGTCCCAGGCGGTCATCGACATCGCGCGCGACGCCGCCAAGGACGCACAGGTCGCCGTCACGTTCGACGTCGCCGACGCCTACGCCCTGCCGTTCGCCGACGACTCGTTCGACGTCGTGCACGCCCACCAGGTGCTCCAGCACCTCACGGATCCCGTCGCCGCGCTGCACGAGATGCGCCGCGTCACGAAGCCCGGTGGCCTGGTCGCGGTGCGTGACGCCGACTACTCCGGCATGACCTGGTTCCCGTCGTCGCCCGGGCTCGACGAGTGGTCCGCGCTCTACCACGAGGTCACGGAGGCGAACGGGGCGCAGGCCGACGCCGGCCGCCGCCTGCTGTCCTGGGTTCGTGAGGCCGGCTTCGACGACGCGGGCATCGCGCCCAGCGCCGGCGTCTGGTGCTACTCGACGCCCACCGACCGTGCGTGGTGGTCGGGCCTGTGGGCCGACCGGTGCGTGGCGTCCGACTTCGCCGCGCAGGCGATCGAGCACGGGCTGGCCGACGAGGTCGGGCTCGAGCTGCTCGCCGACGCGTGGCGCGAGTGGGGCACCCAGGAGGACGGCTGGTTCTCCGTCCTGCACGGCGAGGTGCTGGCCCGCGCCTGAGCGCACCTACGCTGGGGCCATGCGCATCGCGAGGTTCACCACCGGCTCCGACCCCCGCTTCGCCCTCGTCGACGGCGAGCCCGGCCACGAGGAGCTCGTCGTCATCAGCGGCGACCCGCTCTACATGCCGGTGCAGCCCACGGGTGAGCGCGTCCGGCTCGACGACGACGGCGTGCGCCTGCTCGCGCCCGTGATCCCGCGCTCCAAGATCGTCGGGGTGGGGCGCAACTACGCCGACCACGCCGCGGAGATGGGCAACGACGTCCCGTCCGCGCCCATGCTGTTCCTCAAGCCCAACACGTCGGTGATCGGCCCCGACGACCCGATCGTGCTGCCCGACTGGACCGAGCACGTCGAGCACGAGGCAGAGCTGGCCGTCGTCATCGGCAAGGTCACCAAGGACGTCCCTGTCGAGAGCGCGCTCGACCACGTCTTCGGATTCACGGTCGCGAACGACGTCACCGCCCGCGACGCGCAGCGCAGCGACGGGCAGTGGGCGCGTGCGAAGGGCTTCGACGGGGCGTGCCCGATCGGGCCGTGGGTCGTGCCGGGCCTGGACGTCGACGACCTCGCCGTGCGCGCACGCGTCAACGGCGAGACCAAGCAGGACGGCCGCACGTCGCAGCTCGTGTTCGACGTGGCATACCTGATCTCGTACATCTCGGAGATCTTCACGCTCCTGCCGGGTGACGTGATCCTCACGGGCACCCCCGCGGGCGTGAGCCCGATCGTCGACCGGGACGTCGTGGAGTGCGAGGTCGAGGAGATCGGCGTGCTGCGCAACCCGGTGCTGCGCCGCCACTGACTCTCGCCCCAGGGCGGCGCGGGTGGTGCAGCGTGCTGCGCAACCCGGTGCTGCGCCGCCACTGACTCTCGCCCCAGGGCGGGTCGTTCAGCCAGGGTTCACCGGGCGGGGGCGACGTTCGCCCGCGCGGCGCCTGGACGTCGTCCACGCGTCGATCCGCGTCGTTACGTTCGCGGCATGTCAGGTCCTCAGGACGCGATCGGCGCACAGCACGGAGCGCAGCACGGCGCTCTCGTCGTGATCCCCGCACGCGGCGGCTCGCAGGGCGTCCCCCTGAAGAACCTCGAGCCCGTGGGCGGGGTCTCGCTCGTCGGCCGCGCGGTCCGGGCGGCGCTCGCGGCACGCGGCGTCGGGCGCGTCGTGGTGTCCACGGACCACGAGGGGATCGTGGCCGAGGCGCGGCGCCATGGCGCGCACGTCGTCGACCGGCCCGCCGAGATCTCGGGTGCGACGGCGTCGTCGGAGTCGGCGGTCCTGCACGCGCTCGACGTCCTCGACGAGGACCGCGAGGTCGTCGTGCTGCTGCAGTGCACGTCGCCGTTCGTCGACCCCGCGGACCTCGCGGAGGCCGTCCGCAAGGTCGCGGACGACGAGGCGGACGTGGCCGTCGCGGTCGCCCCGACGCACGACTTCCAGTGGACGCTCGCCGACGGGCACGCGCGGCCGGTCGGGCACGACCTCGCGCACCGACCGCGCCGCCAGGACCGTGACCCGCACTTCCGCGAGACCGGCGCCTTCTACGTCATGCGGACCGCGGGCCTGCGCGAGCACGGCACCCGCTTCTTCGGTCGGGTCGCGCTCCAGCCGGTCGACGAGCGGCTCTCGCTCGAGATCGACGAGCCCGCGGACCTCGAACGGGCGCGTGGCCTGGCAGGTACGGCTGCCGGGCCGCTCGACGTCGACGCGCTCGTGACCGACTTCGACGGCGTGCACACCGACGACCACGCGTGGGTCGACGGCGCCGGTGTCGAGTCGGTGCGCGTGCACCGCGGCGACGGCATGGGCGTGAACCTGCTGCGCCGCGTCGCCGGCGTGCCGCTGCTCATCCTGTCCACCGAGCGCAACCCGGTGGTCCGCGCGCGCGCCGACAAGCTCGGTGTCGACGTGCTGCACGGCGTCGAGGACAAGGCGGCCGCGCTCGACGAGTGGATCGCCGTCAACCGGCTCGACCCCGACCGCGTCGCGTACGTCGGCAACGACGTCAACGACCTGGCCGCGATGGCCCGCGTCGGCTGGCCCGTCGCCGTCGCCGACGCCCACCCGCGCGTGCGCGCCGCCGCACGCGTCGTCCTGGAACGCAAGGGGGGTGACGGCGCGGTGCGCGAGGTGTGCGACCGCATCGTCGATGCCCGCTCCCGCCCGCTCGCGGACACCCGCACCCACGCACCCACGAACGCCCGTCGCAGCCACCCGGCGGCGACGACGACCGAGAGGAACACCATGACCGTCTCCGACACCAACACCGCGCCCGTCGCCATCGGCCAGCACCTGGTCGGCGAGGGCCAGCCGGTCTACGTGATCGGCGAGATCGGCCTCAACCACAACGGCGACGTGGACATCGCGCGCCGGCTCATCGACGTGGCCGCGGACGCGGGCGCGCAGGCCGTCAAGTTCCAGAAGCGCACGCCCGAGATCAGCACCCCGAAGGACATGCGCGACAAGCTGCGGCAGACGCCGTGGGGCGAGATGACGTACCTCGAGTACCGCTACCGCGTCGAGTTCGACCGCGAGCAGTACCAGAAGGTCGCGCAGCACGCCGCCGAGCGCGGTCTGCAGTGGTTCGCGTCGCCGTGGGACGTGCCGTCCGTCGCGTTCCTCGAGGAGCTCGACGTGCCGACGCACAAGGTCGCCTCGGCGTCGCTCACCGACACCGAGCTGCTGCACGCGCTCGCGGACACCGGCAAGCCGATCATCCTGTCGACCGGCATGTCGACGCTCGAGCAGATCGACGCCGCGGTGGAGATCCTGGGCACCGACGAGCTCGTCATGCTGCACGCCACGTCGACGTACCCGCTGCCGCCCGAGGAGGCGAACCTGCGCACGATCGAGACCCTGCGCGAGCGCTACGGCGTCCCGGTGGGCTACTCGGGCCACGAGCGCGGCCTGCAGATCTCGCTCGCCGCGGTCGCGCTCGGTGCCGTCGCCGTGGAGCGTCACATCACGCTCGACCGCACGATGTGGGGCTCCGACCAGGCGTCGTCGCTCGAGCCCGCGGGCCTCGAGCACCTGGTGCGTGACATCCGGATCCTGCAGGACGCCATGGGTGACGGCGTCAAGCGCGTCATGCCGGGGGAGATCGCCCCGATGTCGCGCCTGCGTCGCGTGGGCGCCTGACGGTGGCCGCGTCGTCGGGAGCGTCCGCGGCCGTCGTCGAGTCGCCCCTGCAGCTCCTGGGTGCGCTCGAGGCGCACGCCGCGGGCCTCGCGGGCGAGCGCACGCTCGTGCGCGTCCGCTCTGGTGTCCCCGCGCTCGACGACGCGGCACGCATGATCGACGCGGGCGGCCTGCCCGCCGGGGTGCGCATGCACCTGGGGGCGACGTCGGAGGACGTCGCAGTCCCGCCCCGCGGCACGTGGCTCGTGGGTGACGCGTTCTCCGGCCAGTGGCAGCAGGCGTTCGTGCGCAGGCGCGTGCACGGCCACGTCGTGCTGCTCGACGACGGCCTCGCGACGGTCGCCCTCGCGCGCGCGCTCGTCGCCGGCGAGCCCGCGGTGCGTGCGAGCCGGACGTCCGGCGGTGCGGTCGGGCAGGCGCGCCGGGTGCTCGGTGCGCTCGTGACGCGCAGGCTGCGGCGGCTCGCGCGTGACGGGCGCCTCACGCTCTTCACCGCGATGCCGCTCGACGTGCCGCTCATGACGCACCTGCACGGCATCGGCGTGGACGTCGTGACGCACCGGTTCGCGTGGCTCGCGACGCAGCAGCCGCCGATCGCGCCGGCCGAGCCCGTGGTCGTCGTCGGCTCGGCGCTCGTCGCGGACGGCTGGGTGAAGGCGGACCCGTACGTGGAGTGGGTCGCGTCCCTCGCGCGCGAGAACGACGTCGCGTACCTGCCGCACCGGCGCAGCGACCCCGCGGTGGAGGCACGACTCGCGGCGCTGCCGGGCGTCCGCGTCGACACCGCCGGACTGCCCGTCGAGATGCGGCTGCGCGGGCTGCGACCCCCGCAGCGCGTCGTGTGCCTCCCGTCGACGGCGTACGTGCTGCTCGACGCGCTGCACGCGAGCACCGGCGTGCGCATCCAGGCGCGGCCCGTGCCCGACGACTGGTGGACGGGCTCGGCGGCACCGTCGATCAGGGAGCACCTGTCGAGCGTGCTCGCGCTGCGCCCGTCCACGGACCCGCGATACCGCGACGAGGGGTCGCTGCGACCGCCTACCCTGGAGCGGTGACCACCACTCCTGCCAGCGGCTCCGCCGTGCGTGTGCGCTTCTGCCCGTCGCCCACCGGCCTGCCGCACGTCGGCCTCGTCCGCACCGCGCTGTTCAACTGGGCGTACGCACGCCACGTGGGCGGGACGTTCGTGTTCCGCATCGAGGACACGGATGCCGCGCGCGACTCGGAGGAGAGCTACCAGCAGCTGCTCGACGCGCTGCGCTGGCTCGGGCTGGACTGGGACGAGGGCGTCGAGGTCGGTGGCCCGCACGAGCCGTACCGGCAGTCGCAGCGCTACGACCTGTACGCCGACGTGGCGCGGCGCCTCGTCGAGGGGGGCTACGCGTACGAGTCCTACTCGACACCCGAGGAGATCGAGGCACGCCACCGCGCAGCCGGCCGGGACCCGAAGCTCGGCTACGACGGCTTCGACCGTGACCTGACCGACGAGCAGAAGCTCGCCTTCCGTGAGGCCGGCCGCGAGCCCGTGCTGCGTCTGCGCATGCCGGACGAGGACCTCACGTTCACCGACCTGGTGCGCGGCGACGTCACGTTCCGCGCCGGCTCGGTCCCGGACTACGTGATCGTGCGCGCCAACGGGCACCCGCTGTACACGCTCGTCAACCCG
This sequence comes from Cellulomonas sp. HZM, assembly GCF_000708885.1. Lineage (GTDB taxonomy): Bacteria > Actinomycetota > Actinomycetes > Actinomycetales > Cellulomonadaceae > Cellulomonas. The sequence goes on along the minus strand of NZ_JEOE01000016.1, from coordinate 6,078 downwards.
GTCGACGACGCGCTCATGGGCATCACGCACGTGCTGCGCGGCGAGGACCTGCTCTCGTCGACCCCGCGGCAGGTCGCGCTGTACCGCGCACTGCTCGAGCTCGGTGTCGCCGACGTGATGCCCGTGTTCGGCCACCTGCCGTACGTCATGGGCGAGGGCAACAAGAAGCTGTCCAAGCGCGACCCCGAGTCCAACCTGTTCCTGCACCGCGAGCGTGGCTTCACGCCCGAGGGCCTGCTCAACTACCTGTCGCTGCTCGGGTGGGGCCTGTCGGCCGACCGGGACATCTTCACGGTCGACGAGCTGGTAGCGGCGTTCGACGTCGCCGACGTCAACCCGAACCCCGCGCGCTTCGACCTGAAGAAGGCAGAGGCGATCAACGGTGCGCACGTGCGGATGCTCGCGCCGGAGGACTTCCGCGACCGCCTCGTGCCGTACCTGCACGCCGCCGGCCTCGTCCCCGCCGACTCGTTCGCCGACCTGTCCCAACGTCACCGCGACCTGCTCACGGCGTCCGCGCCGCTCGTGCAGGAGCGCATGACGCTGCTGGGCGAGTCGGTCGGGATGCTCGGGTTCCTGTTCCGCTCGGACGACGAGCTCGTGGTGGAGGACGACGCGCGCGGCGCGCTGCGCGAGGAGTCCGCGCAGGTGCTCGACGAGGCCGCGCGCGTGCTCGCCGAGGTCCCGTCGCTCGACCCGGCCGTCACGCAGGAGGCGCTGCAGGCGGCGCTCGTCGACGGGCTGGGGATCAAGCCGCGGTTCGCGTACACACCGCTGCGCGTCGCGATCACGGGTCGCCGCGTGTCGCCGCCGCTGTTCGAGTCGATCGAGCTGCTCGGGCGTGAGTCGGCGCTCGCGCGCATCGCGGCGCTGCGCGCGTCGCTGTGACGGCGCTGCCGCCGGTCGACGGCGTGCTGTTCGACATCGACGACACGCTCGTCGCGACGCGCGAGGCGTTCGGGCACGCGCTGTCGGCGGTCGCCCGACGCTACCTGCCGGCTGTCGCGCCCGAGCGGGACGACGAGCTGGTGACGAGCTGGCGCGCCGACGCCCACGACCAGTACGGCGCCTACACGCGCGGCGAGACGACGTACCGCGCGCAGCGCATGGCCCGTGCGAACGACCTGCACGCCGAGTTCGGCGGCCCGGTGCTCGACGACGAGGCGTACGACGCGTGGGACGACCTGTTCGACGCGGCGTTCCGCGACGCGTGGCTCGCGCACGACGACGCGTCCGAGGTCGTCGACGCGCTGCTCGACGCGGGCCTCGTCGTCGGGGCCCTGTCCAACGCCGCGACCGCCTACCAGGTCGCCAAGCTCGAGCGCGCGGGGCTCGGGGACCGCGTCCCGATGCTCGTCGGCGTCGACACCCTCGGGTACGGCAAGCCGGACCCGCGAGCGTTCGCCGAGGCGTGCCGCCGGCTCGGCACCGACCCCGCACGTACGGCGTACGTGGGCGACGACGTGGTGCTCGACGCGATCGCGTCGCGCGACGCGGGGCTCGTCGGCGTGTGGATCGACCGGCCCGGCGACCGTCGGCACACGGTGACCGACGAGCAGCTGGCAGCCGTCCAGGCGAGGATCACGTCGCTGCGCGAGCTGCCCGCGCTGCTGGGTGTCTCTCAGGAGACGGTCGCGCGGTAGGCACGCGTCACGTACGGCAGGTCGGCCTCGCTTCCGGCCAGGTCGGGATGGGTCGCGACGAGCTCGTCGATCTCCGCGAGCCGCGCGTCCCGCTCGTCGTCGGGCATGGTCAGCAGGAACGACCGGCTCGCCGCGAGCGGCCGCAGCGCGGCGGTGGGGATCCGCTCGACCCACGAGAACCGCTCGGCCTCCACCGGCCCGAATCCGGGCCCGAGCACGGGCGGGTCGAAGTGGTCCGCGAGGTCGTCGCCGCGGTGCACGATGCGCGAGAACTCGGCGACCCACGGCTCGCTCTCGTCGCGGACGTTCCACAGCACGGTGAGCCTGCCGCCAGGCCGCAGCACGCGCGCGATCTCGGCCGACGCCGACGCGGCGTCGAACCAGTGCCACGCCTGGCCCACGGTCACGGCGTCGACGCACGCGTCGTGCAGGCCGGTCGCCTCGGCGGTCCCCGCCAGCGCGCGCACGCCCGGCAGCGCCCGCACGAGCTCGGCGCGCATCTCGTCGGACGGCTCGACCGCGATCACCTCGGGCACCAGGCCCACGAGCGCGGCCGTGAGCTTGCCCGTCCCGGCGGCGAGGTCAAGGACCGTGCGCGCCTCGCGCGGGACGGCCCACCGCACGGCGGTCGTCGGGTAGCCGGGCCGCGTCGCGGCGTACGCGCCCACACCGAGCGAGAACGAACGTGCCCGGTCCGGGGCCGGACCGGTTCCCGGGTTCACGGCAACGGGTCCAGCAGCTCGAGCGCCTCGTCGTGCAGCCGGCCGTTGGACACCAGCGCGGAGCCGCCGTGCGGACCCGGGACACCCCGCACGGACGTGAAGCGGCCACCCGCCTCGGTGACGATCGGCACGAGGGCGGCCATGTCGTGCAGCGCGAGCTCGGGCTCGGCGGACAGGTCCACGGCCCCTTCGCCGACGAGCACGTGCGACCAGAAGTCGCCGTACGCGCGCGTGCGCCACACGCGCCGGGTCAGCCCGAGGAACTGCTCGAGGCGCCCCTGCTCCTCCCAGCCGCTCAGGCTCGAGTAGGACAGCGATGCGTCCTCCAACCGGTCCACGGCGGACACCTGCAGGCGGGACGCAGACGCGAGCGAACGCCCCGACCACGCGCCCGCGCCCTGGGCGGCCCACCAGCGCCGACCCAGCGCGGGTGCCGAGACGAGGCCGACCACCACCTCGTCACCCTCCATGAGCGCGATGAGCGTCGCCCACACGGGGACCCCGCGCACGAAGTTCTTGGTGCCGTCGATGGGGTCGACCACCCAGCGCCGGGGCCCGTGCCCGGTGTCGGCCATCTCCTCGCCGTGCACCGCGTCGCGCGGACGTGCACGCGAGAGCTGCCCGCGGATCAGCTCCTCCGCGGCCCGGTCGGCGTCGGACACCGGGGTCAGGTCCGGCTTGGTCTCGACGCGCAGGTCGAGCGCCTTGAAGCGGGACATCGTCAGCCCGTCCACCTGGTCGGCCATCACGTGCGCGAGGCGCAGGTCGTCGTCGTACCCGGGGCGCAGGCTCATGCGCCCACCGTAGCGGCGGGTCAGTCGGCGGTGCCGAGGCGGCTCGCGAGCAGCCGCCGGAACGAGTCCACGCGGGCCGCACGCGCGGTGTCCGAGGGGTCCTGCGCGACCCAGTCGTCGAGCGCGCAGTCGGGTGCGTCGGCGGCGTGCGTGCAGCCGCGCGGGCAGTCCTCGGCGACCGCAGCGAGGTCGGCGAACGCGCCGAGCAGGTGCTGCGGGTCGACGTGCGCGAGCCCGAAGCTGCGCACGCCCGGGGTGTCGATCACCCACGTGGGGTCCGGGGTCGCGGGCACGCGCAGCGCGACCGCGGACGTCGACGTGTGCCGCCCGCGACCCGTGACGTCGTTCACCACCCCGGTCGCGCGCTGGGCGTCCGGGACGAGCGCGTTGACGAGCGTCGACTTGCCGACGCCGGAGTGCCCGACGAGCACCGACGTGCGACCGTCCAGCGCGCCGAGCACGTCGTCCAGCCCGGCGATCGTGCCGTCCGCACGGGTCTGCGTGACGACCACGCGCACGCCGATCGGTGCGTAGAGGCCGACGAGGTCCGCGGGGTCGGCGAGGTCCGCCTTGGTGAGCGCGAGCAGCGCGTCCATCCCGGCGTCGTAGGCCGCGGCGACGCACCGGTCGATCATGCGGGTGCGCGGCTCCGGGTCGGCGAGCGCTGTGACGATCACGAGCTGGTCGGCGTTCGCGACGATCACGCGCTCGACCGGGTCGGTGTCGTCCGCGGTGCGCCGCAGCACGGTGCGCCGCTCGGTGATGCGCACGATGCGCGCGAGCGTGCCCTCGTCGCCCGAGGTGTCCCCGACGAGGTCGACCACGTCGCCGGGGACCACGCGCTCGCGCCCCAGCTCACGTGCCTTCATCGCGACCGTGCGCCGCTCGCCCGGGCCGTCGGCGTCGACGAGCACGGCGTACCGCCCCCGGTCCACGCCGGTCACGAGCGCCTGCTCGGCGTCGGCGTGCTCGGGTCGCTGCTTGGTGCGAGGGCGCGACCCGCGGCCGGGCCGGATGCGCACGTCGCTCTCGTCGTACCGGCGGCCGGCCATCAGCGTGCGCCCAGCATCCCGTCCCACAGCCCGACGAAGTCGGGAAGCGTCTTGGCGGTCGTCGCGACGTCCTGCACGAGGACGCCCGGGACGCGCAGCCCGACGAGCGCACCGGCGGTCGCCATCCGGTGGTCCGCGTACGTGCGCCACTCGCCGCCGTGCAGCGGGCGCGGGTCGATCTCGAGCCCGTCGTCGGTCTCGCGGGCCAGGCCGCCGAGCGCGGTGATCTCCGCGGCGAGCGCCGCCAGCCGGTCGGTCTCGTGGCCGCGCAGGTGCGCGATCCCGCGCAGCGCCGTGGGGGAGTCCGCGAGCACGGCGAGGGCCGCGATCGTCGGGGCGATCTCACCCGCGGCGTGCAGGTCGAGGTCGACACCGCGGACGTCGCCGGTGCCCGTGACGGTGAGCACGTCGCCGTCGAGCGACGTGCGGGCCCCCATGCGCTCGAGGATCCCGGGCAGCAGGGCACCGGGCTGCGTCGTCGTCGCCGGCCAGCCCGGCACCCGCACGCTGCCGCCCGCGACCAACGCCGCGCACAGGAACGGCGCGGCGTTGGACAGGTCAGGTTCCACGCGCACGTCCCGCGCCGCGAGCGACCCGGGGGCGACGGCCCACGTCGCGGGGACCGACGTGTCGACCTCGACGCCGGCCGCGCGCAGGACCTCGACCGTCATGTCGATGTGCGGGATCGAGGGGAGGGTCGCGCCGGTGTGCCGCACGACGAGGCCGCGCTCGAACCGCGGCGCCGCGAGCAGCAGCCCCGAGACGAACTGGCTCGAGCCCGAGGCGTCGACCTCGACCGCTCCGCCGCGCACGGACCCCTCGCCGTGCACCGTGAACGGGAGCCGGCCGGGCTCGCCCTCCTCGTCGACCCGCACGCCGAGGTCCTGCAGGGCGCGCACGATCGGGCCCATGGGGCGCGCGAGCGCCTCGACGTCGCCCTTGAAGTGCACCGGTCCGTCGGCGAGCGCCGCGACGGGCGGCAGGAAGCGCATGACGGTCCCCGCCAGCCCGCAGTCGACCGTGACCGACCCGCGCAGGCGCCCGGGCGTGACGTGCCAGTCGGTGCCCTGGTCGATGCCCACGCCGAGCGTCTCGAGCGCCGCGCCCATGAGCCGCGTGTCGCGTGACGTCAGCAGGCTGCGCAGCGTGCTCGGCCCGTCGGCGAGCGCCGCGAGCACGAGGTAGCGGTTGCTCAGGGACTTGGAGCCGGGCACCACGACGGTCGCGTCGAGCGGGCGGTCCGCCACGGGCGCGGGCCACAGGGGAAGGGTCGTCGTGGTCATGCGGCCAGGCTATCGGCGGGGCGTGCGTTCGACGCCGCGCGCCCGTGCTGCGGGACGGCTCACTCGTGAGCCGCCGCGTGCTGCGCGCGCGCGTGGGAGATGCGCCACCCCATGCCGGGCCTGCCCTCGAGGTCGACGCCCGCGATGAGGGCGCCACCGACGAACGCGACCGACCGCACGAGCCGCTCGCGGCGAGCGCGGCGCAGCTCCACCGACCCCTCGTCGGCCGCCTTGTCCGGGAGGTTCACGACGACGAGCGGCGCGGTCAGCGCGGCGAGCGCGAGGGCCGCCGTGCGCGGGGCCTTGCCGACCGCGAGCAGCACGCCCGCCGCGGCGACCGCGACCCCGTGGGCCTGCACCGCGGTGGTGAGCGTGCGGTCGCTGACCGACACGTCCAGCGACGTGCGGCGGCGCACCAGGTCGATCGCGCCACGGGCGTCGGCGGCGTGGGCCGCGGGGTGGCGCACGGCGTCCAGCCCCTGCCCGACGAACCACGAGGCGAACATCGGACGTGCGATGCGACGCAGCAGCACGGGTACCCCTTCCCGGGACGACGACCGGGCGATCCCGGACCCGCCCCACGC
>NZ_JEOE01000015.1 GCF_000708885.1 Cellulomonas sp. HZM | reverse complement strand
GCCTGGTCGACCTTGGTCTTGATGTCGTGCGCCTCCTGCGCCTTCGCGACGAAGGTCTTGTGGAGCGACTGAAGGGTACTGAGCTCTGCACATCGGCTTCCTCTCGTTCGGTCACTGGACCCCGTCGCCGTCGTCGGGCACCCGCAGCGCCGCGGACGCGCTGCTGCAGTCGATCGACCTCGCGGTCGCCGCGGAGGAGCTCGGCGCGGACGGCGCGTACTTCCGCGTGCACCACTTCGCGCGGCAGCTGGCCTCGCCGTTCCCGCTGCTCGCCGCGATCGGGGCGCGCACCAGCCGCATCGAGATCGGCACCGGCGTGATCGACATGCGGTACGAGAACCCGCTCTACATGGCGGAGGACGCCGGCGCAGCCGACCTCATCGCGGGCGGCCGGCTCCAGCTCGGCATCAGCCGCGGCTCACCCGAGCAGGTCGTCGACGGGTTCCGGTACTTCGGCTACGAGCCGCCGCAGGGCACGACCGCGGACGAGATGGCGCGCTCCCGCACCGAGGTGCTGCTCGAGGTGCTGGGCGGCCGCGGCTTCGCGCAGCCCAGCCCGCGCCCGATGTTCCCCAACCCGCCGGGGCTACTGCGCGTCGAGCCGCACTCCGAGGGCCTGCGCGACCGGATCTGGTGGGGAGCCGGCTCGAACGCGACCGCCGTGTGGGCTGCGGAGCTGGGCATGAACCTCATGAGCTCGACCCTGAAGAACGACGAGAACGGCAAGCCGTTCCACGTCCAGCAGGCCGAGCAGATCCAGGCGTTCCGCGACGCGTGGAAGGACGCCGGGCACGAGCGCGAGCCACGCGTCTCCGTGAGCCGCAGCATCTTCGCGCTCGTCGACGACCGCGACCGCGCGTACTTCGGCTTCAGGGACGACGAGCAGGACCAGGTCGGCATGATCGACGAGACCACCCGGGCGATCTTCGGCCGCAGTTACGCCGACGAGCCCGACGCCCTGGTCGAGCAGCTCGGCCGTGACGAGGCGATCGCCGCCGCGGACACGCTCCTGCTCACGGTCCCCAACCAGCTCGGCGTCGAGTACAACGCGCACGTCATCGAGGCGATCCTCACGCACGTCGCGCCCGCGCTCGGCTGGCGCTGAGGGGTCAGCCTCCGCTGGTGCCCTTCGTCGCACCGGACGTGTCGGTGCCCACCGGCAGCTCGCCCGCCGTGCGGACCGATCCCCACACCGTCGTGTACCAGGGCCGCGTCGTGCCTGCGTCGGGGTCGGCGGCCGCAGAGCCCTTCGTGACGGTGGCGTCGGGCACGGTCTGCGGGTCGACGACGCGGTACGGGGTCTCGCCCGGCAGCACGAACGAGAGCCGCTCGCGCGCCTGAGCGACCACGTACGCCGGGTCGTCCCACCGCTTGACGTCAGCCTCGAGGTCGTCGTTGCGCGACTGGGCCGCCGCGACCTGCGCCCGCAGCTCCGAGAGCGCCGACTGCTGCCGCACGTACGAGCTGAACGTCGGGTAGACCAGCACGAACGCCATGAGCAGCACGACGCCGAAGACCATCGCACGGACCGTGAACAGCCGCGGCACTCGCACCTGCTCGTGCGTCACGCGAGGCGTCGCACCCGATGCAGGTCTCGATGCCGGACCCGCGGCCGGTCTCGCGGCCGCTCGCGGGTTCGCCCCGGTCGCCGGACGCGTCGGCCGAGCCGCCTGACCGGGACCTGCTGAGGGCCGGCCGGCCGGTTCCGGCGGTCGGCGGGAGGCGGGCATGGGTCGATTCTGCCTGCCGTCGCCGCGATCGGGCGGACCCCGTGGTTCCTCGGGGTGTCCCGGGGCGTCCTGGGTCCGCCTGGGTCATCCCGCGTCCAGGGACGCCGCAGGCCGGCCACCGCGAACGGTGACCGGCCTGACGGGTGGCGCTGCGAGGGTGTCAGCCCTTGAAGCGCGGGAAGGCCGAGCGGCCGGCGTAGCGACCGGCGTCGTCCAGCTCCTCCTCGATGCGCAGCAGCTGGTTGTACTTGTTGATGCGCTCGCCGCGGGCGGGCGCACCGGTCTTGATCTGGCCGGCGTTCGTCGCGACGGACAGGTCGGCGATCGTCGTGTCCTCGGTCTCGCCGGAGCGGTGCGAGGTCATCGTCGTGAAGCCGTTGCGCTGCGCGAGCGTCACCGCGTCGAGCGTCTCGGTGAGCGTGCCGATCTGGTTGAGCTTGACCAGCAGCGAGTTCGCGGCCTTGAGCTCGATGCCCTTGGCGAGGCGCTCCGGGTTGGTGACGAACAGGTCGTCGCCGACGATCTGCACGCGGTCGCCCACGTCTCGGACCAGGTGCGCCCACGAGTCCCACTCGTCCTCGGACAGCGGGTCCTCGATCGAGACCAGCGGGTAGTCGCGCACGAGCTGCTCGTAGTAGGCGACCATGAACTCGGGCGTCTGCGCCTTGCCCTCGAACTGGTAGGCGCCGTCCTTGAAGAACTCCGTCGAGGCGACGTCGAGCGCGAGGCCCACGTCCTCACCGGGCTTGAAGCCGGCCTTCTCGATGGCCTCGAGGATGAGGTCCAGCGCGGCGCGGTTCGACTCGAGGTTCGGCGCGAAGCCGCCCTCGTCGCCCAGGCCGGTCGCGAGGCCCTTCGACTTCAGGACCGACTTGAGCGAGTGGTAGACCTCGGCGCCGGTGCGCAGCGCCTCGCGGAAGGTCGTGGCGCCGATGGGGGCGACCATGAACTCCTGGATGTCGACGTTCGAGTCGGCGTGCGAGCCGCCGTTGAGGATGTTCATCATCGGCACGGGCAGGACGTGCGCGTTGGGGCCGCCGATGTAGCGGAACAGCGGCAGGTCGGCCGAGTCGGCCGCGGCCTTGGCGACCGCGAGCGAGACGCCGAGGATCGCGTTGGCGCCGAGCTTGCCCTTGTTGGGCGTGCCGTCCAGCTCGATGAGCGCCTGGTCCACGAGGCGCTGCTCGGAGGCCTCGAAGCCGATGATCTCCGGCGCGATCTCGTCGATGACCGCGTTCACGGCCTGCTCGACGCCCTTGCCGAGGTAGCGCGACTTGTCGCCGTCGCGCCGCTCCACGGCCTCGAACGCACCCGTCGAGGCGCCCGAGGGCACCCCAGCGCGGGCGATGGTGCCGTCGTCGAGTGCGACCTCGACCTCGACAGTGGGGTTGCCGCGCGAGTCCAGGATCTCGCGGGCGCCGACGGCCTCGATGCTGGCCATGGTGCTCCTTCGGGCGTGCGGGTGGGTTTACGACCTCACCCTAGTGCCGCATCCGTGAGCCCGGTCAGGGACCTCCGTCCGGTGGACAGCCCGTTCGGGCGTGCCAGCGGGGTGCGTCCTGCGCCTGTGCCGGTGCCGGCGCCCGTGCCGGTGTCGACTGTCAGAGGGCCGCGACGATGCGCTCGGTCTGCTCGCGGGCGTCGCCGAACAGCATCGCGGTGTTCTCACGGAAGAACAGCGGGTTCTGCACGCCCGCGTACCCGGTTGCCATCGACCGCTTGAACACGACGACCTGCCGGGCCTCCCAGACCCGCAGCACCGGCATGCCGGCGATGGGGCTGCCCGGGTCCTCGAGGGCCGCGGGGTTCACGGTGTCGTTGGCGCCGATGACGAGCACGACGTCGGTGCTCGCGAGGTCGTCGTTGATCTCGTCCATCTCGAGCACGATGTCGTACGGCACCTTCGCCTCGGCGAGCAGCACGTTCATGTGCCCGGGCAGCCGGCCCGCGACGGGGTGCACACCGAACCGCACCTGCGTCCCGCCCTCCCGCAGCCGCGCGACGAGCTGCGCGACGGGGTACTGCGCCTTCGCGACCGCCATGCCGTACCCGGGTGTGATGACCACCGATCTCGCGTCGCGCAGCATCGCCGCGACGTCCTCGGCGCTCACCTCCCGGTGCTCGCCCGTCACGTCCCCGCCGCTCGCCGCCGTCCCCTCGGCGGCGCCGAAGCCGCCGAGGATCACGCTCACGAACGAGCGGTTCATCGCGCGGCACATCAGGTAGGACAGGATCGCGCCGGACGCGCCCACGAGCGCACCCGTGACGATGAGCAGGTCGTTGCCGAGCATGAAGCCCGCGGCGGCGGCCGCCCAGCCCGAGTAGCTGTTGAGCATCGACACGACGACGGGCATGTCCCCACCGCCGATGGACGCGACGAGGTGCCAGCCGAGCGCGAGCGCCACGAGCGTCATGAGCAGCAGCGGCACGACGGACGCGCTCGCCAGGAACCAGACCATCAGCAGGGCGCTGACCACGAGCATCGCGAGGTTGAGCAGGTTGCGGGCCGGCAGCGTGAGCGGGGCCGACGAGATGCGGGCCGACAGCTTGAGGTACGCGACGACCGACCCGGTGAAGGTCACGGCACCGATGAGCACGCCGAGGAACACCTCGACGAGGTGCACCGTGTCCGCCCCCGGCTCGGTGAGGTACGAGCCGTAGCCGACGAGCACCGCCGCGGCGCCGACGAACGAGTGCAGGATCGCGATGAGCTCGGGCATCTGCGTCATCTCGACGCTGCGCGCGCGCCACACCCCCACCGCGAGGCCGATCAGCAGCACGACCGCGATGAGCGCGCCCGTGACCGCGGCCGGCCGCTGCGACGTGTCGAGCGCGAGCGCGACGGTCGCCGCGAGCGCGAGCGCCATGCCGACCATCCCGAGCAGGTTGCCGCGGCGCGCGCTCTCCTGCCGTGACAGGCCGGCCAGCGAGAGCACGAACAGCACCGCGGCGAGCACGTAGACCGCCTGCGCGAACCCGGTGAGCGTCATCAGGCGTCCCTCCGGAACATGCGGATCATGCGGTTCGCGACGAGGAAGCCGCCGAACACGTTGATGCTGGCGAGCGTGGCCGCGACGCACGCGAGCAGCGTGACGAGCCAGTCGTCGGAGCCGATCTGCAGGAGCGCGCCGACCAGGATGATCCCGGAGATCGCGTTGGTCTGGGCCATGAGCGGCGTGTGCAGCGCGTGCGTGACGTTGGAGATCACGTAGTAGCCGACGAACACCGCGAGGACGAAGACCGTCAGGTGGCCGACGAACGCGCCGGGCGCGGCGGCCACCGCGAGCGTCAGGGCGACGGCCGCGACGACGAGCAGCGCGTCGCGGACCTTGCGCCGGGACGCCGCGCGGGCCTCCTCGGCGCGACGACGCTCCGCGAGCTCGTCGGCCGACGGCCCAGCGGGAGCCGCCGCCGCGGCCGGGGCCGCGGACACCGCGACCGCGGGTGGCGGCCACAGCGTGGACCCCGCGTGCGTCACCGTCATGCCGCGCTGCACCGGGTCCTCGAGATCCAGCACCAGGACGCCGTCCTTGGCGGGCGTGAGCAGCTCGAGCAGGTGCACCACGTTGGTGCCGAACAGCTGCGACGTGTGCCGCGGGAGGCGCCCCGCGAGGTCGGTCCAACCGACGACGGTCACGCCGTTGGCGGTCACCACCGTCTCCCCGGGAACCGTCGCCTCGCAGTTGCCACCGCCCGACGCCGCGAGGTCCACGACGACCGACCCGGGCCGCATCGCGGCGACCATCTCGGCGGTGATCGTCGTCGGCGCCGTGCCGCGCACCAACGCGGTCGTGATGACGACGTCCGCCGCCGCGGACTCGCGCGCGTACACCTCGGCCGTCGCACGCTCCTGGTCGTCGGACAGCGCGCTCGCGTACCCGTCCGCGCTGACCTGCTGCTGCGCGGCGGGCGCGCGCACGAACTGCGCGCCCATCGACTCGATCTGCTCCGCGACCTCGGGCCGCACGTCGAACGCGCGCACCTCGGCACCCAGCGAGTCCGCGGCCCCGATCGCCGCGAGCCCCGCCACGCCGGCGCCGATCACGAACACCTTCGCGGGCGCGGTCTTTCCCGCCGCGGTGACCTGCCCGCCGAACATGCCGCCGTACGCCTGCGCGGCCTCCACGACCGCGCGGTAGCCCGCGACGTTCGACAGGGTCGACAGGACGTCGAGGCTCTGCGCGCGGGAGATGCGCGGCACCGCGTCGAGCGCCAGGGCCGTCACGCTGCGGGCCCGCAGCGCCTCGACGCGCTCGGGCCGGGCGGCCGGGGCGAGCATCGTGACGAGCACCGCTCCGTCACGCAGCGACGCGACGCGGTCGTCGGGCGGCGCATCCACGCACGTGACGACGTCCGCACCCCACGCGTCGTCGGCCTCGACGAGGCGCGCGCCCGACTCCGCGTACGCGTCGTCGGCGTAGGACGCACGCTCCCCCGCCCCGCGTTCGACCAGCACGTCGTAGCCGAGCGCGCGCAGGCGCCCGACGGTCGCGGGCGTGCCCGCGACGAGCCGCTGCCCGGCCGCCGCCTCGCGCGGGATGCCGATCGTCGTCACGCGAACCTCCTGGTCGGGGGGACGAGTCCGGTTGCCGAGGCTACCGACCAGGTCCGACGCGCGTCAGGACCATCGGCTCAGAAGTTCCGCCCGACTTCTGCCCGCCGCACCCGCTGCTCCCACGCGGCACCCGCGCGGCGCAGCTCGCCCTCGGCGTCGAGGCCCGCCGCCTGCGCCTCGCGCACGAGTGCGAGCAGCCGTGCACCGAGCTCCGTGGGCTCGTCGGGCGCCCCGACGACGGACGCGTCGTCCAGCCCCGCACGCTGCGCCCGGCCCAGCAGCTTCTGCGCCCGCGCGAGCGCCCCGAGCGCGAGCGGCACACCGTCGAGTGCGGACCCCCGCTGCTTCTCGGCGCGCTTGATCCGGTCCCACTGCCCGTGCAGGTCGTCGGCCGACGCGTCGGCGAACACGTGCGGATGCCGTCGGACCAGCTTCGCGACGAGGTCACGTGCCACGTCGTCGACGTCGAACGGGTCGTGCGGGTCCTCCTGCGCGATGCGTGCGTGGAAGACGACCTGCAGGAGCAGGTCGCCCAGCTCCTCGCGCAGGTTGGCGCGGTCGTCGGCCTCCACGGCCTCCGCGAGCTCGTACGCCTCCTCGATCGCGTAGGGCACGAGGCTCGCATGGGTCTGCTCCGCGTCCCACGGGCAGCCGCCGGGCGAGCGCAGGCGGTCCATGACCGCGACGAGCTCGCGCAGCGCGTCGCTCACTTGCTCGGCGTGCTCGTCGGCGTCGGGGTGCTCTCGGTCGCGGTGGTGAGCCACGGCCACGGCTTGGGGTCGTCGACCTGACCGTGGTCGGCGATCGTCCCGAAACGCGGGTTGACCTTCACGTCCAGCGCGTCCAGCTTCTTCGCGACCTCGTCGTTGACGCTCGCGTCGTCCGTCGCGAGGTCCTGGATCGCCTGGTACGCGAGCGAGTAGCGCGCGACCGCGAGCGAGCCCTGCGAGAACGTCTCGTCGCCCTTGCCGCCGTTCTGCGCGACCGCCTGCGTGAGGTAGTCCTGCGCCTGCTGGTCGGACACGCCCTTGCCGTGCTCGGCGGCGACCGCGGACAGCGTCGGCTCCTGGATCAGCACGGAGAGCACCGCGGAGTTCGACACGTTCTGGAAGAACGGGCTGAGCTCGGTCATGGTCTGCTGGAGCTCGCTCGTCGGGATCCGAGAGCCGTCGACGACCGCCGCGGATCCCGGCTGCTGCGCCGAGCACCCCGCCAGGGTCGCGCCGAGCGCGAGCACCACCGCCACCGCACCGAGCCGTGCTGCCTTCGCCACCAGGACCTCCCGCGTCGTCGCCCGTCGATCGTCGTCATCGTAGGGGCATGCGCTGTGCTGTCAGCGACCGGACGTCCCGACACCCGCGGCAGCCGCGACGTCACCGCGCACCACGGCGTCGACGAACGTCCGGCACCAGGTCAGCAGCTCCGAGCCGTGCAGCGGCCGACCACCGATGCGCGCGGTCGTGGGGAACGGCACGAGGACCGTGCGCACCGCGGGCTTGAGCACCGAGCCCGGGTAGAGCCGCTTGAGCCGCAGCTGCGCCGACTCGGGCAGCTCGACGGGCGCGAACCGCACGAACTTGCCCTGCGCCGTGACGTCCGACAGGCCCGCCGCGCGCACGTGCTGGCGGAACGCGGCGACCTCGAACAGGTTGTCCACCGCCGCCGGCACCGCGCCGTAGCGGTCGGCCAGCTCCGCGCGCACCTCGGCCAGCGCCGTCGCGTCCGCCGCTGCGGCGACCTTGCGGTACGCCTCGAGTCGCAGCCGCTCGTGCGCCACGTAGTCGTGCGGGATGTGCGCGTCGACGGGCAGCTCGATCGTGACGTCGGGCAGCTCCTCGGGCTGGTCGCCGCGGAAGCTCGCGACCGCCTCCCCCACCATGCGGATGTAGAGGTCGAAGCCGACGCCCTCGATGTGGCCCGACTGCTCTCCGCCCAGCAGGTTGCCCGCCCCGCGGATCTCGAGGTCCTTCATCGCCACGGCCATGCCCGCGCCCAGGTCGGTGTTCGCGGCGATCGTCTGCAGACGGTCGTGCGCCGTCTCCGTGAGCGGGACCTCCGGCGGGTACAGGAAGTAGGAGTACGCGCGCTCGCGCCCGCGGCCCACGCGACCGCGCAGCTGGTGGAGCTGCGACAGGCCCAGGCGGTCGGCGCGCTCGAGGATGAGCGTGTTGGCGTTGGAGATGTCCAGGCCGGTCTCGACGATCGTCGTGCACACCAGCACGTCGAACCGCTTCTCCCAGAAGTCGACGATGACGCGCTCGAGCTGGTGCTCGTTCATCTTCCCGTGCGCCACCGCTACCCGCGCCTCGGGCACCAGCTCCTGGATGCGGCCCGCGGCACGTTCGATCGACTCGACGCGGTTGTGGACGTAGAACACCTGGCCCTCGCGCAGCAGCTCGCGTCGGACGGCGGCGGCGATCTGCTTCTCGTCGTACGGGCCGACGAACGTCAGGACCGGGTGCCGCTCCTCCGGCGGGGTCGCGAGCGTCGACATCTCGCGGATGCCCGTGACGGCCATCTCGAGCGTGCGCGGGATGGGCGTCGCGCTCATGGCGAGCACGTCGACGTTGGTGCGCAGCGCCTTGAGCGTCTCCTTGTGCTCGACGCCGAAGCGCTGCTCCTCGTCGATCACGACGAGGCCCAGGTCCTTGAACCGCACCTCGCCCGTGATGAGCCGGTGCGTGCCGATGACCACGTCCACGGACCCGTCCGCGAGGCCCTCGACGACCTCCTTCGACTCCTTGGCCGTCTGGAACCGCGACAGCGCCTTCACGGTCACCGGGAACGCGGAGTACCGCTCCGTGAACGTGTCGAGGTGCTGCTGCACCAGGAGCGTCGTCGGCACCAGGACCGCGACCTGCTTGCCGTCCTGCACCGCCTTGAACGCGGCGCGCACCGCGATCTCCGTCTTGCCGTAGCCGACGTCGCCGCACACCAGCCGGTCCATCGGGATCGGCTTCTCCATGTCGGCCTTGACCTCGTCGATCGTCGCCGCCTGGTCCGGGGTCTCGACGTACGCGAACGCGTCCTCGAGCTCGCGCTGCCACGGGGTGTCCGCGCCGAACGCGTGCCCCGGCGTCGCCATGCGCGCGCTGTACAGGCGGATGAGCTCGGCCGCGATCTCCTTGACCGCCTTGCGTGCGCGGCCCTTCGTCTTGGCCCAGTCGCCGCCGCCCATCTTGTTGAGCGTCGGCGCCTCGCCGCCCACGTACTTCGTCACCTGGTCGAGCTGGTCGCTCGGGACGTAGAGCCGGTCCCCGGGGTGCCCCCGCTTGCTGCTCGCGTACTCGATCACCAGGTACTCGCGCGTCGCGGCGTTGGCGCCCGTGCCGATCGTGCGCTGGACGAGCTCGACGAAGCGGCCCACGCCGTGCTGCTCGTGCACGACGAAGTCGCCGGGCCGCAGCTGCAGCGGGTCGACGACGTTGCGGCGGCGGCTCGGCATGCGGCGCATGTCCCGCGTGCTGCTGCCCGCGCGGCCCGTGAGGTCCGCCTCGGAGAACAGGGCCAGCTTGAGGGGCTCCGCGACGAAGCCGGGGCCGGCCGCCGCGGGGATGACGCTCACGACGCCCTCGTCGGGCCCGTCGTGCAGGTTCGCGACGAGCCGCGCGGGCACGTCCGCCGCCTTGAGCTGCTCGACCATCCGCTGCGCCGGCCCGTGGCCCTCGGTCGCGAGCACCAGGCGCCAGCCGTCGCGCTGCAGCTCGCGCACGTCCGCGACCGCGCGGTCCACCTCGCCGCGGTAGCGCTCGACGTCGCGGGCCGCGAGGCGCAGCGTGGTCACGCCGTCCTCGACGAGCGCCTCCCCCTCGTCGTCGCCCTCCCCCATGCCGAAACCCGAGAGCGTCCACCAGCCGAGCGCGCGCACGGCCGCGAGCGCGCGCACCTCCGCGAAGCTCGCGAAGCTGGCCGCCGACAGGTCGAGCGGGGTCTGCGCGCCCGCCGCCGCGCTCGTCCACGCCGCGTCGAGGAACTCCCGCGTGGTCGCCACCAGGTCGTGCGCACGGCGGCGCACACGCTCGGGGTCGACGAGCACCAGCAGCGACTCGTCGTCGACGAGGTCCAGCACCGGGACCATCGACTCCACGAGCACCGGCGCGAGCGACTCCATGCCTTCCACGGCGATGCCCTGCGTCAGCTTGTCGAGCATGTCCAGCGCGCCGGGCAGCTGCTCCTTGAGCTCCTCGGCCCGCGCGCGCACCTGCGGCGTCAGCAGGATCTCGCGGCACGGCGGCGCCCACACGCCGTGGTCCGCGACCTCGAGGCTGCGCTGGTCGGCGACCGAGAACCAGCGGATCTCCTCCACCTGGTCGCCCCACAGCTCGACGCGCAGCGGGTGGTCCTCCGTCGGCGGGAAGACGTCGAGGATGCCGCCGCGGACCGCGAACTCGCCCCGCTTCTCGACCATGTCCACGCGCTGGTAGGCGGCGTCCACGAGCCGCTGCGCGACCTCGTCGAGGTCCAGCTGCTCGTCCGGGTTGATCGCGACCGGCTCGAGGTCGCCCAGCCCCTGGACCACCGGCTGCAGCAGCGCGCGCACCGGCATGACCAGCACGCGGATCCCGCCCGCGGGTCCGCCGTCCTCCGGGTGCGCGAGCCTGCGCATCACGGCGATGCGGCGCGCGACCGTGTCGCTGCGGGGGCTCAGCCGCTCGTGCGGCAGCGTCTCCCAGCTGGGCAGCACCGCGACGTCGTCGTCCTTGAGGTAGCAGCGCAGCGCGGCCGCGAGCTCGTCGGCGTCGCGGCCGGTGGCGGTCACCACGACGAGGGGGCGCTTGCTCGCCATCTGCGCGAGCAGCGGCGGGCGCGCGCCGGCCGGTCCGACGACGTCGAGCTCGCCCCGTGCGCGGACGTGGTCCACGGCCTGGGCGGCGGCGGGGTCGGCGAGGAGGGCGGGCAGGAGGCCGGTGAGGTCCATGGGGTCCTTCGGAGGCGTCGTCGGGCGCGCTCGTGCGTCGCAGCCCAGGGAGCCGCAGCCCGGCGAGCCAGGCAGCACGAACGCCCCGCTTCGACGAGCGAGCGGGGGCGTGCGCCAGTCTACGTTCGGGGTCCGACACGGACCCGTCCGGCGAACGGAGGCTCGCTCACGCCTCGAGCGCGACCTCGCCCGTCAGCACGTCCAACGCCCTGCGCAGCTGCGTGCTCGACGTGTGCAGCGTGTACGGGAAGTACACGACCTCGACGCCCACCTCGGCGAACCGACGCTCGAGGTCGCGCCCCTTGGCGGTGCCCCGCCAGTCGTCGCCCTTGAAGAACACGTCGAACCGCAGCTCCGACCACGTGTCGAGCTTGTCCAGCAGGACCTCGGCGTGGACGCGGTCGACGTAGGAGATGTGGCTGACGATCTCCATGCGCTCCTGCAGCGGGACCACGGGCCGGCGGCCCTTGGTGACCTCGAGGACCTCGTCGGCGACGACGCCCGCGACGAGCGTGTCGCAGTGCTGCTTCGCGTGCCGAAGGATGTTGAGGTGCCCGACGTGGAAGAGGTCGTACGCGCCCGGCGCATAGCCCACCAGCTGTGTCATGCCGCCCTCCTTCGACCTCACGGGGCCGACGACTCTGGCGGCTCGAACTCGGTTCAGAGTAGGGCGAATCGGACACGGTGGACAGGTGTCCAGTGGGTGAAGTCAGACCTGCTCGAGCGGTGCCTTGCGGACATCACCCTCGATGCTCGGCACCGCCGCCGAGATCGTTCCCACCTCGGGGCTCCGTCGGCGCGGCCGGTACACGACGCGTGCGAGGTAGGTGAACCGGACGACGAACGCGAGGAGCAGCGTCAGCGCCGTCGCGGGCACGGCCGCGAGGTGCCCCGACGACACGAGCAGCGCGAGTACCGGGACCCGGATCGCGGTCTCGATGTTGTTGAACAGGAACGAGTGCGCGAACCTGCTCCAGGTGCCGAAGCGCTCGCCCCGCAGGTCGCGGAAGACGAAGCGCTCCTGCAGCAGGAAGTTCATGACGATCGTCGCCTCCGCGGCGACCACTGCCGCGACCCGGTAGTCCACGTCGGCGCGTGTCATCGCCCATACGAGCGCGACGTTGACCACCGCGCCGAGGCCACCGATCACCGCGAAGCGCGGCATCCGGCCGAACCTCAGCGCCGCGAGCTGTGACAGGAACTGCACGCCCTGCGCGAGCGACGCCTTCGACTCGCCCGCCAGCCGCTCGCCGAACACGAACGGGATCTCCGCGACCGCGAGCCGGTGGCGCGCCAGGATCTCGAGCAGGATCTTGAACCCGCGCGGCTGCAGCCGCGCGAGGTCGACCGCGTCGCGGCGCACCAGGAAGAAGCCCGTCATGGGGTCGGAGCAGTCCGCGAGCCGGCGTGGGAACATCGCGCGCGTCACGGCCGTCGACGACGACGACACGAGCCGTCGCACCCCGTTCGCGAGCCCGCCCGCGCTGCCGTCACCCGTGTACCGGGAGGCGACGACCACGTCGACGCCCTGCTCGACCGCGGTCGCCAGCAGCGTCGGGACGAGCTCCGGCGGGTGCTGCAGGTCGCCGTCCATGACCACGCACCACCGTGCGGTGCTGGTCGCGAGCCCGTCCTGCACTGCGCCGCTCAGGCCGCCTACGGCGTCGTCCCGGTGCAGCAGGCGGACCGGCAGCGCGCTGGTCGCTGCGACGCGCTCGACCTCCCGTGGGGTGTCGTCGTGCGAGTCGTCGACGAACAGCACCTCCGCGTCGACGCCGTCGAGCGCCGCCGCGAGGCGCGCCACGAGCGGCTCCACGTTCGGCGCCTCGTTGAACGTGGGGACGACGACCGTCAGCTCCCGCACCTGCACTCCTTCTCTCATGTCCGGAACGTGGCCTCGCGCGCGTTCGCCGTCACGGGCGTCCGAGCGCATGGCGCCACCGGGCCGGCATCTCGAACGGCCACCTGGCACCGGCTCGTCCCAGCCCGGACTGGACGCCGATGCTCGCCGCGATGATCGCGATCGTCACGACGACGGGGTAGACCAGGGCCAAGCGTGACGCCAGGACGTTCGCCACCGCGTCAGACGCCCATGCCCCCGCGGCCGTGAGCAGGAGCGCGATCCACAGCGGGTGCATGACGTAGACGCCGAGGGTCCTGCGCCCGAGTGCGACTCCGAGCCTCGCCGCCGGGCGCCAACGGACGACGAGAACGACCGCCACCACGCACACGACCATGAACGCGGCACCTCGGAGGACGAACAGGAGCCCTGCGCCGTAGCCGTCCCCGACGAACCTCCCGCACGCCGTGACCCCGACTGCGGCGGCTGCCGCCACGCCGAGGACGACGAGCGACGCCCGCTCCGCCAGTCGGCGGATCATCTCCGATCCGTAGACCCCGATCGCGAAGAAGACGAAGAGCTCGGGTACCTTCACCCACTGCCCGTTCGTGTCGACGGCTGCGTGCACGACGACCGTCAACGCCGTGAGCGCCGGAAGGACGATCGCCGGGGGCACGCGCGAGAGCGCAGCCAGCATGATCGTGTAGACCGCGAGCGCGTAGACGTACCAGAGCGTCGTGTCCGGCACGGCGAGCTGCCTGAGCACAGCCACCCCGTCGACCCGATGCGGTAGTCCGTCCGTGCGGAGCACCGCGTAGAAGACCGCGTAGATCGCGAGCCAGACGACGTAGAGGTAGTACGAGTTGAGCGATCTGAACACCGTCGTCGAGCGATGGACGCCCGCGCGCACCTGCCGTGCGAGGACGAGACCCGAGACCGCGAGGAGCACAGGCATGCGGACGCTGCCCAGTGTCGCGTCGACGAAGCCCCACAGCGATCGGGCCGGCGGGTCCACGGACTCCTTCGGGCTAGCGGCCACCTGCCACAGCACGACGTGGTAGAGCACGACGGCCGCGACACAGAAGCCACGTGCTGCATCGACCCACTCCAGGCGAGGGGCGCCACGGACCGTCGTCGCGGGCGCGACCAGAGCCTCGGTCGCGGAGTCGGGGCGGGCCATCGTCCGATCATCGAGCCGACGCGCACGCCAGACCAGAGGTCAGACGGGTGATTTGTCTCTTTTGGGAGGCGAAGGTGCCCCGCGGTTCCTGAGCCGCAGCGCCGGTCTTTCCACGCCGAACCAGCTGCATGCGGCGACCGGGAGCGTGACGAGCACCGACACCCCCGCGAACATCAGCGGCGGCAGCACGGCCAGCCCGAAGCACGCGAGAAGCTGTTGGAGAGGGAATGCGTAGACATACGTGCCGTAGGAGAGGTCGTCGGGGAACCTCCACCTGGAGGACTTGAGCATCGAGCCAGAGCCCACCGCGACATACGCGACGAGCGGCGCCGCCACCAAGCGGTAGTCCGGGAGGAATGCTGCGACCAGGAGAGCACCGCTCGCGAGCGCGATCCAGCGCGGCCGCACGCTCACACGATCGGCCAGCACGAGCAGCACCGCGCCGGCGGAGAACATCAGCCCGAACCGGGCACCCATCCGCAGCTCGTAGCGGTCGACCGCCCCGAGCGCGACACCCAGCTCGGCGAGCCAGAACACTCCCAGCAGCATCGGTGCGACGACACGCGGCCGCCGCAGCAGGCCGAGCAACCCCAGTGCAGCGACGCCGAGGTAGCACAGCGCTTCCCACCACAGCGTCCAGAGCGAACCGTTCCATGCTCCCGGGAACGGGACGCCGGTCGGTGTCCCGTTGATCCCGTACTCACGAACCCGCAGACCTGCGTTCGCGACGACGTAGTGGAGCGAGTCGTGCCAGGTGATGGACGCCCCGGTCGCCCTCGCCCCGACGGGCGCGATGACGAACGCCGTCACGACGATGCACACGTAGAACGCGGGCAAGATGCGCAACGCCCTCGCCCGCAGGTACGCACCGAGGTGGGGTCGGGCCAGCCAGCTCCGGGTGATGAGGAACCCGGAGATGGCGAAGAACGCGTCCACCCAGAGGTTGCCCGCGATCTGTCGTGCGGGAAAGAACGGCACGGCGGTGCCGGTGAGCGGGAACGAGTGCCAGACGATCACGGCCAGCGCGAGGAAGAGACGGACCGCGTTCAGGCCGTTGGCCCGAGGGTCGAACAGCGTGGCGAGCGTCGGCCGCTCCGTGCGGACCGGAGCGACCACCGTGGTCTCGCGCGCAGCGCTCTCAGATGTCACGACCCCTCGCCTTCCAGGTTCGCGAGCCTTCATTCCACCCGCAGACGCTCTCGCACGAGGCCCCTGCGCTGCAATAGCCTCGACCGCGCGCCGACGAGACCTCGGGCGCGCTCCGCGGAGGTGGCACCGGATGACCGTAGGCACCCAGCGTCCCGCGCTCCCCACGGCACCGGCTCACGTGGCCCCCTCGGGCACCGCGGCGAGCGTGGGGGCGCAGTGGGCGGCAGCGATCGCCGTGCTGCTGGTCGCTGCTCGGACCACGGTCCTTGGCGGTCGGGTCGAGCCCGGCCTCGTGGTCGCCGCAGCGCTGCTCCCCGTGTGGTGGCGCCATGCTCGTCGCTGGGCCGGGTGGGCGTGGGTCGCGACGATCGTTCCTCTGGCCGTCGTCTCGGGCCTGTGGCTGACCGAGTACGCGAGCCAGTCGGGACCGACGTCGTCCAAGCTCGAGATCGCGAACACGGCGCTCGGCCTCGAGCTGGTCCTCGGAACGGGTGTCGTGCTCTGGTGCCGAGAGGTCCTCGGCAGCCCTCGCACGGCGGTGATCTTCGGTGTGGGTCTGCTGCTCGCCGGCAACGGTGCGGCGTTCCGGGACGGCACGTGGCGATTCGGGTTCGAGACTCCCGTCACCGTCATCGTGCTCGCCCTGGCCTGGTGGAGCGGCAGTCGCGCGGTCCAGATCGTCACGATTCTCGCGCTCGCCGCGCTCTCCGCGACGAGCGGGGCTCGCTCGACGAGCGCCATCCTCGTGCTCGCGCTCGTGCTGACGATCGTCCAGTGGCTCCCGCGCGCCTCCACTGCCCGCGGCTCGCGGCTGCGCGTCGCGGGGTTCGCGATCCTGCTCGTGGCCGCGCTGTACAACGTCGGGCTCACCCTGATCCTCGACGGCTACCTCGGCGACAGCGCTCAGGAGCGTACTCAGCTCCAGATCGACCAGAGCGGGTCGGTGCTGCTGGGGGCCCGGCCCGAGATGGGCGCGACGGCCGCGCTGTTCGTCCACCATCCCGTCGGCTTCGGGAGCGGCACGCTCCCCACGTCCTCGATCGTGATGGTGGCGAAGTCGGGGATGGCGCAGCTGGGCTACAACCCCGACAACGGGTACGTCGAGCACTACATGTTCGGCAACGCCATCGTCCTGCACTCGAACGTGGGCGACTTCTGGGCGCTCTTCGGCATCCCCGGCATCGTCCTCGCCGGGACGATCCTGGTGCTCGTGCTGAGCGGCTACGTGCGATATCTCGCGAACCGGCATGCGGTCGCTCTGCTCACGTACATGACGGTACGGACTGTGTGGAACGTGTTCTTCAGCCCGTCGTACACGTCCGTGCCGTTCGCGGTCCTCGCACTCGGCCTGCTGATGTGGCCGCGCCGAGCGGCGCTGAGCTCCACAGACCACACCAGCCCGGTCCCCGGACCGGGCTGGTGGACGGCGCGTCGCGAGCAGATCCACTAGATCTCCTTGGCGACGAAGTCGTCGAACGAGATCACCACCGGCGCCACGGTCACGTTGCCGTACAGGTAGCCGATGAGACCCACGCTTCCCGCGGCCTGCAGCGACGGCGTCGCATCGGTCGTCGACGTCTGCCACGCCGCAGGCTCGCTGGTGCCGACCTTCCACGCCTTGGCCCGGACCGTGGTCGGAGACGTGCCGGTGACCTCGACGGCCACCCGGATCGAGTCCCCCGCCGCATACGTCAGACCCGGGACGACCACACCGGCGGCCGCCGTGCCGTTGCCCTTGGTGACGTGGAGCTGCACCGAGCCGTCGGCCATGAACCGGAGCCGCGCCCCGTAGTAGTTGTCCGCGGCGACCCGGCGCCCCTGGACATGGACGTACGCGCCGCTGCCGTCGGGGACCTTGTCCACCGCAATCGACACCTCCGTGCGGGTGCTCGTCGACGAGACTGCACCGAGCTGGCTCGCCAACGTCGTGCCCGCCGCCAGCGTGTACTTCCCGACGCCGTCACCCACGGAGAAACGGCTCGCGGTGCCAGTGAGCGACCAGGCACCTCCGGTCTGAGCGCTGCCCCAGCCGCCCGCCACGGTGCGTCCGAAGGCGTCGGCGGCGATCGGACCACCCGCGGGGGGAGCCGTCACCGTCACGTCGTGCGAGACCGAGTCGGACGCACCGTCGTCGTCGGTCACCGTGAGCTTCACCGTGTACGTCCCTGCTGCGGCGTACGTGTGGGAAGGGTTCGCGGTGGACGCGGTGCCGCCGTCGCCGAAGGTCCACGCGTAGCTGGTGATCGAGCCGTCGCTGTCGCTCGAGGAGCTCGAGTCCAGCTGGACGCCGAGATCGCTCACGGTCGACGTGAACGCGGCGTGCGGCGCCTGGTTGGCCGGCGCAGGTCCGATCGTCGTGACAGCCAGGTCGTCATAGCCGAACACCACGGGGCCGTTCGCTGCCGACGCCGAGAGGTACGACGTGATGCCGACCGAGCCTGCGACCTGGAGCGAGTCGGTGGCGTCCGTGCCGGTCGCGAACCACGTGGACGGCTCGTCGGAGCCCGCCCGCCAGACCTTCGCCCGGACGGTGGTCGGAGACACACCGTCGACCTGGAGGCGAACCTTCAGCTTGTCGCCGGCAGCGAACGTCAGTCCGGGCACGGTCCCGCCTGCGATCGTCCCGCTGGGCTTGTTCACGTGCAGCTGGACCGTACCGTCGGCAAGCAGCTTGATGCGCCCGCCATAGGCATCGCCGTTGGCTGCACGCCGACCGAGGAAGGTGATCATCGCGCCGCCACCGCCCGGCACCTTGTCGGCCGAGACGGTCGCCGTCAGGTCGGAGCTCGCGCTCGAGACCGCGCCCAGCACCGCGGTGGTCGTGATGCCGGCCGCATTCGTCTGCTTGCCGACCGAGCCGTCCACGGAGAACCGCGACGCACCGCCGCTGACCGTCCACGTCCCGCCCAGGTCGGCGTTGCCCCAGCCCGAGGAGACCGTGCGCGTGAACGCGTCGGTCGCGAGCGGGGTGGCCGTCGTCGGAGCCGTGACGGTGACGTCGTGAGTCACGGAGTCGGTCGCTCCGTCGTCGTCCGTCACGGTCAGCTTGACCGTGTAGGTGCCGGCAGTCGCGTAGGTGTGCGTCGCCGACGCGCCGGTTCCGGTCCCGCCGTCTCCGAACGTCCACGTGTACGACGCCACGGTGCCGTCGGTGTCGGACGACGTCGAGCCGTCGACCGAGACCTTGAGGTCGGTCACCTGCGACGTGAAGCGCGCTGTGGGCGCGGCGTTCGGCGCGACCGTGACGTCCTTCGTCGTCGTGTCGGTGGCACCCGCGTCGTCGGTCACCACGAGCTTGACGGTGTACGTGCCGGCCGACGCGTAGGTGTGCGAGGCCGTGGCTCCGGTGTCGGTGGTTCCGTCGCCGAACGACCAGGCGTACGACGCGACCGTCCCGTCGGCGTCGGTCGAGGTCGAACCGTCCACCGACACCTTCAACGCGTGGGTCTGCGTCGTGAACCGGGCCGTGGGCGGCTGGTTCGGGGCGACGACAGCGACCGTGCGGGTGGTCGTCGCGCTCGCACCCTTGTCGTCCTTCACGGTGAGCGAGATCGTCTTCGTACCACTCGTCGCGTACGTGTGCGACGCCGTCGCACCGGTCGCGCTCGCACCGTCGCCGAAGTCCCACGCGTAGGACGCGATCGTGCCGTCGGCGTCGGCCGAGGCAGAGCCGTCGACGCTCACCGCGAGGCCGTCAGCCGTCGCCGTGAACGCCGCGGTGGGCGGCTGGTTCGGCGCGGTGACCACCACGTCGTGGCTGATCGACGCAGTTGCACCCTTGTTGTCCGTGACCGTGAGGGTGACCGACTTGGTGCCCGCCGTCGCGTAGGTGTGCGTCGGCGTCACCCCGGTCCCGGTCTGCCCGTCGCCGAAGCTCCACGCGTACGAGGCGATCGTGCCGTCGGGGTCACCCGAGGCCGATGCGTCGAACGAGGCCGTGAGATCGGACGTCGTCGAGGTGAACACCGCGTTGGGCGGCTGGTTGACGCCCGTGCCGATCTGCCAGTGCTGCGCGACCTGCGCTGCGGTCAGGGCGGTCGGGTACACGGCGGCCTCGTCGAGCGAGCCGTTGAACCACGGCTGCGGACCCCAGGTCGTGTCACCGCCGATGCGCCAGTACCCGGTGTACGCCTGCGCGGCCGTCTGCGGGTTGGTGCCGCGCAACGCGCCGTCGACATACAGCTTCATGCCGTCGGAGGACTGCGTCGCGACGACCTGGTGCCATGCGCCGTCGTTGTACGCCTGCGGCGTCGTGATGGTGTTGGTCTGGCCGGTCCACACGCCGAACGTCAGCCGGCCGTCGGTCTCCATGTAGACGTGGCGGTCGTAGCTGCTGGACGTCCCAGACGTCGCGTCGCCGAAGCCGATGAGCTTGCCGCCGCTCGTCGTCGTGGTCTTGAACCAGATCTCCTCGGAGTACACCGTCGGGTTGTTCGTCGAGTTCTTCGCGACGACCACGCCGTGCGTGCCGAACGTCGTCGGCAGTGTGATCGCCTTGTTGGTGCCGGGCACCGCCCCGGTGACCTGGTACGTCACCGCGCCCTGGTAGCTGCCGGCGTTGCCGAGCGGACCGGAGTTGGCCGCGGTTGAGCTGCCGTTCGAGTCCGACAGGCGCCAGTACAGGTCCGGGTTCAGGTTGAACACCGCGGCGCCGTAGTCGTCCGACGGGGGCGCGGGGATCGTCGACGTCCGTCCCGACGCGACCCAGTGGTCGTCGACCTGCTTGGCCGTGAGCACGCCCGGGTAGATCGACACGTCGTCGATGCTGCCCGCGAAGTAGGCGTTGCCCTCCCAGGGCGAGTCGCCGCCGATGCGCCAGTAGCCCGAGTACGACTGGGCCGACGTCGTGTCTGCCCGCTGCGCGACCCGCTTGCCATCGACGTACAGCTTCTGGCCGTCCGGGCCGAGGGTGGCGACCGCCTGGTGCCAGGCGCCGTCGTTGTAGGACGCGCTCGACGTGACCGTGCGCGACTCACCCGGGTAGACGCCGAACACGACCTTGCCCGCGGGCGTCATGTAGATGTGCCGGTCGTAGTTCGAGCTGTTGCCGGTGTTGGCGTTACCGAAGCCGACGATCTTGCCGCCGCCCGTCGACGTCGTCTTGAACCATGTCTCGATCGAGAACGTCTGGGGCCCGACGATCGGGCTCTGCGTCGCGACCAGACCGTTGCCGTCGCCGCTGAACGTCGACGCCGCGTTGGTGTCGCCGCCCCCGATCGCTCCTGCTGCACCACGCGTCACTCCCGTGCCCGCGACCGCGTCCGAGAAGCCCGCCCAGTCGTAGACCGTCGTGCCGGACGGCTCACCGAGGCGCCAGTACGAGGTGGCCCCCGAGCCGAGGACCGCGTCGGAGTACGCCGATGCGGCTCCGTCGGCACTGACGGTGACCGTGACGTAGTCGGACCTGACGAGGTTGCCGAACGGGTCGACCGCCTCGATGCGGTACTTCTGCGAGGAGCCAGGGGTCAGGTTCTTGTCGATGAAGCCCATGGCCTGCGGCTTCCAGAACGGCGTCGTGAGCGTCGTCGTGTAGATCGGCGCCGAGTTCACCGTGGTGCGGTAGAGGTTGTACTTCAGCGTCTGGTTGTCGCGGTCGTAGTTCGAGGACCATGCGAGGCGCACCTGGCCTGCGACGAGCGACGCCGCCGACAGGGGCCACTGCGCCCCGGACATGCGCGGCCCCTGCTGGTTGGGCGCGATCGACGACTTCGCGAACCGGGCCAGCCCCTGCTGCCCGACGCCGTTGACCGTCGTGAACTCGCCGCCCATGAGGACGTAGTCGTCGTTGCCGTTGACGGTCCAGGGGCCCTGGCTCTTGCCCGTGAACGTGCCGGTGTTGATCGTCGGGAACCAGTTGAGGAACTTCGGCGACGGCTGGCCCGCGTGGTCCGGGTATCCGTAGATGTCCGCCGTGTTCGTGCCGTAGACCGTCTTGCTGGTCGCCGTGGCCCGGTAGTAGGTCCACGGGTCCGTCTGCGGGAACCCGCCCGAGTTGCCGCAGTAGTGCTTGTGGCTCGCCGAGTAGACCGCGTCGCCCGCGGGGAACGCCGAGTACGTGTCACCGTGGCAGTCCTCGACCCAGTTCATCGCGCCGGTCGCCCAGCTCGCCGAGAACGAGCCCTCCATGTTGCCGCCGGACCCGAAGTGGTATCCGGATCCGTAGAACGACGTCCCGTCGGACTCGAGGCTCAGCACGCCCGACTGGTCGCCCGCGTCGCGGATGTAGGTGTTGACCGGGAGCGGCATGAGCGACCCGTCGCTCGCAGCGAGCCGTGCGAGGCCGTAACCGGGGTTGGACGATCCTGCGACGCTCGTGAAGCTGCCACCGATCACGACGGAACCGTCGTCCGGCGCCGCGACGATCGAGGTCACGCTCCCGTTGTCGACGGCAGGGTTGAACGCGAGCGTCGACCCGTCGGTCGCGCTGACAGCCGCGACGTTCTTGCGGGCGACGCTGTTCACGTTCGTGAACGTCCCGCCGAAGTACACCGCGCTGTTCGTCGCGGTGACCGCGACGACCGGAGCGTTGATGATCGGGTGGAACGACGGGACGATCGTGTTCGTGGCGGTGTCGAACGCCGCCAGCCGGTAGCTGGTCTGGCCGTTGATCGACGTGAAGTTGCCCGCGACGTACAGGCGCTTCCCGTCGGGCGAGAGCGCGAGGTCGCGGACCTGGCCGTTGAGCACAGGAGCGAACGAGCTGATCAGGTTGCCCGTCGTGAGGTCGTAGGCCAGCAGGTACGGGCGCGAGGTCAGGTTGGTCCCGGCGGCGGCCCCGGCAGGGCGCGCGTTCTGGAAGTTGCCACCCACGAACACCGTGTTGCCCACGATCTGCTGGTTCCAGACCACGCCGTCGATCTGCACCGTCGGCAGCGAGTCCGCGGTGACGGTCGTGGGTTCGGTGGGGTCGACCGGAGCCGTGTCGGCCCGCGCCGGAGTTGCGACCAGGACCCCCACGACGACGGTGGCGAGCGCGGTCACCAGACCTGCTCCTCGCCGGATCCACGACGTCCGCTGCATGAGCAGCTCCTCCCACTCGGGCGCTCGCGGGGCCATTCCGGAGCACGACAAGTGCGAAGGTAGTGCGCAAATCGGACATCCGTCCTAGTGCACCTGGGTGAACTTGCCCCGATGTGCGGGTGATTGTGGGGGTTCTCACCCACAAGTCAGCCGCGAGCGGGGCCCTCGAAGACCACGAGGTGCGAGTCGAGCGACAGGTCCAGCTCGACGAACACGCGGTCCCGCTGGTCGACCGGGACCCGGAACACCGAGACCGAGTCGGCCGTCCCGCCCGCTCGCACCGAGTCCGGGAACGGCGCGGCGCCCGGCTTCGAGAGCGGGTCGGCCGGTGTGCGGTCGGGCCCGTAGTAGAGGTTCACCACCGCGTGGCTCAGGTCGAGCGACGTGCTCCCGTGGTTCGTGACCGTCACCGTGACCCGCAGCGAAGGACCGCCCACGTCACCCGGGAGCTCCGCGACGCCCTCGACGGACTCGATCTTGCTGACCTCGGCCGTGACGCCGGGCTTCGGCTCGGGCGTCGCGCCGATCGTCGTCTCGACGGGTGCCGGACGAGTGCTGCCCGGCGACGGCACAGCGCTGGACGTGGGCTTGCCCGACGGCGTGCCGCCTGCGTGCGTCGCCGAGGTCGGGTCTGCGGTCGCCGTCGAGGTCGTCGTGGGCGTAGACCCAGACGTGGCCGTCTCGGACGACGGCCCCGGGGTCGCGGACGCCGTGGACGGCGAGCCCGCAGGGGACGTCGGAGCGGCGTCGTCGCCGCGGGCCTTGCCCAGGACGACGACGAGTGCCACGACGACCACCGCCGCGGCGACCGCCAGCGCCCACCACAGCCCACGACGCGATGGCGCCGGGCTCGTCGTGCTCTCGTCGGACATCGCAGCCCCCGTCGGTCGGAACAGCTCTCGCACGTCAGACGGACGGCGGGTTCGTCAGTGTAGGACCGCGGACCACGCCGGCGGCGGGGTGCGCCCGGTTTTCAGCCGCTGCCCGGGCACGAGCCCGCGGGAAATCAGCCGCTCGGCGGGTCCGGCTGCTCGCTGACGATGAGAGCATGGGCACATACCGGGCATCCGTGCCCGCCCGCGCCGGTGTGCGCACACGACTGGAGGTAGCCCGCGGTGAGCATGAGCGAGTACGTCGCGGCGCTGCGAAAGCGCTGGCTCGTCATCCTGCTCCTCGCCGTGATCGGAGCAGGGCTGGGCTACTGGAAGGCCAGCTCGACCGAACCGCTCTACCGCTCGACGTCGAAGGTCTACGTCTCCCTGACGCGCGGGGACACCGTCGGCGACCTCGTGCAGGGGTCGACGTACACGCGGAACCTTGTCGAGTCGTTCGCGCAGCTCGCGACGATGCCCGTGGTCCTCCAGCCCGTGATCGACGATCTGGACCTCGGCATCACGCCGCGCGCGCTCGCCGGAGCGGTGAGCGCCGACTCCCCGCTCGACACCGTGATCATCGAGATCTCCGCCACCTCGCGGTCGCCGCAACGCGCCGCAGCGATCGCCAACTCGGTCGCGAAGCACCTGTCGACCACCGTCAAAGACCTGTCTCCCACGTCGGAGGACGGCGCGTCGACGGTCCAGATGAGCGTGGTGTCGCCCGCCGCGCCACCGAGCTATGCGTTCTCCCCGAACACCAAGCTCCTCACGGCCACGGGCGGGCTCGTCGGGATCGGGATCGGCATCGTCGTCGCCCTCGCGTGGACGCTGCTCGACACGCGCGTGCGCTCGGCGCGCGACATCCCGGCGCGTCCCGAGCGCGTGCTGCTCGGGACCGTGCCGCAGGACCGAGCCGTGCGCCGGTGGGGCGCACGCGCGATCGTCGAGTCGCCGCACGCCCCGCTCGCCGAGGCCTACCGACGGGTGCGCACCAACCTGCAGTTCCTCGACGTCGCCAAGCCGGTGCACTCGATCGTCGTCTCCTCGGCCGTTCCCGGCGAGGGCAAGTCGCTCACGTCGATCAACCTCGCGCTGATCATGGCGGAGCGCGGGCGCCGCGTGCTGCTCGTCGACGCGGACATGCGCCGCCAGACGGTCGCCGGTGCACTCGGCATCGAAGGCGGCGCGGGGCTCTCGACCGTGCTCGTCGGCGACGCCACGCTGGCTGACGTGGCGCAGCCCTGGGCCCACGAGAACCTCGAGGTCGTCACAGCGGGCGCGACGCCACCGAACCCCGGCCAGCTCGTCGACTCCGAGGCCATGGGCGAGTTCATCGCGGCCGCGACGGCGACGTACGACCTCGTCGTCATCGACACGCCCCCGCTGCTCGCCGTGGCCGACGCCGCCGTGCTCTCGCGCAGGGTGGACGGCGTCGTCGTCGTCGTCGGCTGCAACCACGTGCGCCGCACGGAGCTCGCCGACGCACTGGCAACGCTCGACGCGATCGACGCGACCTGCCTGGGGGTGGTGCTGAACAAGACGAGCGAGCAGGCCGGCGCCTACACCTACACGAGCACGCGGCGGCGGCGCTCGATCGGCCGGCGTCGCATGCGACGTCTGCCGACCGACGCGATCGCCAGGCCCGGGACGGCCCCGAGCGCACACGTCGACGACGACGACGACGCGCCGCAGTCCCCGCCCGAGGTCGTTCCCCCCGCGTCCACCACCACGGGCGCTCACGCTGTGGTCCCGGCCCCGGCACCGGCCGTCGACCACGTCGGCGACTCCGGCGCGGACGTCGCGCAGCACGCGGACGACGAGGCCGCCGCTCACCGCTGACCTCGCGGAGACGGGTCAGCGCTCGAAGACGAGCACCTCGTCGAGGCTCCCGGACCAGGCCGTCGTCTCCCGCAGGCCTGCGCCCTCGAGGCTCGCGTCGTCGCGCGCGGCCGCCTCGCTCGGGTAGTCGTGGCGTCGCAGGACGACCACGCGGTCGAACCGTGACAGGTCCGGGACCGCCGCCTGGAGCGTGCGCGAGATGCCCGCCAGGTCGCCCGCCTCGGCCGGCGTGCGCAGCAGCGTGAGGTCGACCAGTCCCTGGAAGCCGTCCGGGTAGGCGACTGCGGCGCCCCGGGTCGTGAGCGTCACGACGTCCGTGGCCGGCGGCACGCGCGGTGAGAAGTACACGGCGTCACCTGGTCGGCTCACGTCGTGGACGACCTCGGACACCGCGCGCCAGTCGGATCCGCTCTTCGCGTTCTCGGTGCGCTGCGACACGACGACCGGGAGCGCGAGACCGACCAGCAGGGCACCCGCGACCCAGCGCACCGGCTCCGCCCGCAGCGCCCTGACCCCGAGGACCACGAGCACCGCGACGGCCGGGGCGCAGAACGTGAGGTAGCGCGGTGCGTAGGCGTGCCGGACGAGTGCGTACGCGACGACGACGAGAGTCGGCAGCACCGCCCAGGGCAGCGCCCACGCGACGACCTGCCGCGCGTGCTCGTCGTCGCGGGACCGCACTACGCGCAGCACGCCCCACGCGGCAAGCGCGAGCGCGACGACGGCGAGCGCCACCCCGCACACCTGCCATGCCTGCACGCCTCCGGGGCCGGCAGCCGCCTGCGTGCCCGGCCGCGAGTACGTGGTGGGCGTCTCGCCCAGGAACCACTGGTTGACGACCACGTTGCGCGCCAGCTCGACGACCGAACGCTGACTCTCCCCCAGCTGCCCGGACTGACCCAGCGTCGTGAGGACGACGGGCGACGCCACGACGCCCCCGACGGCTGCCGCGACGAGCCACGGGCCTGCGTCGCGCAACCGCCCGCGCGTCGCGACGCCGGGCCACGTGACAGCCGTGACGGCGTGCGCCAGGACCAGGAGCACGAGGTACAGGTTGAGGGTCACGGCGACCGCGACGAGGACCGCATAGCCCGCCCACCACGCGACGCGACGCCGACGGATGGCCTCGACGAGCAGGACTGTCGCCCACACGCCGGCGGCCGTCGCCAGGGCGAACGACCGTGCCTCGATCCCGGCCCAGGCCGTGCGTGGCAGCAGGACCACCGCGGCCGCGCACCCCAGCGCGAACGCATCTCCGACCGGCCGCGCGAGCACGACGACCCCGGCGACCGCCACGCCGACGGCCAGCGCGCTGGGGACCCGCAGCGCGAGCTCGCTCTGGCCGGCCAGCGCGATCCAGGGGTGCATGAGCGCGTAGTAGGCGGCGTGCACGGCGTCGAGGTCGCCGATCATGCGGCGCAGGTCCGACCAGCTGCGGGTCGATGCGGAGACGGTCGCCGCCTCGTCGGTCCAGATCGACGGGACCCAGGACCCGAGGGCGACGACGACCGCCGCGACGAGCCCGGCGACCGGGGCCAGGACGCCCGTCCGGAGCCGACCGTGCGCAGGTGCCGCGCCGCTCACGCGCGGCCGTAGTCGTAGACCACGCGGCCGACGGCACCGCCGATCATCCCGAGCCCGCGCTCGGCAGTACGGCGCCCGCGCGCCTCGTGCCCGGTGTCGCGCAGGACTCGGCCGGCGACCGCCCGCGCCGAACCCGCGGCGACCCGCACGCCCCCCTCGGCCACGCACCGGGCGCGCACTCCCGCGCGTCGCACCCGTCCGTCGGCGAGGAGCACGCTCACCCTGCTGCCGGAGTTGCCGCTGCGTCGTGCCCGGTGCAGCACCCACGAGCGGGTGGCGCGATCTCGCGGCACGACGTCGGTGACGACCGCCTCGTCGCACCAGAGCATCGGGGCGCCCGTCGCTGCGAGACGCCGGGTGAAAAGCGTGTCCGAGCCGCCGCTGAGACCGAACGCCTCGTCGAAACGGAGCCCGGCGGCGGCGACCGCCCGCAGGTCGACGAGCAGGTTGTTGGTCGCGGCGACGTCGATCGCCGTCCCGGTCGGGAGGCGACGACGGTCGAAGAACCGCCCGGCCTCGACCCAGGGGTCGAGCGGCGAGGGCAGCGCGGAGACCACGGGGCCGACCACGGCGACGGCGGCCGTCCGGCGGTGCAGCCCCAGCATCTGGTGCAGCCAGCCCGGCGTCGGACGCTCGTCGTCGTCGATGAACACGAGCAGGCCGTCGTGCCCGACCTCGTCGAGCGCGCGGTTGCGTGCGGCCGAGATGCCGGGACGCGGCTCGTGCACGTACCGCGACGGCGCCCCGACGGCCTCGACGAACGCGCGCGCGGACCCTTCCGGGTCGTTGTCGACGACGAGCACGTCGACAACGACGTCCTCGCCGGCCGCCTGCTCGAGCAGCATGGGCAGCAGCTCGGCCAGGTCGTCGGGACGCCGGTAGGTCAGCACGACGACCGTCACGGCCCGCGCCCCAGCAGGCGCGTCGTTCGAGGTCACGGCGTCGAGTGTGCAGCACCGGGCCGACGCGCGTCATCACCGCGAGCGCCCGAGATGTCGGATTCACCCGCCGTTCCACCCGATCGACGCAGCGCCGGCCAACTCGGCCCGGTCGGCTACCGCGGCCGCTCGTCGCCGCGCACGCGTGCCCGGGCCGCGCGCATGAGCTCGACGTGCGCTCGAGCGACCACCGGCCAGGCGCGCCGAGACAGGTCCGGCCCGGCGCCGCGCGACCCGGCACTGCGGGCGAGAGCGTCCTCGAGCGTCCGCGGCGTGAGGGGGCCGTCGTAGCGCAGCACCCAGTCCACACCGATCTCGTCCGCTGCGGCGTCGGTGACCGCGTTCGCGGGGACCAGCACGGGGCGGCCGAGCGTCAGCGCGAGCAGCATCGCGCCGGAGTTGTGCAGCTCGGGGTACGTCAGCGCGACCACCTGGGAGCGCCCGACGGCGGCGACCAGCTCGGCGTCGTCGAGGTGTCGCAGCTCGAGCACGATCCTGGGGTCGTCGCCCGCGGCCGCGCGCACCTCGCCCTCGACCGCGTCCGACGACGGCCGGCCCGCGACCTCGAGCGTCGCGCCCGATGTGCGCACGCCTCGGAACGCCTCGACGAGCGCGGGCACCGCCTTGTACGGGCGGACGAGCCCCGCGGCGACCACGCGACCGGTCACGACGTCGGGGAGGGCGTGCTCCGCGTACCAGTCGTCGTAGTCGCCGTGCGGGATCGTCGCGACGAGCGCCCCCGCCGGGGTCTCGGTCTCGTCGTTGAGCCGCACCCACGCGGTCGTGCGCCGGTCGCACGCCCGCAGCACCGCCCGGACCGCCCACGGCTGGCGCTCGTGCGGCGCCACGTTGTGTGCCGTGCGCACGATCGCGGTGCGGGTCACCCGGCACCGCGCCAGGACGAAGGCGAGCGCCGCGCACGCCGCGGCGCGACGCAGCGGCGTCGACTTCGCGAGGACCGCCTCGGGCCAGTGCAGGTGCAGGACGTCGTAGCGCCCGGTCAGCGCGCGTCGCCAGGTGAACGTGTCGACGTGCGCGAGCCTGCGCAGGCTGCGCAGCAGGAGCACGAGGTACGGGTTGGTCGTCGGCCGCGGCTCGCCGAACGACTCGAGCACGCGCAGGGGCGCATCATCGCTCGGGTCTGCCGGCACGGTGCCTCGTCTCTGCACGTCGGGGATGCGAATGCGCAGATCGTACCGATTCACCCGTCCTGCGAGGCCACGGACGAGGTCGACGCCGCTACCGTCGGGAGGTCCCGTCGACGACGTCCGGGACCCCGCAGCCCCGGCCGTGCCGTGGGCCCGACTCCCCGAGGAGGACCAGCACCGTGCCCGAGGCCGTGTCCGAGGAGGCGACCGCACGCGGCGGCGAGCCCGGCGCGGCGCTCGTCGTCGTCAACCACGGCTCGCACGAACTCCTCGCGCGTTACCTCGCACCGCTGGCATGTGAGACTGGCTGGCGCGTCGTCGTCGTCGACAACTCGCCGTCGGACGACTCGCGCCGCGCCGCGCACGACCTGGCGCGCGAGCACGGGTGGGATCTGGTGGCCGGCCCCAACGACGGCTTCGGCGCCGGCGTCGACCGCGGGGTCCGCCGCGCCACCGCGCTCGGCTGCGACGCGGTGCTCGTCGTGAACCCGGACCTCACGATCTCGGCCGCCGACGCCGCGGCGCTCGTCGCCGACGCGCGCACGACGCACGGGCTCCTCGTCGGGCCGCAGATCGAGCGACCCGACGGCAGCACGTGGTTCCGCGGGGGCGGCCTCGACCTGGAGCGCGGGCGCACAGGCCGCGCCGAGCCGGCGCAGACGCGGTGGCTCACGGGCGCGTGCCTCGCCGCGTCCGTGCGGACGTGGGAGCTCGTCGGAGGCTTCGATCCTGCGTTCTTCCTGTACTGGGAGGACGTCGACCTGTCCGTGCGACTGGTCGAGGCGGGCGGGGGCCTGCGCGTGCGCGACGACCTGCGGGCCGTGCACGACGTGGGCGGGACTCAGAAGCATGCAGGCACCAGGCGCAAGTCCGACGTGTACTACCGGCACAACTGCCGCAGCCGCCTCGTGTTCGCCGCACGCCATCTGGACCGCGCCGGCCGACGCCGCTGGCTGCTCGGCTCGCCACGGTTCGCTTGGGAGGTGCTCCTGCGGGGCGGTCGTCGCCAGCTGCGTTCCCCCGGACCGTGGCTGGCCGCCGCACGAGGGACCGCCGAGGGCGCGTGGTTCGTCGCACGCCATGCGGGTCGCCAGGGTGGCATCGGATGAGACGGCTCGTCGTCGCGCACCCGTCGCCGGACCTGTACGGCTCGGACCGGCAGCTCCTGCGCTCGCTCGTCGCCGCACGCGACGGGGGGTGGGACGTGCTCGTGGTGCTCCCCGCGGACGGCCCGCTCGTGCCGCTGCTGCGCGAGTGCGGCGCGCGAGTGCGCGTCGTGCCGTTCCCCGTGCTGCGCAAGTCGCTGCTGCGCCCTCGGGCGCTGCTCGGGCTGCTCGTCGGCGCGGCGCGCAGCATCGTCGGGGCGGCCCGGCTGCTGCGCCGTGAGCGACCCGACGCGATGTACGTCAACACGGTGACGATCCCCTGGTGGCTCGCCGCGGCACGCCTCGCCCGGACGCCCGCCCTGTGCCACGTGCACGAGGCCGAGGGCGACGACTCGCGCACGGTCGCCACCGCCCTCGCGCTCCCGCTCCTGCTCGCGCGCCGCGTCGTCACCAACAGCCGCGCGTCGGCCGCGACCCTCACGCGCGCCCTCCCACGGCTGTCGGCCAGGACGTCGGTGCTGCACAACGGCGTGCCCGGGCCGCCCGTGCCGCCGACCGCGAGCCCGCGCCAGGACGGCGACCCGTGGCGGGTGGCCTACGTCGGGCGCCTCTCACCCCGCAAGGGCACCGACCTCGCGCTCGAGGCGATCGCCCTGCTCACGTCGCGTGGGCTCGACGTCCGGCTCGACGTCCTCGGCAGCACGTTCCCGGGCTACGAGTGGTTCGAGGACGAGCTGCGCGCTCGGGCGGACGAGCCCGACCTCGCTGGGCTCGTGACGCTCCACGGGTACGTCAACCCCACCTGGGACGCGCTCGCGTCGTGCGACGTCGTCGTCGTCCCGTCGCGCGCCGAACCGTTCGGCAACACTGCCGTCGAGGGGCTGCTCGCACGACGACCGGTCGTCGCGGCGCGCGTCCAAGGGCTCGCGGAGGTCGTCGACGACGGCCGCACCGGCCTGCTCGTCGCCCCGGACGACGCCATGGCGCTCGCCGACGCCCTCGATCGCGTGCTCCGGGACGACGTGCTGCGCACACGCCTCGCCGACGAGGGGCTGCGTGACGCCGCCGAGCGGTTCGGCACCGAGCTGTACGAGCGCCGCGTGCGCGAGCTGCTGGACGCGATCTCGGGGGCGAGCGCGTGAGCGAGCACGTCGAAGACCTGTCCACGGACGTCAGCCAGATGGGACGCCGGGCGGCGCGCGGTGCGTTCGTGACCTTGTGGGGGCAGGGCTCGCGCATCCTGCTGCAGGTCGGCGGCGTCGTGGTCCTCGCGCGCCTGCTGTCCCCGGCCGACTACGGCCTCGTCGCGATGGTCACGGCGGTCACCGGGGTCGGCGAGCTGTTCCGCGACTTCGGGCTGTCCGCCGCAGCGGTGCAGGCACGGTCGCTGAGCCTCGCGCAGCGCACCAACCTCCTGTGGCTGAACACGGCCATCGGCCTGCTGCTCACGTGCGTCGTCGCGGCCCTCGCGGTCCCGATCGCGGCGATCTACCACGAGCCGCGCCTACGGGCCATCGTCCCCGTGCTCGCGCTCACCTTCCTCCTCAACGGTATGGCGACGCAGTACCGCGCGGACCTCACGCGCCGGATGCGGTTCGCCCGCCTGGCCGTCGTCGACGTCAGCGGCTCGTGCGTCGCCCTGGTCGTCGCGATCGCGCTCGCGCTGGCCGGCGCCGGCTACTGGGCACTCGTCGCGCAGCAGATCACCACGAGCGTCGTGCTGCTCGTCGGCGCCGCGCTCGCGGCCGGCTGGTTCCCGGGTCTGCCGCACCGCGGGGTGCCGATGCGCGGGCTGCTGTCGTTCGGGTGGAACCTGCTCGCGACGCAGCTCGTCGGCTACGCCGGCAACAACGTCGACTCCCTCACGATCGGTGTCCGCTTCGGGCCCACCGCACTGGGGACGTACAACCGCGCCTACCAGCTTCTGCTGTCCACGCTCTCGCAGCTGCGCGCGCCCACCACGGTCGTCGCGCTCCCGATCCTCAGCCGCCTGCGCGACGACCCACCGCGCTTCGCCGAGTTCGTGCGCCGTGGACAGCTCGCGCTCGCGTACTCGCTCGTCGCGGGCCTGGCGCTCGTCGCGACGGCCGCCACGCCGCTCACCGCGATCCTCCTGGGCGACCAGTGGACGCAGGCCGTCCCGCTGCTGCGCCTGCTCGCGGTCGCGGGGATGTTCCACACCGTCGCCTACGTCGGCTACTGGGTCTACCTCGCGTACGGGCTGACGGGGACGCTGCTGCGGTACCAGCTGGTGGCGACGTGCATCACGATCGTCTGCGTCGTCGGCGGGAGCCACTGGGGCGTGACGGGCGTCGCCGCGGGCTTCGCGCTCGCACCGGCCCTGTCCTGGCCGCTGTCGCTGTGGTGGCTCTCGCGCCACGCCGCGGTCCGGCTCGACGACCTGCTCGCGGGTGCCGGGCGCACGCTCGGGGCGTTCGCGGTGTGCGGCGCCGCCGCCTGGTGGGCCGCCGACGCCCTCGGCGTCTCGTCCGCGTGGGCGCAGCTCGGGCTCGAGACGGGCATGTTCGTCGGCCTTCTCGGGCTCGGCTGCGTGCTCGTGCCGTGGTTGCGGCGCGACGTGCGCGACGTGGCGATGGTCGTGCGGATCGCCCGCAGCCGGGTCTGACGGCCCGACCGACCCGCCCGCGCCCGCGGCGCTCAGCCGCGGTGGACCGTGACCGGGACCCCGTCCGTGTAGAAGTTGGCCGCGAGGGTCAGCAGCGGGGTCGTCGTGCTCGGCGCGATGATCGCGCAGTTCGACACGGTCGTGTTGCGGCCGAAGACGTTGTCGGTGAACGTGAGCCCGGACAGCGGCCCGTAGGCCTTCTCCGCGAGGTTCACCGAGCACGCACCACCGTCCACGTGGTTCCCCGAGAACACCAGGTCGCTCACCTTGCCCCGGTCCTGCGTCACCATCATCACCGAGTTGTGCGTCCCGGTCATCGTGTTGTTCACGAACCGCAGGTTCTTCCCGATCGAGATCTGCACGTTGTCATCGTGCGACGGCGTGTTGTTGTAGTTCGGGTCCTGCTCGAAATACGCGTTGTCGTGCAACCACGAGTCCTGCACCGTCACGTCGTCACCGATGATCAGCACCTGGTCCACCACGTCGTACGCATCCACCCGCGTCAACGAGAACCGCGCACCGATCACCCCACGGATGTGCGGCGACGGCGTCGACGCCGCCAACGTCGTGTCCTGGATCTTGGCGCTCGCGGGCACCGTGGTCGACATCATGACCAGCGCCTTGTCGTAGGCGGTGTCACGGCCGCGGATGATCGAGTTCTTGATCACCACGCCGGTCGCGTTCACCTGCACGAACCCCCGGACGTCGAGCCCGTCGACGACGGTGCCGTCCTTCGTGATCGTCAGGTCACCGTCATGCACGGTGAGCTTGGTGCCGGCAGGCACGCCGGTGTTGGAGGGACCGGGACGTGCGGACGACCCGCCGGCAGAGGCGCCCTGCGACGGGCTCGCCGTGGCGGTCGGTTTCGCCGTCGCGGTCGCCGTGGCGGTCGGCTTCGGGGTCGCCGTCGTGGCCGTAGGGGTCGGGGTCGCGGTCGCCGTGGGCTTCTGCGTGGTGGTCGCGGTGGCCGTCGCGCTCGACGTGGGCCTCGCCGTCGCGGTGGCGGTCGACGAGCCGGTCGAGGAGGCCGGGGCGCTCGTCGTCGCCGACGCCGAGGCCGTCTCGTACGACGCGAGGTCGAGCCACACGCGGACGCTCGCCGACGAGTTGTGCACCGTCACCTTGCCGCCCGACCCCGCGAGGTCGACCTTCACGGTGGCCGTCCCGAGCGTCTGGGTCGGCGTGGTCAGAGCGGGCGCCGCGAGGCAGGCGGCGCTCGCCGCCGAGCCCGGGCACACGGCGATCTGGGTCGGTCGCCACGCCCACCTGCCGGCGACGGTCAGCGTGGCCGAGGCCGTCCCCGCGGGGAGGCCGAGGTCGACCGTCGTGCTCTGGCCCGGGGCGAGCACCACGTTCGAGAGATACGAGGCGGACTTCGTCGTCGAGTACGACGTCAGCGTGAGCCCCACCCGCACGCTCGCGGCGGAGTTGTGCACGACGACCGTGCGCGCGCCGCCCGTGAGCGGCACCGTCACCGACGCCCGGCCGAGCTGCTGCACCGGTGTCACGAGAGCGGGCGCGGCCGTGCACGCCGCCGTGACCGTCGAGCCCGAGCAGACGGACAGCTTCGTCGACTTCCACGCCCAGCGGCCCGTGATCTCGAACGTCACCGCCGTGGCGTCGGCCGGCAGGTCGCCCAGCTCGACCACGCGGGACGCGCCGGGGGCCAGCACCTCGTCGCTCAGGTAGGTGCGGGGCAGCTGCACGGTCTGCGACGAGCCCCACGAGGCGGCGGGCACGACGACCGCTCCCACGAGTGCGAGCAGCGCGGCGCCGAACCACGCGGCGGCGGTGCGCCGCGACGCTGCGCGCGGGCGCGTCCCGGGCTGCCGGGAACGGTCGGCGGCGCGCTTCGGCGGATGCTGCGCGGGGCGCTCGGCACGGTGGCGGGCGTTGGGCATGGATGACGCTCTTCCGAGGGGGGACATGAACTGCGGGGAGCGTAGATGAACCGGACGAGTGCCCAGCAACCTCCGTCGACCACCCGAACCGGACGCACCCGGTCCATCGCCCGGAGGCTCGGAGGCGGGCATGGGCGGCCATGCGACGCTGGCCTGCAAGGTCACGATCCGGCATCGGAGCGGCGCCCCCGTTCGCCCGAACGGGTGTGACCTGCATCACAAATGAACGCCACAAGGGTGAATGTCCACCATATGGACGCCTGCCGAACGTCTTCGATCACCCGAACGGGTGTCTTCACCCCCGCCGGACGGTGACCGCGGCGCCATCCGTGTAGTAGTTGCGTGCGAGGGTGAGCAGCGCCGTGGTCGACAGCGGCGAGATGATCGCGCAGTTGTTCAGGGTCGTGTTGCGGCCGAAGACGTTGTCGGTGAACGTGAGCCCGGACAGCGGCCCGTAGGCCTTCTCCGCGAGGTTCACCGAGCACGCACCACCGTCCACGTGGTTCCCCGAGAACACCAGGTCGCTCACCTTGCCCCGGTCCTGCGTCACCATCATCACCGAGTTGTGCGTCCCGGTCATCGTGTTGTTCACGAACCGCAGGTTCTTCCCGATCGAGATCTGCACGTTGTCATCGTGCGACGGCGTGTTGTTGTAGTTCGGGTCCTGCTCGAAATACGCGTTGTCGTGCAACCACGAGTCCTGCACCGTCACGTCGTCACCGATGATCAGCACCTGGTCCACC
This sequence comes from Cellulomonas sp. HZM, assembly GCF_000708885.1. Taxonomy (GTDB): domain Bacteria; phylum Actinomycetota; class Actinomycetes; order Actinomycetales; family Cellulomonadaceae; genus Cellulomonas. The sequence goes on along the minus strand of NZ_JEOE01000015.1, from coordinate 51,830 downwards.
ACGTCGTACGCATCCACCCGCGTCAACGAGAACCGCGCACCGATCACCCCACGGATGTGCGGCGACGGCGTCGACGCCGCCAACGTCGTGTCCACGACGCTCACCGACGACGGCACGGTCTGGTCGACCATGATCATCGCCTTGTCGTAGGCGGTGTCACGGCCGCGGATGATCGAGTTCTTGATCACCACGCCCGTCGTCTTGATCGAGACGAAGCCGCGCACGTCCATCGAGTCGATCACGGTGTTGGGCGTCGTGATGGTCCAGTCGCCCTCGCGGACCGTCAGCTTGGTGCCCGCGGGCACGCCCGTGTTCGACGGCCCCGGACGCGCAGCCGACGACGAGGTGGGGGTGGGCGTAGCGACCGGGGTCTGGGTCGCCGTCGGGGTGGACGTCGGGGTGGACGTCGGCGTGGGGGCGGCCGTTGCGGTCGGCGTGCTCGTCGGCTTCGGCGGGTCGGTCGTCGCGGTCGCGGTCGGAGCCGGGCTCGACGTGGTGCTCGTCGCCGACGGCGACGGCTTCGCGGTCGTCGTCGAGGTGCCCGTCGGGGACGCGGAGGGGCTCGGCGCGCTCGTCGCCGGAGCCGTGCGCACCAGGGTCATCTTCTTCAGGACGAGCCAGACGCGGACGCTCGCGGACGACGACCTGATCGTGACCTTCCCCTTCTTGCCCGCCATCGGGATCGTGACGGATGCGGAGGCGCCCTTCTGCTTCGGCGTGACGAGGACCGGGTGCGCGGCGCACGCCTCGGTGATCCGGGTCCCGGCGCACACGACGATCTTCGTCGGCCGCCAGGCGAACTTCGCCTTGACCGTGAAGCGCGCCGACGACGCGGCAGCGAGCATCCGCGACGCATCCACCGTGACCGTGCCGCCCTGCTTGACCACGGCGCTGCGCAGGTAGGTGACCGGCAGGCCGTCCTTGAGGTCGGTGGAGTACGAGACGAGCCGGAGCGTCACCCGGACGCTGGCCCGCGAGGTCCCGACCGTCACCACCCGGCCGGAGCCGACGAGCGGCACCGTGACGCGCACGGTGCGCTTCTTCTGCACCGGAGTCTTCATCGCGGGCTCGTCGACGCACTCGGCGAGCACCTTCTTGCCCGGGCACAGCGAGATCGCGGTCGACCGCCACGCGAAGCGACCGGTGACGTCGAACGTCGCGGCCGTCGCGTTCTTCGGCAGCGACGTGAGCTTCACGACGCGCGGCTTCTTGGGTGACACCGTGACGTCGCGGAGGTAGGTCTTCGCACCCGGAGAAGCAGCACCTGCCACCTGTGTCCCGCCGACGAACGAGGCGAGCAACGCGATCACCGCGAGGGCCGCCACGACGGCGACGTGACGCGCTCGGCGAGCGCTGGGACGGGTGGTGCGGGGGTGGTGCATGACGGCTCCGATCGACACGAACGACTGCGGCGCCGGAGCGGGAGACCCGCCAACCCGGCGTCGTGGGCCATATCGGTCGACACGGACGGGTGAATGAGCGCCGCCGCGCGGGCGACTTCGGAGGCAACCAGGTGATGCCTGGCATCTACGCAGGCCAGCGGCGCAATCGGGCGCGCCGAGATTCGGGTGTGAATCGCATCACACCTGTTCGGTCCAGCGAGGTCTCAGGCGGCGAAACCCGCGATCTCGCGGCGCCACTTCACGAGCGCGAGCAGCAGGTACACGAAGGTCGCCGCGACGATCAGGCAGTAGACCAGCACGAAGGCGGGAGTCCAGCCCAGGAGCACGAACGACAGGCACAGCAGGCCGTAGTCCGTCGGCAACGCGATCAACGAGCGAAGCCACGGCGCTCGCCCACCCGTCGCCGCACGGCTCTCGACGCCGTGGGCACGGCGCATCTGCTCGGTGAGGATCATCGCGAAGAACATGACCGCGCCGAGGACCGCGTGGGCCAACGGGACCAGGAGCATCGGGCGGTCGACCACGTCGAACCGGTACCAGCCCACCGCGAGCGCAACCGGGAGGGTCGAGACCTTCGTGGCGTCGACCACGTGGTCGAGCCACTCACCGGCCGGGCTGGACCGGCCTGTCAGTCGCGCCACCTGGCCGTCCGCGGAGTCGAGCGCATACCCCAGGACCAGCAGCAGGCACACCGCGACGCCCGCCCACCACGACGGGGCGACGAGGGCGAGCATCGCGATGCCGGAGAAAGTCGCGAGCGCGCTGAGGCCGGTGACGGCATCGGGGCCGAGGCCGCGCCCGTAGGCCCAGGCCGCGAGGAGCCTGCCCAGCCGCCGGTTGACGAACCGGGAGTACGCCGGCGCACCCCGTGCCGCCCCCTTCTGGGCCGACGCGAGCTGCTGCACGGTGTCGAGGTACCTGCTCATGCGCGGATCGCCTCGACGGGCTCCGCCGTCTGCTGGCGTCGCCTCAGCCGCTGCGGCCCGGCCGTGCGGCGTGCAGCGAGGTCGAGCGCGAGCCGCTCGTAGCCCGCGGTCACGTCGTCCCAGTCGTAGTCGAGCGCGCGCAGCCGCAGAGCCTCACCCCTACGCGTCGTCGCCGCAGGGTCCGACTCGGCGCGCTCGAGGTGCCCGGCCAGCTCGGCGGCGTCGGCGAAGTACAGGCCCTCCGAGCGGAGCACCTCCCGGTTGAACGCCACGTCGTAAGCGATCGTCGCCGTGCCGGCGCCGATCGCGCGCAGCAGCGAGGGGTTGGTGCCGCCGACGCTGTGCCCGTGCACATAGGTCGACGCACCCGCGTACAGCTGGTCGAGCAGCTCCTGGTCCCACACACCACCGAGCAGGCGCACCCGAGGGTCGTCGCCCGCTGCCGCCCGCACCGCGGCCGTATACGTGTCCGAGTAGGGCGCGGAACCCACGACGACGAGGGGAAGCTCTGCGCTCGAGCGCACGTACCCCTGAACCGCCTCGAGGACGTGGTTCTCGGGCTCGAACCTCGCGACGACGACGTGGAAGCCCCCGGCGACCAGCCCGAGCTCGGCGAGACGCTCCGTCCCGACGTCCACGCGGGGAGCCCCGTATGCGAGCAGCCGGGTGCGCGCACCGAACTCGTCGGCGTAGTAGTCGGCGATCCCCTGCGCATCGGCCACGAGCGCGTCGGACCAGCGCACCGCGAGCTGCTCGGCCGCGCGGTAGTAGCGGCGTCCGTTGGCGCCCCACTTCGCGCGCCGCCACTCGAGGCCGTCCACATGCGTCGCGACCGGTACCCGCACCGCTCGCACGACCGGCAGCAGCGGCGCGTTCGCGGCGTTGAAGACGAACGCCGCATCCACCCTGTGCGCGACGAGGTGCCCGACGGACAGGGCCGTGTGGCTGAGCGTCTCGAGCGACCTGCGACGCAGCGCAGGCAGCGTGACCCGCTCCATGCCGAGGTGCTCGCCGTGCGGCGGATCGAGCTCGTGGCGCCGGCAGTACACGCGGACGGTGTGGCCACGCGCGACGAGCCGACGGCCGATCTCCTCGACGGCCGTCTCGAACCCGCCGTAGCGGGCCGGGACGCCCCGCGTCCCGATCATCGCGATCCTCAGCGACCGCTGCCGGTCGTCGCCCGTCACAGCCACTGCGCTCCTGTCGTCGTCGGCACGCCCCGAGCCGGTCTCGCGAGCATAGATACCGGGCACCGCCGCACGGCGGGCGGAGCGACCCAGTTCACCCGGCCGCCCCTGCGTGGACAGGCACCACGTCCGGTCAGTAGGCACCCTCGGGCCGCACCACGGCCCGTGCGGTCTTCCACAAGATCGTCAGGTCCATCGCCACGGACCAGTTGTCGGCGTACCGCAGGTCGAGCCGGACCGTCTCCTCCCAGCTCAGGTCGGAACGCCCGCTGATCTGCCACAGTCCGGTGATTCCCGGCTTGACCCGGAGCCTGCGATGCGCGACGTCCTCGTACGCGTCGACCTCGCACGTCAGCGGCGGCCGGGGGCCCACGAGCGACATGTCACCGCTCAGGACGTTCCACAGCTGGGGCAGCTCGTCGAGCGAGTACCGCCGCATGAGCCGGCCCAGCGGTGTCACACGCGGGTCGTCGCGCATCTTGAACATCACGCCGTTGCCCTCGTCGAGCTCGGCCAGGGCGGCACGGCGCTCGTCGGCGTCCACGTACATCGAACGCAGCTTCCACATCGAGAACCGGCGGCCGTCCACCCCCACGCGGTGCTGCCGGAAGAACGCCGGCCCGCGGGACGTCAGGCGCACCAGCACCGCGAGCACCAGCACCAGCGGGAGCGTCACGAGCGCGATGAGCGGCCCGAGCGTGCAGTCCATCGCGGTCTTGGCGAGCTGTCGGCGGCGCGACGCGACGACCTCCACCTCGAGCATCGGCATCGAGCTCGACGGTCGGACCGCGAGCCTCACGGGGCTCACCTCGACCAGGTCCGGGATCACGACGAGCGCAGCACCCGCGCGGTCGAGCGCCCAGGACAGTCGCCGCGTCGCGTCCCCGGACAGAGTCGAGCCCGAGAGCACGACCACCTCGATCGCGTAGTCGTTGACGATCTGCACGACGTCCGAGACCGCACCCAGCACGGGTGCCCCCGTGAACAGCGCCTCGTCGTCCACCGACGGGAGGCACAGCCCGACGACCTCGTACCCCTCGTACGCGGCGGACTGCAGCTCGTACGCCACGCGGGACGCGCTCGCGGTCGATCCCAGCACGACGGTGCGCTGCATGTCGGCGCCGCGCAGCCGCCGGTGGTGCAGGCGCTTGCGCAGCGCGTAGCGCGTGAGGCAGGACAAGACCGTCGCGAGCGGGATCGCGACGAACACGGTGGTGCGCGGCGGTGTCGCGTGGAACGAGAACGCACCCACGACGATGCCCGCGGACAGGAGCGCCCCGCCCGCCGCGACGGACTGGAACTCCTGGGCGCCCGCGCCGAGTCTGCGCAGGTCGTAGCCGTGCGCGATCATGACGGTGAGGCCAAAGGTGACCGTGCCGAGCACGATCCAGAACCACGTCGCCGGCGCGTTCCCGAGCCGCGGCAGGAGGAACCCCGCACCCGCGGTGAACATGAGCGCGGCGTCGGTGACCACCACGACCGACCGATACCGACGGCTCGCGGCGTGCCAGCTGTGGGCCCGGACCTCGTCGCCGTTGAACTGCGTCGCCCGCGGGTCGTACGGACGGGTCGATGCCCACGAACGGCGCGGCTCGCGGGAGCGGGCGCGTCGCTCGCCATCGGCGAACGCGCCCGCGCCGGCCTGGTCAGCCGTCAGTGTCATCGGATCCCCCACCCGCACGTCGTCGGACGAGATCGTCCTGGACACGTTGGAGGTTATAGGTCCCAGTCTGTACCGATCAGTACCTTGTGTCCGATTTCACCCGGTACACGGGACTTTCACCCCACGGACCGGTGAACGCGTCACGACTTCGTGTGGAACCTCAGCTGCGCCGCCTCGAGCCCCTGCGTCACCACGAGCTCCACCGCGTCCGCCGCGGCGTCCAGCAGGAACGGCAGCTCCTTGCGCTCCACGGTCGAGAAGTCGCGCAGCACGAAGTCGGCGGGGTCCATCCGCCCGGGCGGCCGCCCGACGCCCACGCGCACGCGCACGTACTCCTTGGTGCCGAGCGCCTTGGTGGTGTCGCGCAGCCCGTTGTGCCCGCCCTCGCCGCCGCCGCGCTTGAGCTTGATCTCTGCGAACGGGATGTCCATCTCGTCGTGCACCATGATCACGCGCTCAGGATCGACCGAGTAGTACGACGCGAGCGCCGCGACGGGTCCGCCCGAGACGTTCATGTACGTCGTGGGCTTGGCCAGCACCACGCGCGGTCCGGGTGCCCCGCCGGGCAGCACGCCCAGGCGCCCCTCGGCGGTCACGGCCTGCGGTCGTCGGCCCAGCAGGCCGCCGCGCGAGCCGAAGGACGACGACGTCCTCGCCGCGAGCTCGTCGAGCACCATCTGGCCGACGTTGTGGCGGTTGCCCGCGTACTGCGGGCCGGGGTTGCCCAGGCCGACGACGAGCCACGCACCCTCGGTCACGTTTCCTCCTGATCAGCACAGACGACGGCGCCCGGCACCGCCACTCAGGACGGTACCGGGCGCCGGTGGTTCAGCGGGCTCAGCCCTCCGACGACTCCGACTCCGCGGCGTCGGCCGACGCGGCGGACTGCTCGGCGGCGAGCTCGGCCGCGGCCTCCTCGGCGGCGACGTCGTCGGCCGAGACCTGCGGGACCGTGACGGTCACGACGATCGTCTCGGCGTCCGTGACGAGCGACGAACCCTTCGGGAGCTCGATGTCACCGGCGGTGATCGACGTGCCGGCCTCGACGCCCTCGATCGACACCTCGACCGCGGCGGGCAGGTGCGTCGCCTCGGCCTCGAGCGAGAGCGACTGCGTGTCGACGAGGTGGATGGTGCCGGGGGCCGACTCGCCCACGACGTGCACCGGGACCTCGACGGCGACCTTCTCGCCCTTCTTCACGATGAGCAGGTCGATGTGCTCGATGACGTTGCGGACCGGCTCGATCTGGACGTCCTTGGCGATCGCGAGCGTGGGCTTGCCGTCGAGCTCGATCGAGAACAGCGCGTTGGCGTGCTTGACCGCGAGCATCGTCTCGTGGCCCGGCAGGGCGACGTGCAGCGGGTCCGAGCCGTGCCCGTACAGGACGGCGGGGATCTGGTGCGCGCGGCGCAGGCGGCGGGCCGCACCCTTGCCGAACTCCGTGCGGGCGGTGGCGACGAGCTTGATCTCAGACACGATGACTCCCAGAAGCAGTGACGGTGGAGTGGCGCCGACGACGGCGCGACGTTGGTGGTGGCCTCGACGTGGGGCGCAGGACGGAGACGCACGCACGGAGGCATGGGCCCTGTCGATCACGGACGGGTGGCGGCCGATGGAGCGTGGCCGTCCGTCGTCCCTCGCCGAGGCAACCGGAGCAGTCTAGCCGCTACGACGACCCACCGGAAACGCGCTGACCGCCCGACCGATCGGTCGAACGATCAGGCGCCGACGACCTCGTCGTCCGCCCACGCGAACCGCACCTGCACCGCCGCCTGCACGGTCTGCTCCCCCGGCTCGACCGGGATCGCGCGCACGTCCTTCGCGGCGCGCGCGAACCTCGGCGCACCGCCCCCGCCGGGCTCGTCCTCGTGCACCCACAGGACGGGGCCGAGCCGGTGCCCGGCGAGCGCGGCCCACTGGGTCGCCTTGGTGGTCGCGTCGTCGAACGCGGCGGTGCGCGCCGCGGCGGCCGCCTGCGACGGGTCGGACACGACGAGGCGCAGCCCGCCGAGCCACGCGTGCGACGCGCCCGCCGCGACGACGGCACCGAGCACGTCGCCCGCGGTCGTGACGTCGGAGAGCGTCACGACGAGCCCGAGCCGGGCCACGGTGCGGCGGACGTCCGGGACGCTGCTGTCCTCCCACGTCGACGTGCTGCCGGTGCGCACGGCACCGTCGGCGACGCCCGCCGAGCGCAGGGCGTCGCGCATGGCCGCGAGCGCGTCGCCGGCCGCGGCGAGCGCGGAGCCGACGTCCGGCTCGGTGGCCTGCGCCCCGAGGTCGGCGACGACGACGTCGGGGACGGCGTCGGCCGCGCCCGAGCCGCGCACGGTAACCCCGCCGCGCGGACCTCGTCGGCCCGCGTCCTGCCAGGAACCCTCACCGGTGACCGGTCCGTGCACGTCGACCTCCGCGTCGTGGTTCCTGCTCGTCCCGCTCGTCGTCCTCGCGTCAGGCGTTGCCGTCGAACAGGCTCGTGACGGACCCGTCGTCGAACACCTCACGGACCGCGCGCGCGACGAGCGGCGCGATCGACAGCACGGTCAGCGAGTCGAACCGCTTCTCGTCCTCGATGGGCAGCGTGTCCGTGATGACGACCTCCCGCACGCCGCAGGACTGCAGGCGGTCCACCGCGGGGTCGGACAGGATGCCGTGCGTCGCGGCGACGATGACGTCCTTCGCGCCGGCCTCCTTGAGCACGCGCACTGCCTCGGAGATCGTGCCCGCGGTGTCGATCAGGTCATCGACGAGCACGCACGAGCGGCCCTCCACGTCACCGACCACACGGTTGGCGACCGCCTTGTTCGCGGTGCGCACGTCGCGCGTCTTGTGCACGAACGCGAGCGGCCCGCCGCCGAGCTTGGCGGCCCACTGCTCCGCGACGCGGATGCGTCCCGCGTCCGGCGAGACGACCGTGACGTTGGAGACGTCGACGCGCCCGCGCACGTAGTCCACGAGGATCGGCATGGCCCACAGGTGGTCGACCGGGCCGTCGAAGAAGCCCTGGATCTGCGCGGTGTGCAGGTCGACGCTCATGATGCGGTCGGCGCCCGCGGTGCGGAACATGTCGGCGAGCAGCCGGGCCGAGATGGGCTCGCGGCCGCGGCTCTTCTTGTCCTGGCGCGCGTACCCGTAGAACGGCGCGACGACCGTGATCGTCTTGGCCGAGGCGCGCTTGAGCGCGTCGACCATGAGGAGCTGCTCCATGATCCAGTGGTTGATCACGGGCGACGCGTGCGACTGCAGCACGAAGGCGTCCGCACCGCGCACCGACTCGCTGAAGCGCGTGTAGATCTCGCCGTTGGCGAAGTCGTAGGCCGTGGTCGGCAGCAGGTCGATGTCGAGGTGCTTCGCGACGTCGGACGCCAGGTCGGGGTGCGCACGCCCCGAGACCAGCACCAGTCGCTTCTCGCCGTCGTGGGAGACGATCCCGGTCATCATGCGTCCTTCGGGGTGGTCGAGCCGGTGGGGTCGTCCAGCCGCGGCGGCTGGTCGGGCAGGGCGGGGGGCGGCGTCACGGGGATGCCGCGGGCCGCGGTGGCGGCGCGCTCGCGCTCGGCGCGCGCCTGCGGGGACAGGCCGTCGTCGGCGGGACGAGCCACGCGCGCGGCGGCCTGCGCGGCCGCGGTCCCGGCGCGCGAACGGGCCACCCAACCCTCGATGTTGCGCTGCGCGCCCGCGCTGACCCCGAGCGCACCCGCGGGCACGTCGCGGCGGATCACGGACCCCGCACCGGTGTACGCCCCGTCCCCCACGGTGACGGGCGCGACGAACATGTTGTCCGCCCCCGTGCGCACGTGCGAGCCGATCGTCGTGCGGTGCTTGTTGACGCCGTCGTAGTTGACCGTCACGGACGCGGCGCCGATGTTCGAGTGCTCGCCGATCGTCGCGTCGCCCACGTAGGACAGGTGCGGCACCTTGGAGCCCATGCCGATCTGCGCGTTCTTCGTCTCGACGAACGTGCCGATCTTGCCCTTGTCCCCCAGCTCGGTGCCCGGTCGCAGGAACGCGAACGGCCCGACGCTCGCGCCCGCGCCGACCACGGAGAGCGACCCCTGCGTGCGGGTCACCGTCGCGCCCGCGCCCACCTCGACGTCGGTCAGCGTCGTGTCCGGGCCGACGGTCGCGCCCTCGCGGACCACCGTCGCGCCGTGCAGCTGCGTCCCGGGGAGCAGCGTCACGTCGCGCTCGAGCTCGACGTCGACGTCGACCCACGTGGTCGCCGGGTCGACGACCGTCACGCCCTCGCGCATCCAGTCCTCGAGGATGCGGCGGTTGTACTCGCGCGCGAGCGTCGCGAGCTGCACACGGTCGTTGACGCCCTCGACGACGAACGGGTCGTCGGTGCGCAGCGCGCGCACGTGGCCGCCGTCGGCCCGCGCGATCGCGACGACGTCCGTCAGGTACACCTCGCCCTGCGCGTTGTCCCGGCCCAGCCGCCCGAGCGCACCGCGCAGCACGGCGGCGTCGAAGACGTAGATGGACGAGTTGATCTCGCGGATCTCGCGCTGCTCGTCGTCGGCGTCCTTGTGCTCGACGATCGACAGCACGTCACCGGTGCCGGCCTCGCGCACGATGCGCCCGTAGCCCGTCGCGTCCGCGACCTCGGTGGTGAGGATCGTGACCGCGTTCTCGTCCTCGTGGTGGGCCGCGAGCAGCTCGCCCAGCATGCCGGCGTCCAGGAGCGGGACGTCCCCGGCGACGACGACGATCGCACCCGTGAGCAGCGCGTCCGCGGCGGACCCCGTGCGACCGCCCTCGGCGGCTCCGGCCTGCGCCGACGCGTCGAGCGCCGTCATCGCGACCTGCACCGCACGGCCCGTGCCGGGGATGTCGTCCTGGTCCGCGAGCAGCGCCTGCGGGTCGATCTCCGCGACGTGGGCTGCGACGCGCTCGCGCTCGTGCCGCACCACGACGACGACGCGCTGCGGGTCCAGCCCGCGTGCGGTGGCGAGCGCGTGGCCCACCATGCTGCGGCCCGCGAGCGTGTGCAGGACCTTGGGGGTCGCCGAGCGCATGCGGGTGCCTTCACCTGCGGCGAGGACGACGACGGCGGCGGGCCGGGGATACGACACCAGGGAGTGCTCCTCGCGGGTCTGCCCGACGAGCGGGCGGCGGTTCGTGGCGCACGGTCACTCTACCGTCGCGCAGGGCGGCCACCCGACGGGCGGGCAGGTCGGTAGCCGTCCCGAGATGTGGCGTCACCCATTCCCTGTGTCGGTGCCCGAGGGCAGGATGGCGCTCGACGGGACGCCGGTGTGGTGCGACGACGAGGGAGACGCGTGGACTCGAGGATCGATGTCGTCGGCGACGTCGCGCAGGCGGTCTCGACCGGTGCGCTGCCCGGCTGGGACCAGGTCGAGGAGCTCGTCGTGGCGGCGCACGCGCGCTACGCGGACGACTCCTCCGGGGTGCTGGCCGACTACATCCCGGTGCTCGCCCAGGCTGACCCGGCCGCGTTCGGGGTGTGCGTCGTGGACGCCGACGGCCGCGAGCACGCGGCGGGCGCGACGACCACCCGGTTCTCGATCCAGTCGATCTCCAAGGCGTTCGTCTACGCGCTCGTCTCCGAGCGGCTCGGCCACGCACACTTGCGCGAGCGCATCGGCGTCGACAACACCGGCCTCGCGTTCAACTCGGTCATGGCCGTCGAGCTGCACGGCGGCCACCCGCGCAACCCGATGGTCAACGCCGGAGCGATCGCGACGACCGCGCTCGTCGAGGGGGACGGACCCGACGAGCAGTGGGAGGCCGTCGTCGACGGGCTGTCGCGGTTCGCCGGCCGGCGCCTCGAGGTCGACGAGGTCGTGTACACGTCGGAGGCGGCGACGAACTCGCGCAACAAGGCGATCGCGCGCCTGCTGGAGAGCTACGGGCGCATCGAGGCCGACCCGCTCGACGTCGTCGACGTGTACACGCGGCAGTGCTCGCTGCTCGTCGACGCGCACGACCTCGCCGTGATGGGCGCGACCCTCGCCGACGGCGGGGTCAACCCCGTGACCGGCGAGCGCGTCGTCTCGGAGCAGGTCGCGACCGACACGCTGGCCGTGCTCGCCTCGACCGGGATGTACGAGCGCTCGGGCGAGTGGCTGTTCGACGTCGGGCTGCCGGCCAAGTCGGGCGTGGCGGGCGGGATCGTCGCGGTCAGCCCCGGCAAGGGCGCGATCGGCACCTACTCGCCGCTGCTCGACCCGGCCGGCAACAGCGTGCGCGGGCAGCGCGCCACCGCGTACCTCTCGCGCGCGCTCGGGCTCAACGTCTTCGCGTCGTCCGTGCACGTCCCCACCCGCCCGACCTCACCCGAGGAGCCCGCATGAGCACGACGACACCCGAGCCCGCTCCTGCGGGTGCCGAGGAGCGCCGGTCCTGGACCCCGCTCGTCGGGCTCTTCCTCGCGCAGGTGCTCATGTCGTTCAACGTCGCCGCGCTGCCGGTCTCGCTCGGCGGCATGGTCGACGACTTCGGCGTCCCACCCACGTCCGCGAGCACGACGATCGTCATGTACGGGCTCGCGGTCGCGGCGCTCGTCATGACCGGGGCCAAGCTCGGCCAGCGCATCGGGTGGCTGCTCGCGTTCCGGATCGTCGTCGCGCTGTTCGCTGCGTCCGCGGTGCTCATGATCGTCTCGCCCTCGATCGGGTGGGCGATCGCCGGCCAGGCCCTCGCGGGCGCGTCCGCGGCGATCATCGTGCCGGCACTGGTCGCGCTCATCGCCGAGAACTACCGCGGCCCGCAGCAGGCGACCGCGATCGGGTCGCTCGGCTCCGCGCGCGCGGTCTCGGGCATGACCGCGTTCTTCCTCGGCGGCGCGCTCGGCACGCTCGTCGGCTGGCGCCCAGTGTTCGGGGTGGTCCTCGCGCTCGCCGTCACCGTGTTCGTGTTCAGCTTCAAGCTGCGCGCCGACCGCGGCGACCCGGGCATCACCATCGACGCAGTGGCCGCGCTGCTCATCGGTGCCGCGATCGTGGCGCTCACGCTCGGGTTCAACAACCTCAACGGCTGGGGCATCCTCGTCGCGTCGCCGGGCGCGCCGTTCGACGTCGCGGGCGTCTCCCCCGCGCCGCTGCTCGTGGTGCTCGGCGTGGTGCTGGGGCAGACGTTCTTCTGGTGGACGCGCCGGCGTGCGCGGGCAGGCCGCGTGCCGCTCGTCGACCTGTCCGTGCTGCGGCGGCCCAGCGAGCGAGCGGCGGTGTACGCGATGTTCGTCGTCGTCGCGCTCGAGGCCGCGCTCAACTTCACGGTGCCGCTGTACATCCAGATCGTGCAGGGGCGTACGCCGTTCGACACCTCGCTCGCGATGATCCCGTTCAACCTCACGGTGTTCGTCACCGCGACGCTCGTCGTCCGGTTCTACAAGACGTACCCGCCGCGCACGATCGGTGTCTTCGGGTTCACGCTCACCACGGTCGCGCTCGCGTGGCTCTCGCTCGTCGTGACGAACAACTGGGAGACGCTGCCGACGATCCTCGGCCTCATCGTGTTCGGCGTCGGGCAGGGGGCGCTCGTCACGCTCGTGTTCAACGTGCTCGTCACCGCGGCGCCCAAGCGGCTCGCGGGGGACGTGGGCTCGATCCGCGGGACGACGCAGAACCTCGCGTCCGCCGTGGGCACCGCTCTCGCAGGCGCCCTGCTCGTCACGGTGCTCGGCATCACCGTGGGCCGCGCGGTGATCGAGCACCCCGATCTGCCGCCGTCGCTCGTCGCCCAGGTGGACCTCGACCAGGTCAACTTCGTCAGCAACGACGACCTGCGCTCGGTGCTGGCAGGTACCACCGCCGACGCCGCCCAGGTCGACGCCGCGGTCGCGCTCAACGAGCAGGCGCGGCTCGACACCCTGCGCCTCGGGCTCCTGATCCTGGCCGGCGTGAGCGCGACCGCGATCCTCCCGGCCAGCCGGCTGCCCCGCTACCGCCCGGACGAGATCCCGGACCCGTCCCGCGACCGGGACCCGGAACCCGCCTGATGCGGGCACCCGCCTGACGCCACGTCCGACGGCGGCTGCGCCGACCCGCGGCCGGAGAGTGCGCCGGTATCAGACCCTCGCTCTCACGGGCCTGGCCGTCGCTCGGTGGCGAGTCATGGTGGCGGTGTGCGAGAGGCCCCCGGTGGTGAGGGATCATCGGCCCCCCGCCGCGGCGACGATGCTGGCACGATCTCGTGTCGCGATCCCCCTGACCAGCCAGATCGAAAAGCCCACGGAGTTGACCGCCGACATCAACCAGATCGTCTTCGGCGGATGTGCGCGCGCCAGGACCTCGGCCACGTCGCCCTCCTCCGCAGGCTCCCGGCACGAGACGTGGTCCACCCGGCTCCGATGAGCCGCGCGACGAGCGATCGGAGGCGTGAGCGCGATGGCGATCCTCCCGGCCAGCCGCCTGCCCCGCTCCCACCCGGACCCGGCCTGACGCCCCGCCCGCTGCGCGCGCCAGCTGCCGAGCGCATGGGTTCGGCCCGAGAGTCGAACGTCGACGGCACGCTCTCAGGCCGCACGCGCTCGCTCGACGAGCGGGCCGAGCAGGCCTGACGGGGCCTCGCAGCGGCGACTTCCGGAATCGCACGTCGTCAGGTAGCGTGCGTCGCATGTTACCTGGTCAGGCACAGGTGCTCGCGAACCTGCGGCGCGGGGTCGTCGAGTACTGCGTCCTCGCGTCGCTGCGTTCCGGCGAGCGGTACGGCTTCGACATCGCGCGCGAGCTCGAGGGCACGCTGCTCGCGAGCGCCGGGACGCTGTACCCGCTGCTCGCTCGGCTGCGCAAGGGCGGACTCGTCGAGACGTCCTGGCGCGAGTCCACCGAGGGTCCGCCGCGCCGCTACTACGGGCTCACGCCCGAGGGCGTCTCCGCGCTCGCGGAGTTCGAGGCCGCCTGGGTGCCGTTCCACCACGCCGTCAACACGGCACTGTCCGAGGGGAAGAGCTGATGGGGATCTCTGGGGTCGGCCGCGCCAACGAGCGCGCCGAGCGCTACCTGGCCGACGTGGACGCGGCGCTGGCCGCGCGCGGCGTCGACGACCGCGGCGAGATCGTGGACGGGCTCCGCGAGCACCTGCTCGCGGCGATCGCCTCGGCGACCGGCGCGGCTGCCGGCTCAGCGGCGGGTCCAGCGGCAGGTTCAGCGACCGGCACCCCGGCGGGTCCAGCGGCAGGTTCAGCGACCGGATCAGGTCCCGACGACGCTGCGGTGGACACCGCCGTCGACGCCGCGATCCGCGAGCTGGGCGACCCGCTGGCGATCGCCGCCGAGGCCGCGGGCGACCAGCTCGCCGAGCGCACCGCACCAGCCGAGCGCACCGCGCCCGACCGGCGGACCCCGGCATGGGTGCCCGTGCTCGCGATCGTGCTCGTACTGGTCGGCGGCCTGCTCGTCGGCTTCGTCGTCCCCGTGGTCCTGCTGGTCGCGGGGCTCGTCATGGTGTGGGTCTCACGCGTGTGGACCCCGGGCGAGAAGGTCGCGGCGACCTTCCTGGTCCCGCTGCCCGGGATCGCGCTGTGGACCGTGCTCTCGGTCGCGACGGCCGGGCAGCAGTGCAGCACCGTCACGTCCGGCATCGACACGCAGACGACGTGCACCGGGAGCGGGGGCATGTCAGCGGGCGGCGTGGCGCTCACGGCGGCGCTGGGCGTGCTGGCGCTCGTCGGGCTGGCCGCGGCGTGGACCCTGGTCCGCCGCGCCGTGCACCGCACCGCGGCCTGACCGCGCTCGCGGGCAGCCCCGCGGGCCCGGGCCCGACCCGCGGCCGGGGCGCCGTGCGTCGGCGAGTGCGCCAGTTCTGGACGAGAGTCGAGGTCCAGACCCGCGCACTCGACCGAAACTGGCGCACTCGCGGAACCGTGCCAGCCGCGGACCGCGCGCGGCGCGCGGGACGGCGCGCCGGCGACGGGCGAAACCCCTCGGCTCCGCCCCCAGGATTCGAACCTGGACTGCACGGCTCCAAAGGCCGGCGTGCTGCCGTTACACCAGGGCGGAACGACGAGCGGCGCGGCGCTCGTCGGCGGCCAAGTCTGCCAGCCCTGCGCGGCGCGCGACGTCGCGACCGGCCTGCCGGGCCGTGGACCCGCACCCCGGCCGGCAGGCCCGCACGGCATGATGACCCCATGCCCCCCGAGCCGAAGCGCGCGCCCCGCTCGCGCATGACCGGCGTGCAGCGCCGTGCGCAGCTGCTCGACGTGTCTCGCCGGCTGTTCGCCGAGAAGGGGTTCGAGGGGACGAGCGTCGAGGAGATCGCCGCGCGCGCCGAGGTGTCCAAGCCCGTCGTGTACGAGCACTTCGGCGGCAAGGAGGGGGTCTACGCGGTCGTCGTCGACCGGGAGATCCAGGGCCTGACCGGCGCGCTGACCGGCGCGCTCGAGGAGGGCGGGCACCCCAAGGTGCTCGTCGAGCGGACCGCGCTCGCGCTGCTCGGGTACATCGAGGCCAACGAGGACGGGTTCCGGATCCTGGTCCGCGACTCGCCCGTCGCGCAGGCGACCGGGACGTTCTCGAGCCTCATCGGCGACGTCGCGACCCAGGTCGAGCACCTGCTCGCAGACCAGTTCCGCCAGCAGGGGCAGGACCCCAAGGCGGCCCCGATCTACGCCCAGATGCTCGTCGGGATGGTCGCGCTCACCGGGCAGTGGTGGCTCGACGCGCGCCGACCTGGCAAGCAGGAGGTCGCCGCGCACCTGGTGAACCTCGCGTGGAACGGGCTGCAGGGCCTCGAGCGCCGCCCGCAGCTCACCGGGCACAGCTCGCGCTGAGCCGTCCGGGTGGCGCAGGGCCCGGGTGTCTCGACGTCGAGTAACCTCGGCGGCATGGCAGCCGACGACGTGCGCGACGAGGTCGACCGCATCGTGTCGGCGTGGCGCCGCGAGCGGCCCGACCTGGACGTGCGCCCGCTCGAGGTGCTGTCCCGCGTCACGCGCCTCGCTCGGCACCTCGACCTCGCGCGTCGCACCGCGTTCGAGCGGCACCGGCTGGAGACGTGGGAGTTCGACGTGCTCTCGGCCCTGCGCCGCGCCGGGGAGCCGTACCGGCTCTCCCCCGGGGCGCTCCTGACGCAGACCCTCGTCACGAGCGGCACCATGACCAACCGCATCGACCGGCTCGCCGAGCACGGTCTCGTCGAGCGGCTCCCGTCGCCCGACGACCGGCGCGGCGTGCTGGTCCAGCTCACCGAGGCTGGTCGGGCACGCGTCGACGAGGCGTTCGCCGACCTGCTCGCGGTCGAGCACGGACTGCTCGCGGACCTCGGCGACGACGACCGCGACGAGCTCGCCGGCCTGCTGCGCCGCCTCGTCGGCCCGTTCGACGCGAGCTGACCTACCCTCGAGCCGTGATCGCGTTCGCGGCCGTCGTGCTGCTCCTCGGTGCCCTGTTCAACGTCGTGGCGTGGCCACGCTTCCTGCAGCGCATCGCGGCGGACCCGCGTGCGCGCGACGAGGCCGGGCGGCGCACGACGTTCTTCCGCGTGCACCTGGTGCTCATGCTGATCGCGCTCACCATCGCGGCGGCGTCGGTGGTCGCGGCGGTGGGGCTGCTCGCGAGCTGAACCAGCCGCAGCCGGTGCCGGATCAGCGGCACTTGTGACAGGAGTTGCCTCGAGTGAACCCGCGGGGCCCCACCAGTCCACTCCTGTCACAAGTGCCGCTGGTTGCGTGGCGTCGACGGGGGCGGTGGATCAGCCGGCGATCTCCGCAGCCTCGAGCCACGCCGCCTCGAGCTCGTCCTTCTCGGTGGCGAGCTCGCGCAGCTGCGCGTCGAGCGCCGCGACCGCGACGTGGTCGGTCGCCTGGTCCGCCATCTTCGCGTGCAGGTCCCGCTCCTGGTCCGCGATGCGGGAGAGCCGGCGCTCGACCCGAGCGATCTCCTTGCGTGCCGCGCGCACGTCGGCGGGGCTCGCGGCGGCGGCTGGGACGCCGGGGCCGGAGTCGGCGTCAGGCAGGGCCGGTGCGTCGGACGAGCCGGCGGTCGACGAAGCAGCGGCCGACGACGACCGCCCCGCGAGGGCCGCACGGCGCAGCTCCAGGTACTGCTCGACACCCCCCGGCAGGTCCCGCAGCGCTCCGTCGCCCAGCAGCGCCACCTGCCGGTCGCACACCCGCTCCAGCAGGTACCGGTCGTGCGAGACCACGATCAGCGTCCCGGGCCACGAGTCGAGCAGGTCCTCGAGCGCCGCGAGCGTGTCGGTGTCGAGGTCGTTGGTCGGCTCGTCGAGGAGCAGCACGTTGGGCTCGCCGACGAGCAGGCGCAGGAGCTGCAGGCGCCGGCGCTCGCCACCCGACAGGTCGCGCACGGACGTGCGCGCGCGGTCGCGCGGGAACCCGAGCCGCTCGACCAGCTGCGCCGCGGTGAGCTCCTTGCCCCCGACGACGACCGACCGCTTCTCGGACTCCACGACCTGCACGACGTTGAGCGCGCCGAGCTCGTCGAGGTCCTCGACGTCCTGGCGCAGCTCCGCAACCTGGATCGTCTTGCCGCGCTTGACGCGTCCGCTCGTGGGCTGCAGCCGCCCGGACAGCAGCCGCAGCAGGCTCGTCTTGCCCGCGCCGTTGACGCCGACGAGCCCGAACCGGTCCCCCGGCCCGATGCGCCACGTCACGTCGTCGAGCAGCGTGCGCTCGCCGAGCCGCAGCGTCACGTCCTCGACGTCGAGCACGTCCTTGCCGAGCCGCGCGGTGGCCATGCGCGAGAGCTCCATGCGGTCGCGGGGCGGCGGCTCGTCGGCGATGAGCGCGTTGGCGGCGTCGATGCGGAACTTGGGCTTCGACGTGCGTGCGGGAGCGCCGCGCCGCAGCCACGCGAGCTCCTTGCGGAGCAGGTTCTGGCGCTTCTCCTCGGTCGCCGCGGCGGTGCGCGCACGCTCCGCGCGGGCGAGCACGTAGGCCGCGTAGCCGCCGTCGTACTGGTCGACGACGCCGTCGTGCACCTCCCACGTGCGCGTGCACACCGCGTCGAGGAACCAGCGGTCGTGCGTCACGACCACCAGGGCGCCGCTCCCGCGCGCGTACCGCTGGTTCAGGTGCTCGGCGAGCCACGCCACGCCCTCGACGTCGAGGTGGTTGGTGGGCTCGTCGAGCACGAGCACCTCGTCGTCGCGCACCAGCAGCGCCGCGAGCGCGACGCGGCGGCGTTGGCCTCCCGACAGGTCGGCGACCCGCGCGGACAGGTCGACGTCGGGCAGCAGCCCGTCGTGGACCGCGCGGATGCGCGCGTCGGACGCCCACTCGTGCTCGTCGGCCCCGCCGTGCACCGCGTCCAGGACCGTGCCGGTGCCGAGCTCGTCGCGCTGCTCGAGCACCGCCACGCGCGTCCCGCCTGATCGGGTCACGCGGCCGTCGTCGGGCTCCTGCGCGCCGGACAGGACGCCGAGCAGCGTGGACTTGCCGGCGCCGTTGGGGCCGACGACGCCGATGCGCTGCCCGTCGTCGAGGCCGAGGCTGACGCCGTCGAGCAGCGTGCGCGTGCCGAGCGTGAGGGTGACGCGGTCCGCGCCGAGCAGGTGAGCCATGAGGGCTCCGAGGCTACCCGCGATGCGGGAGCGGGCCTCCGTCGGTCCGGCGGTCCGTCAGCCGGTCCGTCAGTCCGACGACACGACACGCGCGCCCGCGACCGGGCCCGATGCGGTCAGGACGCGGTCCGCGACCCCCGAGGCGGTGAACGCCGCCGCGAGCGCGAGCGCGTGCTGCCGCGAGCGCGCGAGCGCCGCGACGGTCGGCCCGGACCCCGAGACGATCACGCCGAGCGCCCCCGCGTCCTCCGCGACCGCGAGCGGCTCGGCGAGCATCGGGTCGAGGTCGAGCGACGCCATCTGCAGGTCGTTGTGCAGCGCGGCGCCGAGTGCGTGCGGGTCGCCTGCGCGCAGCGCGTGCATGAGCGGCACGTCGTCCTGGCCGTCGGGCGGGCCGGGCACGCCGCCGTGCAGCTCGTCGAACCGGGTGTAGACGTCGCTCGTCGACAGTCCGCGGTCCTGCACCGCGAACGCCCAGTGGAAGTCCCCGCGCGTGAGCGCGGGCGTGAGCAGGTGCCCACGGCCCTGGCCGACCGCCGTGTGGCCCATGAGCAGGAAGGGGACGTCGGCGCCGACGTGCGCGGCGATCTCGATGAGCTCCGCGCGGCTGAGGCCGGTGGCCCAGAGGGTGTCGCAGGCGAGCAGGGCCGCGGCCGCGTCGGCGGAGCCGCCCGCCATGCCGCCCGCGACGGGCACGCCCTTCTCGAGGTGCAGGTGCACGCCCTCGTCGACCCCGACGTGCCCGGCGAGGACCTCGACGGCGCGCAGCGCGAGGTTCGTGCCGTCCGTCGGGACGACGTCGGCCTGCACCCCCGCGACGCTCAACGTCCGGTCCGACGAGGGCGTCGCCACGACCTCCTCGAAGACCGACACCGCCTGGAACACGGTGCTCAGCGGGTGGTAGCCGTCCTCCTCGCGCGCACCCACGCGCAGGGACAGGTTGATCTTCCCGGGGGCCCGGACCCGCACCTCGCGCTCGGGCAGCGGCTCCACGGGGGTCAACGTCACGCGTCCACCCTGCCAGACGATCCGCCGAGGTTCCCGCCCGTCGCCTGCACGGGGGCGACGAGCTGCTCGGCGACGCGCGCGAACCCCTCGACGTCCACCCGCTCGCCGCGGTCCTGCGGGTCCACGCCGGCCGCGGTCAGGGCCGCGGTCGCCGCGTCCGACGAGCCCGCGAGGCCGGCCAGCGCCGAGCGAAGCATCTTGCGCCGCTGCGCGAACGCCGCGTCGACGACGGCGAACACCTCCTCGCGCGTGGCCGTCGTGCTCGGGGGCTCGCGGCGGTCGAGCCGGACCAGCGCGGAGTCCACGTTGGGCGCGGGCCAGAACACCGAGCGGCCGATGGTCGACGTGCGGCGGGCCGCGGCGTACCAGGCCGTCTTCGCCGACGGCACGCCGTACGTGCGGCTGCCCGGGGGCGCCGCGAGGCGGTCCGCGACCTCGGCCTGCACCATCACGAGGCCGCGCTCGAGCGACGCGAACCGCTCGAGGAACGTGAGCAGCACGGGGACGGAGACGTTGTAGGGCAGGTTCGCGACGAGCGCGACGGGCGGCGGTCCCGGCAGCTCGGTGACGTCCAGGGCGTCGGCGAGCACGATCGTGAGCCGGTCGCGACCTGCCTCGTCGCGCAGCACCGTGACGGGGTGGCCGTCGGCCTGCTCACCAGCCTCCTGCACGGTCAGGCCCGGGACGTGGCGCGCGACCGTCTCGGGGAGCAGCCGCGCGAGCACGGGGTCGATCTCGACCGCGACGACGTCCGCCCGCGCCTCGAGCAGCCCGAGCGTGAGCGAGCCCAGCCCGGGGCCGACCTCGACGACGCGGTCGCCCTCGCCGACGTCCGCCTGCCGCACGATCTTGCGCACCGTGCCTCCGTCGAGCACGAAGTTCTGCCCGAGCGTCTTCGTCGGGCGGACCCCGGCACGCGCGGCGAGCTCGCGGATCTCCGCGGGACCGAGCAGGGGGGTCGTCGACATGCGCCCGAGCCTATGCGAGCGACGACGAAGCGCCCGCCCCCACCAGCCACGAGGGCGACGGGGACGGGCGCTGCGTCAGGAGCGCGTCAGGAGAACAGGCGCTTGCCGCACACGGGCCACTGACCGGCACCCGAGCGGTTGTAGAGCATCTTGGCGCGCGCGGTCTGCTCCGAGGCCGAGGCCTTCGACGGCAGGCCGGCCCCGCCGACCGCTCGCCACGTGCCCACCGAGAACTGGTAGAGGCCGTGGTAGAGGCCGTTCGACGAGACGACGTGCGGGTTGCCGCCCGACTCGCACTTGGCGAGCGCGGCCCAGTTGAGGTCGTCGGCCTTGCCACCGGCCTTGATCGGACCGGACTTCTGGCTCGACGAGCCCGAGCTCGAGGACCCCGAGGACTTCGTCGAGGTCGTCACGACGGGACGCTCCTTGGTGCCCACGGTGACGACCTCGTCGACGGCCTTCGTCGTCACGTCGTCGGACAGCTTCACGGTGTCTGTGACCTTGCCGTCCACCTTCGTGACGCGCTCGACGACCGTCCGCACGCCCTTCTTGCCCTTGGTCGTGACGACCTTGGTGCCGACGTAGCGGTCGGAGTCCTTCTTGGTCGACGAGTCGAACTTCACCGACTTCTTCGTGGTCTTCTCCTCGACGACGACGCGGTTCACGACGACCTGCACGCGGTCGCCCCGCTGCGTGACGAACACGCGGTCGAGCGGTGCGAGCGTGACGTCGAGGTCGGTCAGCACCTGGCCGACGGGGACGTCGGCGTCGGGGACGGCGTGCGTGTCGCCGTCGACCGTGACGTCCACCGACCCGTGCAGCACGAGGTCCAGCGGCAGCTCGGCGCGGCCGTCCGACGAGCGCGAGGCGACGAGCGAGACGCGGTCGTCGCGCGACGCGAGCGTCTCGAGCGCCTCGTCGGCCGTGAGCGCCGTGGTCCAGACCTGGCGGTTGACGCCGTCCGTCTCGACCGTGATCTGGTGTGCGTGGCGCACGACGACGTCCTGGCCCTCGCGCAGTGCGCCCGAGGTCGAGACGTCGTCGCGGGCGCCGACCTTCACACCCTGCTCGGCGAGCAGCTTGTCGACCGAGCCGGCGAACGTGTCGACCTTGGTGACCTGGCCGTCGACGTCGAGCTGGACCTGCTTGTGGGCGTTGGCGTAGGCAGCGGTGCCACCCGCGAGCACGAGCACGGCCGCGCCGGCGACGACGGGCAGAGCCCGGCGACCACGCCTGGCCCCTCGCTCGTCGCCCGTGGGGGCGGTGCCGGCGACGTCCGCGGGGTCGTTGCCCGGGGTGGTCGCGTCGTGGCGGGAGAAGAGGCCGCTGAGGCGGGTCGAGAAGGGCACGGGGCTCCAGCCGTCGTGGTTCCCGGGCACGGGGGCGGACGTGCCGCGCTGGCGCAGGCACCCGAGCGGTGGACCGGTCTGCAGTCCCACGGACACCAGGAGGGTGGCGTCCCCGTCGGTTCCCGGATCCCCGATCCGGCTGTTCCCGGACCCACCCGCTGGCGGGTCCCGGGCCGCGCGCTCAGTTGCCCTGGGCGGGCTTCCTCGCGAAGCGACACGCGACCGTAACCGAATCGTGATCCGGATGCCAACCCCTGCCCCGCACCGTCATGGTAAAGGGACGGTCAGTACCAGCCCTGCGACTGGAAAGAGGCCCAGGCCCCGCAGGGCGTCTTGTAGCGGCCCTTGATGTAGTTCAGCCCCCAGGTGATCTGCGTCGCGGGGTTGGTGCGCCAGTCCGCCCCGACGCTCGCCATCTTCGAGCCCGGCAGCGCCTGCGGGATCCCGTACGCGCCCGACGACTTGTTCTCGGCGTTGATCCGCCAGCCGCTCTCGCGCTTCCACAGCTGGACGAGGCACGCGAACTGGTCGTCGCCCCAGCCGCGAGCCGCCGCGAGCTCCTTCGCGATCGCCTGCGCGCTGCCCGGCGCGACCTTCACCTGGCTCGGGTCCGGCAGCACCATCGTGCCGATGTGGACCACCTGGGTCACCGGCTCGGTCGTGACGACCGACGAGAGCGCGGTGCGCTTCGTGACGACGCCGCCCACCGACTCGGTCTCGTACGTCGTCGTGCGGACGCCCGCCCGGCCCTTGGTGACGACGACCTTCTGGCCCTTCGCCAGCCCGGGGTCGTCGACCTCCTCGGTGTCGAACGGGACCGCCTCGGTGCGCGTCTGCCCGTCGGTCGCGGCGCGCGTCACCAGCACGACGAGGCCGTCGACGGCCGTCGCGTCGAGCGGGACCGAGACGTGGTCGCCCTCGCCGAGCACCAGGCCGATCTCCTTGAGCGCGTCGCGCACGGTGTCTGCGCTGCTCACGCCGTCGATCACCTGGCCGTCCACGACCAGGTGGATCGTCTTCTGCGTCGACACGCGCAGCGCGTCACGGCCCAGCGGCTCCGAGCGGGACGCCGAGAGGCGGACGTCGCCGTCGCGCAGGCCCATCGCGTCGACCGCCTCGCCGACCGTGAGCGCCGTGGTCCACACCTTGCGCTGCTCGCCGTCGACCTGCACCTCGACGCTGCGGCCGTGGCGCACGACGATCTGCTCGCCCTTGCTCACCGCGTCGTGCAGCCCAGGGGCGACGAGGTCCCGCGGGCCGACCTCGATCTTCGCGTCCGCCAGCACCTGGCCGACCGTGCGCCCGAAGCCCTCGACCTGCACGGCCTGGCCGTCGAGGTCGACGGTCACCGTCTTGTGCAGCACCGCGAACGCGCTGGTGGCGCCGACGACGAGCGCGAGCACCCCCGCCTGCGCGGCGATGCGCACGGCACGCGGTCCGGTCCGGGCGGGCGCCGTCGCGGGCACCGTCGTCGCGGGCACCGTCGTCGCGGACGCCGCCGGGTGCGCGGGACGCTCGACGCGCCCGTCAGCCCGGTCGTCCGCGTGCACGCTCGTCGCCTCTCGTCGGTGGCAGTCTCTCGACCTCTACCCTCCACGTCGGCGCGCGCGAGCCGCGACCTGAGCCGGGAGGGGTCGGTTCAGCCGTCCGACCGTAACCGATCCGTGACCGCTGCGGGTAGCCGGGACCGTCGCCGCACGGGGCTCCAGCACCCGTCCGGACGAGGACCGTCCCGCCGTGGCCCCACCACCCCGGCGTGGCCCCGGCGTGTCGGCCCGGCGTGTCGCGGCGCGCACCCCGAACGGGTGGTTCTGGCTGTCGAGGCGAGCCAGAACGCACCCGCTCGCGGACGGGCTGGTCACACGGGCCGGTCATCACGGGCGAGTCATCACGGGCCAGTCACCACGGGCCGGTCACCACGGGCCGGTCACCACGGGCCGTAGACGCGTTCCGACGTAGTCGACAGGGTCGCGCACAGGTCGGCCAGGGGGACGTCGCGGACCTCCGCGAGCGTGCGGACCGTGCCGGGCAGCAGGTAGGGCGCGTTGGGACGGCCACGGAACGGGTGGACCGTGAGGTAGGGGGCGTCCGTCTCGACGAGCAGCAGCTCCGCCGGGAGCAGGCGCGCCGCCGCACGCAGGTCCTCGTTCGCGGGGAACGAGACCGGCCCCGCGAACGAGCAGAACCAGCCCTGCTCGGCAGCCACCTCGGCGAGCGCTGGCCCTCCCGAGAAGCAGTGGAACACCGTGCGCTCGGGTGCACCGTCCGCGAGCAGGACCTCGACCACCTCGTCGTGCGCGTCGCGGTCGTGGATCTGCAGCGCCAGGTCCAGCTCCTTGGCGAGCGCGACGTGCGCACGGAATGCGTCGCGCTGGACGGCCCGGCCACGCGGGCCGGCGCGGAAGTGGTCGAGACCCGTCTCCCCGATCGCGCGGACCCGCGGGTTCGCGCGCGCGACGAGCATCACCGCGTCGATCGCGTCGTCGAGCGACATCGCGTGCCGCGGCTGCGGGTCGGGCTCGAGGCCGTCGGGGGCCACCTCGCGCACGCCCGCGTGCAGCACGGCCTCGTTGGGGTGGATCGCCACCGCGCCCAGCAGCTGCGGGTGCGCGCGCACCGCGGCATCCGTCCACGCGACGGCGTCGAGGTCGCAGCCGACCTGAACCATCCGGGTCACGCCCACCGAGGCCGCGCGCGCGACGTGCTCCGCGACCCCCGGCAGCTCACGCTCGTCGCCACCCGCCGCCCAGCCGTCCGCCACCCACTCGACGACCGACTCCAGGTGCGTGTGGTTGTCCACCACGGGCACCGGCAGCGGCTCCGGGCGCGCGGGCCAACCGCGCTCGCGTGTGCGCGCCATCAGCGCGCCGCGTACCGGGCGAGCTCCTCCTCGACGATCGAGTCGTCGAGCTTGGTGAACACGGGCGTCGGCTTCGCGACCGCCGTCCCGGCCACCACGGGCACGGACTCCCACGCGGGCACGCCCGAGTAGTCACCCGTGATGACCGGGTAGTGCCGCGACTCGTCGTCCAGGTCCGTGACCTCGTCGATGCGGGGCTGCGGCGCGAACGTGCCGGTGCGGCCGAACGTCTCGTGCACCTGCTGCGCCGAGTGCGGCAGGAACGGTGCGAGCAGCGTGTTCGCGTCGCTCACCGCCTGCGCCGCGGTGTTCAGCACCGTGGCGAGCCTCTCGCGGTCCGCGGTCAGCTTCCACGGCTCGGTCTCCGAGACGTAGCGGTTGGCCTCCTGCACCACGCGCATCGCCTCGCCGATCGCCGCCTTGTGCCGGTGCGTCCCGACGAGCTCCCCGACGCGCGCGAACGCGCCGGAGGACGTCGCGAGCAGCGCCCGGTCCACGTCCGCGAGCTCACCCGCCGCGGGGATCTCGCCGAAGTTCTTGTGGATCATGCTCGCGGTGCGGTTCACGAGGTTGCCCCAGCCCGCGACGAGCTCGTCGTTGGTGCGGCGCAGGAAGTCCGCCCACGTGAAGTCGGAGTCCTGGTTCTCCGGGCCGGCCGTCGAGATGAAGTACCGCAGCGCGTCCGGCTGGTAGCGCGCGAGCATGTCGCGCACGTAGATGACGATGCCGCGCGAGCTCGCGAACTTCTTGCCCTCCATCGTGAGGAACTCGCTGCTCACCACCTCGGTGGGCAGCTGCAGGTCGCCGTAAGGGCCCGGCGCCCCGCCCTTGTCACCCTTCCCGTCGTAGCCCAGCAGCTCGGCGGGCCAGATCTGGGAGTGGAACGTGATGTTGTCCTTGCCCATGAAGTAGTAGCTAAGGGCCTCCGGGTCGTTCCAGAACGCGCGCCACGCGTCGTCGTCCCCGCTGCGGCGCGCCCACTCGACGCTCGCCGAGAGGTACCCGATCACCGCGTCGAACCACACGTACAGGCGCTTGTTCGGGTTGTCCTCCCAGCCGGGCAGCGGCACGGGGATGCCCCAGTCGATGTCCCGCGTCATGGCACGCGGGCGCATGTCGTCGACCAGGTTGAGGCTGAAGTTGAGCACGTTGGGGCGCCAGCCCTGGCGGCCCTTGAGCCACGTCTCGAGCGCGCTCGCGAACGCGGGCAGGTCGAGGAAGAAGTGGGTGGACTCGACGAACTTCGGCTTCTCGCCGTTGATGCGGCTCTTCGGGTTGATCAGGTCGATCGCGTCGAGCTGGTTGCCGCAGTTGTCGCACTGGTCGCCGCGCGCGCCGTCGTACCCGCAGATGGGGCACGTGCCCTCGATGTAGCGGTCCGGCAGCGTGCGGCCCGTGCTGGGGCTGATCGCGCCCATCGTCGACTGCTCGACCATGTAGCCGTTCTTGTGCACCGTGCGGAACATCTCCTGCACCACGGCGTAGTGGTTGCGCGTGGTGGTGCGCGTGAACAGGTCGTAGCTCAGGCCCAGGTTGGTGAGGTCCTCGACGATGACCCGGTTGTAGCGGTCCGCCAGCTCCTGCGGGCTCACGCCCTCCTGCTCGGCCTGCACGAGGATCGGCGTGCCGTGCTCGTCGGTGCCCGACACCATGAGCACGTCGTGGCCTGCCATGCGCATGTAGCGGGAGAAGACGTCCGAGGGGACGCCGAAGCCGGCGACGTGACCGATGTGGCGGGGACCGTTCGCGTAGGGCCACGCGACGGCCGACAGGATGCGGGACATGCGCCGATCCTAGGTGCCCGGCGGTCACCGCCGCGGGCGACGTCCGGCCGCGAGCCGGCCGCGAGCCGACCGCGGGACCGCCGTGCGTTCGCACGCTCCGCGCGCCCCCGGCTCGGTCGCGGTGCAGAACCAGCGGACCTTGTGACTGGTGCGCCTGGAGTGGCGCGCTGGAGGCGTCCGGAGTGCGCACGCGTCACAAGAGCCGCTGATTGCGATCCGGAAGCTGACCGCACGCCGCTCGGACCGCATCGACCAGCCGGTCCACGTCACGCCGGACGTCCGCCGCCGCGAACCTCAGCACCAGGTACCCCTGGGCGACCAGCTCCCGGTCACGTCGCCGATCTTCGCGGAAGGCACGCACCGAGCTGTGGAACTCGAAGCCGTCGAGCTCCACCACCACCCGTCCCTCGACGAGCAGGTCGACGTACCCGACGCGGGCCACGAGCACCCCCGGCTCCACCACGAGCCCGTCGGCGACGAGAGCGAGTCGCGCCACGGTCTCGAGCGGGGACATGCTGCGGCCGTCCGCGCGCGAGAGCACGAAGCGGGCTCCGACCGGGGACGTCACCGGCAGCGCCGCCGCGATCTGTCGGAGCGTCGCGCGCCGCTGGTTGAGCGCGCTGTCGATCGACACGAGCGCCTCCGCAGGCGCGCAGCAGATCAGCATCCGCGCCAACGCCTCGTCCAGCGGGACCGCCTCGACGCCGGCCACCCGACCCTGCGGCGCGGCGCTCTCGTGGTGCACGACCGCCGGCCACGCCCTCCGCGCGTCGGATGCCGTCGTCCCGCGGTTGCACGGTACCGACAGGTGCGGCGCTGCCGCGGGGCGGAGCACCGCGACGCCGTACGACTCCACCGCCGAGACACAACCGAGCCGGGCTCCGTGCACGACCGCGGAGATCGCGGCGCGGCCAGCACCCGCGAGCGCGTAGACGCCCCGGGCCACCCGGCGGACCGATCCTCGTTCGATCTCACCGGCGAGGGTCGCCGCCGAGCCCGCGCGACGCCCGAGATCCTGTCGACGTGCGACCCCTCCGAGCTCGCGAAGGCGCCGTTCCGTGTCGGTGAGCACTCGCCGATCAGCCCACGGATCGGCGCGCTCGTGGGGAGGCACCGGCGCCCGCTGTGGAGAGCGGCCGCAGCCGGCGCTCCTGTGGACGGTTCGGCGCGTGGCGGCCCGTCGCCGGCGGTACCACCCGAGGCTCAGGGCGGGCGAACGTCACGATCAGCGGCACTTGTGACGTGAGCGCCCGGTGATGCGGGCTGCCCGCCACATCAGGCCCCACCTGTCACAAGTCCCGCTGATCCGGTTCGCCGACGCAGGCCGCGGCACGCCCGCGCGAGGCCCGCGCGGGGCCTGCGCGGGGACCCGCGCGAGGAGTCGTCCGCAGAGCCGCGCGTGGAGTCGCGCAGGTCAGCCGAGCGTGATGCGGACGATGCGGTCGTCGCCCGGGCGGGGGGTGCCGCGGCCGTCCGTGTTGTTGGTCAGCACCCACAGCGAGCCGTCCGGCGCCTCGGCGACCGCGCGCAGGCGGCCCAGGTCCGTGAGCAGCGCGCGCGGCGTGCCCACGCCGTCCGGCGTCAGGGGGACGCGCCACAGCCGTTCGCCGCGCAGCGCCGCGAGGTACACGGCGTCGTCGGTCACGGCGATGCCGCTCGGCGACGCGTCGGACGTCGCCCACTGCGCGACGGGGTCGACGAACCCCGCACGGCCGGCGCGCCCCTCGACCACTGGCCACCCGTAGTCCGCACCCGGCTCGATCACGTTGAGCTCGTCCCACGTGTCCTGCCCGAACTCGGCCGCGAGCATCCGCCCGTCGGGCACCCAGCCGAGGCCCTGCGGGTTGCGGTGACCGAGGCTCCACACGGGCGAGCCGGGCGTCGGGTTGCCCGGCGCGGGCTCACCGTCCGCCGTGACGCGCAGGATCTTGCCGTTGAGCGAGGCGGGGTCCTGCGCGTCGGGCCGCTCGTTCGCGTCGCCCGTGGTCACGTACAGGAACCCGTCGGGGCCCACCGCGAGCCGGCCGCCGTCGTGGTTGCGCGCCTTGTGGATGCCGGTGAGCACCGGCCGGAGGTCGCCCAACGACGAACCGGTGAGCGTCGCGCGCAGCACGCGGTTGTCGTCGGCCGCGGTGGCGTAGAGCGCGAGGTCGACGGCGCCCCCGTCGGACCCGAGCACGGCGACGCCCAGCAGACCGCCCTCACCGGCCGGGTGCACCACGTCGAGCAGCCGGCGGGCGCCCGGCCCGGTCACGCGCGTGACGGCGCCCGCCGGCGACACCAGCACGAGCCGCTTCTCGTCGCGCAGCGTGACGACCGCGTCGCCCCCGGGCAGGAACGCGATCCCCCACGGGACGTCGAGGCCGGTGACGACGTCGTCCTGGGCGGTGACCCGGACGTCGGGCGCGGGCGTGGGCGACGAGCCGGTGGGCGAGAGCGCGGTGGGCGAGGGGGACGACGAGGACGACGACCCGCCCCCCGTGCACCCCGCGAGCACCAGGACCACCGCGACCAGCCAGATCCGCACGCGCGCCATGCCCCAGCGCAGCACGCCCGGCCCGTGCGTGCAACGCTGGACGGATGACGCAGACCCCGGAGACGACGAACCACCGCGCGCTGCTCGTCGTCGACGTGCAGCCCACGTTCTGCGAGGGCGGTGCTCTCGCGGTGGCGGGCGGCGACGACGTGGCCCGCGCGGTGGCCGAGCACGCCGCCGCGCACCGGGACGCCTACGACCTCGTCGTGACGACGCAGGACTGGCACGTCGATCCCGGCGACCACTTCAGCGACCACCCCGACTTCGTCGACACGTGGCCCCCGCACGGCGTCGCGGGCACGCCCGAGGCGGAGCTGCACCCGGCGCTCGCGGAGCTGGGTCCGGACGCGAGCGTCAAGAAGGGCGCGTACGCCGCGGCCTACTCGGGCTTCGAGGGGACGGATGCCGAGGGCCGCACGCTCGAGACGATCCTGCGGGACGCGGGCATCGACGCGGTCGACGTCGTCGGCATCGCCGAGTCGCACTGCGTGCGCGCGACCGCGCTCGACGCCCACGGGCTCGGCCTGGCGACGAGGGTCCTCACCGACCTCACGGTGCCGGTCTCCCCCGAGCTCGGCGCGGCCGCGCGCGACGAGCTGCGAGCCGCGGGCGTCGAGCTGTCGACGTCCGATCAGGCGTTCGTGGCACCCGACGAGAGCCGCTCGAGCTCGGCGTAGGCGCCGTCGGCCGAGACGAGCTCGGCGTGCGACCCGATCTCGACGAGCCGCCCGTCCCGCATCACCGCGATGCGGTCCGCGCCGCGGATCGTCGAGAGCCGGTGCGCGACGACGAACGTGGTCCGTCCCGCCATGAGCCGCGCGAGCGCCTCCTGCACGAGCCGCTCCGAGGCGGTGTCGAGCGCGGACGTCGCCTCGTCGAGCACGAGCACGCGCGGGTCGCGCACGAGGGCTCGCGCGATCGCGAGCCGCTGCCGCTGCCCGCCCGACAGCCGCGCGCCCCGCTCGCCGATCACCGCGTCGAGGCCACCCATCTGCTCGACGAAGCCCAGCGCGTTCGCACCCCGCAGCGCCTCGAGCACGGCGTCGTCGGACAGGTCGTGGCTGCCGTAGGTGACGTTGTCGCGCACCGACCCCTCGAACAGCAGGGACTCCTGCGGCACCACCGCGAGGAACCGCCGGTACGTGCGCAGGTCGAGGCCGGCCATGTCCCGCCCGTCGAGCAGGATCCGCCCGCTCGTCGGCGCGAGGAAACCGATGACCATGTTGAGCACGGTGGACTTGCCGGACCCGGACGGGCCGACGAGCGCCACCGTCTCCCCGGCCCGCACGTGCAGGTCCAGGGCCTCGACGGCGACCTCGTCGGGTGCGTCGGCGTAGTGGAACGTGACGTCGTGGAACTGCACGTCCCCGTGCACGTCGTCGACGACGGCCTTGCCCGCGTTGCGCTCGACGTCCGGCTCGGTGAGGACCTCGCTCATCGACCGCACGGACTCGAGGCCCTTGGTGATGATCGGCGTCAGGCTCATGATCGCGGTGACGGACCCGGTCAGCGCGACGAAGTACGACGACAGCATCGTCACGTCACCGGCCGTCATGCCGAACCGCCCCGTCCACGCGACCCACGCGGCACCGATGAGGCATGCGACCGACAGCAGCTGCATGAGGATCCACGACAGCGCGCCGAACCAGCCGTTGGTGACGTCGAGCCGGATGCCCGCGTCGCGCACCCCGACCAGGGTCGCGCCCATGCGGTCGAGCTCGTCGCGCTCGAGCGCGTGCGCGCGCGTGATGGGGATGAGGTGCGTCATCTCGGAGACGCGCGCGGACATGTTCTCCACCTCCGCGCGGAACGCGGCGTTGCGCGCGGTCATGCGCCGGCGCATCGAGACGACGAGCGCCGCCGCGGCCGGGACCGCCACCGCGTACACCGGCAGGAACTCGGGCACCTTGATGGCGGTGATGACGATCGCTCCCGTGAGCGTGGTGATCGCGGCCATGCCGGAGTCGAACGCCTGGCGCGAGCTCTCGACGACGTTCTCGACGTCCCGCACGATCTTGGCCTGCAGCACACCCGCGCTCACGCGGCGGTGGTAGCCGATCGAGAGCTCCTGCAGGCGCTGCGCGAGTGCCATGCGCAGGTTGGTCTCGACCGTGCGGACCGAACGGGACAGCATGCGCACGTAGAGCTGGTGCAGCGGCAGGTTCTGCGCGATCAGCACCGCCATCAGCACCGCGGAGACCCACAGCTCGTGCAGCGGCTGGTGCTCGACGACCACGTCGATGACGTTGGCGGTGAGCAGCGGGATGATCCAGATCGGCGAGTGCTTGACGGCGAACGCGGCGGTCGCGACGGTGAGCCGCCCGCCCTGGCCGCGGAACATCCGGCGCAGGGTGCGGACGGGGTGCGCGCCGTCGTAGACGTCCTGGGGGTCGGTCACGGCGGTCATCGTATCGATTCGAGCGACGGTTGCGGAGACGGTGCCCGCCGAGGTCCGGCGACGTCGGCCGGCGGACGAACGGGTGGGCGGCCACGCGGGACCGCGGGCGCGGCCGGCGCGGGCGGTGGGCGTGGCAGGCTGAGCGCGTGGACGACGACAGGCACGACGAGCACACCGAGCCGGTCGACGAGGCCGGCCCGCTGCGCGTCGACGAGCCGCACGACGCACCGGGCGACCGGCTCAGCGGCGCGAGCGCCAGCAGGCGCGGCGCGGGACGGCTCGTGCTCGCCGCGACGCCGATCGGCAACTCCGGGGACGCCTCGCAGCGCCTGCGCGACCTGCTGACGAGCGCCGACGTGGTCGCCGCCGAGGACACCCGGCGGCTGCGCGCGCTCGCGGCCCGCCTCGGGGTGACGGTGGGCGGCCGGGTGGTCAGCCACCACGAGCACAACGAGCAGCGATCGGCCGACGAGCTGCTCGACGTCGTCGAGGGCGGCGGGACCGTGGTGGTCGTGACCGACGCCGGGATGCCGGCCGTCTCCGACCCCGGGTTCCGCGTGGTCGCGGCGGCCGTGCGTCGCGGGCTCGACGTCACCGCGGCACCCGGACCCAGCGCGGTGCTCACCGCCCTCGCGCTCTCCGGGCTGCCGACGGACCGCTTCTGCTTCGAGGGGTTCGCGCCGCGCAGGCCGGGCGAGCGTGCCCGTGCGCTCGCGGAGCTGGCCGACGAGCGCCGCACGATGGTGTTCTTCGAGTCGCCGCACCGCGTCGCCGACCTGCTGGCCGCGATGTGCGACGCGTTCGGCGGCGACCGGCCCGCTGCTGTGTGCCGCGAGCTGACCAAGACGTACGAGGAGGTGCGCCGCGGCCCGCTCGCCGAGCTGGCGACGTGGGCGGCCGGCGAGGTGCGTGGGGAGATCGTGGTCGTGGTGCAGGGCGCGCCGCGGCGCAGGGCGTCGGTCCCGGACCTGGTGCCCGAGGTGCTCGCGCGCTCCGACGCGGGCGAGCGGCTCAAGGACGTCGTGGCCGACGTCGCGACGACGGCCGGCGTGCCCAAGCGCGACCTGTACTCCGCGGCCCTGGAGGCACGCGCGCGCTGACCCGGGACGCGTGCGCCGGGTCCCCGTCGCCGCCATCGGGACGAACCGCGACGAAACCGGTGCGCGAACCGTCGCCGACGTGACAGGGGGCACCCCTACGATGACGGACGTGCCGCCTGCCACCGACGACGACGTCCCCGCCACGCCGGCCGGCCCGGGGGCCGTCGACGAGCCGAGCCCGACGACGAGCCCGACGAACACCCCGCCGACCAGCCCGTCGACCGGTGCCACGCCGGCCGGTGCCACGCCGGCCGCCGCCACGCCGACCGCCGCGGAGGACCCCGACGACTTCGACCACGTGGTGCTCGTCGGCGGCGAGGACCACGACGCGCCGCAGCACCGCCGCGCGGACACCGCGACGCCGCCCGACGAGGACGACGAGCAGCTGACCACGCGCGAGCGGCTCCTGCGCCGGCTGCTGGGCGAGGCGACGCTGCGGCTCGACGCGACGCGCCGCTCGCGCGTCATCGGGTGGGTCGCACCGCTCGCCGTCATGGTCCTGGGCGGGATCCTGCGCTTCTGGCACCTCGGCACGCCCCACCGGTTGGTGTTCGACGAGACGTACTACGTCAAGGACGCGTTCTCGCTGCTGACCAACGGGTACGAGGCGAACTGGGACGACGACTCGAACCCGAAGTTCGAGGCGGGCGACACGAGCGGCCTGCGCACCGACGCCGAGTACGTGGTGCACCCCCTGGTCGGCAAGTGGCTCATCGCGTTCGGGATCAAGCTCGGCGGGGGCATCGACAGCTCCGCGGCCTGGCGGCTGTCGGCGGCGATCTTCGGGACGATCGCGATCCTCATGCTCGCGCGCATCGCACGACGGCTGTTCGCGTCGACGACCTGGGGCACGCTCGCGGGGCTGTTCCTCGCGCTCGACGGCCAGGCGATCGTCATGTCCCGCGTGAGCCTGCTCGACCCGTTCCTCATGTTCTTCGTGCTCGCCGCGTTCGGGGCGCTGCTGCTGGACCGCGAGCAGGCCAGACGCCGGCTCGCGGAGCGCACGGCCCTGCTGCTCGATGCGGGCGAGCCGCTGGGCGACGGTCCCGGCCTGGGGTGGCGGTGGTGGCGGTTCGCCGCGGCCGTGCTGCTCGGGCTGGCGTGCGGCACCAAGTGGTCCGGCATCTACTTCCTCGCGGTCTTCGGCCTCATGTCGGTGCTCTGGGACATGACGGCGCGCAAGACGATCGGCGTGCGCCGGTGGGTGTGGGCGGGCTTCGCGAAGGACGGGATCTTCGCGGGCGTCGTCATGGTCGTCACGACGTTCGTCGTCTACCTCGCGACGTGGACCACGTGGTTCACGCACGCCGGCGCCTGGGACCGGCAGTGGGCGGCCCAGAACCCGGGCCAGGGCGTCGGGTGGTTGCCGCCCGCGCTGCGCTCGCTGTGGCACTACCACGTCGACATGTGGAACTTCCACAACGGCCTGGACTCACCGCACCCGTACGCGTCCAAGCCGATCGGCTGGATCGTGCAGTGGCGGCCGACGTCGATGTTCTACCCCACCGAGGTCTCGCACCTCTCGGGCCAGCGGGCGCTCGACGCGTGCGGTGCGTCGAGCTGCTCGCAGCCGATCGTCGCGCTCGGCAACCCGATCCTGTGGTGGGTGGGCGCTGCCGCGATCCTCGTCGCGCTCGTGTGGCTGGTCCGCTACCGCGACTGGCGTGCCGGCGCCGTGCTGTCCGGCATCGCCGCCGGGTGGCTGCCGTGGTTCGCCTACTCGCACCGCACGATCTTCACGTTCTACTCGATCGCGTTCGTGCCGTGGGTCGCGCTCACGGTCGCGTACGTGCTGAGCCTGATCGTCGGGCCGCCCGACGACGACGTGCGCGGCCGGCGCAACGCGCAGGTCGCCGTAGGGGTCGTCGTCGCGGTGATCGTCGCCGCCGGCTTCTTCTTCTACCCCGTGTGGAGCGGTCAGGTCATGCCGTACCAGCAGTGGCACCTGCGGATGTGGCTCAAGAGCTGGGTCTGAGCCTCAGCGCTCCCAGTCCACCTGCGTGCTCGGGTGCCACGCGAGCCCGAGCCGGTCCCAGAACGCGCCCTGGTGCGCCACACGCGCGCGGAAGTCGTCCCAGTCGCGCAGCTCGGGTGCGGTCCACGCGACCTCGGCGACCGCGGCGAGCCGCGGGAGCAGCATCGTCGTGAGGTCGTCGAGCGTGCGGATCGTCTCGGTGAAGACCGCCGCCTCGACGCCGACCACGGACTCGGGCGGCATGCCCTCGATGAGGGTCGTCGGCTCCCAGTCGTACGCGTCGCGCATCTCGACGCACCCGGCCCACTCGAGCCCGAGCGGGAAGTCGGCGTCGTACTTCATGTCGAGGTACGACTTCGACGCGGGCGACATGAGGAACAGCGCCCCCGCCTTGGCCGCCTCGACGAAGACCGACGGGTCGACGCGGGGGTCCCAGAACTGCACGACCGTGCCGGGCTCGAGCGGCGTGTGCGCGATCTCCTGCCAGCCGATCACCTTCTTGCCGGCCGCACGCACGACGCGTGCCGCGGTCCCCACGAGCGAGGCGTACTCCTCGGCCTCCATCGTCAGCACCTCGTCGCCGCCGATGTGCACGTACTCGTCGGGGGACATGGCAGCGACGTCGCCGAACACCGCCTCGATGAACGGCGTCGTCGCGGGCAGGTCCGCGTGCAGCCGGCTGAACCCGACCTCGATCCCCGTGTAGGCGTCGGTCGGCTCACCCGACGGGTTGAGCTCGCCGTAGGCGTGCGACGCGGCGTTGACGTGGCCCGGGACGTCGATCTCGGGGACGACGCGCACGCCGCGCGCGGCGGCGAACTGCACGATCGTCTGGAAGTCGGACGCCGAGTAGTACCCGCCCGGGTCGCCGTCGACGGCGGTCTGCCCGGACACGCGTGTGAGGTTGGGTCGCGACGGGACGTGCAGGCGCCAGCCCTGGTCGTCGGACAGGTGCAGGTGCAGCACGTTGAGCTTGTAGTGCTTCATCAGCCCGATGACGACCTTGACGTCCTCGACGCCGAAGAAGTGGCGTGCCACGTCGAGCGAGAGCCCGCGCCACGCGAACCGCGGGGCGTCCTCGATCCGCACGGCCGGGACCGACGCACCCTCGTCGCCGTTGCACGCCATGAGCTGGCGCAGCGACACCACGGCGTGCACGAGCCCGGCCACCTCGCGCGCACGCGCGGTGACGCCGTCGGAGGTCACGACCAGCGAGTACGCCTCGTCACCCTCGGGCGCCGCGTCGTCGAGCAGCAGGCGCACGGCGCCGGGGCCCTCGACGTCGTCGTAGCGGACCTGCACCGGCTTGCCCGCGACCCGGCCCAACAGGTCCGCGCTGAGCACCGCGACCTGGATGAGCTCGGGACGCTGCTCGACGACGACGGCGGTCGAGCCGTCGACGAGGAACGGTCCGCCCTCGAGCTCCTCGACGCTCGCGGGGCGAGGGACGATGGCGATGTCCGGCACGGGGCTCCTCAGGTGGTTCGTGGTGGATCGTCGTGCGACGGGACGACGCTACTCGACGTCGGCGGCCAGCCGGCGCGCCACGACGGCGCACGTCGCCAGCTGCAGCTGGTGGAAGACGATCACGGGCAGCGCGACGCTCGCTGCGACGGCGGGCGTGAACAGCACGGCGGCCATCGGCAGACCGGTCGCGAGGCTCTTCTTGGAGCCGCACATGAGCAGCGCGATGCGGTCGGGCCTGCTCAGCGCGAGCAGCGCGCCGCCGCGCCACGTCAGGGTGAGCATCGCGGCCAGGACGGCGGCGCACACGACGACGAGCACGACGAGCACGCCCGCCGAGATGTGGTCCCAGGCACCCGACGTCTGCGCCTCGCTCACCGCGGTGTAGGCGACGAGCAGGATCGTCACGCGGTCGCTCACGCGCGTGACCGACGCGTGCCTGCGCACCCAGTCACCCACCCAGGGCTGCACGGCCTGCCCGAGCGCGAAGGGCAGCAGCAGCTGCACGAGGATCCCGCGCAGGGAACCGCCGGCTCCCCCGCCGGCGCCCATGAGCAGGGCGACGAGCAGCGGCGTGAGCACCACACCCGCGACGTTGGAGATGGTCGCGCCGGTGATCGCGCCCGCGACGTTGCCGCGCGCGATCGACGTGAACACCACCGACGACTGCACCGTGGACGGCAGCAGGCTCAGGTAGAGCATGCCGGTCTGCAGGTCGGCGGGCAGCACGCTCTCGGGCAGCAGCTGGACGGTCAGGCCGAGGACGGGGAACACGACGAAGGTCGCCGCGAGCATCGACCCCTGGAGCCGCCAGCTGCGCAGGCCGTCCCACACCTCGCGCGTGCGCATCCGTGCGCCGTAGCCGAAGAACAGCACGACGATCGCGACGGTCCGCGCGACCTCGAGCACGTCCGCCGCCGTGCCCGTGGCCGGCAGCACGAGCCCCAGGACGAGCACCGCGACGATCATCACGACGAGCGGGTCGAGCCACGCCGTCACCGCCGCGCGCACGCGACCGGGGCTCGGGTCGGCGGGCACCCGGCCATCCTGCCACCGCTCGACGAGCGGCCCCGCCCGCGTCGCCCTACGTTCGGACGAGCGGCGCGACAGGCGCCCGGACCACAGGAGGACCCGTGACCATCTCAGGCATCATCAGCGCGATCATCATCGGCATCGTGATCGGAGCGCTCGGACGCCTCGTCGTCCCGGGCAAGCAGAACATCCCGATCTGGCTGACGATCGTCATCGGCATCGTCGCCGCGCTCGTCGGGACGCTGATCGTCGGGAGCCTGCGCGACACGGATGGCATCGACTGGATCGAGATCATCGTCCAGGTCGCGCTCGCGGCTCTCGGCGTGCTGGCCGTCACGAGGCTGCGCAAGAGCTGACCGCCGGCCGGATCTCGCGCCGGCCGCGAGACGACGAAGGTCCTCCCGGATCCCGGGAGGACCTTCGTCACTGCGGTGGAGCTGAGGGGATTCGAACCCCTGACCTTCTCATTGCGAACGAGACGCGCTACCAACTGCGCCACAGCCCCGCGAGCGGGAACAGACTAGCAAAGAATTCCGGGGGTCGACGACACGCTCACTCGCCCACGGCACGCCGCTTGGCGAGCACCGCGTCGAGGTCGATCGAGCCGGTCGTGGCGACGGGGACGTCGTCCGGGACGACCGCCGACGAGACGGCCGACGACGCCGCCGGCGTGACCTGCGCGGCCGGCTTGTCCGATGCGGCCGCCGCCGGACGCGCGGTGGTCGAGCCCTCGACGTCGCCGAGCGGTGCGGGCTCGCGGCGGGGAGCGGGGGCCTTCATCGCGTACGTCGGGCGCGGGACGGCGACCGGCGACCAGCCCTCGCCAGTCTCACCCTCCGTCGCGGCGGCCGACGACGAGCGCACCGTGGCGCCCACCGTCGGGATGACCTGCGTGTGCTCGTCGGACGGCTGGAAGGCGCGACCCACGTGCGTCGCGCGCGGCCCGCGTGCGACGGACGGCAAACCCGCGGCGGGCGTGGCCGGCCGCACCGCGGCGCGCTGCAGCTCGGCGTCCTGCCGCTCCCACGCGGCGTCGGCCGCACGCCCCGCGAGGACCGCGCGGCGACCCAGCACGACGACACCCGTGAGCAGCGCGGTGGGCACGGCGGCGACGACCCACGTCACGGCGGGCGCGACGCCGACGACGACCCAGCCGGCGACCGTCGCGAGCAGCAGGGCGCCCGCGAGCAGGCCACGGCGGCGTGCGGCGGCACCGCGCCGCGCGAGGGCGGCGGCGTGCGCGGCGCGGGCCTGGGCGGCGCGGCGCGCGTGCTCGGTGGCGAGCCGGTCCTGGGTGGCGGTGGGTCGGTCCACGGCGGTACCTCCTTCGACAGGTCCCGGTCGGGTGACCGGGACCCCTGAGCCCGGGGTCAGCAACCCCGTCGTGCTACGGCCTGTGGTGCTGCGTCCTGTCGTGCTGCGCTCCGCCGGGCGGGAGCCCGAGGCGCCGTCGGTGCCGCGTGCCGACCGGCCGTGCCGGTCGCTCACCGCGACCACGCGCAACGCCTCCGAGTACCTGTCGTCCGACCGGGACTCGAGCAGCTGCTGTCGGTGCCGCAGCTTGTGCGGCACCAGGTAGGCGATCCACAGGCCGACGAGCGCCAGGGCGACCGGACCTGCGAGATCTGTCACGCACCGACGGTAGGGCGCGTCGCGTCCCGCTCCCCGGAGCCACGCCGCGTGTGTCGCTCGTCGGCCGGTGAACTCCGCACGGACACCGCTCGGACATCGCTCGGACGCCGCTCAGACGCCGCGCGTACGGTGCCAACGAGCGAGCAGCCCGTCGGGCACCTCCTCGGCCGTGATCGCGAACGTGCGGTGGTCGCACCAGCGGTCGCCGATGTGCAGGAACCGGACGCGAACGCCCTCGTCACGCAGGCCGAGCTTCTCGACGACGCGCAGCGACGGGCCGTTCTCGGGCCGGATGTTGATCTCGATGCGGTGCAGCCCGAGCACGCGGAAGCAGTGGTCCACCGCGAGCGCGACCGCGGTCGGGGTGATGCCGCGCCCCGCGACGTGCTGCGACACCCAGTAGCCGACCGACGCCGAGCGCATCGAGCCGTACGTGATCGAGGAGACCGTGAGCTGTCCGACGAGCTCGCCGGCGAGGTCGACCGCGAACGGCAGGGTGCTGCCCGAGCGCGCCTGCGTCTGGAGGGTCCGGACGAACGCCGCGAACGTGGGCCGCGGTGCGTCGAGCGGCACGGGGCTCGTCGCGTCCCACGGCTCGAGCCACGCCGCGTTGGCGGAGCGCAGCGCCATCCACGGGTGCTGGTCGCGGCGCCGCAACGGGCGCAGGCGTACGTCGCCGTCGACGAGCGTCGCGGGCCAGCCGGTCGCCATCAGCCCTCCAGCACGAGGCAGTGCACGGTCTGGCCCGGGCGGACCGAGAGATCCTGCTCGCCGACGACCGCGAGCGCGTTGGCCCGCGCGAGCGCGCTCACCGACGGCGACGACGGGTCTCCGACGGGGGTCACGCGGTACCCCTCGTCGGGCGAGCCCAGCACGGTCGCGGGCACGAACTGCCGCATGCCCGGCGGCGAGGACCATCCGTCGGTGGCCTGCGCGGCGACCGACGGGCGGAACACGTCCGCGTGCCCGGCCATCTTGCGCAGCGCGGGCCGGACGAACACCTCGAACGAGACCTGTGCCGCGACGGGATGCCCCTGGAGCGCGAAGATCGGCACCTCGCGCTCGGGTCCCAGCTCCGAGCCCACGGCGCCGAACCCGTGGCGGTGCCCGGGCGTCATCGCGACCTGGTCGAGCCGGACGGTGCCCAGCGGCGCGAGCACGTCCTTGACGGTGTCGTGCGCGAGCTCGGACAGGCCGCCGGTGACGACCACGAGGTCGGCGCGCACCAGCTGGTCGTCGAGCGCCTCGCGCAGCGCCGCGCGGTCGTCGCGCTGGATCGCGACCCGCACGGGCGACGCGCCCGCGTCACGGACCGCCGCCTCGAGCGCGTGGCTGTCCGCCTCGAAGACGCCGCCCTCGCCGAACCGGGTGGACCCGGGCTCGACGAGCTCGTCGCCGACAGCCATGAGCACCACGCGCGGCGTGGGGTGCACGGGCAGGCGACCGAAGCCGAGGGCCGCCGCGATCGCGAGCTGGCGCGCGGCCAGGCGTGTGCCGGCCTCGAGCACGAGCTCGCCACCGGTCGCGTCCGAACCCGCGGCGCGCACGTGCTGGCCCGCCACGGCCGCACGCTGCAGCGCGACACGCGCCGTGCCGCGGTCGGTCTCCTCGAGCGGGACCACGGCGTCCGCGCCGTGCGGGAGCGGTGCGCCCGAGGCGATCCGCACGCACTGGCCGGGTGCGAGGCGCAACGGCGCCGCCGCCCCGGGACGCACGTCGTGCGCGACGGGCAGCACCGAGTCCGGTGCCGTCTCGTGCGCCGCGACCGCGTACCCGTCGCGCTCGGCGACCGGCACGCGCGGCAGGTCGGCGGACGCGACGACGTCGTCCGCGAGGATGCAGCCGGCGGCGTCGTGCAGCGCGACGTCGAGCGGCGCGACCGGCCCGACGGCGGCGAGCACGGCCGCCAGGTGGTCCTGGACCGATCTCATGCGCGCATTGTGCCCCGGCCCGGGCGCCACCGCGGGGAGGCGGCGACCCGGGCGATGCAGGTCCGGGGCCGGTCAGGGGCCGGTCAGGGGCTGGTCCGGGGCCGGTCCGGCGCCGGGCGTCAGTCGGTGGGAGCGCCCAGGGTCGGGACGAACTCCGCGAGCCAGGCGCGGAAGTCGGGGCCCAGGTCGGGCCGGTCCGCCGCGACCCGGACGACCGCCTTGAGGTAGTCGAGCCGGTCCCCCGTGTCGTACCGGCGGCCGCGGAAGACGACGCCGTACACGCCGCCGCCCTGCTCCGCAGGCATCTCGGCGAGCGTCGCGAGCGCGTCGGTCAGCTGGATCTCCCCGCCGCGGCCGGGCTCGGTGCGCTCGAGCACCTCGAACACCGCGGGGTTGAGCACGTAGCGACCGATGATCGCCAGGTTGCTGGGCGCCTCGTCGGCCGGAGGCTTCTCGACGAGCGCCGTGACGCGCACGCTGTCGTCGTCCTCGCCCTCGAGCGGCTCGACCGCCGCGCAGCCGTACAGCGAGATCTGCTCCTCGGGGACCTCGAGCAGCGCGATGACCGACCCACCGGTGCGCTCCGCGAGCTCGATCATCGGTGCGAGCAGCGTGTCGCGCTCGTCGATCAGGTCGTCGCCCAGCAGCACCGCGAACGTCTCGTCGCCCACGTGGTGCTTGGCCTGCAGCACCGCGTGCCCGAGGCCCTTGGGCTGGCCCTGCCGCACGAAGTGCACGTGCGCGAGGTCGGTCGAGGCGCGCACGCGCGCGAGCCGCTCGGTGTCGCCCTTCGCCTCGAGCGCCGCCTCGAGCTCCGGCACGGCGTCGAAGTGGTCCGCCAGGGTGCGCTTGGAGCGGCCCGTGATGAGCAGCACGTCGTCGAGCCCGGCGGCGACCGCCTCCTCGACCACGTACTGGATGGCCGGCTTGTCGACGACCGGGAGCATCTCCTTGGGCGTCGACTTGGTGGCCGGCAGGAACCGTGTGCCCAGCCCGGCGGCGGGGATGACTGCCTTGTGGATCGTCATACGTCCGGAGGCTAGCGGCGGGCGCTCGGGGGCGCGCAACGGGTGCGGGAGGTCCGTCGTGTGACATTCATCCCTCTCGGGGTCCCGCGTCACCGCACGTTTGCGACACTGGACCCATGAGCAGCGCCGCCCAGCCCTACCCGACCGCGTCCGACGGGGACGAGGTGGAGGACGTCAAGGACCGGCTGCGCTCCGCGATCCGCACCGCCCGCTCGGCGCGTTCCCAGCGGCTGCGCGACGAGGCCGCCGAGCGGCTCGCCGACGTGGTGAGCGCGATCCCCGAGGTCGCGTCCGCGTCGTGCGTCTCGGTGTACGCGTCGCGCCCCAGCGAGCCCGGGACGAGCCCGCTGCTCGAACGCCTGGCCGCGCGCGGCGTCCGCGTCCTGCTGCCCGTGCTGGGCTCGGGGCTGCAGCGCGACTGGGCCGAGTACGACGGCCCCGACGACCTGCGTGAGCGCGCCCCCGGCCGCCCGCCCGAGCCCGGCGGGCCGACGCTCGGCGCCGCAGCGATCGCCGAGGCGGACGCGATCGTCGCCCCTGCCCTCGCGGTCGACACCGCGGGCGCCCGGCTGGGCCAGGGCGGCGGCTGGTACGACCGCGCGCTCGAGCACGCACGCCCCGACGCGCTCGTCGTCGCGCTCGTCTTCCCCGAGGAGCTGTACGACGCGACGTCGCGGCCGCTTCCGCGAGAGCGGCACGACCGGACGGTCGGCGCGGTCGCGACGCCCGAGGGGTGGCGCCCGGTCGGCTGAGCCTCGTCGGCTGAGCGTCGTCGGCTTAGCGTCGTCGGCTGCGCCCCGTCGGCCGGGTGCCGTCGGCCGGCGTCACGGCTGCAGCGTCAGCTTCTGCTCCGCGTCCGCCTGCACCGCCGCGGCCGAGAACGGCCACGCGAACGTCCTGCCCGCGGCCCACGCGCCGAGCTGGTCGGTGTAGTGCTTGCTGCCCGGGTGCCCCGAGGTCCCCGTGAGGGTGACCCACGTCGAGGAGTCCAGGTCGCCCAGGTCCACGACCATCCGCATCGACGGC
The DNA here is from genome assembly GCF_000708885.1 of Cellulomonas sp. HZM. Taxonomy (GTDB): domain Bacteria; phylum Actinomycetota; class Actinomycetes; order Actinomycetales; family Cellulomonadaceae; genus Cellulomonas. The sequence continues at coordinate 9,075 of NZ_JEOE01000015.1, read as the reverse complement.
GCGGCCGTGACGTCGAACGACCCCGAGCTCGCGTCCCACGCGGTCGCGTCGACGATCGACGACCCGCCGCCGACCCCGATGGGCGTGGGGTTGACCAGCCTGCGCACGATCGCCGGGACCGAGTCGCCGCCCAGCACCGGGTGCTCCGGCGCCATGACGTGCAGCTTGCCCCACGACCAGTCCTTCGGGTCGCGGCCCAGACGTGCGGTGAGCTGTCGCCGTGCGGAGACCATCGCACGCGTCAGCACCTCGTCACGGCCCTCGACGACGCCAGGCGTCGAGCGGTCGTCCCACCACGGGGAGTCGGGGTCGTCGAGGAGCCGGCGGACCACCTCGAGCCAGCGCGAGTCGCCGCTCGGGCCGTCGCCGTCGGGCAGGTCGTCGTCGAACGCGAGCTCGAGCACGTTGGCCCACACCGCCGCGAAGTACGCCGCGGCCGGCGAGTCCTTGTCCGAGACGCGGTCCCACGTGCGCAGCAGCTGCTGGCCGTCGTCGTCGAACGTGTTGCCGATGTCGAGCGACAGCAGCGCGGGCACCAGCACGTCGGCATACGGGTTGTGCTGGTCGTACTGCAGCGCACCCATCGACGCGACGTCGACCTTGCCCCCGTCGGACGTCGCGGCCTCGAGCTGGTCGCGGATGCGCTGGCTGCGGAAGCCGTAGTCCCAGTCCTGCGTGAGGTACGGCCCGGTCCCCCGCGGGACCACCTGCTGGTTCGCGGCGACGATGATGCCGCTCGCCGGGTCGAGCGCGTGCGGCATCTGCGCCGGGTCGACGTAGCCCTGCCAGTCGTAGTCGCTGTCCCAGCCGGGTCGCGGCCACGTGCCGTCCGACGGCAGCTCGCCCGCGACCTTCGCGCGCAGCGGGATGCGGCCGGGCGCCTGGTATCCGATGTGCCCGTCGGCGGTCGCGAACACGATGTTCTGCGACGGCACCTCGAGCAGGCGGCCCACGCGCGCGATGTCGTCGGCGTCCTTCGCGGTGTCGATCGCGAGCAGCGCGTCGGCCGTGTGCCCCGGCTGCAGCGCGGTCCATGCGAGCGACACCGCATACCCGTGGCCCGACGTGCCGTCGGGCACCGGTCCGTCGCCCACCGCCGCGAGGTCGTCGACGACGTCCGACACGATGGGTCCGTGCCGCGTGCTGCGGACCTGGATCTGCACGTCGTCGGAACCGTTGACCTTGATCGTCTCGGTGCGGGTGACGATGGGCTCGGTGCCGTCGTCGACCTGCACCGCGTCACCGAGGACACGCTCGAGGAAGAAGTCCGTGACGTCCGCGCCGAGGTTGGTCAGGCCCCACGCGAGCTGGTCGTTGTGGCCGATGACGACGCCCGGCATGCCGGCGAACGAGAAGCCCGACACGTCGTACGGGCACTGCGTGCCCACCTGCGCGCACCGCAGCCGCACCTGCGCCCAGATCCCGGGCGCGGAGATGCCCAGGTGCGGGTCGTTCGCGAGCACCGGCTTGCCCGACGCGGTGTGCTCGCCGCTCACCACCCAGGAGTTCGAGCCGACGCCCGCGCCGTCGCCCACGAGGTGCGGGACGGCGTCCACCGCGGCGCTCGCCGAGACGATCGCACGCTGCACGTCGCCGCTGCGAAGCTCGGCGGAGGTGATCGTCGCGTCGCCGTGCGCGGCGGCCGTCGCCGTGGCCGCGTCGTCCTCCTTCGCGGTCAGGATCGGCGCGTTCACGTCCTGCGGGTACTCGGGGAAGAGCTGGTCGACCTTGTCGACGTCGCGCACGGACTCGAACGTGCGCGCACGCTCGAGCTCGTCGTCGTAGTTGCCGCGCAGGTCCCACGCCATCGCCTTGAGCCACGCGAGCGAGTCCACCGGGTCCCACGGCTCGGGGGCGCGCACGTTCACCTGCAGGCCCAGCACCGTGTACTCGACCGCTATCTGCGAGGGCGCCTTGCCGTCGAGGTAGGCGTTCACACCGTCCGCGTACGCCTGCAGGGCCGCACGCGTCGACGGCTCGACCGTCTGCCACTCCTGCTCGGCCACACGCCGCCACCCGAACGTGCGGATGACCTTGTCCGCCGCGAGCGCGTCCGCGTTCTCGCCGACGAGCTCGGAGAGCCGGCCCGCCGTGACGTGCCGGCGGTAGTCCATCTCGAAGAAGCGGTCCTGCGCGGCGACGTAGCCCTGGGCGCGGAACAGGTCCGCGCTCGTCGTCGCGGTGATCGTCGGGACGCCACGCGCGTCACGCGTGACCGTGACCGGTGCGCTCAGCCCGGGGACGTGCAGCGTGCCGGACGTCTGCGGCAGCGGCCTGCGGATGACGACGACCGCGCCGACGACCGACACCACCAGCGCGGCGACGAGCACGATGGCGACGACGAGGACGGAGAGACGCACGGCACGGCGGGACACGTTGCCGAGGGTAGTTCGTCCCGCGTGCGTCGGGCGCGCTCCGTACGCGCGACGCGTGCCGTGCACGTGCGGAATGCCGACCGTTGCCGGACCGTTAGCATTGGCACTCGGATCCGACGAGTGCCAGCCTTCCCCGGGAGAACCCCAGTGCCCACCTACTCCTACGCCTGCACGGTGTGCGGCCACGCCTTCGACATCCAGCAGTCGTTCACCGACGACTCGCTGACGGTGTGCCCCGAGTGCGACGGGCGCCTGCGCAAGGTGTTCTCGTCCGTGGGCGTCGTGTTCAAGGGGTCCGGGTTCTACCGGAACGACGCGCGGTCGGGGAAGTCGTCGTCGGTGCCGGCGGCGGCGTCCCCGGGTTCGTCGTCGTCCGACTCGTCCTCGGCCTCGTCGTCCTCGTCCTCCACCGCGTCGACGGGTGCGTCGACGGGTGCAGCGCCCGCCGCCTCGTCGGCATCGGGCAGCTCGTCGACCACCTCCGCCTGACGGCCGCTGCTGCCTGACGGTCGCCGCGGTCCGGCGGCCGCCGCTGCCTGGCGGTCGCCGCCGCGCTGACGGCAGGCGACCCGGCCCTGAGCGTCGTCAGCCGGCGTCGAACCGTCCACAGGCCCGCCGGGGCACATGGGCCGTCCACACCCCGACCTCCGACCGCGGCCGGTCCCGGACGCGCCTGCCTAGCGTCCGGGCATGAGCAGACGAGCGGCCACCGGTCCCCCACCACTGGGACGGCGTCCCCTGCCCGCGGGGCTGCTCGCACGTCGCGTCGCGTGGCGGGCGAGGTTCGTCGTCGCAGCCGTGCTCGTCGGGATCGCGGTGTCGCTCGTCGCACGCTCGCTCGCCCCTCCACCACCGCGCACCTCGCCCGTCGTCGTCGCGACGAGGTCGTTGGAGGCCGGGCACGCGATCGCGACGGGCGACGTCCGGATCGCCCGCGTGCCGGTGCCGCTGGTGCCCGACGACGCGCGCGCGTCGACCGATGCCGTCGTCGGCCGGACCACCGCCGTCCCGCTGACGCCCGGCACACCCGTCGTGCCCGGCGTGCTCGCGTCGCGTGACCTGTCCGGCCCCGAGGGCACGGTGGTCGCGGCGGTCCGCCTGGCCGACGCGACCGTCGCGTCCTGGCTCGCGCCCGGGGTCCGCATCGACGTCGTCGCGGCGTCCGGCGACAGCGGGCAGGGGCACGTCGTCGCCCGACGTGCGCTGGTCCTCCCGACGCCCCGGACCGCCGGTACGCACACCGCGCTCGGGGTCGGCGAGGGCGACGACTCCACGCCCGTGCTGGTCGCGGTCTCGCCCGACGAGGCCTCCGACCTGGCCGGAGCGGCCGCGCTCGGGATGCTGTCCGCGGTGGTCGTGCCATGATCGACGTGCTCGACGAGGAGCGGTCCGACGATACGCACGACATCCGGGGAGCTTGGCGTGACGCACAACGTGACAGACGCGGTCGGGGAACGGCTCAGCGGGGTCGGCAAGGTCCTCAACGGGTTCAAGGAGTTCATCTCACGCGGGAGCGTCGTCGAGCTCGCGGTCGGTGTGGTCATCGGCGCGGCGTTCGGTGCGGTCGTCAAGGCGATCGTCGACAGCTTCATCAGCCCGCTCGTCGGCTGGATCTTCGGCGCGCAGGACCTCACCGACGTCTGGGACATCGGCCCCTACTCGTGGCAGACGTCGACGACCGAGCACCCGATCGCGCCCATCAAGGTCGGCGCGATCCTGCAGGCGGGGCTGACCTTCGTCATCACCGCGGCGGCGATCTACTTCGTCATCGTGCTGCCGATGAACGCGCTCGCGGCACGCCGCAAGAAGGGCCAGGTGGACGAGCCCGCCGCGCCGGCCGAGGACATCCTGCTGCTGCAGGAGATCCGCGACCTGCTCGCGCAGCGGCCCAACCCGGCCACCGCGAACGACACGGGCCTGTCGTCCGCGCCCGGGGCGACTGCACCGGGCATCGCACCGGGCACCGCCGAGCCGGGGCGTGGCGACCTGCCGCCGAGCATCCCGCCGCAGCCGCCCACCGCCTGAGATCGGGCGTCCCGCAGCCCCGACGGTCATGCAGGGGCCTGCACGGCTGCCCGACGACCGGCTCTCACCAGTGCGGCGGCTTGTCCGACCGGAGGCGTGCGTCGTTGCCGTCGTCGGCGCGCCCTCCCCAGCCGATGTCGGAGTCGTCCTGGCTGCGCCGGGCCGTCGCAGGATCGTCTCCCGGGCTGCCGCCGGTGCGAGGGGTACGCGCCGGAGGGTCGGTCGTCGGCGAGGTGCCTGTGGGTGCCGTGACCGTGGGCGCGGAGCCTGCTGGCGTGGTGCCCGTCGGCGGGAACGCCGGGTGCACCGACACGAGCGCCGAGTCCGCGACGGCACCCACGGTGCCGGCCGGCCGGACCACGCGGCGACGGCGGGGACGTTCAGGACCGGTCACCCGACGATGATCTCACCGGCGCCCGCATGCAGTCGTGGCGACGCGGGGAGCCCGCGACGCGTCAGTCGCCCGCGAGACCCCGGCTGACGGCGCCTCGCACCGCGGTGTCGACCCGGTACGACCGGCGCGAGATCCCCAGCTCCGCCCGGAGCGCAGCCGCGAGCTGGTCGCGCGAGCGCTCCTCGCCGTCCGAGCGGAGCCACGACACGAGGTCGTCGAGCTGGTCGTCGGAGTAGGCACCGATCGGCAGGCCACGACGGACGTCCGGGCGCGGTCGCGTCGGGACGGCCAGCGCGAGCTGGACCGCCCGCACCTGGCCCGACGGGGTGGCGTCGACGGCCGGGGGAACCTGGGCGTCCGGAGCCGGCACCGGCTCGGGTGCCGCAGTCGGGGTCGGGTTCTCGGTCGAGGTCGGGTTCTCGGTCGAGGTCGGGTTCTCGGTCGAGGTCGGGTTCGGGGACTCAGCCGACGGCTCGCGCACGGATGCCTCGTCCGGTGCGGTCGCGTCAGGCAGTGGCGCACCCGCGGCGTCGAGGTCCGGTGCCACCGGACCCGGCGCCGGCACCACGTCGTCGTGCACGGCACCGACGGGCGCACCCGCGTCCGTAGCGGCATCGATGGCCGAAGCGCCCGGCGTCGCATCGGCTGGCGTCGCATCGGCCGGTGTCGCATCGGCCGGCGTCGCATCGGCCGGCGTGGCACGGGACGGACCGACGAGGTCCTCGGCGTCGGTCTCGGGGTCCACGAGCACGGCCGGGAGGGCCTCCGTGCGCGGACGGGCCACCGGCTCGGCCGGGACGCGTGCGTGCACCAGGCGGCGGATCCTGTCGACCTCCGCCTGCGGGTCGAGGAACGCCGCCGCCGACCACACGCGCAGCACCGACCAGCCGAGGCTCTCGAGCCGGTCGGCCACGAGGCGGTCGCGGACGCGGATGCTGGGCTCGTCGACGTACGCGGCGTCGTCGGTCAGCACCGCGACGAGCATCTGGTCCGGCAGGTCGGGGTGGCCGACGACCATCGGGATCCGCGTCCCGCCGGGGATGCCGTAGTCCACCTCGACGGTCAGGCCGTGCCGCCACAGCCGCTCGGCGAGGTCGAGCAGCAGGCGGTCGGGCTCGGGAGCGTCCGCGTCGGCTGCCGTCGCGCCCGCGGGCGTCGAGGTCGGGTCGGCGTCGCTCGCACCGGCCCGGAGCGCGTCCGCGGCATCCGTGCTCGCACCGGTCTCGTCAGTGGGGATCGCCGCGCCCGATGGCTCGTCAGCGACGGAGCCGCCGCGCGGACCGTCGGCCCCCACGGGCTCCGTGGCGTCGGACCCCGCAGGCGCCGCGTCGTCGGCCGCACCGGTGACCCGGCCCTCGGGCGCGATCTCGCCGACGCCGATCCCGCGCGGACCGGGGTCGGCCTGACCGTCGTCGGCCGCAGGTGCCGGCAGGAGCTGCGTCAGGTCCGTCGAGCCCGCCGACCGCGCGGCGGCGAACGTCAGCAGGTCGCGCAGCAGCACCGGGCCGGGTCCGCGCAGGCGTGCGGGGTCGAGGTCGTCGGCGCCGAACGACGCGACGACGTCGAGCCGTCGCGCGACCGAGCCCAGCGCCTCGAGCAGCAGCGCGTCGCCGCCGGGTCCGGACAGCGTGCCGAAGGTGTGCAGCACGCGCCGGTGCGGCGTGCGGCCGAGACCGAGCGACAGCACGACGGCGTCGCGACGCAGCCCGGCGACGTTGGTGACGTCGGTGACGACGAACGGCTCGCCCCGGCCTGCGTCGAAGAACGCGGCCAGCGCGGGGTTGGCGCGGACCTCGCCGAGCACGGCCTCGCGGACCGCCTCGGCGTGCTGCGCGGTCACGGTGACCACCGCGAGCGACTCGTCGGGCCGCATCACCACGTGGTCCATGACGAGCTCGAGCACGCGCTCGACCTCGGCCGTCGTCGTCGCGACCATCCCGGAGCCGTCGGGCATGCCGGTGCCGTCGACGACGTGCAGGCCGACGAGAGGCTTCTGCTGCGGAAGCGGCATGGCGGACAGCACGCCGTCGTACCCGTGCCGCGCGAGGAACACCGTGAGGTAGGGGTCGCGGCGCGACGCGCCCGCGAGCAGCGCGACGCGCGGCAGCACGTCGGCGAGGTCCCGCACCGCGCTGCCCGACGCGCAACGGGCGTCACCGACGACGACGACCTGCCGCCCGCGCGCGACGGCCGCGAGCACCACCTCGACCGGCAGGTGGGCGGCCGAGTCGATCACGACGAGGTCGACCGTGCGCGACGGCGGGAGCACCTGCGGCACGAGCATCGGGCTCGCGGCGACGACCGGCCGCAGCCGACGTGCGACCTCCGGGTGCCGCGCGAAGGTGTCGCGCAGCGACGTGAGCCGCTCCTCGACCATCTCCGCGAACAGGTCCTCTGCCTGCGCGCGGTGCTGGCGCAGCGCGGCCGACACGTGGCCCACGGTCGCGGCCAGCACGGGCTCGGCGAGGCGCGCGACGTGCTCGCGATCGAGCTGCGCGTACCGCGCGGACAGCGCTCCGAGCGTGGCGCCGTCGTAGCCGGCGAGCGCCGGGTCCTGACCCAGGATCTGCTCGATGACCGTGCTCCACCACGCCAGGTCGAGCTCGGTCCCGGCGAGCGCCGGGTCGACGCGCCGCTCGGCGAGGTCGTCGACGAGGTCGCCCAGGCCCGCCGCGCGCAGCCGGTGCAGCAGCCCCGTGCGGTCCGGGAGCTTCTCGAGCGCCTCCTTGCCGGCGCGCAGCCGGCCCAGCCGGTCGACGATCGACACGATCGACAGGTCCATCAGGCCGGCGCCGTCGGGCGTGCCCGCGAGCACCTCGTCGAGCGCGGTGACGTCCTGCACGACCTGGCGCAGTTCGTCCTCGATGACCTCGAGCCCCTCGGGCAGGCGCGGCCATCCGCCGCCCGGGCAGTGCTCGTGCCACACGCGCCGCTGCTCGGCGACGTCCAGCAGCGCGGCGTGCAGGTCCGCGACGGGGCGTCCCGGCCGCACCATGTCCTTGGCCTGCTTGCGCAGCCGACGGCGTGTCACACGGCCCATCTCGATGCCCCGCTCGGCACGCCACTGCGGCGTCGCGGTCGCGGCGACGAGGTCGGACGCGGTCCGCTCGAACACGAGCGGCTGGAAGACGTCGAGCGCACCGCGCACGCCGTCGAGCATCCGCAGCTGGTCGACCCACGCGGTCAGGGTCGTCGCCTGCGTCAGCCCGGTCTCGTGCGCGACCTGCGTGGTGCGCTCGAGCAGCACGGGCAGCGACTGGTCGAGCAGTCGCTCGATGCGGCGCATCGCGACGTCCGCGTCCGCGCGCGTGCGCAGGTCGGCGCCGTACCAGGGCGTGTCCGACGGCCGCACGCGGAACGCGCCCAGCTCGCCCACGCGCAGCAGCAGCGAGGCGAGCTCGTCGCGCTGCGCCCCCACGGTGCGGGCCACGTCGGCGGTCAGCCGCACGGTCGTGCGGGGGGTCGGTCGCGCGGACGTCAGGCGCGCGAGCTGCTGCAGCGCGTCGTAGGCGGACACGCCCCACGGCGCACGCTCGGCGTGCAGCCCGGCGACGTACCCGCGCAGCTGCTCGCGGTGCGCGACGAGGTCCGAGCGCAGCGCCGCGAGCCCCGCGGTGTCGATGTGCGGCAGCTCGAGCGTCATCGCACCGAGGAGCCGGCGCGCGGCGATCGTGCGCCAGGCGGCGTCGGGTGCGACGTCGAGCAGGAGGTCACCGAGGCCGAGCGCGGTCAGCCGCTCCCCGAGCGCGACGGCCGAGCGGCGGTGACCCGGCACGTACAGCACGGTGCGGCCCTCGGCCGCGGCGTCGGCGACGACGGCCGCGAGCGTGCCCGTCACGTCGGCGCCCGTGGGCGCGTCGACGAACAGGTGCCCACCCGCCGCGACGGCGTCCAGCACGTGCTGCTGGGCCGGGTCGAGGTCGCCGGCGCCGCGCTCGCGCGCGGGGTCGCGGTCTCCCTGGACCTGCGCCGGGACCCGCGCCTGGACCTGCGCCGACGACGACGACGCGAGCTCGTCGGCGGGCACCCCCGCGAGCGCGGCGACCACCTCGTGCCGGTCGAGCGTCCCGGCGAGCTGGTCGAGGTCGTCGACGAGCACCTGGCCGGGGTGGACGAACGTGCCGACGACGACCCGCTCCGCGAGCGAGAAGTCCTCGAGCACCGCGTCCCCGAGCGACGCGAGCCGCTGCAGCGCCGCGCGCGGGTCGAAGCCCGACGGCGTGAACGCACCGCGCGCGGCGCTGCAGCGGCTCGCGTCGCTCGGGGACGCGGTGCTCGAGG
>NZ_JEOE01000014.1 GCF_000708885.1 Cellulomonas sp. HZM | reverse complement strand
GTACGGCGCGGGCGGGGATAGCGTCGACGGCATGGTCGCGCCGTACTGGGTGACGCGGGTGAACCTGCGGTTCACCAACAAGGTCATGGGTCTGCTGTCCGACGACGTGCCGCCGCTCGCGACCCTGCACCACGTGGGCCGGACCTCGGGGCGGCGCTTCCGCACGCCCGTGATGGCGTTCCCCACGCCGCGCGGGTTCGCGATCGCGCTGACCTACGGGCCGGACGTGCAGTGGCTGCACAACATCGAGGCCGGCGGCGAGACCCGGCTGGTGCGCGCTCGGCACGTGCACCGGCTGAGCGACCCGGTCCTGCTGCACGGCGACGAGGGGCTCCGGCTCCTGCCCGCGTGGACCCGCCGGTCGCTGCGGGTGCTGCGCGTGCCGGACGTCGTCGACCTCGCGTCGTCGACCCCTGGCACGACGACACCCGACGACGAGGCGGTCTCCCGCCGGATCCCGCCGCGCGGCGGACGATGAGGCTGCGCGACCGGCTGCGTCGCGCGGCGCACGCGCTCACGGCCCCGCCGGTGGCGCCCGCGGCCGACGAGCCCCCACCGCCGCCACCGGTCCCGGACGACCTCGTCCCGCTGCTGCGCGAGCTCGGCTCGGCGCTGCTGTCGTCGGGGCAGTCGGTGATGGACACCGAGCACCAGCTCACCGCGGTCGCCGACGCGTACGGCGCGGACCAGGTGCGCGTGCTCGTGCTGCCGACGGGCGTGGTGCTGCAGGTCGAGACCGAGCGCGGTCCGGTGTCCGACGTGACCGGCCCCGGCTCGTCCGGCGCGCTGAGGCTGCACCAGGTCGGTGCGGTCGACTCGCTCGTGTCCGAGCTGGTCGCGGGCGACGTGGACCTCGCCGACGCGCGCTCGCGGCTGCGCACCGCGCTCGCGACCCCGCCGCGGTTCGGCCCGTTGCTCGTCGTGCTCGGCCACGCGCTGCTGACGTTCGCGTTCGGCCTGATCCTGTACCCGGTCCCCGAGGCGCTGTGGCTGTACCTCGCGATGGGCGCCGCGGTGGGCGCGCTGCGGCTCGTCGCGACGCGGTGGCAGACCCTCGACGCCGTGCTGCCCGTGGTCGCGGCGTTCCTCGTCACGTGGCTGTGCGTCGACGCCGTCGGGCCGTGGCTCGGCGGTGACCCGTTGCGCCTGCTCACACCCGCGCTCGTGAGCTTCCTGCCCGGTGCGGTGCTCACGGTCGCCGCGATGGAGCTCACCAGCAACCAGGTGGTCGCGGGCGGGTCCCGCATGGTGTTCGGCATCGCCCAGCTGCTGCTGCTCGCGTTCGGTGTCGTCGCAGGGGTCGCGGTGAGCGGCGGGTTCGTCGTCGCGGCGTCGGCGCCTCTGCTCGGCTGGTGGAGCGCCTGGGTGGGAGTGCTCCTCGTCGCCGTGGGGCACCGGTACTTCTCGTCGCCGCCCGCGCACTCGTTCTGGTGGATCGTCCTCGCGCTGTACGCGACGTTCGCCGCGCAGCAGCTCGGTGCGACGTTCCTGCCGAGCGAGCTCGCGGGGTTCGTCGGCGGGCTCGTCATCGCCCCGGTGTCGCTGCTCATCGCGCGGGCCAGGACGGGTCCACCGGTGCTGGTGACGACCCTGCCGGCGTTCTGGCTGCTGGTGCCGGGCGCGCTCGCGTTCCGCGGGCTGTCGGAGATCGCGACCGGCGAGTCCTTCGGCGCTGCGGACCTGGTGAGCACGGCCCTCGCGCTGTTCTCGATCGCGCTCGGCGTGCTCGTCGGGACGTCGTTGACGCGCGACGTGCGGCAGGTGAGCTCGGTGGTGGGTCGCCGCGTCGGGCTCCGGACGGGACGACGAGCGGGCTGACGACCGGACTGACGAGCGAGGCGACGAACGGGTTGGCTCACAGCCCGGCCGTCGGCCGTCGGCCGATGAGATCTCGCGCCGACCCATTCAAGGGAGCGCTCCCCCGCGGTATTGACAGCGGGAATGTCCGGGTTCAAGGTATTCCCTCAGAGAGCGCTCCCTCGCGTTCTCCAGCCCGCCACCCGTGTCAATGACGACCTCTGGGGGTAGTCCGCATGTCCATCACCACGCACCACCCGGCTCGCACCGTGCGCCGGTCCCGCCCCGCCGGCCGCATGGCCGTCGCGGCGCTCACCGCGCTCGCCGCGGCCCTCGCGTTCGCGGCGGTCCGCGCCGACGACGCGCACGCCGCGGCGCCCGTCGTCCTCTCGCAGGGCAAGCCGACGACCGCGTCGTCGTCCGAGTCCGCCGCGACCCCCGCGAGCGCGGCGACCGACGGCGACGCCGGCACCCGCTGGTCGAGCGGCTTCTCCGACAACCAGTGGATCCAGGTCGACCTCGGCTCGGCACAGGCGATCTCCGAGGTCGACCTCACGTGGGAGGCCGCGTACGCGAAGACGTACACGATCCAGACGTCGAACGACGGCACCACGTGGACCAAGGTGCTCGACGGGACCGCGTCGTCGGCCGCCAAGCAGCAGCTCGCCGTCAGCGCGAACGCCCGCTACGTGCGCCTCACCGGGACGTCCCGCGCGACGCAGTACGGGATCTCGCTGTGGGAGCTGCAGGTGCTCGGATCCACCGCACCCGTCACGTCGACGCTCCTGTCGCAGGGGAAGCCGACGACCGCGTCGTCCGCCGAGTCCGCGGCGACGCCCGCGACCGCAGCGACCGACGGCGACGCAGGCACCCGCTGGTCGAGCGCGTTCTCCGACCCGCAGTGGATCCAGGTGGACCTGGGCTCGTCGAAGACGCTCAGCCGCGTGGACCTCAACTGGGAGGCCGCGTACTCCAAGGCGTTCCAGATCCAGGCGTCGTCGGACGGCAGCACGTGGACGACGCTCGCGACGAGCGCCGCGACCGGCGCCGGCAAGCAGTCCGTGAACGTCTCGGGCAGCGGCCGCTACGTGCGCCTCTACTCGACGGCGCGTGCGACCGGCTACGGCGTGTCGCTGTGGGAGCTGCAGGTCTTCGGCTCGGACGGCACGACGACGCCGACCGACCCGCCCACCACCACCCCGCCGACCGGCTCCGCGGTGCTGCTCTCGTACAAGAAGCCGGCGACGGCCTCGTCGTTCCAGGACGACGCGCAGTGCCCCGGCTGCACGCCGGACAAGGCCGTCGACTACGACACCGCGACCCGTTGGGCCGTCAACGCCACGACCGGCTGGACCGATGCCGGCTGGTACCAGGTGGACCTCGGCGCGACCGCGCACGTCTCCCAGGTGGTCCTGCAGTGGGACCCCGCCTACGCGACGGGCTACCAGATCCAGGTCTCGCCGAACGCCAGCACGTGGACGACGATCTACACGACGACCACCGGCAAGGGGCTCAAGGAGACGCTGAACGTCTCGGGCGACGGTCGCTACGTCCGCATCAACATGACGAAGCGCTCGGGCCCGTACGGGTACTCGCTGTACTCGTTCGACGTCTACGGCACCGGTGGCAACCCGGTCCAGCCGCCGACGAGCACGGTCCCCGCCCCGAACTTCACGCGCCTCGCGTGGAGCGACGAGTTCAACGGCGCCGCAGGCACCGGCCCGGACACCTCGAAGTGGACCGTCGACGCGGGCACCGGCCAGAACGGCGAGCAGGAGTACTACACGCCGAGCGGCAACCTCAACATGGACGGCCAGGGGCACCTCGTGATCGAGGCTCGCAAGCAGTCCGCGGGCGGCCGCGACTACACGTCGGGCCGCATGAACACGGGCGGGAAGTTCACGTTCCAGTACGGCCGCGTCGAGGCGCGGATCAAGGTGCCCGCCGGGCAGGGCTACTGGCCCGCGTTCTGGATGATGGGTGCGAACTTCCTCACCGGCACGCCGTGGCCCGCCAACGGCGAGGTCGACATCATGGAGGTGCTCGGCAAGGACACGACCACGTCGTACTCGACGCTGCACGCCCCGGCGTACAACGGCGCCGGCGGGTACGGCGGCTCCTACAAGCTGCCCGACGGCTCGCAGCTGTCGAACGACTTCCACACCTGGGCAGCCGAGTGGGACGCGAACGGCATCCGCTACTACCTCGACAACCGCCTGGTGTTCACGGCCGACAAGGCGACCGTGGAGTCGACCCGCGGCCCGTGGATCTACGACCACGACTTCTACGTGATCCTCAACCTCGCGGTGGGCGGTGACTGGCCGGGCAACGTCGACGCGACGACGCCGTTCCCCGCCAAGATGCTCGTGGACTACGTGCGCGTCTACCGCTGATCCGCACCGGACCCGCTGCACTTGTGACAGGAGCTGCCTCCCGGGAGCTCCGGAGAGTCCCACCAGGCTCACCAGTCACAAGTGCAGCGGGTTGCGTCGGTGCTATAAGAGGGACCATGGCCAGCACGCCCACCGGATCCGGCGCGTCGACGATCGAGGAGGTCGCTCGGCGCGCCGGCGTCTCCCGCTCCACCGTCTCGCGCGTGCTCAACGGCGTCGCCACGGTGGACCCCCGCATGCGGCGGGCGGTCGACGAGGCCGTGCGCGCCACGGGCTACGTCCCGAACCTGGCGGCGCGCTCGCTGGTCACGCGCCGCACCGACTCGGTCGCGCTCGTCATCTCCGAGCCCGCGACCGGATCCGCGGGCGCCGAGTTCCTGCAGCGGATCTTCTCCGACCCGTACTTCGGCCGCGTCACCGCGGGCGCCCAGCAGGTGCTGCAGGCAGTCGGCGTGCACCTCGTCGTCGTGCCCGCCGACCGCGACGCGCACGACTTCGTGCTCTCCTACCTGCGTCAGGGCCACGTCGACGGCGTGCTGTTCCTGTCCGGCGGCGACGAGGCCGGGCTGCCCACCGCGCTGTCCGCCATGAACGTGCCCCTCGTGCTCTCGCACCAGCCGCGGACGTCGCTCGCCGTGAGCTGGGTGGACGCCGACCAGACGATCGGCGGGCGGCTCGCGGCCGAGCACCTCGCGCGTACCGGACGCCGCCGTTGCGCTGTGCTCGCCGGGCCGGCAGAGGTCGCCGCGGCGCGCGACCGCCTCGCGGGCTTCCGGGCAGCGGCCGACGAGGCGGGCATGACGGTCGTCGTCGAGGAGGGCGACTTCAGCGCGCGTTCCGGGACACGGGCCGCGCGGGCCGTGCTCGAGCAGCACCCCGACGTCGACGCGGTGTTCGCCGCGAACGACCTGGTCGCCGACGCGGCCGTGCGCGTCCTGCTCGACGCCGGCCGGCGCGTCCCGGACGACGTGGCCGTGATCGGGTTCGACGACTCCGCGGCCGCGCGCGAGTCGACGCCCGCGCTGACCACCGTGCGTCAGCCCGTCGAGGACATGGCGGGTGAGATGGCGCGCCTGCTGCTCGACCGGATCCGCACGCCCGCGCAGCCCCCGCGCGGCGTGATGTTCACGCCCACGCTCGTCGTGCGCGAGACGGCCTGACGCCGACCTGCCGCACGCAGCACGAGAGGGGCCCGGCGACGCGCGCCGGGCCCCTCTCGTCGTCCCACACCCCGGGACCTCCCCTCCCGCGTCCTGCACGAGGACGCAGGGAGGACGCTCGCGCCCGGCTCGCACCAGGGCCGGGCGCGAGCGCCGTTCAGCTCACCAGGTCGACGGGGCCGGCGGCGTCACGACCGGCGGGGCGTCGTTGCAGGTGATCGCGTTGGGCACGAACGGCGTGAGCCAATTGGTGCCCGGGTGCCACGGGTTGTTGTCCGTGCCGTCGTTGCCGCCGAGGTCCACCAGGGAGAACTCGGAGCCGGTCGACGCGAAGTGGAACGACCCGCAGTTGTTGACGCCGGCCCAGCCGACGTTGCGGACGTCGACGTTCTCGAACGTCGCCGACCCGAAGGCGCGGGCAGACACCACGGACGTCCCCGCGCCGTCGACCTGCACGTCCTTGAAGTGCATGTCGTCGATGCCGTACTGGTCCTTCACGCCCCACTCGGACACCAGCATGATCGCGTTGTACCCGTTGTCGAGGTAGTGGTCCCCCGTGACGTCGATGCCCTGCACCGAGCCCTCGAGCGCGTAGACCCACAGCGCGCCGAGCCCGATCTTCCAGTTGAGGTCGAGCGTGCTGGCGCGCACGGTCGTGTTGTCCTGGAAGGTGGTGCGGCCGGCGAACGGCGTGGAGCCGAAGCGCTGGCCGGCGTGCAGGCCGCTGCCCTCGCGCACGGGGTCGGCGACGACGTTGGCGACGACCTTGTTGTCGTGGCCGCCGTAGATCGCGATGCCGTTGGCGAGCGTCGGGTTGAGCACCGTGTTGTGGGAGAACACGTTGTCGTGGTCCGCATCGGCGGTGGCGGACGTGACCTGGTTCGACCACATGGCCAGCGCGTCGTCGCCCGTGTTCCGGATGAAGTTGTTGGTCACCGTGGCGTGCGAGATGCCGCGGCGCAGGTTCAGCCCGTCGGCGATCTGGTCGACGATGACGTTGTCCTTCACCGTGAGCCCGTCGAACGGCCCGTCGAACCACATGCCGACCTTGGTGTGCTGGATGTACAGCCGCTCCACGGTGGAACCGCCGCCCAGCGCGCCGCCGATGCCGTTGACCTGGTCGTCGTCGACCCGCTCGCGGACGTCGCCGACGATCGCGAAGTCGGACAGGTGCACGCGCTTCGAGCCGCCGTCCTCGACGTACTTGCCGTAGACGCCGACGCCGTCACCGGTGAGCGTCGTCCACCAGCTCCCCGCCCCCTGGATGGTCACGTCGTCGACCACCAGGTGACGGTCGACCTTGTACCGCCCCGGCGGGATGTACAGCGCGACGCCACGCTTCTTGGCCGCGGCGATCGCCTTGTCGAGCGCGTCCGCCGAGCTGCGCCGGCCCGTGGGGTCGGCGCCGTAGAGCCACGCGTTGACCGCACCGCGCGGGGGCGCCTTGGGCAGCCCGACCTGCTCGAAGTCGGCGAGGTCGATCGTCGCCGACGGGAGCTTGCTGCCCGCCGGCAGGGACACCTTGACGGTGTCACCCTTCTTCAGCGGCAGCACCAGCGGGATGCGCAGCTCGCTGTAGAAGTGGAATGGCCGGAACGGCTTGGCGAACACCGGCGCGGGCGTCGTCGCCGAGGGCACGCAGCCGCACTCGGTGAGCCACCAGTCCTGGTTCGGGTCGGCCTGGGGGTCGTTCGAGAACGGGTACGTGCCGTATAGCCACGAGAACTGCGACGTGAGCGTCGCGCTCGTCAGCTTGTGCCCGTTCACCGAGATGTCGACCGGTCCGGTCAGGCCGCCGCCGGTGGCCGAGTCGGGGATCGAGTAGCGCAGCGTCATCGCGTTGGCCGGCCTGGTCAGCGTGAACTGCACGTAGTCCTTGGCGCCCTTGAGCGTCACCGCGCTGCGGCCGGACGCCTCGCTCGCGAGCGTGTACGGCGTGCGGTCGGGGCCGACGAGCGTGCCCTGGTAGGTCGCGTTCTCGGCCTCCTGCTCGACGAACGGGACGCTCGCTCCGCGGCCTGCGGTCAGGGCCGGGGAGATGCCGGCGACGGTCTCGACGCCCGGCTTGGGCTGCTGCGCGGCGAGACCCGGCTGGGCGACGGCGAGCGTCGCGACGAGGGCGAGCGCGCCGGTGGCGGCGACGCGGGACGTGATCCGCGCTCGGTTCGCTGGGGCGTTGCCGCGGGTGTTCTCGCGGGTGTTCTCGCGGGGGTTCTCGCGGGTGATCTCGCGGGTACGGACGATGTTCCTCACGGAGGCGCCTCCTTGCGCACCGGGGGCCGACGCCGGGGGTACGCGGCGTCGCATGACGGACACACGGTACGGATCGGGACAATCACGCGGCAAGACTGAATGGCAAACTGGAAGAACTTACGTCTGCGATGCAAGTTGGCATCATCGTTCGATGCAAACCCCCGCGAACAGCACAACACCCCCAGCCGTCCACGCCCCCACCCGGGTGACACCGTCGCCCCGGCACCGACCACCCCGCCGTCCGGACCGCGTGGAACGTCGACTCACCCCGAGCCACATCCCACCCGCTCGCACCGAGGGCCGCGTGGGGCGCAGCGACGGGGTGTGTGCCGGGGACCCGTGAGCCGTGGCCCGCGACGGGTGCGCGGTGACGCGGCGGGGGCCGGGACGGCCGCAGTGCCGTCCCGGCCCCCGGCCGTCGTGCAGGTGCACCCGGGCACGCCCGGTGCACGCGAACCGCCGGACCCCCGTCCGCCACGCACTGCCGACGGGGGCCCGGCGGTGGTCGTCAGCTCAGACCGCTCTTCATCGCGGAGATGAGCTCACCGTTCGAGGTGTCGCCGGACAGCTCCCAGAAGAAGCTGCCGCCGAGACCCTTGTTCTTCGCCCAGGCCATCTTGCTGCCGATGGTCGCGGGGGTGTCGTAGCTCCACCACTCGCTGCCGCACTTGGCGTAGGCCGTGCCGCCGACGGTCCCCGTCGCAGGGCACTTGTTCTTGAGGACCTTGTAGTCTTCGATGCCCTGCTCGTAGGTGCCGGGGGCTGCGCCGGTGGCCGCCCCGCCGGGGGCCGACTGCGTGACGCCGGTCCAGCCGCGACCGTAGAACCCGACGCCCAGCAGGATCTTGTTGGCGGGCACGCCCTTGGCGATGAACTTGTTGATCGCGTCCTCGGCGTTGAAGCCGGCCTGCGGGATGCCGGGGTACGACGTGAGCGGCGCGTTCGGGGCCGTCGGGCCCTGCGGGTTCCACGCGCCGAAGTAGTCGTACGTCATGGGCATCAGCCAGGACAGCTTCTGGGTCGCCGTGGCGTAGTCGGTGGCGTCGATCTTGCCGCCGTTGCTGCCGTCGGCCGTGACCGCCGCGGTGACCAGGAAGCTGGAGCCGAACTTGTTGCGCAGTGCCGTGATGACGTTGTTGAACGCGTTCGGGCCGCTCGAGTCGCACGACAGGCCGCAGGCGTTCGGGTACTCCCAGTCGATGTCGATGCCGTCCCACAGGCCGGCCCAGCGCGGGTCGTTGAGCAGGTCGTAGCACGACTGCGCGAAGGCGGTCGGGTTGGCCGCGGCCTGCGTGAAGCCGGACGACCAGGTCCAACCACCGAACGACCAGAGGACCTTGAGGTTCGGGTTGGCCGCCTTGAGCTTCTTGAGCTGGTTGAAGTTGCCGCGCAGCGGCTGGTCCCAGGTGTCGGCGACGCCGTCGACGCTCTGGTCGGCCGTGTACGCCTTGTCGTAGTCGGCGTACGAGTCGCCGATCGAGCACTTGCCGCCCGTGGTGTTCCCGAACGCGTACAGGATGTGCGTCAGCTTCGACGCGCTGCCCGAGGTCTTGATGTTGTTGACCTGGTAGTTGCGTCCGTAGACACCCCACTCGGCGAAGTAGCCGACGAGCTTCTTGCCGCTCGGGTCGACCGTCGGCGTGACCGTCGGGGTCACGGTCGGCGTGACCGTCGGGGTCACGGTGGGCGTCGTCGTCGGCGTCGTGGTGGTCGTCGGGCTGGTCGTCACGGTGCCGCCGGTACAGGTGGCGCCGTTGATGGTGCACCCGGTGGGCTGCTTGAACGGGCCGGAGCCCACCCAGCCCCACGTCTGCGAGGCACCCGGCGCGAACGGCCCGGCCCAGCTCTTGGACGTGACCTTGTAGTGGTTCCCGGTCTTGACGACGTCGGCGTCCCACGAGCTGGTGACGGCTGTGCCGGCCGGCAGGTCGAACTCGAGGGTCCAGCTCGCAGCGGACTGCGACGAGCCGTTGGTCACCGTGATGGACGCCTGGTGGCCGGAGCCCCAGTCGCCCGCGGCGGCGAAGCTCGCGGTGAAGGTGCCGGCCGCGTCGGCCGACGAGGGGAGCGCCGCCATGACGGCGACGACGAGCCCACCGGCGACGGTGGACGCGAGGGCAGCGGCACGTCGTCGTGACCGCTGGCGGGGCTGTGCGGGGGTGGTTCCAGCCGGTGTCCCGGCTCGTCTCGCGAAGTGCATCGGTGCCTCCGTGGTGACGCATTTGGAAAGGGGGTTTAGTAAGGATCGGTAACTAATCCTCGTTCCACGAACCTATCCGCACCGGGTGAAATCGGTCAACGATTCCGACAACATCCGGCGAAACGGATTGCAAGCGATCGACAACCCGTTTCGGGCGAACGTCACGTGAACCTGTGCCTGACCTGTGCGAACGCCGTAGCCCGGGTCGGAGGGCCCGGACCGGGACGCACGGGTCACGTAGGTTGGTCCCGACGGCGCTCGTCGCCGTCCTCCGTGACCCGGTACCCCCGCACGAAAGGCGCGCACGACGATGCCCACCCCCGCCATCCACGTCTCCGACGAGGTCTCCTCCGCCGTCCGCGAGGGCCGCCCCGTCCTGGCCCTCGAGTCGACGATCTTCACGCACGGGCTCCCCCGTCCGCGCAACCTCGACGTAGCCCTCGAGGCGGAGGCCGGCCTGCGCGAGCAGGGCGTCGTGCCCGCGACGATCGGCGTCTACCAGGGCGTCCCCACGGTCGGGCTGAGCACCGAGCAGATCACCGACCTCGCCGGCACCGACGGCATCGCCAAGGTCAGCCTGCGCGACCTGCCGGTCGCCTCGGCGCTGGGCCTGCACGGCGGCACGACCGTCGCCGCGACGGCGTTCCTCGCGCACCGCGCGGGCGTGCGCGTCTTCTCGACCGGCGGCCTGGGCGGCGTGCACCGGGGGGCCGCGGAGTCGTTCGACGAGTCCGCCGACCTCACCGTCCTCGCGCGCACCCCGATCCTCGTGATCAGCGCCGGTGTGAAGTCGATCCTCGACGTCGCCGCGACGCTCGAGCGCTTCGAGACCCTCAACATCCCGGTGCTGGGCTACCGCACCACCGCGTACCCGGGCTTCTACGTGTCCGACTCGGGCTTCGAGGTGAACTTCGCGGTGGACTCCCCCGAGCAGACCGCGGACGTCATCTCCGCGCGCGACGAGCTGGGCCTCGAGCAGGCGATCCTGCTGGCCAACCCCGTCGCGGCGGACAAGCAGCTGCCGCCCGAGGAGCTCGACGCGATCCTCCAGCGCGCGTGGACCGAGGCGGACGCCCAGGGGGTGCACGGCAACGCGATCACGCCGTTCCTGCTCGACTTCATCCAGCGGGACACCGGCGGCCGCAGCCTCGACGTCAACGTCGAGGTGTACCGCGGCAACGTCGCGCTCGGGGGCCAGGTCGCCGCCGCGCTCGTCGCGCGCTGATGCTCGCCGTCCTCGGTGACCTGGTCGAGGACGTCGTCGTCTGGCTCGACGAGGACCTGCGGACCGGTACCGACACCAGCTCGCGCGTGTTCCGCACCCGCGGCGGCTCGGGTGCGAACGTCGCCGCGTTCGCGGCCGCCGCGGGCACGCCGACGCGGTTCCTCGGATGCGTCGGCGACGACCGCCTGGGTGCGGCGCTCGTGGACGGGATGACGGTGCTCGGCGTGGACGTCCGCGTCGAGCGCCGCGGTTCGACGGGCACTGTCGTCGTGCTCATCGACGCGTCGAGCGAGCGGACGATGCTGCCCGACCGCGCGGCCGCACGCGAGCTGCGCACGGTGCCCGACGAATGGCTCGACGACGTGTCCCTGCTGCACGTGTCGGGCTACGCGTTCGCGGACGGCCCCGCCGCGGCGGCGGCCCTCGACGCCGCGCGTCGCGCACGTGCGCGCGGAGCGCTGACCAGCGTCGACGTCGCCTCGACGGGGATGATGGAGCACTACGGTGTCGACGAGTTCCATCGCCTGCTCGTCGACCTCGCGCCCGACGTCCTGCTCGCCAACGCCGACGAGGCCGCGTGCCTGGGGCTGCTCGGCCCGGGGCGCGGGGGGCTCGACGCGACGACGGTCGTCGTCAAGGCCGGTGCCGACCCGACGACGGTGCTCGCGCCGGGCGCCGATCCGCTCGTCGTGCCGGTGCCGCCCGTGGCCGACGTCCGCGACTCCACGGGGGCGGGCGACGCGTTCGCCGCCGGGTTCCTCGGCGCGCTCATCGACGGCGCGGACCTGCGCGGGGCGTGCGAGCGCGCGCACGCGAGCGCGGCACGGGTGCTGGCCAACCCAGGGGCGACGCACGCCTGACCCCGGCGCGTGTCAGTGGGCGCGCGTAGGGTCGCGCCGCATGGGACCGCTGGAGCTCAGCCGCGCCGACGCGCGCCGTGTCGCGGTGCGTGCGCAGGCCCTCACGGCGGACCGACCGGACGGCCTGCTCGACGCGGTGGACCGCGTCTCGCTCCTGCAGCTCAACCCCACCGCAGCGATCGCGCCGAGCGCCGACCTGGTGCTGTGGAGCCGGCTCGGCTCGTCCTACGACCCACGCGACCTCGAGGACGCGGTCGCGACGCACCGCCTCTTCGACCTGCGCAACACCCTGCGCCCGGCGACCGACCTGCCGCTCTACCGGGCCGAGATGGCCGAGTGGCCGGGTCCGCCCGAGGGACGCGGCTGGCAGGTCGCGAACGCGCGCTGGCTGCACGACAACCGTCGCTGTCGAGACGACATCCTCGACACCCTGCGCGCCGACGGCCCGCTGCCCGCGGGCGAGCTCCCGGACACGTGCGTGCGCCCGTGGCGCTCGTCGGGATGGAACAACAGCCGCAACGTCACGATGATGCTGGACCTGCTGACGCAGACCGGCGACGTCGCGGTCGCGGGCTGGGACGGGCGCACGCGGCTGTGGGATCTCGCCGACCGCGTCTACCCGTTCCAGGCGTACCCGGACGTCGTCGAGGCGCGGCGACTGCGCGACGAGCGGCGGCTGCATGCGCTCGGCATCGCCCGCAGCCGGGGGCCGCAGTGCCCGGTCGAGCCGCTCGACGTCGGCGAGGCCGGCGAGCCCGCGGTCATCGAGGGCGTGCGCGGCTCGTGGCGCGTGGACCCGGTGTGGCTCGATGCCGGCCCCGCGCGGCCGCGGGTCGCGCTCCTGTCGCCGTTCGACCGCCTGCTGCACGACCGCAAGCGCATGACCGAGATCTTCGAGTTCGAGTACGCGCTGGAGATGTTCAAGCCGGCGGCCGCGAGACGCTGGGGCTACTACGCGCTCCCGGTGCTCGTCGGCGACCGCCTCGTCGGCAAGCTCGACGCGACCGCGGACTCCGCGCGCGGCGTGCTGCGCGTGGACGCCCTGCACCTGGACACGGACCTCACGGCCGACGAGCAACGGGCGGTCGACGACGAGATCACCGACCTCGCGCGGTGGCTCGACCTTCGCATCGAGCGCGCGTGACCTCGGCCTCGGAGTCGGTGCGTCGTTGGTCCGTGCGGGCGGTCCACAGGCGCGCACGGTGACCTGCCGCGTCCGCGTCTGGCACGATCCGACCCGTGGACGACGGACCGGCACCTGGGTGGTACCCCGACGGCGTGACGCCCGGGGTGCTGCGTTGGTTCGACGGGACGGGGTGGACGGAGCACACCGCGCCCGTCGCGCCTGCTGCTCCGGTCGCTCCGGTCGCGCCCGCTGTTCCGGTCGCTCCGGTCGCGGAGCCGCCCGTGCGCGCCGCGTCGCAGTCGTGGGCACCGCAACCGACGAGCTCGCAGGCCGCCGTGTCCCCACCGTGGGCGTCGCAGCCCGACTGGGCGACCGGCGCGACTCAGGCCGGCGGATCGCCGTACGTGCCTGATCCCCGTTTCGACCCCGCTGCGGCCGCAGGCTCCGCGGGCTCGCCCTCGCTGTTCGACCGTCGCAGCGTGGTCGACCAGGTCGAGTCGAGTCCCGAGTTCGCCCGCCACCGGCTCGCGGACGCGCGGCGCCGCCGACGGCGGGCGGTCGGGCTCTACTGCACCGCGGTGGGACTGATGCTGCTCGTCGGCGGGCTGGACGTGCTCATGCGCGGACCGGGCACCGAGTGGTACCTGGCGTGCCTCGGTGTCGTCGTGCTGCTGTCCAAGGCGTCGCGCGACTACCAGCGCGGGGTGTTCCGCGGGGCTCCCCCCTTCTCTGCGCTCACCTGGGTGGTCGCCGTGCTCCTGCTCCTGGCGGGGCTGGCCGCGATGAGCGCTCCGTGGTTCGCGGTGAAGAACGACGTCGACGAGATCAGCCGACTGGTCGACCAGCAGGTCGGCTGACGGTCACGACTCACGACCGGACTCCGACTGAAGGCGCCGTCGGCACGGATCAACGGGCTTTGTCGCAGCAGCTCCGAGAACACGCCCGCAGCCGCGGCCGTGCGCGTATCGTCACGCGAATGACGAGGACCACGCAGGTGGAGCTCGACCGAGCGGTGCGGACGAGGCGCGGGGGGTGGTTGGCGGCCGGCCTCGCCGCCGTGCTCGCCCTCGTCGCGTTCGGGGCCGCACCCGCCGACGCCGCCACCACCGGCACCGCGACCGTGACGGTCCGAGCGACGACTGCCGGCGGCGTGCCGATCCCGGACGCGGCGATCCGGCTCACCGCTCCGGACGGCTCGGCGACGCCAGGCATCCTTGCGGACAGCACCGGGGCCGACGGCACCGTGACCTTCACCGACGTCCCGCTCGGCAGCTACCGGGTGTGGGGCGAGGTCGACTTCGATGCCTCGGACCGGGACGCCGACCGCGCGCTCACCGTCGCGGGCGACACGTCCGTGTCGCTCGCAGTCCCCGGGGTCCAGGCCATCACGGGCACCGTCACCGACGCGGCGACCCGGGCGCCCGTCGCCGGTGCCTACGTCCTGGCCGAGGCTACGCACGCGACCGAGGACTACACCAACTACGCCGGCGCGCAGACCTCGGCGACGGGCACCTACGCGCTCATCGTGCTGCCGGACTCGTACCGGGTGTCCGCGTCCACAGCGCACGCCAGTCCGGTCTACTACCGGAACACGGACCGGACGCTCGCAACGCTCTCGGTCGTCTGGGACAAGGACCGCACCGGCATCGATCTGGCAGTCGCCGCCGACTCGGTCGTGACCGGCAAGGTCACCGGTCAGGGCAAGGCGGTCCGCGGCGCGACCGTGGACCTGCCGCCGATCAGCGAGTCCACGACGAGCTCGTCGGGCGTGTTCACGACGAAGGTCCAGCCTGGCGCCTTCACCGCTCGCGTGTCGACACCTGCCTCGCGCGGCTTCCTGACGACGTACTCCGGCGGCACCGTCCGTGCGCCGGACGCGCGTCCGTTCACGACGTACTCCGGCGCCACCACCAGGCTCGACGTCGCACTCGTGGCGTCCGCTGCCCTGACGGGCAAGGTCGTGACGGCCTCGGGCAAGCCGTTGCGCAACGTGTCCGTCGCAGCGACCAACGGGGACCGAACCGGGAGCGCCCAGGCGATGACCGACAAGCACGGCGTGTACGTGCTCCGCGGGCTCGCCACCGGGAAGGTGCACGTCACGTTCGCGCGCCTCGATCGCAAGATCCCGAGTGCCACCGTCAGCGTGAAGCAGGGCACGACCACCAGGCTCACGACCAGGGTCGCTGCGTGGTCGCCGTTCGTCGTCGTGACGGGCAAGGTCACAGGGCGCGCCGTCGACGACCAGGCGGTCGAGCTGATCAGCTCGTCGCACCGCGTCGTCGCGTCCGCCACACCCGACAGGAGCGGGCGCGTCACGTTCTCCCTCGTTCCCGCCGGCACGTACCACGTGGTCGTCGTCGGCACGAACCTGAGCAAGAAGGTCGTCGTCACGGCGGGCAAGCAGGCGTCCTTCGGCACGATCGCGCGCGGCACGCTGCACAAGATCTCCGGCGTCGTGCGATCGGCCTCCGGCGCGCCGGTCGTCGGCGCGACGGTCACGATCACCGACGCGTCCGGCACACGGACCGATCCCGCCGAGACCGACGCGCACGGCCGGTTCTCGGTGGTCGGCGTCGTGACCGGCACGTACACGGTGCGCGCCAAGAGCAGGAGCACGGCCGACGGAACCGCGACCGTGAAGGTCCTCGTGCACCGTGGCAAGGACCGCACGGGCGTCTCGGTCCGGCTGCCGCGCGCCGCGACCCTTCAGGGCGTGGTCAGGAACAGCCACGGGAAGGTCGTCGCGGGCATCACCGTGAAGGTCGACGGTCGCACGACCACGACCGACGCCCGCGGCCGCTGGGTGCTGCACGGCGTCACGCCGGGTACGCGGACCGTGGCGTTCACCGATCGGTACACGGGCGGCTACCACTCGACGTCGCGCACCGTGAAGGGCACGGCGGCCAAGACGACCACGATGTCGACGGTCCACGTGCACTGACCGGCCGGCTCGTGGACCCGCCGGCGGCGTCGACCATCGTGCCGGGCCGCGCTGATGGGCTGACCTCGCGCGGCCCGGCACGTGTGCACGAAGCGGGGGTCAGAACACCCGGATCGCGATCTCCGCGGGCGCCTCGAGCAGCCGGGCGATCTCGTCGTCCATCTTCACCAGCGTGAGGCTCGCGCCCGCCATGTCCAGCGAGGTGCAGTACTCACCGACGTACGACCGCCAGACCTTGATGCCCTTCTCCTCGAGCTTGCGGTGGGCGATCCCGTAGAGGATGTAGAGCTCGCTGATCGGGGTGCCGCCCAGGCCGTTGATCATGAGCGCGACCTCGTCGCCCGACTCGTACGGCAGGTCCGGCACCACCGCGCCGAGCAGCTCGTCGACGATCTCGTCGGCACTCACCAGCTTCGCGCGGCGCCGCCCCGGCTCGCCGTGGATGCCGACGCCGACCTCCATCTCGTCGTCCCCGAGCTCGAACAGCGGCGAGCCCTTCGCGGGCGGCGTGCACGGCGTGAGCGCGATGCCCATCGTCCGGGTCACGGAGTTGACCTTCTCGCCGATCCGGACGATCTCGTCCAGCTCCGCACCCTCCTCGGCCGCTGCACCGACCGCCTTCATGACGAAGAAGTTGCCCGCGACGCCGCGCCGGCCGACCGTCCACGTCGAGTCCTGCACCGCGACGTCGTCGTTGATGAACAGCGTCTTGACGTTCATGCCCTCGGCCTCGGCGAGCTCCTGGGCCATCTCGAACGCCATCTTGTCGCCTGTGTAGTTGTTCACCAGGAGCAGGACGCCCTTGTCGGAGCGCAGCAGCTTCGCCGTCTCGAGCACGTACTCCATGGGCGGTGCGGCGAACACGTCCCCGGGGCACGCGCCGTCGAGCATCCCCTTGCCGACGACCATGACGTGGGCGGGCTCGTGACCCGATCCGGAGCCCTGGATGATCGACACCTTGTCCTGCCGGGGTGCGTCGGCCCGCATGATGAGGTTGTAGTCGGGCACGTAGGTGAGGGTGTCGGGGTTCGCGAGCGCGATGCCGGTGAGCATCTCGGGCACGAAGTTCCGCGGGTCGTTGACGAACTTCTTCATCGCTGGCTGCCTTTCCGCACGTCGTCGTGGGTCTGCTGCTTGGATCGCGCTCCGTGCCTGCCCCTGCACGCCCTGCACCCGCCTCGTCGGGCGACGATCACCACCCCTCGGCGATCTTCTCCGCGAGCACGGCCACGGCCGTCGCCCCCGGGTCGACCGAGCCGATGCTGCGCTCGCCCGTGTACGCGGCCCGGCCGCGGCGCGCCTGCAGCTCCTTGGTCGCGTCGGCCGCCGTACGTGCGGCGGTCGCCGCAGCCCGCGCGACGTCGGCGGGCGACGAACCCGCGGCGAGCTCCCGCTCGATCGCATCGGTCATCGGCACGAGCGCGTCGATGAGGGTCTTGTCCCCCAGGTCCGCGCCGCCGCGCGCCTTGATCCCCTCGACCGCGGCGCGCAGCATCGCGACGACGTCGTCGCCCGAGACGTCGTGCTTGCCCTTGACCACTCCCGCGGCCCGCAGCACTGCGGTCCCCCAGATCGGCCCCGACGTGCCGCCGATGCGGCCGCTCATCGTCACCGCGACCTTCTGCAGGAAGGTCCCGGCGTCCGCGCGGTCGAACCCGTCCCACTGGTCGCGCACGTTCTCGAATCCGCGCGCGAGCGAGTAGCCGAAGTCGCCGTCGCCCGCGACGGAGTCGAGGTCGCTGAAGTACCGCTCGTTCTCGATGCACTGGTCCGTGATGGTGCGCATCACGTACTCCACGCGTTCCTGGGTCACGCGAGCTCCTTCGTCCGGGCGGTGAGCAGTGCGGTGAGGGTGGCGAGATCGACCCGGCCTGCGGGTTCGACGCCGTACGGGTCGGCGAGCACCGTCGTCGGATCCGCGGGCGGGTCGCCGAGCGAGTCGACGACGAGCGCGGCACCCGTGAAGTCCTCGTCGGCCGTGTAGCTGCTGACCGTGACGACCGTGGTGAGCCCGCCGGCCGCGAGCGCCGCGCGCAGCCCGTTCGAGCTGTCCTCGACCACCACCGTCTCGGCCGGCCCGACGCCGAGCTCGCGCAGGGCCAGGTCGTAGATGTCGGGCGCCGGCTTCTTGGCGGGGACCACGTCCCCCGCGAACACCGCGAAGTCCCGCGCCCGCTCGACCCCGACCGCGTGCTCGAGCACCGCGCGGACCGACGCCTCGGCGGACGTGGACGCCACCGCGAGCGCCCAGCCCGCGGCGGCCGCCTCCTCGACGATCCGCGCGATCCCCGGCCTGGCGGGCAGCACCCCGTCGGCGACCATCCGTGTGTAGATCTCGGTCTTCGTGCGGTGCCAGCGTGCGACCAGCTCGCGGCGCTCGTCGGGGTCGGTGGGCATCCCCGGCGCGTCGTCGAGCACCGTCGCCAGCCGCTCCTTTCCCCCGCCGATCGCCAGCAGCTCGCCGTACCTCTCCTGCGTCCAGCGCACGGGCACCCCGAGCCGCTCGAACATGGCGTTGAACGCGGGCAGGTGCCCGTCGCGCTCGGTGTCGGCCAGCACGCCGTCGCAGTCGAACACGAGCGCGTTCATGCCCGACCTGCCGAGCCGAACTCCTCGATGTGACCCGCGACCGCGGCCTGCACCGCTGCCGAGATGTCGCGGAACATGCTGGGCGGGTCCCACCTCCCGCTCGCCCGGGCGCCCGCCAGGTGCTCCTCCGCCGAGCGCATGTACGACGTCTTCACGGCCGTGGAGATGTTGATCTTCGAGCAGCCCGCGTCGATGAACGCCCTGAAGTCCTCCGCCCGCAGCCCCGTGCCGCCGTGCAGCACGATCGGCCGGTCGGTGAGCGCCGCCAGCTCGCGCGCGCGGTCCGGCCGCAGCACCGGCGCGGCCTTGTACTCGCCGTGCGCGGTGCCCAGCTGGGGCGCGACCAGGTCGACGCCCGTCCGCTGCGCCACGTCCGCGAGCTCCTGCACCGAGTACGCGTGCAGCGCGACGTCCGACCCGACGCCGTCCTCGACGCCGATGATGTTCTCGATCTCCGACTCCACCTCGACGCCCGCGGCGTGCGCCTGCGCGACCACCTCCGCGGTCTCGCGCTCAGCGGTCGCGAGGCCGCGGTCGGACGCGTCGAACAGCACCGACGACCACCCCGCGGCGACCACGTCGGAGATGACCGCGCGGTCCGGGCAGTGGTCGAGGTGCAGCGCGACGGGTACCGGCGCGTCCTTCGTCGCCAGCCGGAACATCGTCGTCATGAGCTCGGTGCCCACGGACCGCACCGTCTTCACCGAGACCTGCACGATCAACGGCGAGCGAGCCGCGACAGCGGCCTCGACCACCGCCCGCAGGCTCAGGTCGTCGAGCACATTGACCGCCGGCACGGCGTACCCGTGCTCCCGGCCGGCCCGGGCGAGCTCCAGCGTCGATGCGAGCACGCGACCCCCTCGTCCGTCTCGTCGTTTGCATCCCGATCCGGCGGCAGTCTATACAGGTGCAGTCAGGTGCGGTCAACGGGTCGGATGGTCCGGCTACGATGCGGGGACGACGAAGGGGGCGGACGCGTGACCGAGGTGCTGGAACGAGACTCCGCGGTGCCCCTGTACGTCCAGCTCGAGCAGATCCTGCACGCCAAGATCGTCGACGGGCAGTGGCTGCCCAACCAGCGCATCCCGTCCGAGAACGAGCTCAACCGCATGTACGGCCTGAGCCGCATGACGGTCCGCGGCGTCCTGACCAAGCTAGTCAACGACGGCCTGCTCGTGCGCGTCCCCGGCAAGGGCACGTACGTCGCGCCGCAGAAGATCGACACCCTCTCCCCCGCCTACGGCGGCGTGCGCGAGCAGCTCGAGGGCCTCGGCTACCCCACCACCACGCGCCTCGTGTCGTTCGATCTCGAGAGCCCGTCGTCGGGCGTGCGGTCCGAGCTGGGGCTGGGCGAGGGCGAGCAGGTCTGGACGATCGTGCGCGTGCGGTCCGTGCAGGACGAGCCCGTCAGCCTGCACCGCTCGCACGTCCCGGCCACGCTCGCACCTGACCTCGACCGCCACGACGTCGTGTCCGAGCAGCTGTGCGTCGTGCTCGAGACGAACTACGGGCTGCCGATGAAGCACGTCAACGAGCACCTCGAGGCGCACGCCGTGAGCCCGATCGAGGCGAAGCTGCTCGAGATGCGGCGCGGCGAGCCGGCCCTGCTGCTGCACGACGTGATCTCCGACGGGCGGTCGGCGCCGTTCGAGTACTCGTCGATCGTGTTCCGCGGGGACAAGATGCGGCTCCGGTTCGACTACGAGCGCTAGTCGCACCGCTCCGCCCGATGCTGTCTGAGGGCAGACGTCAAGGCACAATGACGCGCTGCCGATGACATCGGTACCCCGATCGACAGGACGACAGTGCCCTCCACCCGCCGCGCTCCGCGCACTCTGTTGACCCTCGCGCTCGCGATCCTCGCTTCCACCGGCGCGATCAGCCCGACCGTCGCCGACGACACGACGACCGACCGGCTCACCTGGGCCGTGACCGTGCCGGACGGTCTCGACTCGATCGACGCACGCGTCACCGACTCCGACGGCACACAATGGGGATACCCCACCGTGCGCACGCTCGACGGTGTCGCGACGTTCACGCTCGACTGGCCGCGCGTCGGCCCGCACGGGGATCCCGTGGTGCAGGTCCTGGTGAGCACCGACGACTACGTCGGCGGCTACGTCGGCGACGGAGCACTCGTCGGACCTCGCGAGCGCGCGGTCCCCGTCCACGCGCCGGCCGACCTCGGCACGTTCTCGCTGCGTGCTGCCGGGACGATCACGGTTCGCACGCCCGCGGGCTCCGATCCCGCTCAGGTCGGGGTCAGCGCGATCGGGCCCGACGGCAACTCGGGCTTCTCGTATCCGATGGCCGACGACGGCACCTACCGCGTCCGGCGCCTCGACCCCGAGCTCACCTACCGCCTCCAGGTCACGACCGGCCCCGCCTCGACAGTCGTCGGCGGGTGGGTGACGTCCGACGGACGGACCTCGGACCTGGCGACCGACGCCGGCGCGTTCACGGCGGGGTCCGACGTGGACGTCGTGCCGGACCCAGCGGCGACGATCTCCGGCACCCTGCGCCACGCGGACCGCCCCCTGAGCGCCGGGGTGCGCTGGACCGTGCTCACGACCGCCTCGTACGGCGGCCGCGTGTCCAGCAGCACGGTCGCATCCGACGGCACGTGGTCGGTCGGCGGTCTGCGCGCAGGCGCCCGGTACACCGTCTGCTTCCGCGGCTGGGAGAGCAGCGACAACGGATGTGTCGGCGAGGTCGGCGCGCGCGTCACGACCCTCGGGACCGAGCTCGCGGCGCCGGCGTCGGGTGTCGACGCCGTCGTCTGGCAGTCGATCAACATCGCGGGCTCACACCCCGCGATGGTGGGTGATCTCGTCGTCGACGGAGTGCTCTCCGTCGCGGCCCCGACCTGGGACACACCAGAAGCCACGACGAGCTACACGTGGTACTCAGACGGGCGCGTCGCTCACGGCACCGTCACGTCCGACGCTTCGGGGTCGTCTTACCGCGTGGCACCCGACGATGTCGGGCACATCGTCTGGGTCACCGCGACCGCGACCGCTCCAGAGCACCTCGACGGCAGCTATACCCCCGCCTCGTGGTGGACGGTCAGCGCGGGCGCGTCTCCGAGCGGACTCGTCGACATCTCCGGCGAGCCGCGCGTCGGGTCCCGGATCACGGCAGCGCCCAGCGGCTGGGACGCTGGAACCGCACTCACCTACACCTGGTCGATCGATGGCCGAACCGTCGGCACCGGTGCGACGTTCACGCCCACGCCCGCCCAGCTGGGCAAGCTCGTCGAACTCAAGGCGACCGGCACCCGCCCGGGCCACGATGTCGGGGGCGCGACCGCAGCCTTCGGCGTCCTCGAGGGCAAAGCCCCGCGCGCGCTCGTCGCGCCCCGGTTCGTCGGCACCGCTCGTTCTGGGTCCACGATCACCGTCTCGCCGGGCACCTGGGACTCGCCCGACGTCCGCTTCGCCTACTCCTGGAAGTCCGGCAACGTCACCAGCTCGGACAACCACTCGGCCAAGAAGCTGATCGACCTGTCCGACGTGGGCCGCAAGATCCATGCGCACGTGGTCGTCTCCCGCCCGGGGTACGCGTCGACGTCGTTCGACCTCACGTCGGTCACCATCCCGAAGGTGCGACCGACCGTCACCGCAAAGCTCGCCGACCGCACCGTACGCACGTCGTCGCGCGCCAAGGTGGTCGTCAAGGTCACCGGCAGGATCTGGTCGAGCGGCACCGTCAAGGTCCGGTACGGATCGCACTCGGTGACGGCGAAGATGACGAGCGCGTCGAAGAACAAGGTCACCGTGACGCTCCCCCGCCTCAAGCACGGGACGTACAAGGTCTCCGCGTCGTTCACCCCGTCCGGGACGACGGCCAAGGTGCTCACGTCCGGCAACTCGGCGACGACGAAGCTCGCGGTGCGCTGACCGCGACCGAGGCGAGCGCCACGCGGCGGCGTCCTCACGGGCCGGGAGGTAGTTACGCTCGCCTGGTCAGGGCCTCTAGCTCAATCGGCAGAGCAGCGGACTTTTAATCCGCGGGTTGTGGGTTCGATCCCCACGGGGCCCACCACCGCACGGCTACTCCAGCCGCAGCTCGATCTCCGGGTACTCCCCGAAGATCTCCAGCACGATGTCGAAGTACGTCCGCCCGCCGCGCTCGAGCTCGTCGAGGTCCGCCTGCAGCCGTGCTGGGTCGTACCCAGGGCGGGACGCGCGCGACGCGATCCACCCCCGCGTCGCCTGGACCCCGAGGGCGGCCCGGCTGGCGGGGTGATCGCGCCACACGACGACCGGCGCGGGATCGTCGAGCAGCGCCCCGAACCCGCCGTGCAGCATGTCCGCGAGCGCGTCGAGGCTCTGCCCGAGGCGCCAGTCTTCGTCTGCCATGAATACCCGGTTGAGCTCGTCGTAGAACGTGCGGATGTCGCGGACGTGCGACCCCTCGATCGTGTGCACGGCCATCGCCCGAGTCTCACAGGTGGGTGAGGGCGTCGCTCAGTGCAGCGTGACCGACAGCGTCGTCGTCTTCCCGGCGGTGACCGTCGCGGACCGCGAGGCGTTCCGGTAACCGCCCGGGTACCAGTCCTCGAAGCCGACGGTCCACTTCCCCTTGCCGAGACCCGTCAGCGTCCAGCGTCCGTGGTCGTCCGTCTGCACCTGGAGCGTGCGGTCGGTCGCGCTCGCGGCCCGGACGTAGACACCCTCGACGGGTTCGCCATGGGCGTTCTTCACGACGCCGCTGACGGTCCCGCCCGTGTGCGTGGAGACGACGACACCGGTGACGTCCTGGTGGCCGGTCGCCTTGACGGTCTTCGTGCCGGTGGCGTAGCCGGCGGAGGGGCGCGAGGCAGTGACCGTGTACGTCCCGCCGAGCACCCAGATGACCGAGAAGCGCCCCTTCGAGTCGGTCGTCGCGGTTCCGGATCTCGTTCCGTACGCGTCCGTCACTGCGACGTCCGCGTGCGCCAGGGGCTTGCCGGAGGGCGTGCGCACGGTGCCGGAGAGCTTCTTGCGGTTCGCGCGCTCGATCGTCCCGAAGGAGGCGGTGCTGCTCGCCGAGACGACGACCCGCTTGCTGACGTTCGTCCCACTCAGGACGACGCGGTACGCGCCGTGCGGGAGCCCTGTGAACCGGACGTTCCCCGAGCGGTCCGGGGTCCCCGTGCGGACCTGGCGCCACTTCGTGTCGAGGAGCACGACCTTCTGGTCGTACGGACGGGTCGCCTTGATCCGGCCCGTGATCGTCGAACCCTGGTGGATCGAGATGCGGCCGACCTGCACGGTCGAGCCCTGCACCGCGGTAACGGTCCTGGTCGACGTGACGGTCTGCGCGCCCGGTGCCGAGACGACGACCGGGCCCGCGGGCAGACCATCAAGCTCGTACGCGCCGGTCGCGTCGGTGGTGCCCGCGACCTCACCGACGCGGTCGAGGTTGCTCGCCACGACGTTCGCACCCTTGACGGGCTTGCCATGGTCGTCGACGACCGTTCCGGCGACCGAGGCACCGGCGATCAGCTCCACGTCGGCGGTCACGGCCGAGCCGGGCGTGACCTTCAGCAGACGCGCGTCCCAGTCGCGGACGGTCCCGCCGTAGAACGTCCAGAGCGAGGACTCGGGCGTGCCGCCCGTCGCGCCCACGGTGTACGTGTGCGGGTACGCCCCTGAGTCCACCTCGATCGCGTAGTGCCCGTCGGCGTCCGCACTTCCGTGCGCCACCGTCTCCCACACGTCGTCGTCGGTGTACCAGTCCATCACCTCGACGTCGGCACCGGGCACGGGGCTGCCGTGCATCGTGATGGTGCCCGAGACGGTGACGGTCGGCGTGTCGGCGGCAAGGGCCGGCGCGGTCCCGCTCAGGCCGAGGACGAGCGCCCCGACCGCGACGGCCGCCGCGGTCGCCGTCGCCTGGTGTCGCACCGACAGGTCTCGCACCTTCATGGTTGCCCCCCGCAGTCGTCGTCGTCAGGCTGACGGTACCGCGGCCGGGAGCCCACCGGTGGCGCTCATGTGCAGGAGCTGTGGGGCCACCGTGGACGCTTCACGCCGGCAGCAGCACGCGCGTCACGACGACGCCCCGCCAGGTGCGCGCCGCCACCGTCGCCCAGACCACGACGAGCACGAGGTACGCCGCGAGCGCGACGTCGGCGAGCGGGCGCGCCCCCGTCCGCACCGCGAGCGCCGAGAGCCCCGTGACGCACGTCCCGACGGGGAACGTGAACGACCACCACGGCAGCCCGAACGGCGGACGGGCGGCGAGCGTCAGCCGCAGCGCGACACATGCCCACACCGCGGCGGCGGTCAGCACGACGACGCCGAACGCGACCGCGACACCGCGCGCGAGCCGGGCGGCGGACGGGTCGACGAGCGCCGCGTCGCCGGCCATGAGGTTGGCCGCGGTCACCGACTGGCCGAGCGGGCCGAGCACGATCCACAGCGTCGGCACGAGCGCCACGGTCCCGAGGTGGCCGCCCCGGACGGCGCGCACCACCCCGGGCAGCACGAGGAGCGTCCCGACGAGCCCCGCGACGAACAGCACGACGAGCGCCACCCCGAACGGCCCGCGCTGGTGGGGCGGGACGTGCGGCAGGAGCACCGCGCCGGTGGCCGCGGAGACCATGGGCGGGACGACGGGCATGAGCCTGCCGGCGAACGGCGGGTGCGGCTCGTGCCGGGTCGCGGCGACGACGGGGACGACGACGGCGGTCGCGAGCCCGAGCACGGTGCCGACCGACCACAGCGCGGCGTCGACGAGCACTGCCGTACGAGCGCCGAGCAGCGGTGGGCCGACGACGAGCGCACCCGCCCCGACCGTCATGATCGCCATCGGCGGCGCGCCGTAGAAGTGGGCCATCACCGGGTCGAGCACGTGGGCGCGCGCGGCGTCGCGGTGCCGCACCCAGTGCACCGCGGTCGCGACGACGAGCACGAGCAGCAACGTCGCGGCGAGCACCCACACTGTCGTCGCGAACGGTCGCACGCCAGGGAGCGCGCGCGGGAGGCCGGCGCCGGCGGTCGCGACGATGCCCGTGCCCATGACGGAGGCGAACCAGTTGGGTCCGAGCCGGCGGACGCCGATCCGAGGGCGCGTGGGGAGCTGCTGGAGCACGTGCTCAGCCTGGTCGGGCGCCGAGGCGGCCGGTAGACGAGAGACGTTGTCCGGGCACAAGCGTTACTTGTGACACCCTGGGCGCCATGACGGACCTGACGGCGATGCGCGTGCTGGTCGCGGTGGACGAGCAGGGCAGCATCTCGGCTGCGGCGCGGGCACTCGGGATGAGCCAGCAGGCGGTCAGCCAGCGCGTCCGGGCCACCGAGCGAGAGGTCGGCGCGCGGCTCGTCGACCGGTCCGCGCGCGGGTCCGAGCTGACGACGACCGGACGCGTCGTGGCGTCGTGGGCCGCCGAGGTCGTCGAGGCCGCGACCCGCTTCGACGTCGCGGTCGCCAGCCTGCGCGGCGAGGGTGCGGCGGCGCTGCGGGTCGCCGCGAGCCTGACCGTCGCGGAGCACCTGCTGCCCGCGTGGCTCGTGCGCCTGCGCGCGACCGGCGTTCCCGGGACGCAGGACGTCGAGCTCACCGCGGCGAACAGCGCTCGCGTGCTCGAGCTCGTGCGCGACGGCGCGTGCGACATCGGCTTCGTCGAGACCCCGCACGTCCCGGACGACGTCCGCTCGCGCGTCGTCGCACGCGACGAGCTCGTCGTGGTCGTCGCGCCCGACCACCCCTGGGCCTCGCGCGATGCGATCACCGGCGCCGAGCTGTCTGCCGCGCCCCTCGTCGCACGCGAGGCGGGTTCGGGCACGCGCGCCGCGTTCGAGGCGGCGCTCGCCGGAGCTCTCGGCGCCGACGCCGTCCGCACCCCCGCCGCGCAGCTCCCGACGACCGCCGCGGTCCGCGCCACGGTCGCCGCCGGCAGCGGCCCGGCGGTGCTGAGCCGGCTCGCCGTCCGCGAGGCGCTCGCCGCCGGCAGCCTCGTCGAGGTCTCGGTCACCGACGTCGCGCTGGACCGCCCGCTGACGCTCGTCTGGTCCCGGTCGCTCCCCCGCGTCCCGGACTCGGCCCGCGCGCTCGCCCGCATCGTCGACGAGGCCCACGGCCCGTCCACCGGCGGGCGGCTCTGACCGGGCACTCAGCGCAGGATCAGGTGCAGCCCGGCGTCGAACGCGTCGTCCGGCGTCGCGCCTGACGACACCGCCAGCGCGAGCAGCCGCGCCACGGCGGGGTACCGCTCGTGGAACGACGCCGCCGTCTCGTCGTCCATCCGCCCGACAGCGGCCGAGTCCTGCTCCTCGATGACGTGGCCGAACGTGTAGTGCAGCGAGGTGTAGACGCGCACGGCCGCGTCGAGGAGGTCGAGGCCCGCGACCTCGGCGGCCGCGAGACCGTCGTCGACGAGCCGCTCGAGGGTCGGAACCCGCAGGGGCGTGGCGCCCGTGACGAGCCGGGCGCCGTCCGGGTAGGCGAGCATCGCTGCGCGCAGCGCCCGGAGCCGGTCCGCCCACCACGGCGCCCACGGCTGCACCCCGTCGAACGGCGGGAGGCCGGGCACGCGCTCGGCGAGCACCGACTCCGCGACTGCGTCCAGCAGCTCTCGCTTGCCCGCGAAGCGCCAGTACACGGCGGGCGCCTGCACGCCGAGGCGCGTCGTGAGCGCGCGCACCGTGACGGCATCGAGCCCTCCCTCGCGCAGGAGGTCGAGGGCCGCGTCGAGGATCTGCTCGGTGTCGATCGCCATGTCGGGGTTGACTCTATAACACCGCTATACCTATCGTCGGCATCGTTGCTATAACACCGCTATAGGAGGAACGATGACGACGCTCGTGGACGCCATGCAGGACTACCTCGACGCCGGGGTAACGATGGACCTCGCGCGGCTCGACGCGGTGTACGACGACGAGTTCGAGAACCTGCGGATCGACCAGGCCGGTCAGGTCGTGCGGATCACCAAGCCCCAGCTCATGGCGCGGTTCGGCCAGCTCGCGGCGCAGGGCCTCACGATGGAGCCGGCGGACGACGCGTCGTTCCCGACGACGACGGTCGTGGGCGACACCGGCATCGTCGTCATGCGCCGCGTGAAGGACGGGCGTCCGGTGCTCTACGCGTTCGTCTGGCGCATGCGTGACGACCGCCCGACGACGATGCTGCGCGAGCTCACGTTCGAGGAGGACCTCACGGCCCTCGTCCGGATGATCGAGGAGGCGACCCGCGCCGCGGGCGCGACCGCCTGACGGACCCGCGAGGACGCGCGCCGGCGCTCGCCACGACGTACGCTCGGCGGGCCGCCCCCCTCCACCCCGGGAGTACCTCCGGTGCCGATCGACGTGACCGAGACCGACGACGACCTGCCCATGGCACGGCCGCCCGCGGGGTACACGCTGCTCGACGAGTGGACGCTCGGCTCGGCCGACGAGCTCGCGTCGCTCCGGTCGGACCTCGGCCGTCGGCTGGAGGCCGAGGGCGCGTCGCCCACGGAGTCGCTCGACGACACCCCCAGCAAGATCGTGCTCATCGCGTCCGAGCTCGCGACGAACGCGCTGCACCACGGCCTGCCCCCGACGCTCGTGCGGCTGCACCGGCGGGCCGGGTCGTACCTGCTCGAGGTGGCCGACCACGACGT
This sequence comes from Cellulomonas sp. HZM, assembly GCF_000708885.1. Classification (GTDB taxonomy): domain Bacteria; phylum Actinomycetota; class Actinomycetes; order Actinomycetales; family Cellulomonadaceae; genus Cellulomonas. The sequence goes on along the minus strand of NZ_JEOE01000014.1, from coordinate 60,025 downwards.
GGCGGTCACGCCGGTGTTCGCCGGCCGCCGGGTGCTGGGAGCCGGCGGGCTCGGGCTGCACCTCGCGCGCGAACTGTCGCTCGACGTGGGCTGGTTCGCCGACGCCAGCTCGAAGACGGTGTGGGCGGTCTTCGACGAGGCACCCGACGCAGCGATGCGCCAGGCCGGGTCGGTGAGCGTGCGCGACGACGGCGTCGTCGTGCTCGTCGGCGAGATCGACGCCGCGCTGAGCGAGCGCCTCGAGGACGTCGCGCACGGCGCCGAGGACGGACACCTGCGGCCCGCGCTGACGATCGACGCGTCGGACGTGACGTTCGTCGACTCGACGGTCGTGCGCTTCATCGCGCTCACGTACCGGTCGTCGGGCGAACGCGTGCGGATCGTGGGCGCGCCCGAGCGCCTGCGCTTCCTCGTCGAGGTCATGGGCGTGCGCGACCTCGTCGACCTCGTCGACCAGCCCTGAGCCGTTCCGAGCGCAGGAGAGCCCGCATGCTGACCTACTCCGCGATCACCTCGCTCGACGGGTACGTGAACGACGCGTCCGGCGGGTTCGGCTGGGCCGCACCCGACGACGAGGTGCACCGGTTCGTCAACGACCTCGAGCGCACCGCCACCACCTACCTCTACGGCCGGCGCATGTACGAGGTCATGGCGGTGTGGCAGACGATCGGCGACGACGACCCGACGACCGCCGACTACGCACGCATCTGGCGCGACGCGGACAAGGTCGTCTTCTCCTCGACGCTCGCCGCGACGACGACCCCGCGCACGCGGCTCGAGCGCCGCTTCGACCCGGACGCGGTGCGGGCCATCCCCGGCCACGTCACCGTCGGCGGCCCCACGATCGCGGCGCACGCCCTGCGGGCGGGGATCGTCGACGAGATCCGGCTGTTCCTGCACCCGGTGGTCGTCGGCGGCGGCACCCGCGCTCTGGCCGACGACCTGCACGCCAGACTCACGCTCGTCGACGAGCGCCGGTTCGGCAGCGGGGTGGTGCACGTGCGCTACCGCGTGGACCGCGACGATCGCGACGGCGAGAGCTAGGCCGCCCGGATCGACGGCAGCCGCGACGCGAGCTCCTCCAGCACGCGCTCGGAACCCGCGTACACGCCCTCGGCGCGCGGCCAGTGCACGACGACGTCGTCGAACCCGAGCGCCGCCGCCCGCTCGATGCCCTCGAGCACGAGGTCGGTCGAGGTGAGCGAGTAGATCGGCGCGCCGTCGAGAGACAGGTAGCGCCGCAGCGGCACGTCCCGCCCCACGGACGCCTCGATCGCGCTGACCTGCGACGACACCTCCGCGAGCCCGCTCCACCACGCCTCCTGCGCCGCGGCGGGGTCGTCCTGCTCGTCGGGTCCGAAGCTCGGTCCGTAGGTCACCCACCCGTCGCCGAGCCGCGCCGCGAGCGTCATGGTCCGCGGGCCGGCGGCGGCGACGACGAACGGCGGTCGCCGCTCGGGCACCGGGATCATCCGCGCCTCGTCGGCCGTGTAGAACTCGCCCGCATGGCTCGTCACGGGCTGCGTGAGCAGCTGGTCGAGCACGCCGACGAACTCCTCGAACCGGCGCGTGCGCTCGCCGCGCGTCGGCGCGGGCCCGAGCACGCGCGCGTCGAACCCCTCACCCCCGGCTCCGAGCCCGAGCAGGAACCGGCCGCCCGACACGTCGTCGAGCCCGAGCACGTCCTTGGCGAACGGGACCGGGTGGCGAAAGTTGGGGGACGCGACGAACGTGCCCAGATCGATGCGCTCGGTGACGGCCGCCGCGGCCGCGAGCAGCGGCACGGTCGCGAACCACGGCTCGTCGGCGAGCGAGCGCCACGCCAGGTGGTCGTAGCTCCAGGCGTGGTCGAAGCCCCACTCCTCGACCTGGCGCCACCGGTCACGCGCGACCGACCAGCGCTCCTGCGGGAGCAGCACCACCCCGACCCTCACCATGCGACCGACCCTAGCGAGCGGGTCCGACACCCGCTCACGCGTGCGTGCGCTGCTCCTCGCCGGCCGACGGCGGCTCGAGCTGGAACGTGCAGTGGTCCACGTCGAAGTGCCCCGCGAGGCAGCCGCGCAGGTCGTCGAGCACGCGGCCGGCCTCGCCACGCTCGAGGACCTCGTCGGGCACCTCGACGTGCGCGGAGAGCACCGGCACACCCGACGTGATGGTCCACGCGTGCAGGTCGTGCACGCCGACGACGCCGCGGACCCCGCAGATGTGCGCGCGCACCGCGCCCAGGTCGACCCCGGCGGGCGTGGCCTCGAGCAGCACGAGCGCGACCTGCCGCAGCAGCCCGACCGCGCGCGGCAGGATCATCACGCCGATCGCGACGGACGCGATGCCGTCGGCTCGCTCGAACCCCGTGGCGAGCAGCACGAGCGCCGCGACGATGACCGCCGCGGACCCCAGCAGGTCGCCGAGCACCTCGAGGTACGCGCCGCGCAGGTTCAGCGAGTCGCGCTGCCCGGGGACCAGCAGCACGAGGCCCACGGCGTTGGCGGCGAGGCCCACCGCGGCGACGACGAGCATGAGACCGCCCTCGACGGGCTCGGGGGCCACGATGCGCCGCACGCCCCCGACGAGCACGAGCACGCCGACGACCGCGATGAGCAGCCCGTTGACCAGCGCCGCCAGCATCTCGGCGCGCTGCCACCCGAACGTGCGCGTCTCGGTCGCGGGCCGCGCGGCCAGCACGGTCGCTCCGAGCGCGAGCGCGACGCCCGCGGCGTCGGTGAGCATGTGTCCCGCGTCGGCGACGAGCGCGAACGAGCCCGAGACCACGCCGCCAACGACCTCGACCGCCATCACGACGAGCGTGAGCGCGAGCACGGCCACGAGTCGCCCGCGGTGCGCGTGCGCGGCGGTCACGTGGTCGTGCGCGTGGGAGTGGCCGCTGCCGTGCGCGTGGCCCATCAGTCCCACCCCAGCTCGTGCAGGCGGTCGTCGTCGATGCCGAAGTGGTGCGCGATCTCGTGGACCACGGTGATCGCGACCTCCTCGACGACGTCGTCGCGCGTCTCGCAGATCTCGAGCGTCGGCAGCCGGTAGATCGTGATCCGGTCGGGCAGCGAGCCCGCGGCGTAGAAGGAGGTGCGCTCGGTGAGCGGGATGCCCTCGTACAGCCCGAGCAGCGTCGGGTCGTCGGCGGGCGCGTGGTCCTCGACGAGCACGACGACGTTGTCCATGAGCGCGGTCAGCTCGGGCGGGACCTCGTCCAGCGCGTCACGGACCGCGTCCTCGAACTCGGCGCGCGGCATCTCGAACACGGCACCATCCTGCCTGGTCGGCCGGGTGCGAACGAGGGTGGCGCAGGCCACGTCGACCTCGCTTTGGAGATCGGGCGCGCGACCCCGTATGCTCTACCACGGTCATCCGGCGCCTCGACGTCAGGGGCGGACTCGCCCTCATCGTCTAGCGGCCTAGGACCCCGCCCTTTCACGGCGGTAGCACGGGTTCGAATCCCGTTGGGGGTACGAGCAGTTCAGCAGTACAGCAAGAAGGTCTTGATTCACACCAAGGCCCCGTAGCGCAGTTGGTTAGCGCGCCGCCCTGTCACGGCGGAGGTCGCGGGTTCAAGTCCCGTCGGGGTCGCTCGAAGCGCCGGTCCTCGGACCGGCGTTCTCGTTCCGGGGGTCCGGCACAGGTCCCCCACGGCTCTGTAGCTCAGTTGGTAGAGCGTTCGACTGAAAATCGAAAGGTCACCGGATCGACGCCGGTCGGAGCCACCGCGGGAGGCCCGTACGCGAGCAGCGTGCGGGCCTTCGTCGTGCTCGGGCGTCACCACCCTGGGTTACGGTTCGGTGGCGCGGCGACGACGGCGCGCATCGCTGTCCAGACGTACCGCGGTCCACCAGAGAGGCACGACGACGAGCGACGACCTGCTGGCCCCGGGCGTTCCGGTCGACCTCGACAACTGCGCTCGCGAGCCCATCCACATCCCCGGCAGCATCCAGCGCTGGGGTGTGTTCCTCGCGGTCACCGAGCCGGACCTCGTGGTGCGGCACGTCTCCGCCAACGTCGCGGACCTGCTCGGCGTGGGCGTCGACGACGTGCTGGGCTCGTCGCTCGACGACGTGCTGGGGCGCGAGGCCACCGACCCGCTGCGCGCGCACCTGCAGACCTGGGGCGACCTGCGCGCACGCAACCCGCTGGTGGTCACGGCCGGCACGGTCGACGGCCCGCTCGAGGTCGACGCGGTGCTGCACCGCGTCGCCGTCGGGCAGGGCACGCTGCTCGTCGTCGAGCTCGAGGCCTCCCGCGGCCCACGCCCGTTCTCCTTCCCCAACACCTACCAGGCGGTGCGCGGTGCCGTGGAGCGCCTCAACCGCGCGCTCACGCTCCCGGAGCTGTACGACGTCGCGGCGAACGAGGTCCGCGCGCTCACCGGCTTCGACCGCGTGATGGTCTACCGGTTCGACGAGCAGTACAACGGCGAGGTCGTCGGCGAGGCGAAGCGCGACGACCTCAACTCGTTCTTCGGCCTGCACTACCCCGCGAGCGACATCCCGCCGCAGGCCCGCGCGCTGTACGAGAAGAGCTGGATCCGGCTCATCGCGGACGTCGCGTACCAGCCCGCGCCGCTCGTCCCCGGCCTCGACGAGAGCACCGGGCTCCCGCTCGACCTGACGTACTCGACCCTGCGCAGCGTCTCGCCGATCCACTGCGAGTACCTCGGCAACATGGGCGTCGCGGCGTCGATGTCGATCTCGCTGCTGCGCGAGGGCCGGCTGTGGGGCCTCGTCGCGTGCCACCACTACTCGGGACCGCACTGCCCGCCGTACGCCGTGCGCGCGGCGGCGGAGTTCCTGGGCTCGACGCTGTCCCTGCGGTTCGTCGCCCGCTCGCAGGAGGCCGACCTCGAGGCGGAGCTCGCGGCCGCGGGCACCCTCGAGCGGCTGCTGGTCGCGGCCCGTGACGGGGACCTCGCGCTCGCCGACGCCCTGGTGGGGCGCACGGGCTCGGCGCGGCCCTCGGTCCTCGACCTCGTGCCGGCGCAGGGTGCGGTCGTGCGCGTGGAACGTCGCGTGGCCTCGACGGGTGACGTCCCGGAGGACGTGGCACCGCTGCTCGCGTGGGTCGACGCCCAGGACCAGGAGCTCGTGGTCCGGACGTCGCTCGTCGCCCAGGAGCCCGAGCTGGCTGCGGCGCTCCCGGGGGCCGCCGGCCTGCTCGCGGTGCGCCTGCCCGACGGGCAGTGCGTGGTCTGGCTGCGGCACGAGGCCGTGCGCAGCGTCGACTGGGGCGGGGACCCGCACAACAAGGCGATCGCCCGCCTCGAGGGCGATGCCGTGCGGCTCAGCCCGCGCAAGTCGTTCGACCGGTGGAGCGAGCTGGTGCGGGACACGAGCGAGCCGTGGACCGAGCAGCAGCTGCGCTCGGCCTCCGAGCTTCGTCCGCGCCTGCTCGAGGTCCTGCTGCTGCGCAACCGCTGGCAGCTCGCGACTGCGCTCGCGGTGCAGCGCAGCCTCCTGCCGGCAGAGATCCCCGCCGTGCCCGGATGGACGATCGAGGCACGCTACGAGCCCTCCGCGGGCGGCCAGGTGGGCGGCGACTGGTACGACGCGCTCACGCTGCCCGACGGCAGGGTCGCCGTCGTCGTCGGCGACGTCGCGGGCCACGGCCTGGCCGCGGCCGCGTCGATGGGACAGCTGCGCAACACGCTGCGCGGCTACCTGCTGCGGGGCGACGACGCCGCGACGACCGTCGCGTGGCTCGACCGCGTCGTCCGGCACACGATGCCGACGGAGATGGCGACGGTCGTCGTCGCGGTGCTCCACCCCGCCACGGGCGAGGTGGACATCGCCGTCGCGGGCCACCCGCGCCCCCTGCTGCTGGCGCCGGGGCGCCGGCCCGCACTGGTCGACGGCGTCGTCGAGCGACCGCTCGGCGTCGGGTCCGGCTCACCGCGGTCGGCGCCGGCGACGATCGAGCCCGGCGGTGCGCTGGTGCTGTACAGCGACGGCCTGGTCGACTCGCGCCAGACCGGGCTGCGCGCGGGCCTCGCGCGGCTCGAGGAGCTCTTCGCGGGTCCGCTGGGCTCCGACGTCGACGCCGTCATGGCGGCGTGCCGCGACGACGCCGCGACCGACGACCTGACCCTCCTCGTGCTGCGGCGCGACCCCGTCTGACATCATCCGGTGAGACGGCCCGCAGACCCCACCGCGGGCCTGATCGCACCGACAGGAGACGGTTCGTGGAGTTCGACACGCTGCTCCCCGTCGTCGCGGTCAGCGTCCTCACGCTCGTCGCGGTCAGCACGATGCCGGCGCGCTGGAGGCTGCCCCAGGTCGTCGTGCTCCTGGCAGGCGGCGTGCTCATCGGCCCCGAGTGCCTGCACTGGTCGTCGCCCGAGGCCGTCGGCCTGCTGTCCGACCTCGGCATGGGGTTCCTGTTCCTGCTCGCGGGGTACGAGATCGACCCCGGGATCGGCCGGCAGCCCGCCGGGCGGCTGGGCGTGCGGGCCTGGCTGACGTCGATCGTCCTCGGGGCGCTGCTCCTGGTCGCGCTGTCGATCACGCGCGACGTCCCGGCGATCGTCGCGATCACGATCGCGCTCTCGACCACGGCGCTCGGCGTCCTGGTCCCCGTGCTCAAGGAGGAGGGGCTCACCGACCGGCCTCTCGGCAGGTACGTCATGGCGGGCGGCGCGGTGGGCGAGCTGGGGCCGATCGTCGCGATGGCCCTCTTCCTGGGGACGCGCGGGACGCTCGTCGCACTCGTCGCGCTCGTCCTGTTCGCCGCCGCGGTCGTCGTCCTCGGCACGCTGCCTCGCCGGTTCGCGTTCGGCCGCACCCGCGGGCTGCTGCGTCCCCTCGGCGACGGCACCGGCCAGGGCCCGGTGCGGGTGTCGCTCCTGCTGCTCGTCGGCCTGCTCGCGCTGTCCAGCTCGATGGGGTTCGACGCGGTGCTCGGCGCGTTCCTCGCGGGCATGGTGCTGCGGTCGTGGGTCCCGGCGCAGGACGACGACCTCTCGCACAAGCTCGAGACCGTCGGCTGGGGCGTGTTCATCCCCATCTTCTTCGTGTCGTCCGGCATGGCGCTGCAGCTCGACGCGATCGCCGAGCAGCCGTGGCTGCCGATCGTGTTCGTCGTGCTCATCGGTGCCGTTCGCGGCGGCCCGGCGCTGTTCTGGTACCGACGGCACCTGGTGCCGCGCGAGCGCGTGCAGCTCGGCCTGTACACGGCGACGACCCTGCCGATGCTCGTCGCGCTCACACAGCTGGCCGTCGACGAGGGCAGCCTCCCGGTCGGCACCGCCGGCTGCCTGGTCTTCGCGGGCGCCCTCACCGTGCTGCTCTTCCCGCTGCTCGCACGCACGCTGGGCGCGACCGACCGCACCGAGGCGGCCGGCACGTCTGGGGCCGACGACCCAGGTGACCTGCGCGACGCTCAGTAGGGTGGAGGCACCGAACCCGACGAGGAGAGAGCCGTGCCCAGCGACGAGCCCCGCAGCTTCTTCGACCGCCTCACCGACCCGATCGCCGAACGCGCCCGGGAGAAGATCTCGCAGGCCGAGGACCGCGTGCGTGCCTCGATCCAGGCCGAGGTCAACGCCGTGCAGGCGAGCGTCCGCGCGCGCGTCGTCGAGGTTCGCCCGTCGGCCATCGGGTTCGGCGCCGCGCTCCTGCTCACGTTCTTCGGGCTGGCGCTCCTGGTGACGTCGGTGGTCCTGGCGCTCACCCAAGCGGGCATGCACCCGTGGCTCGCCGCGCTGCTGGTCGGCGTCGCGCTCATCCTGGTCGCGGGCGGGCTCGCGGCGTGGGCGCGCCACCGCCTGCCCAGGCCCGCGGCCCGCACCGCACCCGTCGTGCACCCGGCGGGCGACCAGGTCCACCCGTGGGCGGACTGACCGCCTGACGCCCACCGCGCCGCCCGCTGCGAAGGTGCGACGTGCGGCGTCGACCTGCAGACTTGCCGGGAGGCCGGCCGTCCGTGCGGCCCGGCCGACGTGCACGACGGGAGGACGCCATGACGACGCAGGACACGAGGAGCATCGGCGAGCTGTTCAGCGAGGTCGCCGAGCGCACGGCGCGCCTGGTCCGCGCGGAGATCGACCTCGCGAAGGCCGAGATCAGCGGTCGCCTGCAGAAGCTGGGCACGGGCGGGGCGCTCATCGCGGCCGCCGCGTTCTTCGCGCTCTACCTGCTCGCAGCCGTCATCGCGCTCGCGATCATCGTGCTCGACCTCTGGCTCCCGCTGTGGGCCGCGGCCCTCATCGTGACGGGGGCGCTGCTGCTGCTGGTCGTCGTCCTCGCGCTCGTCGGTCTCTCGATGGTCAAGAAGGGACGTACCCCCGTGCCCACCAAGGCGGTCGCCAGCATGAAGTCGGACGTCGAGGTCGTCAAGGAGGCGGTCAAGCGATGAGCCACGAGCCCGACGAGAAGGCCGCCGGCACGCCGAGGCCGGACCCGTTCACGACGCCCCGGATGGCGGAGCTCGAGCTGGAGATCGGCGCGACCCGGGCGGAGCTCGCGGAGAGCATCGACGCGCTCGTCGCGCGGCTCACGCCCGGCGCGGTGCTGCACGACGCCCAGGCCGCCGCGCGCGGCCTGGTCACGGATGCCTCGGGCTCGGGCGACGACCCCGCGGCGGCACGGCGTGCGCGGATCGTGCTGGGCGGCGTCGCCGCCGGCGTCGCACTGGTCGTCGGACTGGTGGTGCTGCGCGCCCGTCGTCGTTGACGTCGCGCGTCATCGACGACGCGGTGGTGCGGTGCGCGCCTCACCAGCGCGCGCGCCCGTCACGGCCTGTCGGGCGCATCGCGGCCCGCGCACCGACCTCGTCGGGTCGGCTGCGGGCCGGTCGTGCGGGCCTCAGCCCCGGCTGTCGCGCTGGTTGGGCACGCCGAGCAGCTCCATGACCTCGGACTCCCGGTAACGGCGGTGGCCACCGAGAGTGCGGATCGACGAGAGCTTGCCGGCCTTGGCCCAGCGCGTGACGGTCTTGGGGTCGACGCGGAAGAGCGTGGCGACCTCGGACGGAGTCAGCAGGACCTCGGACTGAGCGGGCTGGACGGACATGCTTGCCTCCTGGCGAGCGTTCGGTCGAGGGGCGAACCCGACGACCAGGGTGGAAGCGCTGGTCAGACCGTACGAGCGCGGCCTCACTAGCACAGACACTGCTGTCATGCAGATCATTCGCGAAACAGAATGATAACGAAATGGTACACATCACCCGGACGGACGAACGACCCGGGCGCGACGTGACGTCGATCTCAGCCTAACTCGGACATTTCGTCACGTCGCCGCGAGCCGTGCGAGCGGCTGGACGGCGTGTCGCACGACGGTTCACCCGAACGGGCGCGCCATGCACGCCCGGACCGGTCGAGCCGGCGCACACGGCGCCGCCCTGCACGCATGTGCACGCTCGCACGCACGCATGGTCCGGCGTCGACAGGCGGAGAAGATTCTCGCTCCGTCCGCCATGCGGACCCTGGGACCGCCACGAGAAGCACCCCGGGCGCGGGAGACCCCCGCCCGGACGTACCGACGGGCACGGCGTCCGGCCGTGCGAGGCAGACCGCCGGGTGACGCGCGTCGCGCCCGATCAAGTGGCCGGAATAGCGATCGAACATGTACCGTTGCGGCACGAAGAGACGATTCAGCACCCCGGGGCCGCACGTGTCAGCACGGAGCCGCCCCGCATCCACGTAAGAGGGGGTCGATGCCATGGGGCGCGGCCGTCAGAAGGCTAAGCAGACGAAGGTCGCCCGGGAGCTGAAGTACTTCAGCCCCGAGACGAACTACCGGGCTCTCGAGCAGGAGCTCACGTCGCACAGCCACAACGATCTCAGTGACCGACGCGGCGGCGCCGCGGTCGACACGGATGACACGGACGACGGCGACTACGGTCGCTGGCTCGACGACGACGAGCGCTGAGTCCCGATCACTTCGGTCCACGCCTGAACGACGGCCCTCCGGGGCCGTCGTTCTCGTGCTCCCGTCCGTCCCTCACGGCAGCGCGTGGGCCGTGCCGTGACGGACGGGGCTCGCGCATGCGTGGCCTCTCGGCGTGCGCCGCTGGTCAGACCCGGTAGTCGCCCGTGAGCCGGACTGCCCCGCCGTGCACGCCCTTGGTCCCCGCGACGAACCCCGGGGAACCGACGACGTCGGTCGTCGGGTCGGCATCGCGCACGCGCCCCAGCTCCCACGCCGGAAGGCCCAGCTCCGCAGCGTGCGAGAGCACGCCGTCGAGCGCGTCGGGGGCGACGATCGCGACCATGCCGACGCCGAGGTTCAGGGTGCCCTCGAGGTCCGTCCACGGCACCTGACCGAGCCGCTGCACGAGCGAGAACACCGGCGGGAGCTGCCAGCCCCCGCGGTCCACGTCCGCCACCAGCCCCACCGGGAGCACGCGCGCGACGTTCGAGGCGAGACCGCCGCCGGTCACGTGGCTGAACGCGTGCAGACCCGCGACGCCGGCACGCCGGGCGAGCGCCAGGCAGTCCGTCGCATACACGCGCGTGGGCTCGAGCAGCTCCTCGCCGAGCATGCGGCCCAGCTCGTCGACGTGCCGGTCGAGCGACCAGCCGGCCTGGCGCACCACGGCACGGACGAGCGAGTAGCCGTTGGAGTGCAGCCCGCTCGAGGCGAGCGCCACCAGGAGGTCGCCCGCACGCACACGCTCGGGGCCGAGCAGCTCGTCGGCCTCGACCACGCCGGTCGCGGCACCGGCCACGTCGTACTCGTCGGGCGCGAGCAGCCCCGGGTGCTCTGCGGTCTCGCCGCCCACGAGCGCGGTCCCCGCGACCGAGCATGCCGCCGCGATGCCGCGCACCACGTCCGCGATCCGCTCGGGGACCACGCGCCCTGTCGCGATGTAGTCGGTCATGAACAGCGGCTCGGCGCCCACGACGACGATGTCGTCGACCACCATGCCGACGAGGTCGAACCCGATCGTGTCGTGCACGTCGAGCTGCTGGGCGATCGCGACCTTGGTGCCGACGCCGTCGGTCGACGTCGCGAGCAGCGGGCGGCGGAACCGGGTGAGCGCGCTCGCGTCGTACAGTCCCGCGAAGCCGCCCACGCCGCCCAGCACCTGGGGGCCGTGCGTCGCGCGCACGGCGTCCTTCATGAGCTCGACGGCCTTGTCGCCGGCCTCGGTGTCGACGCCGGCGGTCGCGTACGTGACCGGGCCGTCGAGCGTGGCGTCCACCGCCGCGTCCAGGGGCGTGCTCACGGGTGCTCCAGCGCGGACGCGCCACCGGTCGCGGGCAGGATCGACATGAGTCCGTCCTCGGGTGCCCCCAGCGGGAGCTCGTTCTGCTCGAGCAGGTGCTTGCCCAGCCGGTCGGCGGGCGGCAGCTCGATGGGGTACTGGCCGGAGAAGCAGGCGGTGCACAGCTGCGAACGAGGCTGCTCGGTCGCCGCGACCATGCCGTCCTCGGAGATGTAGCCGAGCGAGTCGGCGCCCAGCGACGCACCGATCTCGTCGATCGCCAGCCCGTTCGCGATGAGCTCGGCGCGGCTCGCGAAGTCGATGCCGTAGAAGCACGGCCACTTCACGGGCGGCGACGAGATGCGCACGTGCACCTCGGCGGCCCCCGCCTCGCGCAGCATCCGCACGAGCGCGCGCTGCGTGTTGCCGCGCACGATCGAGTCGTCGACCACGACGAGCCGCTTGCCGCGGATGACCTCGCGCAGCGGGTTGAGCTTGAGGCGGATACCGAGCTGGCGCAGCGTCTGCGACGGCTGGATGAACGTGCGTCCGACGTACGCGTTCTTCGTCAGCCCCTGCCCGAACGGGATGCCGGACTCCTGCGCGTAGCCGACGGCCGCGGGCGTCCCCGACTCGGGGACCGGGATCACGAGGTCGGCATCCACCGGGTGCTCCATCGCGAGCCGGCGGCCCATCTCGACGCGAGCCGCGTGGACCGACCGACCGGCGATCGTCGTGTCCGGGCGCGCGAGGTAGACGTACTCGAACACGCAGCCGGCACGCGGCTCGTCGCGCGGCGCGAAGCGGTGCGAGCGCAGGCCGTCCGCGTCGATCGCGACGAACTCGCCGGGCTCGATCTCGCGCACGAAGCTCGCACCGACGATGTCGAGCGCCGGCGTCTCGCTCGCGACCACCCAGCCGCGCTCGAGCCGCCCGAGCACGAGCGGGCGCACGCCCTGCGGGTCGCGCGCGGCGTACAGCGTGTGCTCGTCCATGAACACCAGGCAGAACGCGCCGCGCAGGCGCGGGAGCACCTCGAGCGCGGTGGCCTCGAGCGTGTGGTCCGGGTCGCCCGCGAGCAGCGCGGTGACGAGAGCGGTGTCGGTGGTGTTGCCGCGTGCGAGCTCGCCGCGACGCTGGCTGCCGTACCGCTCCGCGACGAGGTCGACGAGCTCGGCGGTGTTGGTCAGGTTGCCGTTGTGGCCGAGCGCGACGGTGCCCGCCGCGGTGGCGCCGAGGGTGGGCTGCGCGTTCTCCCACGTCGACCCACCGGTCGTCGAGTAGCGCGTGTGCCCGATCGCGATGTGCCCCTGCAGGGCGTTCAGCGCGGTCTCGTCGAACACCTGCGAGACCAGGCCCATGTCCTTGTAGACGAGGAGCTGCTGGCCGTTGCTCGTCGCGATGCCCGCCGACTCCTGGCCACGGTGCTGCAACGCGTAGAGGCCGAAGTAGGTGAGCTTGGCGACCTCCTCACCGGGAGCCCAGACCCCGAAGACGCCGCAGGCGTCCTGGGGGCCCTTCTCGTTCGGGAGGAGGTCGTGGTTCAGACGTCCGTCTGCGCGGGGGGCCACGCGCCCATGGTCGCACACGCGCGAGACGCGTCGCCAAGCCGTCCGCGAGCCGTCGCCACCCGCGCGGCCGTCAGCGCGGGCTGCGGCTGCGACGGTCCGCGAGCACCGCGAGCGCCCCACCCGCGAACGCCCCGACGACCGCTCCGGTCACCGCGAGCACCCAGCGGATGGCCCCCTCCCCGTCGAGGAACGAGACGAACCCCGTGCCGGCGCCCACGCACGACGCGGGGCCGTCGGGGCGCGAGCAGTCGCCGCCGTGCACGAGCACCGCGAGCACCAGCGCGACGACGATGCCGACGAGCGCGCCGACGATCATGAACGCGGAGAACTTGGGAGCGCGCCGGACCGTCGCGGGCGTCGCGGTGCGCTCGAGCTCCGCCTCGGAGGGGACGGGCGGCTCTTCGTCGCCCGGCTCTTCGTCGCGCGGCTCTTCGTCGCCCGGCTCTTCGTCGGCCGGCCCTGCGTCAGCCGCCTGGTCGGCAGTCCCCTCCGTGCCGGACGGCTCAGCGTCGGCCCGGTCCGGCTCGACAGGGGCGGTCGGGTCGTCGTCGGGCAGCTCGCTGGGCACCCGCAGATCGTAGGCCAGCACCGCGGTCCGCCCTGAACCCCCTGGTCAAGGGCGCACACGCGTGGCCTGCAGCGGGAGCCAGTGCTCGAGGTCGGCGCGCTCGCCCGACGCCTGCACGCGCCCTCCGTCGACCGCGTCGGCCCACGCCAGCTCACCGGTCGCGAGCTCGAGCCACGTCTGCGGATCGGTCTCGACGACGTTCGGGGGCGTGCCCCGGGTGTGCCGCGGGCCCGCGACGGCCTGCACGACACCGTCGGGGGGCACCCGGACCTCGACGGCGTTGCCCGGTGCGACGTCGGCGAGCTCCTCGAGCGTGAAGCGCACGGCGGTCCGGCGGGACTGCGTCGCAGCCGCGGCACGCTCAGCGCGCCACACCGCGAGCGCTGCGCGCCCGTCGGCGGGGTCGGTGCGACGGCGAGGCGGCATGTGACGATCATGCCCCGTCAGGTCCGCGGGCGCCCCGGCCCGCGCATCCCGCGCTGGTACTCCTTGGTGACCTGCTTCCAACGGGCGCGCTCCTGCGCCGCGAGCCTGCTGTCCACGCGGCGCGCCTGGTAGGCCGCCTCGCGTGCGAGCTTGCGCCACGAGTCGAGGCGGCGCTGTGGCAGGTCGCCCGCCGCGATCGCCGCGAGCACCGCGCAGCCGGGTTCGCCGCGGTGCTCGCAGTCCGCGAACCGGCACGTGCCGGCGAGCGCCACGACGTCGGAGAACGTGTGCTCGAGCGCGTCGTCGTCCGCGACCAGACCGATGCCTCGGATGCCAGGGGTGTCGATGAGGCATGCGCCGCCGGGGAGCGCGACGAGCTCGCGGTGGGTCGTCGTGTGACGGCCGCGCCCGTCGGCGTCACGACGCTCGCCCGTCGCCATGACCTCGCAACCCGCGAGTGCGTTCACGAGCGTCGACTTGCCCGCGCCCGACGGGCCGACGACGACGAGCGTCGCGCCCGGGCACACCAGCGCGCGGAGCGGCTCGAGGCCCTCGTCGCGGGCCACGCTCACCGCGTGCACGTCGACCGCGGGTGCGACGTCCGCGACCTCCGCCGCCATGCCGGCGGCGTCCGGCACGAGGTCCGCCTTCGTCAGCACGACGACCGGCCGGGCACCCGACCGCCACGCGAGCGTGAGGAGCCGCTCGACGCGGCCGAGGTCCGGGTCGGGGTCGAGGTGCTCGACGACGAGCACCACGTCGACCCCCGCCGCGAGGACCTGCTCGCGCGACGTCGTGCCGGCCGAGTCGCGCACCAGTGCCGAGCGACGCGCGGCCACCGCCACGACGTGGTCGTCGCGCACGCTCACGTGATCGCCGACGGTGGGCACGAGCCGCTCGTCTTCCGGCCCTGGCGCGAGGCCGTCGCGGTCGAGGGTCGCGCGGCGGGGCTCGGCGTGCAGGTCGTCCGCGGGTACGACGAGCACCGCGCCGCGGTCGGCCCGCACCACGCGGGCGCGTACGCCCCCGGGCGCCGTGTCGGCGCAGTCGCCGTGGTCGGCTCCGGGAACGTGGTCGGCGCCGGGGTCCGCACCGCGAGCGTGGGGCATACGAGCGACCGTACGAGCCGCGCCGCGCGCTCGACCAGCGCTTATCCGGGGGCGCCCCTGACGGTCGACCCCGACGCCCCACGACCATCCCCTGACCGCGGGCGCGACGCCCTCGTCGCACCCGCCCTCGCTGGCCCGAGCACGCCCCGGTCGGCGAGCGCGGGTCTGGCGCGGCGAGCGCGGGTCTGCCGCGGCGAGCGCGCGTCGCGCGCGGTGCGCGGCGGCGTGCGATGCGCGCTCGGTGGAGATGGGAGTGGTTGGGAGGAGGCGGCGTGCGGTGGGCGGTGGGCCAGGTGCGCACAGGTGATCCGTTCGGGTGAACTTGGACAAACGTTCCGGTAACCGGTGGATATCCTCCCCGTTCGTCCGATTTCTCCCCTATGGTCTGACGCGGCCCCGGCAGTGGACGGGCGCCGGCAGCGCAGCCCACGCGCACCCCCGACCCTCCTGGAGGCTCCACGATGCTGCGTCGCGCCCTTGCCGCCGCCACCGTCTCGTCCGTCCTGCTGATCGCCGTCCCCGCCGCCGCCCAGGCGCACGGGTCGTCGGACGGCCACGGCTCCCAGGGCGGGTCGTGGGGCAGCAGTCACGGGGGCCGCGGGAACGGGTCCGGGAACGGGAACGGCGGCGGGTCCGGCGGCGGGTCGCGCGACGCGGGGTACGTCGAGGTGGTGTGGGCGACGCCGGTGTCGTCGGCGCTGCCGCAGCCGCAGGACGGTGCCTCCGCGCTCTGGCCGCAGCGGATCGCGACCGACGACACGTGCGGCGTGTGGCTGCAGCTCGACCGCTACGTGCCGGGTTCCGTGACCGACTCGCTCGTCAAGGGTGGCGTGCTCTACGGACCGAACAACCCCACCGAGGTGCTGGCGACGCGCTACCCGTACCCCGAGACGGGGCACCCGTGGAAGCTCGTCAAGGCGCCGGCGTGCCGTTCGACGCCTGCGACACCCACACCGAAGCCGTCGTCCAGCACCCCCTCTGGCCCGCACCACCCGTGCCCGACGCCGACCCGCACGTCGACCCTGACGCGGACATCCTCCTGCCGGTCGCCGGCGGCGGCGCGCTCGACGCCCCGACGGCCGCGAAGGCCACCCCGGGCACGCCCGTCCTCCGGCTCGACCCGGCCGGGTCGAGCCGGAGGACGGGCGTGCCCGGGGTGGCCTTCGCGGCCGTCGGGGCGTCGAGCGCGCCGCCGCCGGCGACCGGCAGGAGGATGTCCGCGTCGGGGGCGACGTGCGGGTCGGCGTCGGGCACGGGTGGTGCGGGCCAGAGGGGGTGCTGGACGACGGCTTCGGTGTGGGTGTCGCAGGCGTCGAACGGCACGCCGGCGCCTTGACGAGCTTCCACGGGTGCCCCGTCTCGGGGTACGGGTAGCGCGTCGCCAGCACCTCGGTGGGGTTGTTCGGTCCGTAGAGCACGCCACCCTTGACGAGCGAGTCGGTCACGGAACCCGGCACGTAGCGGTCGAGCTGCAGCCACACGCCGCACGTGTCGTCGGTCGCGATCCGCTGCGGCCAGAGCGCGGAGGCACCGTCCTGCGGCTGCGGCAGCGCCGACGACACCGGCGTCGCCCACACCACCTCGACGTACCCCGCGTCGCGCGACCCGCCGCCGGACCCGCCGCCGTTCCCGTTCCCGGACCCGTTCCCGCGGCCCCCGTGACTGCTGCCCCACGACCCGCCCTGGGAGCCGTGGCCGTCCGACGACCCGTGCGCCTGGGCGGCGGCGGGGACGGCGATCAGCAGGACGGACGAGACGGTGGCGGCGGCAAGGGCGCGACGCAGCATCGTGGAGCCTCCAGGAGGGTCGGGGGTGCGCGTGGGCTGCGCTGCCGGCGCCCGTCCACTGCCGGGGCCGCGTCAGACCATAGGGGAGAAATCGGACGAACGGGGAGGATATCCACCGGTTACCGGAACGTTTGTCCAAGTTCACCCGAACGGATCACCTGTGCGCACCTGGCCCACCGCCCACCGCACGCCGCCTCCTCCCAACCACTCCCATCTCCACCGAGCGCGCATCGCACGCCGCCGCGCACCGCGCGCGACGCGCGCTCGCCGCGGCAGACCCGCGCTCGCCGCGCCAGACCCGCGCTCGCCGACCGGGGCGTGCTCGGGCCAGCGAGGGCGGGTGCGACGAGGGCGTCGCGCCCGCGGTCAGGGGAGGGTCGTGGGGCGTCGGGGTCGACCGTCAGGGGCGCCCCCGGATAAGCGCTGGTCGAGCGCGCGGCGCGGCTCGTACGGTCGCTCGTATGCCCCACGCTCGCGGTGCGGACCCCGGCGCCGACCACGTTCCCGGAGCCGACCACGGCGACTGCGCCGACACGGCGCCCGGGGGCGTACGCGCCCGCGTGGTGCGGGCCGACCGCGGCGCGGTGCTCGTCGTACCCGCGGACGACCTGCACGCCGAGCCCCGCCGCGCGACCCTCGACCGCGACGGCCTCGCGCCAGGGCCGGAAGACGAGCGGCTCGTGCCCACCGTCGGCGATCACGTGAGCGTGCGCGACGACCACGTCGTGGCGGTGGCCGCGCGTCGCTCGGCACTGGTGCGCGACTCGGCCGGCACGACGTCGCGCGAGCAGGTCCTCGCGGCGGGGGTCGACGTGGTGCTCGTCGTCGAGCACCTCGACCCCGACCCGGACCTCGGCCGCGTCGAGCGGCTCCTCACGCTCGCGTGGCGGTCGGGTGCCCGGCCGGTCGTCGTGCTGACGAAGGCGGACCTCGTGCCGGACGCCGCCGGCATGGCGGCGGAGGTCGCGGACGTCGCACCCGCGGTCGACGTGCACGCGGTGAGCGTGGCCCGCGACGAGGGCCTCGAGCCGCTCCGCGCGCTGGTGTGCCCGGGCGCGACGCTCGTCGTCGTCGGCCCGTCGGGCGCGGGCAAGTCGACGCTCGTGAACGCACTCGCGGGTTGCGAGGTCATGGCGACGGGCGAGCGTCGTGACGCCGACGGGCGCGGCCGTCACACGACGACCCACCGCGAGCTCGTCGCGCTCCCCGGCGGCGCATGCCTCATCGACACCCCTGGCATCCGAGGCATCGGTCTGGTCGCGGACGACGACGCGCTCGAGCACACGTTCTCCGACGTCGTGGCGCTCGCCGGCACGTGCCGGTTCGCGGACTGCGAGCACCGCGGCGAACCCGGCTGCGCGGTGCTCGCGGCGATCGCGGCGGGCGACCTGCCACAGCGCCGCCTCGACTCGTGGCGCAAGCTCGCACGCGAGGCGGCCTACCAGGCGCGCCGCGTGGACAGCAGGCTCGCGGCGCAGGAGCGCGCCCGTTGGAAGCAGGTCACCAAGGAGTACCAGCGCGGGATGCGCGGGCCGGGGCGCCCGCGGACCTGACGGGGCATGATCGTCACATGCCGCCTCGCCGTCGCACCGACCCCGCCGACGGGCGCGCAGCGCTCGCGGTGTGGCGCGCTGAGCGTGCCGCGGCTGCGACGCAGTCCCGCCGGACCGCCGTGCGCTTCACGCTCGAGGAGCTCGCCGACGTCGCACCGGGCAACGCCGTCGAGGTCCGGGTGCCCCCCGACGGTGTCGTGCAGGCCGTCGCGGGCCCGCGGCACACCCGGGGCACGCCCCCGAACGTCGTCGAGACCGATCCGCAGACGTGGCTCGAGCTCGCGACCGGTGAGCTGGCGTGGGCCGACGCGGTCGACGGAGGGCGCGTGCAGGCGTCGGGCGAGCGCGCCGACCTCGAGCACTGGCTCCCGCTGCAGGCCACGCGTGTGCGCCCTTGACCAGGGGGTTCAGGGCGGACCGCGGTGCTGGCCTACGATCTGCGGGTGCCCAGCGAGCTGCCCGACGACGACCCGACCGCCCCTGTCGAGCCGGACCGGGCCGACGCTGAGCCGTCCGGCACGGAGGGGACTGCCGACCAGGCGGCTGACGCAGGGCCGGCCGACGAAGAGCCGGGCGACGAAGAGCCGCGCGACGAAGAGCCGGGCGACGAAGAGCCGCCCGTCCCCTCCGAGGCGGAGCTCGAGCGCACCGCGACGCCCGCGACGGTCCGGCGCGCTCCCAAGTTCTCCGCGTTCATGATCGTCGGCGCGCTCGTCGGCATCGTCGTCGCGCTGGTGCTCGCGGTGCTCGTGCACGGCGGCGACTGCTCGCGCCCCGACGGCCCCGCGTCGTGCGTGGGCGCCGGCACGGGGTTCGTCTCGTTCCTCGACGGGGAGGGGGCCATCCGCTGGGTGCTCGCGGTGACCGGAGCGGTCGTCGGGGCGTTCGCGGGTGGGGCGCTCGCGGTGCTCGCGGACCGTCGCAGCCGCAGCCCGCGCTGACGGCCGCGCGGGTGGCGACGGCTCGCGGACGGCTTGGCGACGCGTCTCGCGCGTGTGCGACCATGGGCGCGTGGCCCCCCGCGCAGACGGACGTC
The DNA here is from genome assembly GCF_000708885.1 of Cellulomonas sp. HZM. Taxonomy (GTDB): domain Bacteria; phylum Actinomycetota; class Actinomycetes; order Actinomycetales; family Cellulomonadaceae; genus Cellulomonas. The sequence goes on along the minus strand of NZ_JEOE01000014.1, from coordinate 40,827 downwards.
TGAACCACGACCTCCTCCCGAACGAGAAGGGCCCCCAGGACGCCTGCGGCGTCTTCGGGGTCTGGGCTCCCGGTGAGGAGGTCGCCAAGCTCACCTACTTCGGCCTCTACGCGTTGCAGCACCGTGGCCAGGAGTCGGCGGGCATCGCGACGAGCAACGGCCAGCAGCTCCTCGTCTACAAGGACATGGGCCTGGTCTCGCAGGTGTTCGACGAGACCGCGCTGAACGCCCTGCAGGGGCACATCGCGATCGGGCACACGCGCTACTCGACGACCGGTGGGTCGACGTGGGAGAACGCGCAGCCCACCCTCGGCGCCACCGCGGCGGGCACCGTCGCGCTCGGCCACAACGGCAACCTGACCAACACCGCCGAGCTCGTCGACCTCGTCGCGGAGCGGTACGGCAGCCAGCGTCGCGGCGAGCTCGCACGCGGCAACACCACCGACACCGCTCTCGTCACCGCGCTGCTCGCGGGCGACCCGGACCACACGCTCGAGGCCACCGCGCTCGAGGTGCTCCCGCGCCTGCGCGGCGCGTTCTGCCTGGTGTTCATGGACGAGCACACGCTGTACGCCGCGCGCGACCCGCAGGGCGTGCGCCCGCTCGTGCTCGGGCGGCTCGAGCGCGGCTGGGTGGTCGCGAGCGAGACGCCGGCGCTCGACATCGTCGGTGCGAGCTTCGTGCGCGAGATCGAGCCCGGCGAGTTCGTCGCGATCGACGCGGACGGCCTGCGCTCGCACCGCTTCGCGCCGCGCGACGAGCCGCGTGCCGGCTGCGTGTTCGAGTACGTCTACCTCGCGCGCCCGGACACGACGATCGCCGGTCGGTCGGTCCACGCGGCTCGCGTCGAGATGGGCCGCCGGCTCGCGATGGAGCACCCGGTGGATGCCGACCTCGTGATCCCGGTCCCCGAGTCGGGGACGCCCGCGGCCGTCGGCTACGCGCAGGAGTCCGGCATCCCGTTCGGGCAGGGGCTGACGAAGAACGCGTACGTCGGACGCACGTTCATCCAGCCGTCGCAGACGCTGCGCCAGCTCGGTATCCGCCTCAAGCTCAACCCGCTGCGCGAGGTCATCCGCGGCAAGCGGCTCGTCGTGGTCGACGACTCGATCGTGCGCGGCAACACGCAGCGCGCGCTCGTGCGGATGCTGCGCGAGGCGGGGGCCGCCGAGGTGCACGTGCGCATCTCGTCGCCGCCCGTGAAGTGGCCGTGCTTCTACGGCATCGACTTCGCGAGCCGCGCCGAGCTCATCGCGAACGGGCTGGCGATCGACGAGATCGGTGCGTCGCTGGGCGCCGACTCGCTCGGCTACATCTCCGAGGACGGCATGGTCGCGGCGACCGAGCAGCCTCGTTCGCAGCTGTGCACCGCCTGCTTCTCCGGCCAGTACCCCATCGAGCTGCCGCCCGCCGACCGGCTGGGCAAGCACCTGCTCGAGCAGAACGAGCTCCCGCTGGGGGCACCCGAGGACGGACTCATGTCGATCCTGCCCGCGACCGGTGGCGCGTCCGCGCTGGAGCACCCGTGAGCACGCCCCTGGACGCGGCGGTGGACGCCACGCTCGACGGCCCGGTCACGTACGCGACCGCCGGCGTCGACACCGAGGCCGGCGACAAGGCCGTCGAGCTCATGAAGGACGCCGTGCGCGCGACGCACGGCCCCCAGGTGCTGGGCGGCGTGGGCGGCTTCGCGGGACTGTACGACGCGAGCGCGCTCACCCGGTTCCGCCGCCCGCTGCTCGCGACGTCGACCGACGGCGTCGGCACCAAGGTCGCGATCGCCCAGCAGCTCGACGTGCACGACACGATCGGGTTCGACCTCGTCGGCATGGTGGTCGACGACATCGTCGTCGTGGGCGCCGAGCCGCTGTTCATGACCGACTACATCGCGACAGGGCGCGTGGTCCCCGAGCGGATCGCGGACGTGGTGCGCGGCATCGCGGCGGCATGCTCGGTCGCGGGGACCGCGCTCGTGGGCGGCGAGACCGCAGAGCACCCGGGGCTGCTCGCGCCCGACGAGTACGACGTGGCCGGTGCCGCGACCGGCGTGGTCGAGGCCGACGAGCTGCTCGGCCCCGAGCGTGTGCGTGCGGGCGACCTCCTGGTGGCGCTCGCCTCGAGCGGGCTGCACTCCAACGGCTACTCGCTCGTCCGTGCCGTGGTGCGCCAGGCCGGCTGGTCGCTCGACCGGCACGTCGACGAGCTGGGCCGCATGCTCGGCGAGGAGCTGCTCGAGCCCACGCGCGTGTATGCGACGGACTGCCTGGCGCTCGCCCGGCGTGCCGGCGTCGCGGGTCTGCACGCGTTCAGCCACGTGACCGGCGGCGGTCTCGCCTCGAACGTCGCGCGCGTGCTCCCGGTGGGGCTGGTGGCGGACGTGGACCGCGGGGGCTGGCAGCTCCCGCCGGTGTTCTCGCTCGTGCAGCGGCTCGGTCAGGTGCCGTGGACGGACCTCGAGGGCACCCTGAACCTCGGCGTCGGCATGGTCGCGATCGTCGCCCCCGACGCGCTCGACGGCGTGCTCTCGCACGCTGCGGAGCTGGGCCTTCCGGCGTGGGAGCTGGGGCGCGTGCGCGATGCCGACCCGACGACCGACGTCGTCGGTTCCCCGGGGTTCGTCGCGGGGACCAAGGGCGTGCACGGCGGGGCAGTCCGGCTCACGGGCGACTACCGGGTCTGACCAGCGGCGCACGCCGAGAGGCCACGCATGCGCGAGCCCCGTCCGTCACGGCACGGCCCACGCGCTGCCGTGAGGGACGGACGGGAGCACGAGAACGACGGCCCCGGAGGGCCGTCGTTCAGGCGTGGACCGAAGTGATCGGGACTCAGCGCTCGTCGTCGTCGAGCCAGCGACCGTAGTCGCCGTCGTCCGTGTCATCCGTGTCGACCGCGGCGCCGCCGCGTCGGTCACTGAGATCGTTGTGGCTGTGCGACGTGAGCTCCTGCTCGAGAGCCCGGTAGTTCGTCTCGGGGCTGAAGTACTTCAGCTCCCGGGCGACCTTCGTCTGCTTAGCCTTCTGACGGCCGCGCCCCATGGCATCGACCCCCTCTTACGTGGATGCGGGGCGGCTCCGTGCTGACACGTGCGGCCCCGGGGTGCTGAATCGTCTCTTCGTGCCGCAACGGTACATGTTCGATCGCTATTCCGGCCACTTGATCGGGCGCGACGCGCGTCACCCGGCGGTCTGCCTCGCACGGCCGGACGCCGTGCCCGTCGGTACGTCCGGGCGGGGGTCTCCCGCGCCCGGGGTGCTTCTCGTGGCGGTCCCAGGGTCCGCATGGCGGACGGAGCGAGAATCTTCTCCGCCTGTCGACGCCGGACCATGCGTGCGTGCGAGCGTGCACATGCGTGCAGGGCGGCGCCGTGTGCGCCGGCTCGACCGGTCCGGGCGTGCATGGCGCGCCCGTTCGGGTGAACCGTCGTGCGACACGCCGTCCAGCCGCTCGCACGGCTCGCGGCGACGTGACGAAATGTCCGAGTTAGGCTGAGATCGACGTCACGTCGCGCCCGGGTCGTTCGTCCGTCCGGGTGATGTGTACCATTTCGTTATCATTCTGTTTCGCGAATGATCTGCATGACAGCAGTGTCTGTGCTAGTGAGGCCGCGCTCGTACGGTCTGACCAGCGCTTCCACCCTGGTCGTCGGGTTCGCCCCTCGACCGAACGCTCGCCAGGAGGCAAGCATGTCCGTCCAGCCCGCTCAGTCCGAGGTCCTGCTGACTCCGTCCGAGGTCGCCACGCTCTTCCGCGTCGACCCCAAGACCGTCACGCGCTGGGCCAAGGCCGGCAAGCTCTCGTCGATCCGCACTCTCGGTGGCCACCGCCGTTACCGGGAGTCCGAGGTCATGGAGCTGCTCGGCGTGCCCAACCAGCGCGACAGCCGGGGCTGAGGCCCGCACGACCGGCCCGCAGCCGACCCGACGAGGTCGGTGCGCGGGCCGCGATGCGCCCGACAGGCCGTGACGGGCGCGCGCGCTGGTGAGGCGCGCACCGCACCACCGCGTCGTCGATGACGCGCGACGTCAACGACGACGGGCGCGCAGCACCACCAGTCCGACGACCAGTGCGACGCCGGCGGCGACGCCGCCCAGCACGATCCGCGCACGCCGTGCCGCCGCGGGGTCGTCGCCCGAGCCCGAGGCATCCGTGACCAGGCCGCGCGCGGCGGCCTGGGCGTCGTGCAGCACCGCGCCGGGCGTGAGCCGCGCGACGAGCGCGTCGATGCTCTCCGCGAGCTCCGCCCGGGTCGCGCCGATCTCCAGCTCGAGCTCCGCCATCCGGGGCGTCGTGAACGGGTCCGGCCTCGGCGTGCCGGCGGCCTTCTCGTCGGGCTCGTGGCTCATCGCTTGACCGCCTCCTTGACGACCTCGACGTCCGACTTCATGCTGGCGACCGCCTTGGTGGGCACGGGGGTACGTCCCTTCTTGACCATCGAGAGACCGACGAGCGCGAGGACGACGACCAGCAGCAGCAGCGCCCCCGTCACGATGAGGGCCGCGGCCCACAGCGGGAGCCAGAGGTCGAGCACGATGATCGCGAGCGCGATGACGGCTGCGAGCAGGTAGAGCGCGAAGAACGCGGCGGCCGCGATGAGCGCCCCGCCCGTGCCCAGCTTCTGCAGGCGACCGCTGATCTCGGCCTTCGCGAGGTCGATCTCCGCGCGGACCAGGCGCGCCGTGCGCTCGGCGACCTCGCTGAACAGCTCGCCGATGCTCCTCGTGTCCTGCGTCGTCATGGCGTCCTCCCGTCGTGCACGTCGGCCGGGCCGCACGGACGGCCGGCCTCCCGGCAAGTCTGCAGGTCGACGCCGCACGTCGCACCTTCGCAGCGGGCGGCGCGGTGGGCGTCAGGCGGTCAGTCCGCCCACGGGTGGACCTGGTCGCCCGCCGGGTGCACGACGGGTGCGGTGCGGGCCGCGGGCCTGGGCAGGCGGTGGCGCGCCCACGCCGCGAGCCCGCCCGCGACCAGGATGAGCGCGACGCCGACCAGCAGCGCGGCGAGCCACGGGTGCATGCCCGCTTGGGTGAGCGCCAGGACCACCGACGTCACCAGGAGCGCCAGCCCGAAGAACGTGAGCAGGAGCGCGGCGCCGAACCCGATGGCCGACGGGCGAACCTCGACGACGCGCGCGCGGACGCTCGCCTGCACGGCGTTGACCTCGGCCTGGATCGAGGCACGCACGCGGTCCTCGGCCTGCGAGATCTTCTCCCGGGCGCGTTCGGCGATCGGGTCGGTGAGGCGGTCGAAGAAGCTGCGGGGCTCGTCGCTGGGCACGGCTCTCTCCTCGTCGGGTTCGGTGCCTCCACCCTACTGAGCGTCGCGCAGGTCACCTGGGTCGTCGGCCCCAGACGTGCCGGCCGCCTCGGTGCGGTCGGTCGCGCCCAGCGTGCGTGCGAGCAGCGGGAAGAGCAGCACGGTGAGGGCGCCCGCGAAGACCAGGCAGCCGGCGGTGCCGACCGGGAGGCTGCCCTCGTCGACGGCCAGCTGTGTGAGCGCGACGAGCATCGGCAGGGTCGTCGCCGTGTACAGGCCGAGCTGCACGCGCTCGCGCGGCACCAGGTGCCGTCGGTACCAGAACAGCGCCGGGCCGCCGCGAACGGCACCGATGAGCACGACGAACACGATCGGCAGCCACGGCTGCTCGGCGATCGCGTCGAGCTGCAGCGCCATGCCGGACGACACGAAGAAGATGGGGATGAACACGCCCCAGCCGACGGTCTCGAGCTTGTGCGAGAGGTCGTCGTCCTGCGCCGGGACCCACGACCGCAGCACCATGCCCGCGAGGAACGCGCCGAGCACCGCGTCGAACCCCATCGAGCTGGACAGCGCGAGCAGGCCGACGAGCAGCAGGAGCGACACCCGCACCGGGCCCTGGCCGGTGCCGTCGCCGAGGGGACGCAGCAGCCCGCGGGTGCGGCCGAACGCGAACCGGCGAGGCAGCGTGCCGAGGACGACGACCGCGGCGGCGAACAGGACGAGCGCGACGAGTGCGACGAGCGTCCCGCGCGTCCCCAGGAAGAGGGCCATCGCGACGATCGGCCCCAGCTCGCCCACCGCGCCGCCCGCCATGACGTACCTGCCGAGAGGCCGGTCGGTGAGCCCCTCCTCCTTGAGCACGGGGACCAGGACGCCGAGCGCCGTGGTCGAGAGCGCGATCGTGATCGCGACGATCGCCGGGACGTCGCGCGTGATCGACAGCGCGACCAGGAGCAGCGCCCCGAGGACGATCGACGTCAGCCAGGCCCGCACGCCCAGCCGCCCGGCGGGCTGCCGGCCGATCCCGGGGTCGATCTCGTACCCCGCGAGCAGGAACAGGAACCCCATGCCGAGGTCGGACAGCAGGCCGACGGCCTCGGGCGACGACCAGTGCAGGCACTCGGGGCCGATGAGCACGCCGCCTGCCAGGAGCACGACGACCTGGGGCAGCCTCCAGCGCGCCGGCATCGTGCTGACCGCGACGAGCGTGAGGACGCTGACCGCGACGACGGGGAGCAGCGTGTCGAACTCCACGAACCGTCTCCTGTCGGTGCGATCAGGCCCGCGGTGGGGTCTGCGGGCCGTCTCACCGGATGATGTCAGACGGGGTCGCGCCGCAGCACGAGGAGGGTCAGGTCGTCGGTCGCGGCGTCGTCGCGGCACGCCGCCATGACGGCGTCGACGTCGGAGCCCAGCGGACCCGCGAAGAGCTCCTCGAGCCGCGCGAGGCCCGCGCGCAGCCCGGTCTGGCGCGAGTCGACCAGGCCGTCGCTGTACAGCACCAGCGCACCGCCGGGCTCGATCGTCGCCGGCGCCGACCGCGGTGAGCCGGACCCGACGCCGAGCGGTCGCTCGACGACGCCGTCGACCAGTGCGGGCCGGCGCCCCGGCGCCAGCAGCAGGGGGCGCGGGTGGCCCGCGACGGCGATGTCCACCTCGCCCGTGGCGGGGTGGAGCACCGCGACGACGACCGTCGCCATCTCCGTCGGCATCGTGTGCCGGACGACGCGGTCGAGCCACGCGACGGTCGTCGCGGCGTCGTCGCCCCGCAGCAGGTAGCCGCGCAGCGTGTTGCGCAGCTGTCCCATCGACGCGGCCGCGGCCAGGCCGTGGCCCGCGACGTCGCCGACGACGACGGCGACCCTGCCGTCGGGCAGCGTGAGCGCGTCGTACCAGTCGCCGCCCACCTGGCCGCCCGCGGAGGGCTCGTAGCGTGCCTCGATCGTCCATCCGGGCACGGCGGGGATCTCTGCCGGCAGGAGGCTGCGCTGCACCGCGAGCGCAGTCGCGAGCTGCCAGCGGTTGCGCAGCAGCAGGACCTCGAGCAGGCGCGGACGAAGCTCGGAGGCCGAGCGCAGCTGCTGCTCGGTCCACGGCTCGCTCGTGTCCCGCACCAGCTCGCTCCACCGGTCGAACGACTTGCGCGGGCTGAGCCGCACGGCATCGCCCTCGAGGCGGGCGATCGCCTTGTTGTGCGGGTCCCCGCCCCAGTCGACGCTGCGCACGGCCTCGTGCCGCAGCCAGACCACGCACTGCCCGTCGGGCAGGCGCACCGCGAGCAGGCCGGCGGCCCCCGGGAGCGCCGCAGCCAGCTCGGGCTCCTGGGCGACGAGCGACGTCCGGACCACGAGCTCCTGGTCCTGGGCGTCGACCCACGCGAGCAGCGGTGCCACGTCCTCCGGGACGTCACCCGTCGAGGCCACGCGACGTTCCACGCGCACGACCGCACCCTGCGCCGGCACGAGGTCGAGGACCGAGGGCCGCGCCGAGCCCGTGCGCCCCACCAGGGCGTCGGCGAGCGCGAGGTCCCCGTCACGGGCCGCGACCAGCAGCCGCTCGAGGGTGCCCGCGGCCGCGAGCTCCGCCTCGAGGTCGGCCTCCTGCGAGCGGGCGACGAACCGCAGGGACAGCGTCGAGCCCAGGAACTCCGCCGCCGCGCGCACGGCGTACGGCGGGCAGTGCGGTCCCGAGTAGTGGTGGCACGCGACGAGGCCCCACAGCCGGCCCTCGCGCAGCAGCGAGATCGACATCGACGCCGCGACGCCCATGTTGCCGAGGTACTCGCAGTGGATCGGCGAGACGCTGCGCAGGGTCGAGTACGTCAGGTCGAGCGGGAGCCCGGTGCTCTCGTCGAGGCCGGGGACGAGCGGCGCGGGCTGGTACGCGACGTCCGCGATGAGCCGGATCCAGCTCTTCTCGTACAGCGCGCGGGCCTGCGGCGGGATGTCGCTCGCGGGGTAGTGCAGGCCGAAGAACGAGTTGAGGTCGTCGCGCTTCGCCTCGCCGACGACCTCGCCGTTGTACTGCTCGTCGAACCGGTAGACCATCACGCGGTCGAAGCCGGTGAGCGCGCGGACCTCGTTCGCCGCGACGTCGTACAGCTCCGGGAGCGTGAGCGCGCGGTTGAGGCGCTCCACGGCACCGCGCACCGCCTGGTAGGTGTTGGGGAAGGAGAACGGGCGTGGGCCGCGGGAGGCCTCGAGCTCGACGACGAGCAGCGTGCCCTGCCCGACGGCGACGCGGTGCAGCACCGCGTCGACCTCGAGCGGGCCGTCGACCGTGCCGGCCGTGACCACCAGCGGGTTGCGTGCGCGCAGGTCGCCCCAGGTCTGCAGGTGCGCGCGCAGCGGGTCGGTGGCCTCGCGCCCCAGCACGTCGTCGAGCGACGAGCCCAGCACGTCGTCGACGCCCACGCCGAGCAGGTCCGCGACGTTGGCGGAGACGTGCCGCACCACGAGGTCCGGCTCGGTGACCGCGAGGAACACACCCCAGCGCTGGATGCTGCCGGGGATGTGGATGGGCTCGCGAGCGCAGTTGTCGAGGTCGACCGGAACGCCCGGGGCCAGCAGGTCGTCGCTCGTCGTCGTGCCTCTCTGGTGGACCGCGGTACGTCTGGACAGCGATGCGCGCCGTCGTCGCCGCGCCACCGAACCGTAACCCAGGGTGGTGACGCCCGAGCACGACGAAGGCCCGCACGCTGCTCGCGTACGGGCCTCCCGCGGTGGCTCCGACCGGCGTCGATCCGGTGACCTTTCGATTTTCAGTCGAACGCTCTACCAACTGAGCTACAGAGCCGTGGGGGACCTGTGCCGGACCCCCGGAACGAGAACGCCGGTCCGAGGACCGGCGCTTCGAGCGACCCCGACGGGACTTGAACCCGCGACCTCCGCCGTGACAGGGCGGCGCGCTAACCAACTGCGCTACGGGGCCTTGGTGTGAATCAAGACCTTCTTGCTGTACTGCTGAACTGCTCGTACCCCCAACGGGATTCGAACCCGTGCTACCGCCGTGAAAGGGCGGGGTCCTAGGCCGCTAGACGATGAGGGCGAGTCCGCCCCTGACGTCGAGGCGCCGGATGACCGTGGTAGAGCATACGGGGTCGCGCGCCCGATCTCCAAAGCGAGGTCGACGTGGCCTGCGCCACCCTCGTTCGCACCCGGCCGACCAGGCAGGATGGTGCCGTGTTCGAGATGCCGCGCGCCGAGTTCGAGGACGCGGTCCGTGACGCGCTGGACGAGGTCCCGCCCGAGCTGACCGCGCTCATGGACAACGTCGTCGTGCTCGTCGAGGACCACGCGCCCGCCGACGACCCGACGCTGCTCGGGCTGTACGAGGGCATCCCGCTCACCGAGCGCACCTCCTTCTACGCCGCGGGCTCGCTGCCCGACCGGATCACGATCTACCGGCTGCCGACGCTCGAGATCTGCGAGACGCGCGACGACGTCGTCGAGGAGGTCGCGATCACCGTGGTCCACGAGATCGCGCACCACTTCGGCATCGACGACGACCGCCTGCACGAGCTGGGGTGGGACTGATGGGCCACGCGCACGGCAGCGGCCACTCCCACGCGCACGACCACGTGACCGCCGCGCACGCGCACCGCGGGCGACTCGTGGCCGTGCTCGCGCTCACGCTCGTCGTGATGGCGGTCGAGGTCGTTGGCGGCGTGGTCTCGGGCTCGTTCGCGCTCGTCGCCGACGCGGGACACATGCTCACCGACGCCGCGGGCGTCGCGCTCGCGCTCGGAGCGACCGTGCTGGCCGCGCGGCCCGCGACCGAGACGCGCACGTTCGGGTGGCAGCGCGCCGAGATGCTGGCGGCGCTGGTCAACGGGCTGCTCATCGCGGTCGTCGGCGTGCTCGTGCTCGTCGGGGGCGTGCGGCGCATCGTGGCCCCCGAGCCCGTCGAGGGCGGTCTCATGCTCGTCGTCGCCGCGGTGGGCCTCGCCGCCAACGCCGTGGGCCTCGTGCTGCTGGTCCCCGGGCAGCGCGACTCGCTGAACCTGCGCGGCGCGTACCTCGAGGTGCTCGGCGACCTGCTGGGGTCCGCGGCGGTCATCGTCGCGGCGCTCGTGCTGCTCGCCACGGGGTTCGAGCGAGCCGACGGCATCGCGTCCGTCGCGATCGGCGTGATGATCCTGCCGCGCGCGGTCGGGCTGCTGCGGCAGGTCGCGCTCGTGCTGCTCGAGGCCACGCCCGCCGGGGTCGACCTGGGCGCGGTGCGCGCGCACATCTGCGGGGTCCGCGGCGTCGTCGGCGTGCACGACCTGCACGCGTGGACCATCACGTCGGGTGTGCCGGTGCTCTCCGCGCACGTCGAGGTGCCCGACGAGGTCCTCGAGCGTGGCGAGGCCGGCCGCGTGCTCGACGACCTGCGCGGCTGCCTCGCGGGGCACTTCGACGTGGACCACTGCACGTTCCAGCTCGAGCCGCCGTCGGCCGGCGAGGAGCAGCGCACGCACGCGTGAGCGGGTGTCGGACCCGCTCGCTAGGGTCGGTCGCATGGTGAGGGTCGGGGTGGTGCTGCTCCCGCAGGAGCGCTGGTCGGTCGCGCGTGACCGGTGGCGCCAGGTCGAGGAGTGGGGCTTCGACCACGCCTGGAGCTACGACCACCTGGCGTGGCGCTCGCTCGCCGACGAGCCGTGGTTCGCGACCGTGCCGCTGCTCGCGGCCGCGGCGGCCGTCACCGAGCGCATCGATCTGGGCACGTTCGTCGCGTCCCCCAACTTTCGCCACCCGGTCCCGTTCGCCAAGGACGTGCTCGGGCTCGACGACGTGTCGGGCGGCCGGTTCCTGCTCGGGCTCGGAGCCGGGGGTGAGGGGTTCGACGCGCGCGTGCTCGGGCCCGCGCCGACGCGCGGCGAGCGCACGCGCCGGTTCGAGGAGTTCGTCGGCGTGCTCGACCAGCTGCTCACGCAGCCCGTGACGAGCCATGCGGGCGAGTTCTACACGGCCGACGAGGCGCGGATGATCCCGGTGCCCGAGCGGCGACCGCCGTTCGTCGTCGCCGCCGCCGGCCCGCGGACCATGACGCTCGCGGCGCGGCTCGGCGACGGGTGGGTGACCTACGGACCGAGCTTCGGACCCGACGAGCAGGACGACCCCGCCGCGGCGCAGGAGGCGTGGTGGAGCGGGCTCGCGGAGGTGTCGTCGCAGGTCAGCGCGATCGAGGCGTCCGTGGGGCGGGACGTGCCGCTGCGGCGCTACCTGTCTCTCGACGGCGCGCCGATCTACTCGCTCACCTCGACCGACCTCGTGCTCGAGGGCATCGAGCGGGCGGCGGCGCTCGGGTTCGACGACGTCGTCGTGCACTGGCCGCGCGCCGAGGGCGTGTACGCGGGTTCCGAGCGCGTGCTGGAGGAGCTCGCGTCGCGGCTGCCGTCGATCCGGGCGGCCTAGCTCTCGCCGTCGCGATCGTCGCGGTCCACGCGGTAGCGCACGTGCACCACCCCGCTGCCGAACCGGCGCTCGTCGACGAGCGTGAGTCTGGCGTGCAGGTCGTCGGCCAGAGCGCGGGTGCCGCCGCCGACGACCACCGGGTGCAGGAACAGCCGGATCTCGTCGACGATCCCCGCCCGCAGGGCGTGCGCCGCGATCGTGGGGCCGCCGACGGTGACGTGGCCGGGGATGGCCCGCACCGCGTCCGGGTCGAAGCGGCGCTCGAGCCGCGTGCGCGGGGTCGTCGTCGCGGCGAGCGTCGAGGAGAAGACGACCTTGTCCGCGTCGCGCCAGATGCGTGCGTAGTCGGCGGTCGTCGGGTCGTCGTCGCCGATCGTCTGCCACACCGCCATGACCTCGTACATGCGCCGGCCGTAGAGGTAGGTGGTGGCGGTGCGCTCGAGGTCGTTGACGAACCGGTGCACCTCGTCGTCGGGTGCGGCCCAGCCGAACCCGCCGGACGCGTCGTTCACGTACCCGTCGAGCGAGGTGATCGCGGAGTAGGTCAGCATGCGGGCTCTCCTGCGCTCGGAACGGCTCAGGGCTGGTCGACGAGGTCGACGAGGTCGCGCACGCCCATGACCTCGACGAGGAAGCGCAGGCGCTCGGGCGCGCCCACGATCCGCACGCGTTCGCCCGACGACCGGTACGTGAGCGCGATGAAGCGCACGACCGTCGAGTCGACGAACGTCACGTCCGACGCGTCGATCGTCAGCGCGGGCCGCAGGTGTCCGTCCTCGGCGCCGTGCGCGACGTCCTCGAGGCGCTCGCTCAGCGCGGCGTCGATCTCGCCGACGAGCACGACGACGCCGTCGTCGCGCACGCTCACCGACCCGGCCTGGCGCATCGCTGCGTCGGGTGCCTCGTCGAAGACCGCCCACACCGTCTTCGAGCTGGCGTCGGCGAACCAGCCCACGTCGAGCGACAGTTCGCGCGCGAGGTGCAGCCCGAGCCCGCCGGCTCCCAGCACCCGGCGGCCGGCGAACACCGGCGTGACCGCCACGTCGTGGTCGGCCACCTCGAGCAGGTACGACCCGGCCCGCCGGTGCAGCCGCACGAGCGTCGGGGGCAGGCCGTGGTGCAGCGCGTTCGTCGCGAGCTCGGACGCGATGAGCACGATCTTGCTGGGGGTGTCGTCGAGCGACTCCGTGGGCGACGCGCCCTCGGCCTCCAGCCGACGGCCGAGGTCCGACCGGAGCGACGCGAGCTCGTCGGCCGAGCCGAGCGTCCACTCGTCGAGCAGCGTGTACCCCGCGGGCGGCCGTGCCATGGGCAGGTCGTCGTCGGTCTCGGTCACGTCGATCGGCACCGGAGGTACTCCCGGGGTGGAGGGGGGCGGCCCGCCGAGCGTACGTCGTGGCGAGCGCCGGCGCGCGTCCTCGCGGGTCCGTCAGGCGGTCGCGCCCGCGGCGCGGGTCGCCTCCTCGATCATCCGGACGAGGGCCGTGAGGTCCTCCTCGAACGTGAGCTCGCGCAGCATCGTCGTCGGGCGGTCGTCACGCATGCGCCAGACGAACGCGTAGAGCACCGGACGCCCGTCCTTCACGCGGCGCATGACGACGATGCCGGTGTCGCCCACGACCGTCGTCGTCGGGAACGACGCGTCGTCCGCCGGCTCCATCGTGAGGCCCTGCGCCGCGAGCTGGCCGAACCGCGCCATGAGCTGGGGCTTGGTGATCCGCACGACCTGACCGGCCTGGTCGATCCGCAGGTTCTCGAACTCGTCGTCGTACACCGCGTCGAGCCGCGCGAGGTCCATCGTTACCCCGGCGTCGAGGTAGTCCTGCATGGCGTCCACGAGCGTCGTCATCGTTCCTCCTATAGCGGTGTTATAGCAACGATGCCGACGATAGGTATAGCGGTGTTATAGAGTCAACCCCGACATGGCGATCGACACCGAGCAGATCCTCGACGCGGCCCTCGACCTCCTGCGCGAGGGAGGGCTCGATGCCGTCACGGTGCGCGCGCTCACGACGCGCCTCGGCGTGCAGGCGCCCGCCGTGTACTGGCGCTTCGCGGGCAAGCGAGAGCTGCTGGACGCAGTCGCGGAGTCGGTGCTCGCCGAGCGCGTGCCCGGCCTCCCGCCGTTCGACGGGGTGCAGCCGTGGGCGCCGTGGTGGGCGGACCGGCTCCGGGCGCTGCGCGCAGCGATGCTCGCCTACCCGGACGGCGCCCGGCTCGTCACGGGCGCCACGCCCCTGCGGGTTCCGACCCTCGAGCGGCTCGTCGACGACGGTCTCGCGGCCGCCGAGGTCGCGGGCCTCGACCTCCTCGACGCGGCCGTGCGCGTCTACACCTCGCTGCACTACACGTTCGGCCACGTCATCGAGGAGCAGGACTCGGCCGCTGTCGGGCGGATGGACGACGAGACGGCGGCGTCGTTCCACGAGCGGTACCCCGCCGTGGCGCGGCTGCTCGCGCTGGCGGTGTCGTCAGGCGCGACGCCGGACGACGCGTTCGACGCCGGGCTGCACCTGATCCTGCGCTGAGTGCCCGGTCAGAGCCGCCCGCCGGTGGACGGGCCGTGGGCCTCGTCGACGATGCGGGCGAGCGCGCGGGCCGAGTCCGGGACGCGGGGGAGCGACCGGGACCAGACGAGCGTCAGCGGGCGGTCCAGCGCGACGTCGGTGACCGAGACCTCGACGAGGCTGCCGGCGGCGAGCGCCTCGCGGACGGCGAGCCGGCTCAGCACCGCCGGGCCGCTGCCGGCGGCGACCGTGGCGCGGACCGCGGCGGTCGTCGGGAGCTGCGCGGCGGGGGTGCGGACGGCGTCGGCGCCGAGAGCTCCGGCGAGCGCCGCCTCGAACGCGGCGCGCGTGCCCGAACCCGCCTCGCGTGCGACGAGGGGCGCGGCAGACAGCTCGGCGCCGGTGATCGCATCGCGCGAGGCCCAGGGGTGGTCGGGCGCGACGACCACGACGAGCTCGTCGCGTGCGACGACGCGCGAGCGGACGTCGTCCGGGACGTGCGGGGTCTCGACGAAGCCGATGTCGCACGCGCCGTCGCGCACGAGCTCGAGCACGCGAGCGCTGTTCGCCGCGGTGAGCTCGACGTCCTGCGTCCCGGGAACGCCGGTCGCGCGCAGGCGCACGAGCCACGCGGGCAGCAGGTGCTCCGCGACGGTCAGGCTCGCGGCGACCCGCAGCGCCGCCGCACCCTCGCCGCGCAGGCTGGCGACCGCGACGTCGAAGCGGGTCGCGGCCTCGACGACCTCGGCGGCCCACGACGCCACGACGCGTCCGGTCGTCGTCAGCTCGGACCCGCGCGCGGACCGGTCGACGAGCCGCGCGCCGACCTCTCGCTCGGTGGCCCGGACGCGCTGGCTGACCGCCTGCTGGCTCATCCCGAGTGCCCGCGCCGCAGCCGAGATGCTGCCCTGCTCGTCCACCGCGACCAGCACGCGCATCGCCGTCAGGTCCGTCATGGCGCCCAGGGTGTCACAAGTAACGCTTGTGCCCGGACAACGTCTCTCGTCTACCGGCCGCCTCGGCGCCCGACCAGGCTGAGCACGTGCTCCAGCAGCTCCCCACGCGCCCTCGGATCGGCGTCCGCCGGCTCGGACCCAACTGGTTCGCCTCCGTCATGGGCACGGGCATCGTCGCGACCGCCGGCGCCGGCCTCCCGCGCGCGCTCCCTGGCGTGCGACCGTTCGCGACGACAGTGTGGGTGCTCGCCGCGACGTTGCTGCTCGTGCTCGTCGTCGCGACCGCGGTGCACTGGGTGCGGCACCGCGACGCCGCGCGCGCCCACGTGCTCGACCCGGTGATGGCCCACTTCTACGGCGCGCCGCCGATGGCGATCATGACGGTCGGGGCGGGTGCGCTCGTCGTCGGCCCACCGCTGCTCGGCGCTCGTACGGCAGTGCTCGTCGACGCCGCGCTGTGGTCGGTCGGCACCGTGCTCGGGCTCGCGACCGCCGTCGTCGTCCCCGTCGTCGCCGCGACCCGGCACGAGCCGCACCCGCCGTTCGCCGGCAGGCTCATGCCCGTCGTCCCGCCCATGGTCTCCGCGGCCACCGGCGCGGTGCTCCTGCCGCACGTCCCGCCCCACCAGCGCGGGCCGTTCGGGGTGGCGCTCGTCGTGCTGTTCGTCGCGGGGCTCGTCGGGACGCTCCTCGTGCTGCCCGGGGTGGTGCGCGCCGTCCGGGGCGGCCACCTCGGGACCGTGGCGCTCGTGCCGACGCTGTGGATCGTGCTCGGCCCGCTCGGCCAGTCGGTGACCGCGGCCAACCTCATGGCCGGCGACGCGGCGCTCGTCGACCCGTCCGCCGCCCGGCTCGCGCGCGGTGTCGCGGTCGCGTTCGGCGTCGTCGTGCTGACCGCCGCCGCGGTGTGGGCATGTGTCGCGCTGCGGCTGACGCTCGCCGCCCGTCCGCCGTTCGGGCTGCCGTGGTGGTCGTTCACGTTCCCCGTCGGGACGTGCGTCACGGGGCTCTCGGCGCTCGCGGTGCGGACGGGGGCGCGCCCGCTCGCCGACGTCGCGCTCGCGGCGTACCTCGTGCTCGTCGTGGTCTGGGCGACGGTGGCGGCGCGCACCTGGCGGGGCGTCGTCGTGACGCGCGTGCTGCTGCCGGCGTGAAGCGTCCACGGTGGCCCCACAGCTCCTGCACATGAGCGCCACCGGTGGGCTCCCGGCCGCGGTACCGTCAGCCTGACGACGACGACTGCGGGGGGCAACCATGAAGGTGCGAGACCTGTCGGTGCGACACCAGGCGACGGCGACCGCGGCGGCCGTCGCGGTCGGGGCGCTCGTCCTCGGCCTGAGCGGGACCGCGCCGGCCCTTGCCGCCGACACGCCGACCGTCACCGTCTCGGGCACCATCACGATGCACGGCAGCCCCGTGCCCGGTGCCGACGTCGAGGTGATGGACTGGTACACCGACGACGACGTGTGGGAGACGGTGGCGCACGGAAGTGCGGACGCCGACGGGCACTACGCGATCGAGGTGGACTCAGGGGCGTACCCGCACACGTACACCGTGGGCGCGACGGGCGGCACGCCCGAGTCCTCGCTCTGGACGTTCTACGGCGGGACCGTCCGCGACTGGGACGCGCGTCTGCTGAAGGTCACGCCCGGCTCGGCCGTGACCGCCGACGTGGAGCTGATCGCCGGTGCCTCGGTCGCCGGAACGGTCGTCGACGACCATGGCAAGCCCGTCAAGGGTGCGAACGTCGTGGCGAGCAACCTCGACCGCGTCGGTGAGGTCGCGGGCACCACCGACGCGACCGGCGCGTACGAGCTTGATGGTCTGCCCGCGGGCCCGGTCGTCGTCTCGGCACCGGGCGCGCAGACCGTCACGTCGACCAGGACCGTTACCGCGGTGCAGGGCTCGACCGTGCAGGTCGGCCGCATCTCGATCCACCAGGGTTCGACGATCACGGGCCGGATCAAGGCGACCCGTCCGTACGACCAGAAGGTCGTGCTCCTCGACACGAAGTGGCGCCAGGTCCGCACGGGGACCCCGGACCGCTCGGGGAACGTCCGGTTCACAGGGCTCCCGCACGGCGCGTACCGCGTCGTCCTGAGTGGGACGAACGTCAGCAAGCGGGTCGTCGTCTCGGCGAGCAGCACCGCCTCCTTCGGGACGATCGAGCGCGCGAACCGCAAGAAGCTCTCCGGCACCGTGCGCACGCCCTCCGGCAAGCCCCTGGCGCACGCGGACGTCGCAGTGACGGACGCGTACGGAACGAGATCCGGAACCGCGACGACCGACTCGAAGGGGCGCTTCTCGGTCATCTGGGTGCTCGGCGGGACGTACACGGTCACTGCCTCGCGCCCCTCCGCCGGCTACGCCACCGGCACGAAGACCGTCAAGGCGACCGGCCACCAGGACGTCACCGGTGTCGTCGTCTCCACGCACACGGGCGGGACCGTCAGCGGCGTCGTGAAGAACGCCCATGGCGAACCCGTCGAGGGTGTCTACGTCCGGGCCGCGAGCGCGACCGACCGCACGCTCCAGGTGCAGACGGACGACCACGGACGCTGGACGCTGACGGGTCTCGGCAAGGGGAAGTGGACCGTCGGCTTCGAGGACTGGTACCCGGGCGGTTACCGGAACGCCTCGCGGTCCGCGACGGTCACCGCCGGGAAGACGACGACGCTGTCGGTCACGCTGCACTGAGCGACGCCCTCACCCACCTGTGAGACTCGGGCGATGGCCGTGCACACGATCGAGGGGTCGCACGTCCGCGACATCCGCACGTTCTACGACGAGCTCAACCGGGTATTCATGGCAGACGAAGACTGGCGCCTCGGGCAGAGCCTCGACGCGCTCGCGGACATGCTGCACGGCGGGTTCGGGGCGCTGCTCGACGATCCCGCGCCGGTCGTCGTGTGGCGCGATCACCCCGCCAGCCGGGCCGCCCTCGGGGTCCAGGCGACGCGGGGGTGGATCGCGTCGCGCGCGTCCCGCCCTGGGTACGACCCAGCACGGCTGCAGGCGGACCTCGACGAGCTCGAGCGCGGCGGGCGGACGTACTTCGACATCGTGCTGGAGATCTTCGGGGAGTACCCGGAGATCGAGCTGCGGCTGGAGTAGCCGTGCGGTGGTGGGCCCCGTGGGGATCGAACCCACAACCCGCGGATTAAAAGTCCGCTGCTCTGCCGATTGAGCTAGAGGCCCTGACCAGGCGAGCGTAACTACCTCCCGGCCCGTGAGGACGCCGCCGCGTGGCGCTCGCCTCGGTCGCGGTCAGCGCACCGCGAGCTTCGTCGTCGCCGAGTTGCCGGACGTGAGCACCTTGGCCGTCGTCCCGGACGGGGTGAACGACGCGGAGACCTTGTACGTCCCGTGCTTGAGGCGGGGGAGCGTCACGGTGACCTTGTTCTTCGACGCGCTCGTCATCTTCGCCGTCACCGAGTGCGATCCGTACCGGACCTTGACGGTGCCGCTCGACCAGATCCTGCCGGTGACCTTGACGACCACCTTGGCGCGCGACGACGTGCGTACGGTGCGGTCGGCGAGCTTTGCGGTGACGGTCGGTCGCACCTTCGGGATGGTGACCGACGTGAGGTCGAACGACGTCGACGCGTACCCCGGGCGGGAGACGACCACGTGCGCATGGATCTTGCGGCCCACGTCGGACAGGTCGATCAGCTTCTTGGCCGAGTGGTTGTCCGAGCTGGTGACGTTGCCGGACTTCCAGGAGTAGGCGAAGCGGACGTCGGGCGAGTCCCAGGTGCCCGGCGAGACGGTGATCGTGGACCCAGAACGAGCGGTGCCGACGAACCGGGGCGCGACGAGCGCGCGCGGGGCTTTGCCCTCGAGGACGCCGAAGGCTGCGGTCGCGCCCCCGACATCGTGGCCCGGGCGGGTGCCGGTCGCCTTGAGTTCGACGAGCTTGCCCAGCTGGGCGGGCGTGGGCGTGAACGTCGCACCGGTGCCGACGGTTCGGCCATCGATCGACCAGGTGTAGGTGAGTGCGGTTCCAGCGTCCCAGCCGCTGGGCGCTGCCGTGATCCGGGACCCGACGCGCGGCTCGCCGGAGATGTCGACGAGTCCGCTCGGAGACGCGCCCGCGCTGACCGTCCACCACGAGGCGGGGGTATAGCTGCCGTCGAGGTGCTCTGGAGCGGTCGCGGTCGCGGTGACCCAGACGATGTGCCCGACATCGTCGGGTGCCACGCGGTAAGACGACCCCGAAGCGTCGGACGTGACGGTGCCGTGAGCGACGCGCCCGTCTGAGTACCACGTGTAGCTCGTCGTGGCTTCTGGTGTGTCCCAGGTCGGGGCCGCGACGGAGAGCACTCCGTCGACGACGAGATCACCCACCATCGCGGGGTGTGAGCCCGCGATGTTGATCGACTGCCAGACGACGGCGTCGACACCCGACGCCGGCGCCGCGAGCTCGGTCCCGAGGGTCGTGACGCGCGCGCCGACCTCGCCGACACATCCGTTGTCGCTGCTCTCCCAGCCGCGGAAGCAGACGGTGTACCGGGCGCCTGCGCGCAGACCGCCGACCGACCACGTGCCGTCGGATGCGACCGTGCTGCTGGACACGCGGCCGCCGTACGAGGCGGTCGTGAGCACGGTCCAGCGCACCCCGGCGCTCAGGGGGCGGTCCGCGTGGCGCAGGGTGCCGGAGATCGTCGCCGCTGGGTCCGGCACGACGTCCACGTCGGACCCCGCCGTGAACGCGCCGGCGTCGGTCGCCAGGTCCGAGGTCCGTCCGTCGGACGTCACCCACCCGCCGACGACTGTCGAGGCGGGGCCGGTCGTGACCTGGAGGCGGTAGGTGAGCTCGGGGTCGAGGCGCCGGACGCGGTAGGTGCCGTCGTCGGCCATCGGATACGAGAAGCCCGAGTTGCCGTCGGGCCCGATCGCGCTGACCCCGACCTGAGCGGGATCGGAGCCCGCGGGCGTGCGAACCGTGATCGTCCCGGCAGCACGCAGCGAGAACGTGCCGAGGTCGGCCGGCGCGTGGACGGGGACCGCGCGCTCGCGAGGTCCGACGAGTGCTCCGTCGCCGACGTAGCCGCCGACGTAGTCGTCGGTGCTCACCAGGACCTGCACCACGGGATCCCCGTGCGGGCCGACGCGCGGCCAGTCGAGCGTGAACGTCGCGACACCGTCGAGCGTGCGCACGGTGGGGTATCCCCATTGTGTGCCGTCGGAGTCGGTGACGCGTGCGTCGATCGAGTCGAGACCGTCCGGCACGGTCACGGCCCAGGTGAGCCGGTCGGTCGTCGTGTCGTCGGCGACGGTCGGGCTGATCGCGCCGGTGGAAGCGAGGATCGCGAGCGCGAGGGTCAACAGAGTGCGCGGAGCGCGGCGGGTGGAGGGCACTGTCGTCCTGTCGATCGGGGTACCGATGTCATCGGCAGCGCGTCATTGTGCCTTGACGTCTGCCCTCAGACAGCATCGGGCGGAGCGGTGCGACTAGCGCTCGTAGTCGAACCGGAGCCGCATCTTGTCCCCGCGGAACACGATCGACGAGTACTCGAACGGCGCCGACCGCCCGTCGGAGATCACGTCGTGCAGCAGCAGGGCCGGCTCGCCGCGCCGCATCTCGAGCAGCTTCGCCTCGATCGGGCTCACGGCGTGCGCCTCGAGGTGCTCGTTGACGTGCTTCATCGGCAGCCCGTAGTTCGTCTCGAGCACGACGCACAGCTGCTCGGACACGACGTCGTGGCGGTCGAGGTCAGGTGCGAGCGTGGCCGGGACGTGCGAGCGGTGCAGGCTGACGGGCTCGTCCTGCACGGACCGCACGCGCACGATCGTCCAGACCTGCTCGCCCTCGCCCAGCCCCAGCTCGGACCGCACGCCCGACGACGGGCTCTCGAGATCGAACGACACGAGGCGCGTGGTGGTGGGGTAGCCGAGGCCCTCGAGCTGCTCGCGCACGCCGCCGTAGGCGGGGGAGAGGGTGTCGATCTTCTGCGGCGCGACGTACGTGCCCTTGCCGGGGACGCGCACGAGCAGGCCGTCGTTGACTAGCTTGGTCAGGACGCCGCGGACCGTCATGCGGCTCAGGCCGTACATGCGGTTGAGCTCGTTCTCGGACGGGATGCGCTGGTTGGGCAGCCACTGCCCGTCGACGATCTTGGCGTGCAGGATCTGCTCGAGCTGGACGTACAGGGGCACCGCGGAGTCTCGTTCCAGCACCTCGGTCACGCGTCCGCCCCCTTCGTCGTCCCCGCATCGTAGCCGGACCATCCGACCCGTTGACCGCACCTGACTGCACCTGTATAGACTGCCGCCGGATCGGGATGCAAACGACGAGACGGACGAGGGGGTCGCGTGCTCGCATCGACGCTGGAGCTCGCCCGGGCCGGCCGGGAGCACGGGTACGCCGTGCCGGCGGTCAATGTGCTCGACGACCTGAGCCTGCGGGCGGTGGTCGAGGCCGCTGTCGCGGCTCGCTCGCCGTTGATCGTGCAGGTCTCGGTGAAGACGGTGCGGTCCGTGGGCACCGAGCTCATGACGACGATGTTCCGGCTGGCGACGAAGGACGCGCCGGTACCCGTCGCGCTGCACCTCGACCACTGCCCGGACCGCGCGGTCATCTCCGACGTGGTCGCCGCGGGGTGGTCGTCGGTGCTGTTCGACGCGTCCGACCGCGGCCTCGCGACCGCTGAGCGCGAGACCGCGGAGGTGGTCGCGCAGGCGCACGCCGCGGGCGTCGAGGTGGAGTCGGAGATCGAGAACATCATCGGCGTCGAGGACGGCGTCGGGTCGGACGTCGCGCTGCACGCGTACTCGGTGCAGGAGCTCGCGGACGTGGCGCAGCGGACGGGCGTCGACCTGGTCGCGCCCCAGCTGGGCACCGCGCACGGCGAGTACAAGGCCGCGCCGGTGCTGCGGCCGGACCGCGCGCGCGAGCTGGCGGCGCTCACCGACCGGCCGATCGTGCTGCACGGCGGCACGGGGCTGCGGGCGGAGGACTTCAGGGCGTTCATCGACGCGGGCTGCTCGAAGATCAACATCTCCACGGCCGTGAAGACGTCGTACATGCGCTCGGCGGAGGAGCACCTGGCGGGCGCCCGGGCGAGCGGGAGGTGGGACCCGCCCAGCATGTTCCGCGACATCTCGGCAGCGGTGCAGGCCGCGGTCGCGGGTCACATCGAGGAGTTCGGCTCGGCAGGTCGGGCATGAACGCGCTCGTGTTCGACTGCGACGGCGTGCTGGCCGACACCGAGCGCGACGGGCACCTGCCCGCGTTCAACGCCATGTTCGAGCGGCTCGGGGTGCCCGTGCGCTGGACGCAGGAGAGGTACGGCGAGCTGCTGGCGATCGGCGGGGGAAAGGAGCGGCTGGCGACGGTGCTCGACGACGCGCCGGGGATGCCCACCGACCCCGACGAGCGCCGCGAGCTGGTCGCACGCTGGCACCGCACGAAGACCGAGATCTACACACGGATGGTCGCCGACGGGGTGCTGCCCGCCAGGCCGGGGATCGCGCGGATCGTCGAGGAGGCGGCCGCCGCGGGCTGGGCGCTCGCGGTGGCGTCCACGTCCGCCGAGGCGTCGGTCCGCGCGGTGCTCGAGCACGCGGTCGGGGTCGAGCGGGCGCGGGACTTCGCGGTGTTCGCGGGGGACGTGGTCCCCGCCAAGAAGCCGGCGCCCGACATCTACGACCTGGCCCTGCGCGAGCTCGGCGTCGGGCCGGCCGAGACGGTGGTGGTCGAGGACAGCTCGAACGGGCTGCGCGCGGCGCTCGCGGCCGGCGGGCTCACCACGGTCGTCACGGTCAGCAGCTACACGGCCGACGAGGACTTCACGGGTGCCGCGCTCGTCGTCGACTCGCTCGGCGACCCGCCCGCGGATCCGACGACGGTGCTCGCCGACCCGTACGGCGTCGAACCCGCAGGCCGGGTCGATCTCGCCACCCTCACCGCACTGCTCACCGCCCGGACGAAGGAGCTCGCGTGACCCAGGAACGCGTGGAGTACGTGATGCGCACCATCACGGACCAGTGCATCGAGAACGAGCGGTACTTCAGCGACCTCGACTCCGTCGCGGGCGACGGCGACTTCGGCTACTCGCTCGCGCGCGGATTCGAGAACGTGCGCGACCAGTGGGACGGGTTCGACCGCGCGGACGCCGGGACCTTCCTGCAGAAGGTCGCGGTGACGATGAGCGGCCGCATCGGCGGCACGTCGGGGCCGATCTGGGGGACCGCAGTGCTGCGGGCCGCGGGAGTGGTCAAGGGCAAGCACGACGTCTCGGGCGACGACGTCGTCGCGATGCTGCGCGCCGCGGTCGAGGGGATCAAGGCGCGCGGCGGCGCGGACCTGGGGGACAAGACCCTCATCGACGCGCTCGTGCCGATGACCGATGCGATCGAGCGGGAGCTCGCCGCGGGTTCGTCGCCCGCCGACGTCGCGCGGGCTGCGGCGACCGCCGCACGTACGGCGGCCGACGCGACCAAGGAGCTGCAGGCGCGCCGCGGCCGGGCCGCGTACACGGGCGAGCGCAGCATCGGCTCGGTCGACCCGGGGGCGACGGCCGTGGCCGTGCTCGCGGAGAAGATCGCCGAGGGGTGGTGATCGTCGCCCGACGAGGCGGGTGCAGGGCGTGCAGGGGCAGGCACGGAGCGCGATCCAAGCAGCAGACCCACGACGACGTGCGGAAAGGCAGCCAGCGATGAAGAAGTTCGTCAACGACCCGCGGAACTTCGTGCCCGAGATGCTCACCGGCATCGCGCTCGCGAACCCCGACACCCTCACCTACGTGCCCGACTACAACCTCATCATGCGGGCCGACGCACCCCGGCAGGACAAGGTGTCGATCATCCAGGGCTCCGGATCGGGTCACGAGCCCGCCCACGTCATGGTCGTCGGCAAGGGGATGCTCGACGGCGCGTGCCCCGGGGACGTGTTCGCCGCACCGCCCATGGAGTACGTGCTCGAGACGGCGAAGCTGCTGCGCTCCGACAAGGGCGTCCTGCTCCTGGTGAACAACTACACAGGCGACAAGATGGCGTTCGAGATGGCCCAGGAGCTCGCCGAGGCCGAGGGCATGAACGTCAAGACGCTGTTCATCAACGACGACGTCGCGGTGCAGGACTCGACGTGGACGGTCGGCCGGCGCGGCGTCGCGGGCAACTTCTTCGTCATGAAGGCGGTCGGTGCAGCGGCCGAGGAGGGTGCGGAGCTGGACGAGATCGTCCGGATCGGCGAGAAGGTCAACTCCGTGACCCGGACGATGGGCATCGCGCTCACGCCGTGCACGCCGCCCGCGAAGGGCTCGCCGCTGTTCGAGCTCGGGGACGACGAGATGGAGGTCGGCGTCGGCATCCACGGCGAGCCGGGGCGGCGCCGCGCGAAGCTGGTGAGTGCCGACGAGATCGTCGACGAGCTGCTCGGCGCGGTGGTGCCGGACCTGCCGTACGAGTCGGGCGACGAGGTCGCGCTCATGATCAACGGCCTGGGCGGCACCCCGATCAGCGAGCTCTACATCCTCTACGGGATCGCCCACCGCAAGCTCGAGGAGAAGGGCATCAAGGTCTGGCGGTCGTACGTCGGTGAGTACTGCACCTCGCTGGACATGGCGGGCGCGAGCCTCACGCTGGTGAAGATGGAC
The DNA here is from genome assembly GCF_000708885.1 of Cellulomonas sp. HZM. Lineage (GTDB taxonomy): Bacteria > Actinomycetota > Actinomycetes > Actinomycetales > Cellulomonadaceae > Cellulomonas. Next base: position 16,111 of record NZ_JEOE01000014.1, on the reverse strand, counting down.
GACGAGATCGCCCGGCTGCTCGAGGCGCCCGCGGAGATCGCGATCCGGGTGTTCTGACCCCCGCTTCGTGCACACGTGCCGGGCCGCGCGAGGTCAGCCCATCAGCGCGGCCCGGCACGATGGTCGACGCCGCCGGCGGGTCCACGAGCCGGCCGGTCAGTGCACGTGGACCGTCGACATCGTGGTCGTCTTGGCCGCCGTGCCCTTCACGGTGCGCGACGTCGAGTGGTAGCCGCCCGTGTACCGATCGGTGAACGCCACGGTCCGCGTACCCGGCGTGACGCCGTGCAGCACCCAGCGGCCGCGGGCGTCGGTCGTGGTCGTGCGACCGTCGACCTTCACGGTGATGCCCGCGACGACCTTCCCGTGGCTGTTCCTGACCACGCCCTGAAGGGTCGCGGCGCGCGGCAGCCGGACCGAGACGCCCGTGCGGTCCTTGCCACGGTGCACGAGGACCTTCACGGTCGCGGTTCCGTCGGCCGTGCTCCTGCTCTTGGCGCGCACCGTGTACGTGCCGGTCACGACGCCGACCACCGAGAACCGGCCGTGCGCGTCGGTCTCGGCGGGATCGGTCCGTGTGCCGGACGCGTCGGTGATCGTGACCGTCGCGCCGACGACCGGCGCGCCGGAGGCCGATCGCACGACGCCGGAGATCTTGTGCAGCGTGCCGCGCGCGATCGTGCCGAAGGACGCCTGCTTGCCCGCCGTGACGACGACCTTCTTGCTCAGGTTCGTGCCGACGACGACCACGTGGTACGTGCCGGCGGGAACGAGGGAGAACGTGACGCGCCCGCTCCTGTCGGGTGTGGCGGACGCGACGACGCGGTGCGACGAGCTGATCAGCTCGACCGCCTGGTCGTCGACGGCGCGCCCTGTGACCTTGCCCGTCACGACGACGAACGGCGACCACGCAGCGACCCTGGTCGTGAGCCTGGTGGTCGTGCCCTGCTTCACGCTGACGGTGGCACTCGGGATCTTGCGATCGAGGCGCGCGAACGTGACGTGCACCTTCCCGGTGGCGAGCCCGCGGAGCACGTACACGCCGTGCTTGTCGGTCATCGCCTGGGCGCTCCCGGTTCGGTCCCCGTTGGTCGCTGCGACGGACACGTTGCGCAACGGCTTGCCCGAGGCCGTCACGACCTTGCCCGTCAGGGCAGCGGACGCCACGAGTGCGACGTCGAGCCTGGTGGTGGCGCCGGAGTACGTCGTGAACGGACGCGCGTCCGGCGCACGGACGGTGCCGCCGGAGTACGTCGTCAGGAAGCCGCGCGAGGCAGGTGTCGACACGCGAGCGGTGAAGGCGCCAGGCTGGACCTTCGTCGTGAACACGCCCGACGAGCTCGTCGTGGACTCGCTGATCGGCGGCAGGTCCACGGTCGCGCCGCGGACCGCCTTGCCCTGACCGGTGACCTTGCCGGTCACGACCGAGTCGGCGGCGACTGCCAGATCGATGCCGGTGCGGTCCTTGTCCCAGACGACCGAGAGCGTTGCGAGCGTCCGGTCCGTGTTCCGGTAGTAGACCGGACTGGCGTGCGCTGTGGACGCGGACACCCGGTACGAGTCCGGCAGCACGATGAGCGCGTAGGTGCCCGTCGCCGAGGTCTGCGCGCCGGCGTAGTTGGTGTAGTCCTCGGTCGCGTGCGTAGCCTCGGCCAGGACGTAGGCACCGGCGACGGGCGCCCGGGTCGCCGCGTCGGTGACGGTGCCCGTGATGGCCTGGACCCCGGGGACTGCGAGCGACACGGACGTGTCGCCCGCGACGGTGAGCGCGCGGTCGGCGTCCCGGTCCGAGGCATCGAAGTCGACCTCGCCCCACACCCGGTAGCTGCCGAGCGGGACGTCGGTGAAGGTCACGGTGCCGTCGGCCCCGGTGCTGTCCGCAAGGATGCCTGGCGTCGCCGAGCCGTCCGGAGCGGTGAGCCGGATCGCCGCGTCCGGGATCGGCACGCCGCCGGCAGTCGTCGCTCGGACCGTCACGGTCGCGGTGCCGGTGGTGGCGGCGTCGGCGGGTGCGGCCCCGAACGCGACGAGGGCGAGCACGGCGGCGAGGCCGGCCGCCAACCACCCCCCGCGCCTCGTCCGCACCGCTCGGTCGAGCTCCACCTGCGTGGTCCTCGTCATTCGCGTGACGATACGCGCACGGCCGCGGCTGCGGGCGTGTTCTCGGAGCTGCTGCGACAAAGCCCGTTGATCCGTGCCGACGGCGCCTTCAGTCGGAGTCCGGTCGTGAGTCGTGACCGTCAGCCGACCTGCTGGTCGACCAGTCGGCTGATCTCGTCGACGTCGTTCTTCACCGCGAACCACGGAGCGCTCATCGCGGCCAGCCCCGCCAGGAGCAGGAGCACGGCGACCACCCAGGTGAGCGCAGAGAAGGGGGGAGCCCCGCGGAACACCCCGCGCTGGTAGTCGCGCGACGCCTTGGACAGCAGCACGACGACACCGAGGCACGCCAGGTACCACTCGGTGCCCGGTCCGCGCATGAGCACGTCCAGCCCGCCGACGAGCAGCATCAGTCCCACCGCGGTGCAGTAGAGCCCGACCGCCCGCCGTCGGCGGCGCCGCGCGTCCGCGAGCCGGTGGCGGGCGAACTCGGGACTCGACTCGACCTGGTCGACCACGCTGCGACGGTCGAACAGCGAGGGCGAGCCCGCGGAGCCTGCGGCCGCAGCGGGGTCGAAACGGGGATCAGGCACGTACGGCGATCCGCCGGCCTGAGTCGCGCCGGTCGCCCAGTCGGGCTGCGACGCCCACGGTGGGGACACGGCGGCCTGCGAGCTCGTCGGTTGCGGTGCCCACGACTGCGACGCGGCGCGCACGGGCGGCTCCGCGACCGGAGCGACCGGAACAGCGGGCGCGACCGGAGCGACCGGAGCAGCAGGCGCGACGGGCGCGGTGTGCTCCGTCCACCCCGTCCCGTCGAACCAACGCAGCACCCCGGGCGTCACGCCGTCGGGGTACCACCCAGGTGCCGGTCCGTCGTCCACGGGTCGGATCGTGCCAGACGCGGACGCGGCAGGTCACCGTGCGCGCCTGTGGACCGCCCGCACGGACCAACGACGCACCGACTCCGAGGCCGAGGTCACGCGCGCTCGATGCGAAGGTCGAGCCACCGCGCGAGGTCGGTGATCTCGTCGTCGACCGCCCGTTGCTCGTCGGCCGTGAGGTCCGTGTCCAGGTGCAGGGCGTCCACGCGCAGCACGCCGCGCGCGGAGTCCGCGGTCGCGTCGAGCTTGCCGACGAGGCGGTCGCCGACGAGCACCGGGAGCGCGTAGTAGCCCCAGCGTCTCGCGGCCGCCGGCTTGAACATCTCCAGCGCGTACTCGAACTCGAAGATCTCGGTCATGCGCTTGCGGTCGTGCAGCAGGCGGTCGAACGGCGACAGGAGCGCGACCCGCGGCCGCGCGGGGCCGGCATCGAGCCACACCGGGTCCACGCGCCACGAGCCGCGCACGCCCTCGATGACCGCGGGCTCGCCGGCCTCGCCGACGTCGAGCGGCTCGACCGGGCACTGCGGCCCCCGGCTGCGGGCGATGCCGAGCGCATGCAGCCGCCGCTCGTCGCGCAGTCGCCGCGCCTCGACGACGTCCGGGTACGCCTGGAACGGGTAGACGCGGTCGGCGAGATCCCACAGCCGCGTGCGCCCGTCCCAGCCCGCGACCGCGACGTCGCCGGTCTGCGTCAGCAGGTCCAGCATCATCGTGACGTTGCGGCTGTTGTTCCATCCCGACGAGCGCCACGGGCGCACGCACGTGTCCGGGAGCTCGCCCGCGGGCAGCGGGCCGTCGGCGCGCAGGGTGTCGAGGATGTCGTCTCGACAGCGACGGTTGTCGTGCAGCCAGCGCGCGTTCGCGACCTGCCAGCCGCGTCCCTCGGGCGGACCCGGCCACTCGGCCATCTCGGCCCGGTAGAGCGGCAGGTCGGTCGCCGGGCGCAGGGTGTTGCGCAGGTCGAAGAGGCGGTGCGTCGCGACCGCGTCCTCGAGGTCGCGTGGGTCGTAGGACGAGCCGAGCCGGCTCCACAGCACCAGGTCGGCGCTCGGCGCGATCGCTGCGGTGGGGTTGAGCTGCAGGAGCGAGACGCGGTCCACCGCGTCGAGCAGGCCGTCCGGTCGGTCCGCCGTGAGGGCCTGCGCACGCACCGCGACACGGCGCGCGTCGGCGCGGCTGAGCTCCAGCGGTCCCATGCGGCGCGACCCTACGCGCGCCCACTGACACGCGCCGGGGTCAGGCGTGCGTCGCCCCTGGGTTGGCCAGCACCCGTGCCGCGCTCGCGTGCGCGCGCTCGCACGCCCCGCGCAGGTCCGCGCCGTCGATGAGCGCGCCGAGGAACCCGGCGGCGAACGCGTCGCCCGCCCCCGTGGAGTCGCGGACGTCGGCCACGGGCGGCACCGGCACGACGAGCGGATCGGCGCCCGGCGCGAGCACCGTCGTCGGGTCGGCACCGGCCTTGACGACGACCGTCGTCGCGTCGAGCCCCCCGCGCCCCGGGCCGAGCAGCCCCAGGCACGCGGCCTCGTCGGCGTTGGCGAGCAGGACGTCGGGCGCGAGGTCGACGAGCAGGCGATGGAACTCGTCGACACCGTAGTGCTCCATCATCCCCGTCGAGGCGACGTCGACGCTGGTCAGCGCTCCGCGCGCACGTGCGCGACGCGCGGCGTCGAGGGCCGCCGCCGCGGCGGGGCCGTCCGCGAACGCGTAGCCCGACACGTGCAGCAGGGACACGTCGTCGAGCCATTCGTCGGGCACCGTGCGCAGCTCGCGTGCGGCCGCGCGGTCGGGCAGCATCGTCCGCTCGCTCGACGCGTCGATGAGCACGACGACAGTGCCCGTCGAACCGCGGCGCTCGACGCGGACGTCCACGCCGAGCACCGTCATCCCGTCCACGAGCGCCGCACCCAGGCGGTCGTCGCCGACGCATCCGAGGAACCGCGTCGGCGTGCCCGCGGCGGCCGCGAACGCGGCGACGTTCGCACCCGAGCCGCCGCGGGTGCGGAACACGCGCGAGCTGGTGTCGGTACCGGTCCGCAGGTCCTCGTCGAGCCAGACGACGACGTCCTCGACCAGGTCACCGAGGACGGCGAGCATCAGCGCGCGACGAGCGCGGCGGCGACCTGGCCCCCGAGCGCGACGTTGCCGCGGTACACCTCGACGTTGACGTCGAGGCTGCGGCCGCCGGTGTCCCGCTGGATGAAGTCGAGCAGGAACGGCGTGATCGCGTTGCCGTGCACCCCCTGGGCGTCCGCCTCGGTCCACGCGCGCTGGAGGATCGCGTCGAGCTCCTCGGGCGGCAGCTGCTTGTCCGCCGCGACGGGGTTGGCCAGCAGGATCGCCTGCTCGAGGCCCAGCTCGTCGCGCGCGGAGATGACGTCCGCGGTCTGCTCGGGGGAGTCCACCGCGAAGTTCACCTCGAAGCCCGAGTCGGACACGTAGAAGCCCGGGTACGCGGTGGTGCGGTAGCCCAGCACCGGGATGTTGAGGGTCTCGAAGCGCTCGAGCGTCGCGGCGACGTCGAGGATCGACTTCACACCGGCGCTGATCACGAGGATCGGGGTGCGCGCGAGGACGGTGAGGTCGGCGGACTCGTCGAACGACTCCGCGGCCCCCCGGTGCACGCCGCCCAGGCCGCCGGTCGAGAAGACGCGCACGCCCGCGCGGTGCGCGAGGAACGCCGTCGCGGCGACGGTCGTGCCGCCGTGCAGGCCCAGCGCCGAGGCGACCGGCAGGTCGCGCAGGCTGACCTTGGCGATGCCGTCGGTGCCGGCGAGGTCGGTGATCTGCTCGGTGCTCAGCCCGACCGTGGGGACGCCCTGGTAGACGCCGATCGTCGCGGGCACGACGCCCTGCTCGCGCAGGCCGGCCTCCGCCTCGAGGGCTACGTCGAGGTTGCGCGGACGGGGGAGCCCGTGCGTGAAGATCGTCGACTCGAGGGCCAGGACGGGGCGGCCCTCGCGGACGGCGGAGGAGACCTCGTCGGAGACGTGGATGGCGGGGGTGGGCATCGTCGTGCGCGCCTTTCGTGCGGGGGTACCGGGTCACGGAGGACGGCGACGAGCGCCGTCGGGACCAACCTACGTGACCCGTGCGTCCCGGTCCGGGCCCTCCGACCCGGGCTACGGCGTTCGCACAGGTCAGGCACAGGTTCACGTGACGTTCGCCCGAAACGGGTTGTCGATCGCTTGCAATCCGTTTCGCCGGATGTTGTCGGAATCGTTGACCGATTTCACCCGGTGCGGATAGGTTCGTGGAACGAGGATTAGTTACCGATCCTTACTAAACCCCCTTTCCAAATGCGTCACCACGGAGGCACCGATGCACTTCGCGAGACGAGCCGGGACACCGGCTGGAACCACCCCCGCACAGCCCCGCCAGCGGTCACGACGACGTGCCGCTGCCCTCGCGTCCACCGTCGCCGGTGGGCTCGTCGTCGCCGTCATGGCGGCGCTCCCCTCGTCGGCCGACGCGGCCGGCACCTTCACCGCGAGCTTCGCCGCCGCGGGCGACTGGGGCTCCGGCCACCAGGCGTCCATCACGGTGACCAACGGCTCGTCGCAGTCCGCTGCGAGCTGGACCCTCGAGTTCGACCTGCCGGCCGGCACAGCCGTCACCAGCTCGTGGGACGCCGACGTCGTCAAGACCGGGAACCACTACAAGGTCACGTCCAAGAGCTGGGCCGGGCCGTTCGCGCCGGGTGCCTCGCAGACGTGGGGCTGGGTGGGCTCCGGCCCGTTCAAGCAGCCCACCGGGTGCACCATCAACGGCGCCACCTGTACCGGCGGCACCGTGACGACCAGCCCGACGACCACCACGACGCCGACGACGACGCCCACCGTGACCCCGACGGTCACGCCGACCGTGACCCCGACGGTCACGCCGACGGTCGACCCGAGCGGCAAGAAGCTCGTCGGCTACTTCGCCGAGTGGGGTGTCTACGGACGCAACTACCAGGTCAACAACATCAAGACCTCGGGCAGCGCGTCGAAGCTGACGCACATCCTGTACGCGTTCGGGAACACCACGGGCGGCAAGTGCTCGATCGGCGACTCGTACGCCGACTACGACAAGGCGTACACGGCCGACCAGAGCGTCGACGGCGTCGCCGACACCTGGGACCAGCCGCTGCGCGGCAACTTCAACCAGCTCAAGAAGCTCAAGGCGGCCAACCCGAACCTCAAGGTCCTCTGGTCGTTCGGTGGTTGGACCTGGTCGTCCGGCTTCACGCAGGCCGCGGCCAACCCGACCGCCTTCGCGCAGTCGTGCTACGACCTGCTCAACGACCCGCGCTGGGCCGGCCTGTGGGACGGCATCGACATCGACTGGGAGTACCCGAACGCCTGCGGCCTGTCGTGCGACTCGAGCGGCCCGAACGCGTTCAACAACGTCATCACGGCACTGCGCAACAAGTTCGGCTCCAGCTTCCTGGTCACCGCGGCGGTCACGGCCGACGGCAGCAACGGCGGCAAGATCGACGCCACCGACTACGCCACGGCGACCCAGAAGCTGTCCTGGCTGATGCCCATGACGTACGACTACTTCGGCGCGTGGAACCCGCAGGGCCCGACGGCCCCGAACGCGCCGCTCACGTCGTACCCCGGCATCCCGCAGGCCGGCTTCAACGCCGAGGACGCGATCAACAAGTTCATCGCCAAGGGCGTGCCCGCCAACAAGATCCTGCTGGGCGTCGGGTTCTACGGTCGCGGCTGGACCGGCGTCACGCAGTCGGCCCCCGGCGGGGCGGCCACCGGCGCAGCCCCCGGCACCTACGAGCAGGGCATCGAAGACTACAAGGTCCTCAAGAACAAGTGCCCTGCGACGGGGACCGTCGGCGGCACGGCCTACGCCAAGTGCGGCAGCGAGTGGTGGAGCTACGACACCCCCGCGACCATCGGCAGCAAGATGGCCTGGGCGAAGAACAAGGGTCTCGGCGGCAGCTTCTTCTGGGAGCTGTCCGGCGACACCTCGAACGGTGAGCTCATCTCCGCGATGAAGAGCGGTCTGAGCTGACGACCACCGCCGGGCCCCCGTCGGCAGTGCGTGGCGGACGGGGGTCCGGCGGTTCGCGTGCACCGGGCGTGCCCGGGTGCACCTGCACGACGGCCGGGGGCCGGGACGGCACTGCGGCCGTCCCGGCCCCCGCCGCGTCACCGCGCACCCGTCGCGGGCCACGGCTCACGGGTCCCCGGCACACACCCCGTCGCTGCGCCCCACGCGGCCCTCGGTGCGAGCGGGTGGGATGTGGCTCGGGGTGAGTCGACGTTCCACGCGGTCCGGACGGCGGGGTGGTCGGTGCCGGGGCGACGGTGTCACCCGGGTGGGGGCGTGGACGGCTGGGGGTGTTGTGCTGTTCGCGGGGGTTTGCATCGAACGATGATGCCAACTTGCATCGCAGACGTAAGTTCTTCCAGTTTGCCATTCAGTCTTGCCGCGTGATTGTCCCGATCCGTACCGTGTGTCCGTCATGCGACGCCGCGTACCCCCGGCGTCGGCCCCCGGTGCGCAAGGAGGCGCCTCCGTGAGGAACATCGTCCGTACCCGCGAGATCACCCGCGAGAACCCCCGCGAGAACACCCGCGAGAACACCCGCGGCAACGCCCCAGCGAACCGAGCGCGGATCACGTCCCGCGTCGCCGCCACCGGCGCGCTCGCCCTCGTCGCGACGCTCGCCGTCGCCCAGCCGGGTCTCGCCGCGCAGCAGCCCAAGCCGGGCGTCGAGACCGTCGCCGGCATCTCCCCGGCCCTGACCGCAGGCCGCGGAGCGAGCGTCCCGTTCGTCGAGCAGGAGGCCGAGAACGCGACCTACCAGGGCACGCTCGTCGGCCCCGACCGCACGCCGTACACGCTCGCGAGCGAGGCGTCCGGCCGCAGCGCGGTGACGCTCAAGGGCGCCAAGGACTACGTGCAGTTCACGCTGACCAGGCCGGCCAACGCGATGACGCTGCGCTACTCGATCCCCGACTCGGCCACCGGCGGCGGCCTGACCGGACCGGTCGACATCTCGGTGAACGGGCACAAGCTGACGAGCGCGACGCTCACGTCGCAGTTCTCGTGGCTATACGGCACGTACCCGTTCTCGAACGACCCCCAGGCCGACCCGAACCAGGACTGGTGGCTCACCGAGTGCGGCTGCGTGCCCTCGGCGACGACGCCCGCGCCGGTGTTCGCCAAGCCGTTCCGGCCATTCCACTTCTACAGCGAGCTGCGCATCCCGCTGGTGCTGCCGCTGAAGAAGGGTGACACCGTCAAGGTGTCCCTGCCGGCGGGCAGCAAGCTCCCGTCGGCGACGATCGACCTCGCCGACTTCGAGCAGGTCGGGCTGCCCAAGGCGCCCCCGCGCGGTGCGGTCAACGCGTGGCTCTACGGCGCCGACCCCACGGGCCGGCGCAGCTCGGCGGACGCGCTCGACAAGGCGATCGCCGCGGCCAAGAAGCGTGGCGTCGCGCTGTACATCCCGCCGGGGCGGTACAAGGTCGACCGTCACCTGGTGGTCGACGACGTGACCATCCAGGGGGCGGGGAGCTGGTGGACGACGCTCACCGGTGACGGCGTCGGCGTCTACGGCAAGTACGTCGAGGACGGCGGCTCGAAGCGCGTGCACCTGTCCGACTTCGCGATCGTCGGCGACGTCCGCGAGCGGGTCGACGACGACCAGGTCAACGGCATCGGCGGCGCGCTGGGCGGCGGTTCCACCGTGGAGCGGCTGTACATCCAGCACACCAAGGTCGGCATGTGGTTCGACGGGCCGTTCGACGGGCTCACGGTGAAGGACAACGTCATCGTCGACCAGATCGCCGACGGGCTGAACCTGCGCCGCGGCATCTCGCACGCCACGGTGACCAACAACTTCATCCGGAACACGGGCGACGACGCGCTGGCCATGTGGTCGAACCAGGTCACGTCCGCCACCGCCGATGCGGACCACGACAACGTGTTCTCCCACAACACGGTGCTCAACCCGACGCTCGCCAACGGCATCGCGATCTACGGCGGCCACGACAACAAGGTCGTCGCCAACGTCGTCGCCGACCCCGTGCGCGAGGGCAGCGGCCTGCACGCCGGCCAGCGCTTCGGCTCCACGCCGTTCGCCGGCCGCACCACCTTCCAGGACAACACGACCGTGCGCGCCAGCACGCTCGACCTCAACTGGAAGATCGGGCTCGGCGCGCTGTGGGTCTACGCGCTCGAGGGCTCGGTGCAGGGCATCGACGTCACGGGGGACCACTACCTCGACAACGGGTACAACGCGATCATGCTGGTGTCCGAGTGGGGCGTGAAGGACCAGTACGGCATCGACGACATGCACTTCAAGGACGTGCAGGTCGACGGCGCGGGGACGTCCGTGGTGTCTGCCCGCGCCTTCGGGTCGGCGACGTTCGAGAACGTCGACGTCCGCAACGTCGGCTGGGCCGGCGTCAACAACTGCGGGTCGTTCCACTTCGCGTCGACCGGCTCCGAGTTCTCCCTGGTGGACCTCGGCGGCAACGACGGCACGGACAACAACCCGTGGCACCCGGGCACCAATTGGCTCACGCCGTTCGTGCCCAACGCGATCACCTGCAACGACGCCCCGCCGGTCGTGACGCCGCCGGCCCCGTCGACCTGGTGAGCTGAACGGCGCTCGCGCCCGGCCCTGGTGCGAGCCGGGCGCGAGCGTCCTCCCTGCGTCCTCGTGCAGGACGCGGGAGGGGAGGTCCCGGGGTGTGGGACGACGAGAGGGGCCCGGCGCGCGTCGCCGGGCCCCTCTCGTGCTGCGTGCGGCAGGTCGGCGTCAGGCCGTCTCGCGCACGACGAGCGTGGGCGTGAACATCACGCCGCGCGGGGGCTGCGCGGGCGTGCGGATCCGGTCGAGCAGCAGGCGCGCCATCTCACCCGCCATGTCCTCGACGGGCTGACGCACGGTGGTCAGCGCGGGCGTCGACTCGCGCGCGGCCGCGGAGTCGTCGAACCCGATCACGGCCACGTCGTCCGGGACGCGCCGGCCGGCGTCGAGCAGGACGCGCACGGCCGCGTCGGCGACCAGGTCGTTCGCGGCGAACACCGCGTCGACGTCGGGGTGCTGCTCGAGCACGGCCCGCGCGGCCCGTGTCCCGGAACGCGCGCTGAAGTCGCCCTCCTCGACGACGACCGTCATGCCCGCCTCGTCGGCCGCTGCCCGGAAGCCCGCGAGGCGGTCGCGCGCCGCGGCGACCTCTGCCGGCCCGGCGAGCACAGCGCAACGGCGGCGTCCGGTACGCGCGAGGTGCTCGGCCGCGAGCCGCCCGCCGATCGTCTGGTCGGCGTCCACCCAGCTCACGGCGAGCGACGTCCGCGGCTGGTGCGAGAGCACGAGGGGCACGTTCATGGCGGACAGCGCGGTGGGCAGCCCGGCCTCGTCGCCGCCGGACAGGAACAGCACGCCGTCGACGTGGCCCTGACGCAGGTAGGAGAGCACGAAGTCGTGCGCGTCGCGGTCGGCGGGCACGACGACGAGGTGCACGCCGACTGCCTGCAGCACCTGCTGGGCGCCCGCGGTGACGCGGCCGAAGTACGGGTCGGAGAAGATCCGCTGCAGGAACTCGGCGCCCGCGGATCCGGTCGCGGGCTCGGAGATGACGAGCGCGACCGAGTCGGTGCGGCGCGTGACCAGCGAGCGCGCCGCCAGGTTCGGGACGTAGCCCGTGGCGCGCACGGCCTCGTCGACCGCCCGCCGCATGCGGGGGTCCACCGTGGCGACGCCGTTGAGCACGCGCGAGACGGTGGAGCGGGAGACGCCGGCGCGCCGAGCGACCTCCTCGATCGTCGACGCGCCGGATCCGGTGGGCGTGCTGGCCATGGTCCCTCTTATAGCACCGACGCAACCCGCTGCACTTGTGACTGGTGAGCCTGGTGGGACTCTCCGGAGCTCCCGGGAGGCAGCTCCTGTCACAAGTGCAGCGGGTCCGGTGCGGATCAGCGGTAGACGCGCACGTAGTCCACGAGCATCTTGGCGGGGAACGGCGTCGTCGCGTCGACGTTGCCCGGCCAGTCACCGCCCACCGCGAGGTTGAGGATCACGTAGAAGTCGTGGTCGTAGATCCACGGGCCGCGGGTCGACTCCACGGTCGCCTTGTCGGCCGTGAACACCAGGCGGTTGTCGAGGTAGTAGCGGATGCCGTTCGCGTCCCACTCGGCTGCCCAGGTGTGGAAGTCGTTCGACAGCTGCGAGCCGTCGGGCAGCTTGTAGGAGCCGCCGTACCCGCCGGCGCCGTTGTACGCCGGGGCGTGCAGCGTCGAGTACGACGTGGTCGTGTCCTTGCCGAGCACCTCCATGATGTCGACCTCGCCGTTGGCGGGCCACGGCGTGCCGGTGAGGAAGTTCGCACCCATCATCCAGAACGCGGGCCAGTAGCCCTGCCCGGCGGGCACCTTGATCCGCGCCTCGACGCGGCCGTACTGGAACGTGAACTTCCCGCCCGTGTTCATGCGGCCCGACGTGTAGTCGCGGCCGCCCGCGGACTGCTTGCGAGCCTCGATCACGAGGTGCCCCTGGCCGTCCATGTTGAGGTTGCCGCTCGGCGTGTAGTACTCCTGCTCGCCGTTCTGGCCGGTGCCCGCGTCGACGGTCCACTTCGAGGTGTCCGGGCCGGTGCCTGCGGCGCCGTTGAACTCGTCGCTCCACGCGAGGCGCGTGAAGTTCGGGGCGGGGACCGTGCTCGTCGGCGGCTGGACCGGGTTGCCACCGGTGCCGTAGACGTCGAACGAGTACAGCGAGTACCCGTACGGGCCCGAGCGCTTCGTCATGTTGATGCGGACGTAGCGACCGTCGCCCGAGACGTTCAGCGTCTCCTTGAGCCCCTTGCCGGTGGTCGTCGTGTAGATCGTCGTCCACGTGCTGGCGTTCGGCGAGACCTGGATCTGGTAGCCCGTCGCGTAGGCGGGGTCCCACTGCAGGACCACCTGGGAGACGTGCGCGGTCGCGCCGAGGTCCACCTGGTACCAGCCGGCATCGGTCCAGCCGGTCGTGGCGTTGACGGCCCAACGGGTCGCGGTGTCGTAGTCGACGGCCTTGTCCGGCGTGCAGCCGGGGCACTGCGCGTCGTCCTGGAACGACGAGGCCGTCGCCGGCTTCTTGTACGAGAGCAGCACCGCGGAGCCGGTCGGCGGGGTGGTGGTGGGCGGGTCGGTCGGCGTCGTCGTGCCGTCCGAGCCGAAGACCTGCAGCTCCCACAGCGACACGCCGTAGCCGGTCGCACGCGCCGTCGAGTAGAGGCGCACGTAGCGGCCGCTGCCCGAGACGTTCACGGACTGCTTGCCGGCGCCGGTCGCGGCGCTCGTCGCGAGCGTCGTCCACGTGCTGCCGTCCGACGACGCCTGGATCTGGAACGCCTTGGAGTACGCGGCCTCCCAGTTGAGGTCCACGCGGCTGAGCGTCTTCGACGAGCCCAGGTCCACCTGGATCCACTGCGGGTCGGAGAACGCGCTCGACCAGCGGGTGCCTGCGTCGCCGTCGGTCGCTGCGGTCGCGGGCGTCGCCGCGGACTCGGCGGACGACGCGGTCGTCGGCTTCCCCTGCGACAGGAGCGTCGACGTGACGGGTGCGGTGGATCCGAGCACCTGCAGCTCCCACAGCGAGATCCCGTACTGCGTCGCGCGGGACGTCCCGGTGAGGCGCACGTAGCGGGCGTTCGCGCTGACGGCGAGCTGCTGCTTGGCGGCCGACGACGCGGTCCCGTCGAGCACCTTGGTCCACGTGGTGCCGTCGTTCGACGTCTGGATCGTGTACGTCTTCGCGTACGCGGCCTCCCACGTGAGGTCGACCTCGGAGATCGCCTGTGCCGAGCCGAGGTCGACCTGGATCCACTGGTTGTCGGAGAAGCCGCTCGACCAGCGGGTGCCGGCGTCGCCGTCGGTCGCCGCGCTCGCGGGGGTCGCGGCGGACTCGGACGACGACGCGGTCGTCGGCTTGCCCTGCGAGAGGACGACGGGCGCCGCGGCGTGCGCGTCGTCGGCGCGGACCGCCGCGAACGCGAGGGCCGCGGCGAGCGCGGTGAGCGCCGCGACGGCCATGCGGCCGGCGGGGCGGGACCGGCGCACGGTGCGAGCCGGGTGGTGCGTGGTGATGGACATGCGGACTACCCCCAGAGGTCGTCATTGACACGGGTGGCGGGCTGGAGAACGCGAGGGAGCGCTCTCTGAGGGAATACCTTGAACCCGGACATTCCCGCTGTCAATACCGCGGGGGAGCGCTCCCTTGAATGGGTCGGCGCGAGATCTCATCGGCCGACGGCCGACGGCCGGGCTGTGAGCCAACCCGTTCGTCGCCTCGCTCGTCAGTCCGGTCGTCAGCCCGCTCGTCGTCCCGTCCGGAGCCCGACGCGGCGACCCACCACCGAGCTCACCTGCCGCACGTCGCGCGTCAACGACGTCCCGACGAGCACGCCGAGCGCGATCGAGAACAGCGCGAGGGCCGTGCTCACCAGGTCCGCAGCGCCGAAGGACTCGCCGGTCGCGATCTCCGACAGCCCGCGGAACGCGAGCGCGCCCGGCACCAGCAGCCAGAACGCCGGCAGGGTCGTCACCAGCACCGGTGGACCCGTCCTGGCCCGCGCGATGAGCAGCGACACCGGGGCGATGACGAGCCCGCCGACGAACCCCGCGAGCTCGCTCGGCAGGAACGTCGCACCGAGCTGCTGCGCGGCGAACGTCGCGTACAGCGCGAGGACGATCCACCAGAACGAGTGCGCGGGCGGCGACGAGAAGTACCGGTGCCCCACGGCGACGAGGAGCACTCCCACCCAGGCGCTCCACCAGCCGAGCAGAGGCGCCGACGCCGCGACGACGAACCCGCCGCTCACCGCGACCCCTGCGACGACACCGAACGCGAGCAGCAGCAGCTGGGCGATGCCGAACACCATGCGGGACCCGCCCGCGACCACCTGGTTGCTGGTGAGCTCCATCGCGGCGACCGTGAGCACCGCACCGGGCAGGAAGCTCACGAGCGCGGGTGTGAGCAGGCGCAACGGGTCACCGCCGAGCCACGGCCCGACGGCGTCGACGCACAGCCACGTGACGAGGAACGCCGCGACCACGGGCAGCACGGCGTCGAGGGTCTGCCACCGCGTCGCGACGAGCCGCAGCGCGCCCACCGCGGCGCCCATCGCGAGGTACAGCCACAGCGCCTCGGGGACCGGGTACAGGATCAGGCCGAACGCGAACGTCAGCAGCGCGTGGCCGAGCACGACGAGCAACGGGCCGAACCGCGGCGGGGTCGCGAGCGCGGTGCGCAGCCGCGAGCGCGCGTCGGCGAGGTCCACGTCGCCCGCGACCAGCTCGGACACGAGCGAGTCGACCGCACCGACCTGGTGCAGCCTCAGCGCGCCGGACGAGCCGGGGCCGGTCACGTCGGACACCGGACCGCGCTCGGTCTCGACCTGCAGCACCACGCCCGTCGGCAGCACGAGCACGCGCACCTGGTCCGCGCCGTACGCGTCGGCGACCGCGGTGAGCTGGTGCTCGGTGTCCATCACCGACTGCCCCGACGACAGCAGCGCCGAGCCGAGCTCGCGCAGCAGCGGGACGAGGTCGTCCGGGACCGGTGGCGGCGGTGGGGGCTCGTCGGCCGCGGGCGCCACCGGCGGGGCCGTGAGCGCGTGCGCCGCGCGACGCAGCCGGTCGCGCAGCCTCATCGTCCGCCGCGCGGCGGGATCCGGCGGGAGACCGCCTCGTCGTCGGGTGTCGTCGTGCCAGGGGTCGACGACGCGAGGTCGACGACGTCCGGCACGCGCAGCACCCGCAGCGACCGGCGGGTCCACGCGGGCAGGAGCCGGAGCCCCTCGTCGCCGTGCAGCAGGACCGGGTCGCTCAGCCGGTGCACGTGCCGAGCGCGCACCAGCCGGGTCTCGCCGCCGGCCTCGATGTTGTGCAGCCACTGCACGTCCGGCCCGTAGGTCAGCGCGATCGCGAACCCGCGCGGCGTGGGGAACGCCATCACGGGCGTGCGGAAGCGCCGCCCCGAGGTCCGGCCCACGTGGTGCAGGGTCGCGAGCGGCGGCACGTCGTCGGACAGCAGACCCATGACCTTGTTGGTGAACCGCAGGTTCACCCGCGTCACCCAGTACGGCGCGACCATGCCGTCGACGCTATCCCCGCCCGCGCCGTAC
>NZ_JEOE01000013.1 GCF_000708885.1 Cellulomonas sp. HZM | reverse complement strand
GGCTGACCTCGCCCGCACGCCCCGCCCGCGCATCGGCCAACGCCACCCGCACCCGGTCCGCACCCCGAGGCGCGTCGCCGTCGACCAGCACCAGCCGGTCGTCGACGACACCCTCACGAGGCGACCCAGGGACTTCGAACATGCGTATGAATCTACCCGAACCGGACACCCCGGGTCAACCCCGAAATGGCACCTGACCAGCACAAACACCGACACGGTTATCCACAACCAAGAGCCTGTGGACGGCTCGACCCAGCCCCTGCCAGAGCAACGATCAGCTCCCCCCGGCGACCCACCCCGCGAGGTCCACGACCTGCGCGACCAGCACGGCCGCCCCCACGACGAGACCCAGCAGGACGAGTCCGGCGACGACGACGGCGCCCAGTCCCGCGAGGTCGCGGTCGGTGCCCGGGATGCGTTCGGTGGTCATGCACTCAGCGTCGCCGGGCACGACGGCACGCCACATCGACCCCCGGTACCGAGCCGACGGTGCGTGCGTCAGCCGTCAGTCGTAGCCGTCTGCGACCGACGGCCTACGCGCGTCAGCTGACCTTGAACGACCCGTCCTCCTTGGGGACGAGCTCGACCCACGTGTTGCCGGGCGCGAGCGTCGCGGGGTCACCGTTCTCGAGGAACAGGCGCAGCGGCTGGTCGTTCGCCGCCTTCTTCCACTCGACCTTGATGGTCTTGCCACCGGTGGCGATCAGCCCGGTGCCGTGACCCACGAGCTTGTACGTCGGCACGGGCGCGCCGCCCTGCGCGTTGAAGCCGGAGTCGGGGTGCGCGGCGACGATCGTCACGACGTTCGTCGCGGACAGCCGCTTGCCGTTGCGTGCGGTCGCCGGCGCGGTCCCCTCGCTGCGCAGCCACTTGTTCGCGTCGCCGTCCCACGACCACTGCGGGTTCGCGGCCGCCGACAGGTGGTACGTGAGCTTCGTCGCCGACGAGCCGGACATGACCGCCGTCGCCTGGTCGGCCTCGCGCGCGAACAGGAACTGCTCGCCCGGCGAGTCCTGGTGGTCCTCGTTCGCGGACTTCCAGAACGTCTTGGGCGTGCCGTACACGTTGTGCGGCGCGGCGCGGTCGTGCGTGCGGTACATGCCCGGGGTGCCGCGGTCGTTGCTGAGCGGCTGGATCCCGTTCTTCGGGATCAGCGGGAGGATGCCCGCCTGCCCGCCGGAGAACGCGAGCAGGCCGTGCATCGGCGCGAGGATGATCGGGTCCATCGGGCGCACAGAGCGGATCGGCCCGACCTCGTCGGGGACCTTCGAGTGGAACACCGCGATGAACCGCGAGACCTGGAACTCGACGACCGTCTCCCACACGACGTCGGCCTCGTCGAGACCCGTCTGCGGTCGCGCCATCGACGTGTTCTCGATCTTGACCGCGAGCGCCGCCCGGTTGACGACGTCGCCCTTGACCGCGACGCCCGTCAGCGGCCACACCGGCTCGACGGACGGCGTCGGCGCGGGCGTCTTGTCCGCGTCGATCGACGGCCCCGCGGTGACGGGCGCGGCAGTCGACGGGCCGGGGTCGGGCGAGCCGCTGCAGGCCGTGAGGGTGGCGAGCGCGCCCGCGCTCAGGAGGGCCGTGAGCCGCCAGGGCGTGAGGGTCGTCGTGCGCACGGGCACAAGGCTGACACACGCGGGCGCCCCGACGTGTGCAGGCGCGCGCCGCGTCCTGTCGCACGTCGACGACGACAGCGCGCACGAGCCGCGGTCCGCGAGCGCGCGGATCGTGCCCGCGGCCGCCCGCGGCCTACGCTGACCACGTGACCCGGCTCCTGCGTGACGCCCCCGCGGACCGGTTGCTGCCGGCTCTCGCGGCGGCGCTCGAGGGCACGGGTCCGGCGGTCGCGCCGTGCGGACCGGACGACGAGGGGCGCGACGCGGGCGACGTCCCCGACGAGGTCGCGCTCGTCGTGCGGACGTCCGGCAGCACCGGCGAGCCACGAGGCGTGATGCTGAGCGCGGAGGCGCTCGTCGCGTCGGTGTCGGCGACGCACCAGCGGCTCGGCGGGCCGGGCACGTGGTTGCTGGCGCTGCCCGCCCACCACGTCGCCGGCGTGCAGGTGCTGGTCCGCTCGGTTCTCGCGGGCACCACCCCCGTCGTCGTGCCCGCCGGGCCGTTCCGTCCCGCGGCGTTCGTCGCGACGACCGACACCATGCCGACCGGCCGCCGTTACACCTCCCTCGTCCCCACGCAGCTGCGCCGCCTGCTCGCGGACGATGCCGCGACCGACTCGCTGCGCTCGTTCGACGCCGTGCTCCTCGGCGGTGCCGCGACGCCCCAGGCCCTGCTCGACGAGGCTCGAGCCGCAGGCGCGCGCGTCGTGACGACGTACGGCATGTCCGAGACGTGCGGAGGGTGCGTGTACGACGGCGTCCCGCTCTCGGGCGTGCGCGTCCGGGTCGACGACGACGGTCGGGTGCTGCTCGGCGGACCCGTGCTCGCCACCGGGTACCTCGGCCGTCCGGACCTCGATGCGGGGTCGTTCGTCGTCGTCGACGGCGTCCGACACCTGCGCACCTCGGACGCCGGCAGGGTCACCGACGGCGTCCTGACGGTGCTCGGGCGGCTCGACGACGTCGTCGTGACGGGCGGGGAGAAGGTCGCGCCCGCGGCCGTCGAGGAGCTGCTCGCGGCCCTGCCCGGCGTCGCGGAGGTCGCGGTCGTCGGCGTGCCCGACGACGAGTGGGGCCAGGCCGTCGTCGCCGTCGTCGTCCCCCGCGCGGGCGCCACGCCGCCGACGCTCGCAGACGTCCGGGCCGCCGCGACGGCGATCGCTCCCGCAGCCGCCCCGCGGCGCCTCGAGATCGTCGACCACCTGCCCACGCGCGGCCCGGGCAAGACGGACCGCCGTAGGCTCGTCGCCGACCTGACCGCACACGACGCGAGGACCACCACGTGACCACACCCCAGGAGTGGGTGGCCGGCGCCCGCCTGCGCACGCTGCCCGCGGCCGCCGCCCCGGTGCTCGTCGGCACCGGCGCCGCCGCGCAGCTCGACGCCGCGAAGCCCGGCCGCGCGCTGCTCGCGCTCGGAGTCGCGCTCGCGCTGCAGGTGGGCGTCAACTACGCGAACGACTACTCGGACGGCATCCGCGGCACGGACCTCGACCGCGTGGGCCCGCTGCGCCTCACCGCGTCCGGCGCGGCGACCCCCCGCGCGGTCCGCACCGCCGCGTTCGCGATGTTCGGCGTCGCCGCGCTGCTCGGCCTGTGGCTCGTCGTGCTGTCGGGCGCGTGGTGGCTGCTCGCGGTCGGCGCGCTCGCGATCGTCGCGGCCTGGACCTACACCGGCGGCCGGTCTCCCTACGGGTACCGAGGCCTCGGCGAGGTCGGTGTCTTCGTGTTCTTCGGCCTCGTCGCCGTGCTCGGCACGACGTACACGCAGGCCGGGCGCGTCCCGTGGACCGCATGGGTCGGCGCCGTCGCGGTGGGACTGCTCGCGTGCGCGCTGCTCATGGTGAACAACCTGCGCGACATCCCCACCGACGTCCTCGCCGGCAAGCGCACCCTCGCGGTCCGGCTCGGCGACCGCCGCGCACGCCGCGCGTACGCCGGGCTCGTGATCGTGCCGGTGCTCCTCGGCATCGTCTGCGCGTTCGCCGCGCCGTGGGCGCTGCTCGTGACCGTGCTGCTCGCGCCCGCGGTGGTGCTGGCGGTCGCGGTGCTCGTCGGCGCGCGCGGGCGAGCACTGATCCCGGTGCTCGGGGGGACCGGGATGCTCGAGCTCGCGTTCGGCGTGCTGCTGGGGCTCGGCCTGGCGCTGTAGCCGCCCGACCCCCTGCATGGATGTCTCTATTCTTGCGCCATCACTGTCTCTAGAATAGAGACATGTTCGCCTACCCCTCGCTCGACGACGAGGACACGGCCGTCCTGGCCTCCGTGTCCCAGCTCCGCGACGCCCTCGCGGACCGCCTGCGTCCGGCACGGCGCTGGGCGGGATCGCTTCGTCGGACCTCGTTCGCCCGGAACATCCAAGGTTCCAACAGCATCGAGGGCATCGACGTCCGTCTGGACGACGCGGTCGCCGCGATCGACGACGAGCCTCCGCTGTCCGCCGACGAGCAGACGTTCGCCGAGATCAGGGGCTACCGGCAGGCACTCGAGTTCGCGCTCGCGATCGCGCGCGACCCGCACGGACGCGTCGACGAGAGCGCGCTCCGAGCGATGCACTTCATGATCCAGTCGCACGACCTGACGAAGAGCCCCGGGCAGTACCGACCCGCGGACATCCACGTCGTCGACGGCGACGGGACCACCGTCTACACCGGTCCGGACGCCGCCGACGTGCCCCGCCTCATGTCCGAGCTGGTCGACCACCTCGACGAGCTCCGGACGGTCGATCCGATGGTCCGCGGCGCGATGGCACATCTCGACCTCGTCATGGTGCACCCGTTCCGCGACGGCAACGGACGGATGGCCCGCGCGCTGCAGACCCTGGTGCTCGCACAGTCCGGAGTGCCCTACCCGGAGTTCGTCAGCATCGAGGAGTGGCTCGGCGCGAACACGCAGGACTACTACCGGGCCCTCGCTCACACCGGGCACGGCCGGTGGAACCCCGCCGCCGACGCCCATCTGTGGGTCAAGTTCACGCTCCGCGCCCACCACATGCAGGCCCAGACCGTCGCCCGACGAGTCGAGCGGATGGACCTGCTGTACGCGACCCTCGCGGGCGAGCTCGCGACGCTGGGCCTCCCGGAGCGCACGCTCGACGCGCTGTACACGGCGTCGATCGGGTTCCGGCTCCGGCGCCCGACGTACGTCTCGAGCACCGGCGTCGACGACCGGACCGCGACGCGCGACCTGAGCGCGCTCACCGCCGCGCGACTCCTGCGGGCGGTCGGCGAGACGAAGGGACGCCACTACGTCGCCGGCACCCGGCTCGAGGAGATCGTCACGACGATGGGTGCGCGCACGCCGCTCACCGATCCATATCCGTGGCTGCCCTCCCGCCTCGCGCAGCCGGTCGGGTAGCCGGCGGCCTTCGACCCGGTCGGTCGCAGGGGCCGAGCTCCGCGCACGCGCTCCGCCGTCGGCCGTCGGCCGTGCGCGATGTCCACAGATCTTGAGAACCAGCCCCGCGACGTGCCGGGTTTGGGTAGGTTCGCGGCCATGCGCAGGGGAATCTCGATCATCGCCGCCGTCGTCGCAGGCGTGTGCGGCCTGGGCGGCTGCACGGGCGGAGACGCCGTGGCCGACCCGCCCACGCCTTCCGTAGTGGTCAGCGTGACGCCGACGCCGACGCCCTCGCCGACCACCACCGCCCCGTGGCCGTCCGCCACGCCGTCCCCGACCGTCTCGGTCGACGCGATGGGCATCGTGACCAAGCCGAGCAAGCGCCCCGGCATGTCGAAGCACACGGTCGACGGCGCCGCGGCCGCGGCTCAGTACTACCTCGACCTCTACGCCTACTCGCTGTCCTCGGTCACCAAGCGCGAGCTGGTCGCGCTCGCGGATCCGGACTGCATCTTCTGCGCATCGGTGGCGAAAGACGTCGACGAGCGTCGCAAGAATGGCACGCACGAGGTCGGAGGCACGATGGCCTACAAGGACGTCGTTGCGAGAAAGACTACGCCGACCTCGTACTTCGTCACGTTGACGGCTCGACAGTCGCCCTCTCGAACGTTGGACGACAGCGATCGCGTGGTCGAGGACTTCCCTCGGACCACCGACAACGACGTGAGCATGGTCTTGCACTGGGTCGATGACCGCTGGATCACGCGTGCGGTGACGATCGCGAACAGCCGCCCAGCATGAGTCGACGTCGCCTTTGCATCACGGCGCTTCTGTTGGTCTCGTTCATTGCAGCGAGCCCTGCGGATGCAAAGGAGGTGGGCGCTACGAGCAATGACGACTCGATATATGTCCGCTCCAAGGATGCGGAGGAAGCCCGGCTGCGTGCCGAGCGGGTGCCGCCTGAGCTGCGGCTGGTCGAGTACCGGCGGGCGGGTGCGTGCGGCGGTGTCGCGCTCGACGGCCCGGGAGACCACTGGCAGGCCGAGTCGGCCCTCAACGGCGCCTGCTCCGACGGCACCGACGAACCTCCGCAGTGCGACGGTGCCCCCTCGCTCGAGCCGCTGTGGACCCGCACCCGCCTCACGGTCGACTCCCCGTGGAGCGACTGGCAGCTCGTCGACTGGTACGTCTGCCCCGACGAGCTGTTCGCCCTGACCGTGACCGACTTCGAGCGCCTCCCGCTGGCGAAGCCTGCGCTCACGGTGCAACCGGACCGCGGGTGGGTGCTGGTGAACAAGGAGACGATCGTCTACACCGACGACGTCACCCAGAAGCTCACCACCGAGGTCCTCGGGCAGAAGATCGACGTCGAGGCCGACGCCCAGTCCTGGACCTGGAACTGGGGCGACAAGACCACAGACCTGACCACCACCAAGGCCGGCAAGCCCTACCCGCACCAGACCCTGTGGCACACCTACCAACAGCTCGACACCGTCCAGGTGACGCTCACCGCCACCTGGAAAGGCCGCTGGCGCCTGCACGGCCACACCACCTGGCACGACGTCCTGGGCACCGCCCAGACCACCGCCACCTCCGACCCCTTCGAGATCCGCGAGCTCCGCTCACGACTCGTCGCACCCGAAGACGACTGAACGACCCGCCCGCAGCACGACCAGCGCACCGTTCGCCGAGTGGTCGCCGGAGTGGTCGCCGGACTGGTCGACGCAGCGATCGGCGGCGCTACCTGCCGGTCGGCTCGGCGTCCGTCGGACCCGGGTCCGTGGCGAACGGCGTCACCGACCGCGTCGCCTCGTCGGCCGCGTCCTCGTAGTCCGCGTCCCGCTCGGTCGCGGTACGGCGTGTGCGGGCGGGTGCGTGCTCGGCGCGGGCCTGCAGGTACCGGGCGGCAGCGTCGCGCTGGCGCCCGAGCAGCACGTAGCCGAGCGCCCATGCGATGAACAGCCCCGCGAACGGCGCGAGCCAGTCCTGCAGGCCGATGCGCCACAGCCCGAACGTCGCGAGAGCGAACAGCAGCAGGCGCAGCAGGGTGTAGATCAGCACAGGCACGCCCCCAGGGTAAGCGCCGAGCCTGAGCACCCCGTCTGGCAGCGACCCCCCGCACGGTGCACCCAGCGCCTACGCTGGGCGGATGCGCTATCTCGGCACGCTGCTGCTCATCGGGCTCGTCGTCTACTGCGTGATCGACATCGTGCGCAGCGACGACCACGAGCGGCTCGGCGTGCACCGCGCGCTGTGGGTGCTGCTCGTCGTGCTCATCCCGCTGATCGGCTCGATCGTCTGGATCGCCGTGAGCTGGGCGCAGCGTTCGTCGCAGCGGCCGCAGGCTGCGGGCTGGGGCGGCGCAGGACACGTCCCGGGAAGGACGGTCGCACCGGACGACGACGCCGAGTTCCTGTGGCGTCTCGAGCAGGAGCGCAAGCGTCAGGACCCGCCGAAGGACGACCCGGCGGCCTGACCGCGCGCCCGCGGCACTCGCGGGCGAGGCCGGGTCACAGCCCCGAGTACGAGTGCTTCCCGGTCACGACGAGGTTGACCACGGTGAAGTTCGCGAGCACCACGGCGTAGCCGACGAACACGAAGTACGCAGCCCGCCGCCCGCTCCACCCGCGCGTGGTGCGCGCGTGCAGGTACGCGGCGTACACGACCCACGCGACGAACGTGCCGATCTCCTTGGGGTCCCAGCCCCAGTAGCGTCCCCACGCGTGCTCGGCCCAGATCGCGCCCGCGATCAGCGTGAACGTCCACAGCACGAAGCCGACGGCGTTGAGGCGGAACGCCATCGCCTCGAGCCTGCGCGCGTCCGGCACCTGCTCGAGCCATGCGAACCGCGGGCCGGTGACGGCCCAGCCGGCGAGCGACCCGCCGCGCGCGGCGAGGTGCGAGCGGCCGTTCTCGCGGGCGTCCCGTATCACCTGCAGGACCGATGCCGCGAACGCGACCGTGAACACACCGGTCGCGGTGATCGCGACGCCCACGTGGAGGATGAGCCAGTAGCTCTGCAGCGCGGGCTGCACGGCCTCGGCCTGGACGTAGAACTTCAGCAGCGCCGTCGCGAGGAACAGCACGGCCAGCCCGAGCACGACGACCGAGATGAACGGGATCGCACGGCGACGCTGAACGATCGCGAGCACGAGGGTCGCGACGAACACCCCGACGAGCGTGAACTCGTACATGTTGGCGGTGGGCCAGCGCCCGGCGGCGATGCCCCGCAGCACGATGCCACCGAACAGCAGCACCACCCCGAGCCAGTGCGTCGAACGTGCGATGCCCTCGGCGCGCACCGAACGTCCCGCCGCCGCCTCGTCGGCCGAGCCGGCGACGGCGCTCACGGGACCGCGGGGCACGGACGACGAGGCCGCGGGCGCGCCGTCCGACGCGACCGCGGCCCCCACGAGCTCAGGCGCCGCTGCCCCGCGTTGCGAACGCTCGGCGATGCGCGCCATGTCGATCGTGTACGCGACGAGCGCGACGGTGAACGCCGTCGCCGCGGCCCAGACCAGCAGCGTGCTGAGGTCACCGGTGGTCATGGCTTCTCCGTGTGCTGCCGGTCGCCGAGCGTTTCGGCGAGGATGCGATCGAGCTCGGGCTGCAGTCCGACGTCGTCCCCCCGGGCGAGGCCGGCAGCCGTGACAACTGTACGACCGTCGCCCGATGCGGCCCGCACCCAGATGCGGCGACGCGGCGCGAACAACGAGGCCGCGAGCCCGGCGAACGCGGCGATCGCGAACACCAGCACCCAGGTGAGCGCGGGGTCGTGCCGCAGGTCGAGCGCGACGTAGCGCTGCACGCCGTCGAACGTGAGCGTCCCGAGCCCGTCGGGCAGGTCGACCGTCTCACCCGGGCGCACGTACAGCGTCACCGGGGCGCCGTCGGCATCGACCGACTGCTTCATGCGCGACTCGTCGAGCTGGTACACGTTCTGCGGCACACCCGAGTCGAGGCCGAGGTTGCCGTGCCACACCGACAGCACGAGGAGCGGGTCGGTGGGCTGCGGGTACACCGAGCGCCACAGGTCGGTGCCGACCTCCTCCGCGGTCGGCAGCAGGTAGCCGACGATACCGATCTGGTCCTGGCCGCCCGTCACCGACGGCACCTTCACGACGCCGCGCGACGTGTACTGCTTGTCCTGCGGGATGAACGGCGTCGGGCCGTCCTTGACGAGCGCGCCGCTCGCGTCGTGCACCGTGATCTGCGGCGCGTACCCGTTGCCCTGCAGGTATACCTTCGCACCGCCCGCGTCGAGCGGGTGGTTGACCTTGATGGTCGTCTTCTCGGCGTCCTGACCGGGCTCGGTCAGCGTGACGTGCGCGGTGAAGTCGCGCGGGTCGAGCGTCGCGGGGTCGAACCGGGAGTCGAACGAGTCGAGCTGCATGGTGAACGGCACGAGCGACGACGGCCGGAACGCGGTGCCCTGCTCGAACGTGTCGTAGTCGACCATCGCGTTGGCGAAGCCGTGGCCCTGCACGACGATGGCCTGGCCGCGGTAGTGCAGCATCTGCCCGGTCGCGATCGAGACGAGCAGCCCGACGAGCGCGAGGTGGAACACGAGGTTGCCGGTCTCGCGCAGGTAGCCGCGCTCGGCGGAGACGGACCACGCGCCTTCGCCCTCGTCGCGCACGTCGGTGCGGTAGCGCGGCACGAACGGCAGCCACGGCCGACGCAGCACGGCGTGGGCCGCACGCACGACCGACTCGGCGTCGTCGTCGGACGCGGCCTCGCCCTGCGCCGGGAAGCGCGTGAACCGGCGCGGGGTGCGCGGCGGGCGGCCACGCAGCGCGGTCCAGTGCACCCGTGCGCGCGGCAGGATGCAGCCGACGAGCGAGACGAACAGCAGGATGTAGATGGCCGAGAACCACACCGACGCGTAGACGTCGAAGAACCCGAACCGGTCCAGCCACGGCCCGGTCGTCGGGTGGTCGCTCAGGTACGTGGCGACCTTCGCCTGGTCCTGCGCGCGCTGCGGGAAGATCGTGCCGGGCACCGCCGCGACGGCGAGGAGCATGAGCAGCAGCAGCGCGACGCGCATGCTCGTGAGCTGGCGCCACGTCCACCGCAGCCAGCCGAGCGGACCGAGCGACGGGAGCTGCACGGGCGCGGCCGGTTCCTGGTCGGTGCCGTGGAACGTGTCCTCGAGGCCCTCGGGGCGGTACGTCGTCATCTCACACCGCCGGGGTGAAGCCGTCGTCGCCGGTGAACAGGCCCTGCAGCCAGTGCGCCCAGTCGTTCCACACGCCGGTCACGAGCGCGAGACCGAGCACGACGAGCATGGCCCCGCCGACCCGCATGATCGCGAGCCGGTGCCGGCGCAGGAACCCGAGCGCGCGCGTGCTCGACTCGAGACCGAGCGCGACCAGCAGGAAGGGCAGCCCGAGCCCGACGCAGAACGCCACGGCGAGCAGCGCACCGCGCCACGCCGAGCCGCCGTCGAGCGAGAGCGTGAGGATCGCGGCGAGGGTCGGACCGATGCACGGGGTCCACCCGAGGCCGAACGTCACGCCGAGCAGCGGCGCACCCCAGAGCCCGGCGCGCGGTGCGAGGTGCAGCCGCTTCTCGCTCTGCAGGAACGGCACGAGGCCCAGGAACCCGAGGCCCATGACGACCACCACGACCCCGAGCACGCGCGTCACCGTGTCCTGGTACTGCGCGAGCCATCCGCCCACCGAGCCGGCGAGCACGCCGAACAGCACGAACACGAGCGTGAACCCCGCGACGAACAGCCCGACGCCCAGGAGCAGCCGGCTGCGTGCGGCGGCAGGTCGCTCGGTCGTCGCGAGGCCGCCCGGGGGGATCGTCGCCCCGACCCGCAGCCCGCCACCGGAAGAGGCCGTGCCGGACGAACCGCCCGACAGCCCTCCCGACAGCCCGCCCGACATCCCACCCAGGTACCCGAGGTACCCGGGCACGAGAGGCAGGACGCACGGCGACGCGAACGACACGAGCCCCGCGAGCACCGCGACGGGCACCGCGAGCAGCAGCGTCCCGGACGCCGCCGTCGTCGCGAACCAGCCCGCGCTCACGCCTTCTCCGCGAGCAGTCCGTCGACGATCGTGCGCAGCGTCGACGCGTCGGCCAGCCCGAGCAGCCGAGCCGCGACGTGCCCGTCGCGGTCCAGCACGATCGTCGTCGGGACGGCGTTGACCGGCACGACGCCCTGCAGCGACGCGACCGCCGCGCCCGAGGTGTCGTGGATCGACGGGTACGGCACGTCGAACTTGCGCTGGAAGGCCTCGGCCTCGCCCGCGGCGTCGGTCGCGTTGAGACCGACGACGTGCACGCCCTTGCCCGCGTAGTCGTTCGCGAGGTCGACGAGGTCGGGCGCCTCCGCGCGGCACGGCGGGCAGTTGGCGTACCAGGTGTTGACGACGACGACGTCGCCGCGCCAACCCGTGACGTCCTGGTCCTTGTCCGCGTAGTCCTTGCCTGCGAGGTCGAGCGGACCCTTGCGGTGACCGGTCGCCCAGGTGGTCGTCGAGCCGTCCGACGACACGTACCCCTGGTTCGCGACGTCCGACGGCGTGTGGCTCCCGCCCCCGCCGCCCGAGCACGCGGCGAGCGTCAGCGCGAGCACGGCTCCCGCCGCTGCGACGCGCACGCGCAGGCCGCTCACGCCCCCGCCACCGTGGCCGCGCCGGGCAGCAGGTGCGCCGCGGGCTCGCTGTAGCCGAGCGAGACGAGCCGGTCCCCCTCGAACGTCAGGGACGTGAGCGACGCGAGCGAGCACTGGCGCTTGCGAGGGTCGTGCCACAGGCGGCGGTGCTCGAGCGCGAGGCGCGTGACCCACACGGGGAGCTGGTGGCTCACGAGCACGGCCTCGTGCCCGCGCGCGGCGTCCCGCGCGGACGCGACGGCGCCGAGCATGCGCTCGACCTGCTCCTTGTACGGCTCTCCCCACGAGGGGCGGAACGGGTTGCGCAGGTAGGGCCAGTGCTGGGGGTGGCGCAGCGACCCGTCGCCGACGCCGAACGTCATGCCCTGGAAGTGGTTGCCGGCCTCGATGAGCCGTTCGTCGGTGCCGACCTCGAGCCCGAACGCCGCCGCGATGGGCGCCGCGGTCTCCTGGGCGCGCTGCAGCGGGGACGCGATCACGGCGACGACGTCACGCCGCGGCTCGGCTGCGAGGTGGTCGGCGACCACGCGCGCCATCTCCTGGCCGCGCTCGGACAGGCGGTAGCCCGGCAGGCGTCCGTACAGGACGCCCTGCGGGTTGTGCACCTCGCCGTGACGCATGAGGTGGACGACGGTGGCAGCCATGCCCGTCAGTGTCCCCCATGCACCTGGGTGCGCGGGACGGTCAGGCGTCGCAGGGGGCGTGACACGGGCCACTGGCGATGCGGTCGCGCACCGCGGCCATGGCCGTGCCGAGCGCCGCGAACTGCTCGGGCGTCAGCACGTCGACCAGCCGGTCGCGCACCGACTGCACGTGCTGCGGCGCGGCGGCGACGAGCGTGGTCCAGCCGAGCTCGGTCATGGTGCAGTTCACGCCGCGGGCATCGGCCGAGCACTGCGCGCGCACGACGAGCCCGCGCTCCTCCATGCGGCGGATGGTGTGCGTGAGGCGGCTGCGGGAGTGCGCCAGGTCGTCGGCGAGGCCGGACATGCGGCTCGTGCGGCCGGGGGCCTCGGAGAGTCGGACGAGCACCTCGTACTCCGCCGACGACAGGCCGGTGCGCTGCTCGAGGTCGTGCTCGAGCGCCGCGAACAGGCGCACGACGCCGTCACGGAACGCGCGCCACGAGACCTGCTCGTCGGTACTGAGCCAGTTGTCGAACGGCTCGCTCGTCGTCGGGTCGTCGGCGGCGGCCGGGTCCACGGTGGTGCTCGTCATACGGACCGCTCTCCTTCCAGGTGTTGCGCGCTGCCGCCAACTGTAGTACAACTTTGAACTATCAAGGTGATTGACACTTCAACCAAGCCTGGAGGCACCCGATGAGCACCGCCACCACCACCCTTCCCGCCGGCCTCACGACGGGCACCTGGAACATCGACGCCTCGCACTCGGAGGCCGCGTTCACGGTCCGCCACGCGGGCATCTCCAAGGTCCGCGGCACGGTCGCGGTCACCGACGGCGCGATCACCGTGGGCGAGGACCTCGCGAGCACGTCCGTCACCGCGACGCTCGACCCGTCGACCGTCTCGACCGGCGACGCGAACCGCGACGGCCACCTCAAGAGCGGCGACTTCTTCGACGTCGAGAAGTTCGGCCAGTGGACGTTCGCCTCGACCGAGGTCCGCCAGGACGGTGGCGACTACGTCATCGTCGGCGACCTGACGATCCACGGCGTGACGCAGTCCGTCGAGCTCGCCACCGAGTTCAACGGCACCGCGGTCGACCCGTTCGGCAACCAGCGCGCCGGCTTCGAGGCGTCCGTGACGATCTCCCGCAAGGACTTCGGCCTGACGTGGAACGCCGCGCTCGAGGCCGGCGGCGTCCTGGTGTCGGACAAGGTCGTCATCTCGCTCGACGTCTCGGCCATCCAGGCGGCCTGATCGCCGCACCCGGCGCGCAGCGTCGGCGGAGCGGGTGGGGAACGGTTCGTGTCGCGAGCCGGAACCCACCCGCTTCGTCGTACCCGGGGCCATGCGGCCTCACGCGCCCTCGGCACTGCGGCGCGCGTCGTGGAACGCCAGTATCTGCAGCTCGGAGGCGACGTCGACCGCCCGCACGTCGACGTGCTCGGGCACGCGCAGGGCACGTGGCGCGAACGTGAGGATGCCGACGACGCCCGCGGCGACGAGCGCGTCGCACACGTCCTGCGCGGGCCCGGCCGGCGTCGCGATGACACCGATGCTCACGCCGCGCTCCGCCACCACGCGCGCGAGCTCGGACAGAGGCTCGACGACCAGCCCGCCGACCGTCGTCCCCACGACGGCCGCATCCGCGTCGACGAGCGCCTCCACGACGAACCCGCGCTCGGCGAACCCCGAGTAGTTCGCGAGCGCGTGCCCCAGGTTGCCCACTCCGACGATCACCACGCCCCGACGCACCGCGAGCCCGAGCACCACACCGATCTGCTCGGACAGGTGCGCCACGTCGTACCCCACTCCGCGACGCCCGTGCGAGCCCAGGTAGGACAGGTCCTTGCGCAGCTGGGCCGGGGTCACGCCGGCGAGGTGCGCGAGCTCGTCGGACGACGTCGTCACGACTCCCTGCGCACCCAGCGTCCGCAGCGCGTGCAGGTACCCGGGCAGGCGCGCCACCGTCGTCGCCGGGACCGACCTCGGGCCGCCCTGGTGGGTCACGCACACCCCCTCACCGGTGGCCGCGACGTCGCGAGCACCCGCTCCGTGGGTCACGGCCCGGTCGTCGTCGGCCCGGTCGTCTCGACCCGACGCCAGGCTAGGGCTCGCGCGGCCCGCTGGCGAGGGCCCTGCGGACCCGGTCCGCGCTGATGCGCCAGTAGCCCTGCCGCACGCCGTCGACCTCGACCACCGGCACGAGCTCGCCGTACTCCTCGAGCGTCGCGCCGCCCACCTCGTCGACGTCGACCTCGCGCCAGCCCGCGCCAGCCTCCGCGGCCAGCTCCGTCACCAGCGCACGCGCGTCGTCGCAGAGGTGGCAGCCCTGGCGCCCGTACAGCACGACCCGTGCGGTCCCGTCCTCGCTCACCCGACCGACCCTAGGCGTCCCGGCCCGCGGCGCACAGCCGCGCTCGTTACAGTGACCGCGTGCAGGCCGAGTCGACGAGCAGGGCGAGCGAGCCACCGCAGGCCTGCCGCGTCGCCGCGTTCTTCGACGTCGACAACACGATCATCCGCGGGGCCTCGGCGTTCCACCTCGCGGTCGGCCTGTACCGCCGGGGCTTCTTCCGCAAGCGGGACCTCGTGCGCTTCGCCGCTCACCAGGCTCGCTACCGGGCGTTCGGCGAGGACCAGGAGCAGATCGACGAGGTCCGGTCGCAGGCGCTCGCGATCATGCGCGGGCACTCGGTGGCCGAGGTCACCGCGATCGCCGAGGACATCTACGACGAGGTGCTGTGCCTGCGGATCTACCCCGGCACGCGCAAGCTGCTCGACGAGCACGTCGCCGCGGGGCACAGCGTGTGGCTCGTGACCGCGACACCCGTCGAGATCGCCGAGCTGCTCGCACGGCGCCTCGGTGCGACCGGCGGCCTCGGCACGATCGCGGAGCACGCGAACGGCTTCTACACCGGGCGCCTCGTGGGCGACATGCTGCACGGCGAGGCGAAGGCCGCTGCGGCGAGGGCGCTCGCGGCGCGCGACGGGCTGGACCTCGAGCGGTCGTACGCGTACGGCGACTCGCTCAACGACATCGCGATCCTGTCCGCGGTCGGCCGCCCGTGCGCGATCAACCCCGAGCCTCGGCTGCGGCGGCACGCCGCGGAGGTCGGCTGGCCCGTGCGCGAGTTCCGGGGTCGGCGTCGTGCCGCACGGCGGGGCGTCAACGCGGCGAGCCTGGCCGGTGCGGCGTGGGCCGCGGCGCTCGTCGGGCGCGCCGCCCTGCGCGCCGTCCGCGCGCGCACGCGCTGACGCAGGGCGCCCACCGCCACGCCACGGACCACGACCAGGGCGCGCCTAGGATCGCCGCGTGAGCATCGTCGTGCGCCCCGCCCGTCCCGACGAGGCGGCTGCCGTCGCGCGGCTCGCCGCGGTGACGTTCCCCCTCGCCTGCCCGCCCGGCTCGACCATCGCGGACCAGCAGGCCTTCATCGCCTCGACCCTGTCCCCCGCACGGTTCGCCGAGTACCTCGCGGACCCGGCGCGCGTGGTGCTCGTCGCGCACGCCGGGGACGAGCACGACCCGGTGGGCTACACGATGCTCGTCGAGGGCGACCCCACCGACCCCGAGGTGGCCGGCGCGTTGCGCGTGCGCCCGACGATCGAGCTGTCGAAGTGCTACGTGCACCCCGACCACCACGGCGCGGGCGCCGCGAACGCGCTCATGGAGGCGTCGGTCGACGAGGGCCGGGCGCGCGGCGCTGCGGCGATGTGGCTCGGCGTGAACCAGCTCAACGAGCGCGCGCAGCGGTTCTACCGGCGGCACGGGTTCGAGCGCGTGGGGGTCAAGCACTTCCAGGTGGGCGACCGGCTCGAGGACGACTTCGTGCTCGAACGGGTCCTGCCGGCCTGAGAAGCACGTCGGGCCCGGCATCAGCCGGGCCCGAGCGGGTCACTTCTTGTTGCGACGCTGGTGGCGCGTCTTGCGCAGCAGCTTGCGGTGCTTCTTCTTGGCCATCCGCTTGCGGCGCTTCTTGATGACGGAACCCATGGCTCCACCCTCGCTTCCGTTGGAAGGTGCGGCCCCGAGGGGGCCGACCGGTCTGTTCGATCGACGCGTGGTTCGTCGATCAGCAAACCGAGTCGCCCACGCACGGAGAAAGTCCGAGCCCATACCTTACGCGATCGACGGGCCGCTCCGCGACGCGCGGTCGGCGCGCACGCGCCGACGACCGGGGATCAGGACGACAGACGTCCCGCCTCGTCGTCGTGCTCCTCGACCGGCGCGACCGGGATCGACGTCGCGAGGTAGTGCTCGAGCGCGTCGGCGGGGACGCGGAACGAGCGCCCCACGCGGACGCCGGGCATCTCGCCCGAGTGCAGCAACCGGTACACGGTCATCTTGGAGACGCGCATGATCTCGGCCACCTCGAGGACCGTGAGGTAGCGCTGGCGGCCCGGCTGGTCGCTCATCGTCCGTCGCTCTTCCGTTCCGGCCGGCGCTGCGTCGGCCACGCGCACCCCCGCTGGGTGTCGCGTCAGCCTAGTGGCGCGTGGGACACGAGTGAAAGGGGTGAACACGAGTGGTCACCCGTCCGGATCCGCGCGCGCCGACGAGCAGGGCGCTCACGCCTCCGGGTCGAGCCCGAGGTACGGGAACGCGGCGGCGCGGGTCGCCCGGATCGCACGGTCCACCTCGTCGCCCGGGTCGTAGCCCGACGACCACGGCCGCAGCACCGGCGTCACGCCGTCGCCCATCGTCGACGGACCCTGCCGCCCGTGCCGCTGCTGCACCAGGTCGAGCCACGCGCGCGGGACGGGCGTCGTCGGGTCGACCGGCCGGTGCAGCGCGACAGCGAGCAGGTGCGTCCACGCGCGCGGGACCACGTCGACGACCGCGTACCCACCCCCGCCGAGCGCCACCCAGCGACCGTCCGACACCTCGTGCGCGAGCTCGTGCACGCGCACCGCGACGAGCCGCTGCGCGTCGACGGAGATCCGCAGCCGGGTCAGCGGGTCGAGCACGTGCGCGTCGCAGCCGTGCTGCGAGACGACGACGTCCGGTGCGAACTCGCGCAGCGCATCGGGCACGACCGCGTCGAACGCCCGCAGCCACCCCTCGTCGCCCGTGCGCGACGGCAGCGCGACGTTGACCGCGTACCCGCGCGCCGCGGGCCCACCGACCTCCCCCGGGAACCCCGTGCCGGGGAACAGCGCCGCCCCCGTCTCGTGGATCGAGATCGTCAGCACGCGGGGGTCGTCCCAGAACACCGCCTGCACGCCGTCGCCGTGGTGCGCGTCCGTGTCGACGTACGCCACGCGGCGCGCGCCAGCGTCGAGCAGCGCCCGGATCGCGACCGCGGCGTCGTTGTACACGCAGAACCCCGACGCTGCGCCGGGCATCGCGTGGTGCAGCCCGCCGCCCACGTTGACCCCGTGCCGTGCGCGGCCCGACCACACGGCGAGAGCCGCCTCGACCGAGCCGCCCACGGCCCGCGCCGACGCCTCGTGCATCGCGGGGAACACCGGGTCGTCGGAGGTGCCGAGGCCGCGCTCGGGATCGGGCGTGCCGTGCGCGCCGGCCTCGCGCACCGCTGCCACGTACTCCGCCTCGTGCACGGTGCGCAGCAGCGCGTCGGACGCGACCGCCGGCGGGACGAGGTCGACGCCGTCGAGGACGCCCAGCGACTGCGCGAGCCGGAACGTCAGGTCGAGCCGCTCGGGGGACATGGGGTGGCCCGCACCGAAGTCGTAGTCGAGCACATCAGGAGCCCATGCGACGTGCACGACGACGTCGTCCTCGTCGCGCCCCTCGGGCTCAGCCGCCATGCCTCCACTGTCCCACCCCTGCCCGGGCCCCCGCGTCCCGGGTCCGCCGCCGTCCCCGTCCGTCGGGCCTCCGCACGCCTCACGGCGCGGGACCGCCGGGCGTGCCAGAGTTGGCCCGGTCCGACGGCGCACCGCCGTCCGGCGGGAGCGGCGTCGGGACCAGCGACGCGACGAGCGGCGCGACGTGCGGGAGGTGGGATGGCGCGGGGTGGCCCCGGTATCGCGTGGCGCGTGCGCGAGATCATCGACCGCTCGGCGCGGCAGTCCCCCGCCCGGCTCGCGCTCGGCGTGTTCGCGGCCGTCATCGCGGTGGTGACCCTGCTGCTCGCGACGCCGTGGGCGACCGCGAGCGGCCACGCGCCGCCGTTCGCCGACGCGTTGTTCACCGCGACGTCCGCGAGCACCGTCACGGGCCTGGTCGTGGTCCCGACGGGCACGTACTGGTCGACGATGGGGCTCGTCGTGATCCTCGTCGCGATCAAGATCGGCGGCCTGGGCGTCATGACGCTCGCGTCGCTGCTCGGCATGGCGGTCTCGCGGCGCATCGGCCTGACGCAGCGCCTGCTCGTGTCCTCGGAGACGAAGGTGACCCGGCTCGGCGAGGTCGGCTCGCTGGTGCGGACGGTCATCATCACGTCGACCGCGCTCGAGGTCACGATCGCGCTGATCCTGCTCCCCCGGTTCCGGATGTACGACGAGTCGTGGGGCACCGCGGCGTGGCACGCGATCTTCTACGGCGTCTCCGCGTTCAACAACGCGGGCTTCGTCCCCACGGCCGCGGGGCTCGACCCGTTCGTGTCCGACTGGTGGGTGCTCATGCCGATCATCATCGGAGTGTTCATCGGCTCGCTCGGGTTCCCGGTGATCCTCAACGTCGCACGGCACCTGCGCGAGCCGCGCCGCTGGTCGCTGCACTCCAAGCTGACGATCACGACGAGCCTCGTGCTCGTCGGTGCCGGCGCGGTGCTCGTCGCCGCGTTCGAGTGGACCAACCCGCACACCTTCGGTGCGCTCGGCGGCAACGGGACCGTGCTCGCGTCGCTGTTCGCGGGCGTCATGCCACGCTCCGCGGGGTTCTCGACGGTCGACGTGGGGCAGATGCACGAGAGCACGTGGCTGCTCATGGACGCGCTCATGTTCGTCGGCGGCGGTTCGGCGTCCACCGCGGGCGGCATCAAGGTGACGACGCTCGCGGTGATGCTGCTCGCGATCGTCGCCGAGGGCCGCGGCGACCGGGACGTCGAGGCGTACGGCCGGCGCATCCCGCGCGAGGCGCTGCAGGTGGCGATCGCCGTCTCGCTCGTCTCGGCGACGTTCGTGCTCGTCTCGTCGCTGCTGCTGCTCGCGATGACGGGGTGGACGCTCGACGTCGTGCTGTTCGAGGTGATCTCGGCGTTCGCGACGTGCGGCCTGACCACCGGCGTCACGGGCGACCTGCCGGACGCCGCCAAGTACGTGCTGACCGTGCTCATGTTCATCGGCCGGACCGGCACGATGACGCTTGCGGCCGCGCTCGCGCTGCGCAACCGTCGTCGGGTGATCCGGCTACCGGAAGAGAGGCCGATCATTGGCTGACACCACGCACAACGCGCCGCGCACGCCGAGGAAGTCGGACGGCGTGCTCGTCGTCGGGCTGGGCCGGTTCGGGTCCGCGATCGCCGCCACGCTCGACCGGCTGGGCCAGGACGTGCTCGCGGTCGAGCGCTCGCCCGAGCTCGTCGCGCAGTGGGCCGGGCGCATCGCGCTCGTCGAGGCCGACGCGACCAACCCCGAGGCGCTCGAGCAGCTCGGCGCGCGCGAGTTCCCCGTGGCGGTCGTCGGCGTCGGCTCCTACCTCGAGGCGTCGGTGCTCATCACGGGCAACCTCGTCGACATCGGGGTCCCGCAGATCTGGGCCAAGGCGATCAGCACCGAGCACGCGCGCATCCTGCAGCGCATCGGCGCGCACCACGTGGTGCTGCCCGAGGCCGACGCGGGCTCACGCGTCGCGCACCTCGTCTCCGGCAAGCTGCTCGACTACATCGAGGTCGAGGACGGTTTCACGGTCGTGAAGATGCGGCCGCCGAAGGAGACGCAGGGGTTCACGATCTCCCAGTCCAAGATCCGCGAGCGCTACGGCGTGACGGTCATCGGTGTGAAGAGCCCGGGGCAGGACTTCGTGTACGCGCAGCCGGAGACGCGCATCGCGGCGAACGACCTGCTCATCGTTTCCGGGCACGCCGACCTGCTGGAGCGGTTCGCGGCGCGGCCCTGAGCCCGGCCGGGGAGCTGCGCGCGCTCGGTCCCCCGGCTCAGGCCTTCCCGAGCTCGACCGACCGGTCGTGCGCGGCCCGCGCGGCGGCGACCACACCCGCGCGGACGGCGTGCGCGTCGAGCTGTGCGACCGCGGCGACCGTCGTCCCGCCGGGCGACGACACGCGCTCGCGCAGCACCGCCGGGTGCTCGCCCGACGACGCCGCGAGCGCGCCCGCGCCCTCGACCGTCGCCGCCGCGAGACGCGTCGCGAGGTCACGGCTCAGACCGAGCAGCACGCCCGCCTCCGCCATCGCATCGATGAGGTAGAACGCGTACGCCGGGCCGCTGCCGGAGATCGCGGTGACGGCGTCGAGCTGCTTCTCCGGGACGCGGACCACCAGGCCGGTCGCCGCGAGCAGCCGCTCGGTCAGCTCGAGGTGGCCGTCGTGCGCGCTCGTGCCCGCGGCGATCGCGGACGCCCCCTTGCCGACCACCGCCGGCGTGTTGGGCATGACGCGCACGACGGGCGTCCCGGTGGGCAGCGCCTTCTCGTACGTCGCGAGCGGGACCCCGGCGGCGACGCTCACGACGAGCGTCCCGCCGCGCAGCACCGGCGCGAGCGTGGCCAGCACCGCGGGGACCACGTCGGGCTTGACCGCGAGCAGCACCACGTCCGCGCGCGCGGCCGCCGCCTCGGTCGTCGCGCCCGTGCGCACGCCGTAGCGCCCCGCGAGCTCGTCGGCACGCGGCACGGCCCGTTCGACGACCTCGACCTGCTCGGGCGCCCACCCGGCGGTGAGGACCGCGTGCAGCAGCGCCTCGCCCATCACGCCGCCGCCGACGACGGCGACCGTCGGACGCCCCTCGTCCGCAGCTCCCGCAGGAGTGACCGGCCCGGACGTGCTGCTCGTCGTCATGTGCTCTCCCGCTGCGGCGCGGCCCCGCGGATGCGAGGACCGTGAGCGAGCCTAGCGACCACCGACGGCCCGGCCGCCACCCCGCAGGATGCCGGCCGGGCCGCCCGTCCTCGCCGGCCGCTCATCGGCCGCTCATCGGCCGCTCAGCGGCCGCCAGGCCCTCCACCCGCGCCGCCGTAGCCACCGCCGAACCCGCCCTGACCCCCGAAGCCGCGGGTCCCCTGCTGCGAGCTCGACCCGCCGAGGCCAGAGAGCCCCGACGAGGACGACGAGCTGCCCGAGTCCATCGCCTTCGTGAGGTCCGCGAGCACCACCACGTCACCGGCCTTCAGCCCGGACGTGATCTGCGTGAGCTCCGAGCCGACGGCGCCGCGCTCGACCGTGACCGTCGAGACCTTGCCGTCGGTGAGCGTCTGAACCGTCGCCGTCGAGCCGTCCACGTGCACCGCGGACGTCGGGACCGTGAGGACCTTGTCGCCGTCGGCCACCTCGATGCGCAGCTGGGCCGACGAGCCGTCGTACAGCTGGACGTCGCCCGGGTCGACCGTCAGCTCCACCGTGTACGCCGGGGTCGACGACGTCGAGACGTCGAGGATGCCGATCGACGAGACCGTGGCCGTCAGCGCGTCGCTCGTGGTGCGCGTCGTCATCTGCGCGGTCTGGCCGATCTTCACCTTGTCGATCGACGTGAGCGGGATGGTCGTCGAGACCGTGTAGCCGTCGCCCCCGACGACCGTGATCACCGCGGTCGACGACGACGCCGAGACGGTGTCGCCCTTCCCGATCGAGACCGCGGCGACCTTGCCCGCGATCGGGCTCGTGAGGTCGACGAGGTCGAGCTTGCTCTTCGCGACCTCGAGGTTCGCCTCCGCGAGGTCGATCGCGGCGCGGTCGGCGACGAGGTCGGCGGCCGTCGCGGTCTTCGTCGTGGCCGACGATCCCGAGCCCTGGCTGCCGGATCCGCCGGAACCGCCCTGACCGCCAGCGCCCTGGGTGCCCTGGGTTCCCTGGGTTCCCTGGGTTCCCTGGGTTCCCTGGGTTCCCTGCGTCCCGGTGCCGCCGCCCTGACCGCCCGCGCTCGGGGTTCCCGAGCCGCGTGAGCCGCCCTGACCGCCCTGGCTCCCCTCGCCCGAGCCGTCGGCGCCACCCTTGCCGCCGGAGCCGTCGCCCGGGTTCGCGGACTGGGACGGCGGGGGGGTCGGGGTCGTCGTACCACCGGTGCCCTGCTGCGCGGCGGCGACAGCCGTCTGCAGGTCGCTCACCGCGCCGTCGAGCGCGTCGACCAGCGTCATGAGCTTCTTCTGCGCCGCGCCGACCGCGGTCGCGTCGTCGAGCGCGTCACCGAGCGCGCTCTGGCAGGTCTTGAGCGAGTCGGCGACCGACGTGTCGTCGGCCGCGGTGACCGTGATCGACGTCGACGAGACCTTCGCGCCGCCCTGGTAGAGGGCGATCGCGTCGTCGCCGCCGGCCGACGACGGGATGACCGCGCCGACCGTGAACGAGCCGTCCGAGCCGGGGTCGACCGTCGCCAGCACGGCACCGCTCGAGACGAGCCGCAGCTCGACGGGGTCGGAGCCGCTGACACCGGTCGCGACGACCTTGACCGCCGACCCGGCGGCGGCCGTGCCCGGCGTGATCGTCAGGACGTCACCCTTCGACGCCGTCCCGGACGTGACGTCGACCGCGAGGAACGCCTCGCACGCCGCCTGCGCGGCGGACACCCGGTCGTCGCTGCCGGACAGCGCCTTGGTCGCGACGTCGTACTGCGCGAGCACCTTGTCCTGCGCCGCCTTGACCGCCGCGAGGGCGGTCGTGACGTCGTCCGACGATCCGGCCGCCGAGGTGGTCGTCGGGCTGGTCGTCGGGCTGGGCGACGCCGCGGTGGTCGGCGTCGCTGCCGTCGCCGCGACCGTGCGCGTCGTGGCGGTCGCCGGGACCACGTAGACCGCGTCGGTGACCGTCGCGGTGGTCGACGAGGTGAGCGTCGCAGAGGTCGCGGCCGTGGACGACGAGGACGACGACGAGGCCGACGCGTTCGTCGCGCTCGTGCTGCTCGTCGAGCTGGTGCTCGTCGTGCTCGTCTGCGAGTCGATGTCGTCCTGCAGCTGCTGCTCGGCGTCCGCGAGCGTCGAGCTCGCGGAGTCGACAGCGTCCTGCAGGTCGGAGTCGTCGAGCGTCGCCAGGACCTGACCCGAGGTCACGGCGTCCCCGACGGCGACCTTCACCGATCTCACGGTGCCACCGACCGAGAACGCCGCATCCCGACGCACCGCGGACGAGACGGTCCCGACCGCGTCGACACGCTGGGTGACCGAGCCGAGCGACGCGGTCGCCGTGCGGTAGCGGTCCGTGTCGCCGCGCCCTGCCGCGAGGGCGACGCCCCCGCCGACGAGTGTCACCGCGACGACCCCCGCGACCGTGCCGATGACGACGCGGCGACGGCGCGCCGCCCTCTTGCGCCTGCGTGCGTCACGCATCCGAGCCCGCCCCGCCCTGCCCGTCGCCGGAGCCGTTGCCGTTGCCGTTGCCCGTCCCGTTGCCCTGCCCGTTGCCGTTCCCGTTGCCGTTGCCAGGGCCGCCCCGACCGCCGCCGAACCCGCCGCGGCCGCCCCCGAAGCCGGTGGTGCACTCCCCGTCGACCGCCTTCGACACGGTGATGCTCGTCGCGGTGACCGTCCCGGAGTCGTCGGACCTGCCTCGCACCGAGACGCACGCGCCCTCGACGAGCGCCTTCGTCGTCGCCGCGACCGTCGTCGAGTACGTGGTGTCGCTGCCGACCGTGATGGTCGCCGTGCCGGCCGAGCCGCCGTTCGTCGCGGCTGTCTCGACCGTGATGGTGTCGCCCGAGACCGCGGTCACCTTGCCGCCGGTGAAGCCGCCGAACCCGCCGCCGGGCATCCCCGTCGGGGCTCCGCTCGGCCGGTCGCCGTTCCCGCCTCCGTTCCCGGAGCCCCCGTTCGGCATGTCCGTGGGCATCCCGCTCGGCAGGTCGGTCGGCATGCCACCGGGCTGACCGCCGCCACGTCCGCCTCCGAAGCCGCCACCGAACCCGGCGGTGCACTCGCCGTCGGTCGCCTCGCTGATCGTCACGCGCGTGGCGGTGGTGGAGGCCGACGAGCTCGTCGACCCGTTCGCCGTCCCGTTCTGACCGTTCGTCTGGCCGCCCGTCACCGCGAACACGCACGAGCCGACCTTCACGTCCGCGAGCGCGACCGTCTTCGTCGTGGTCACCGTGGTGTCGTCGGTCCACGTCACGGCCGTCTGGCCGTCGGTGTCACGGACCTGCGCGACCTTGCCGGTGATCGCGGCGATCTGCCCGCTGACACCGCCGCCGCCCTGACCCTGCTGCCCGCCACCCTGCTGACCCTGCTGCCGGCCCTGCTGGCCGCCGCCTTCGCTGCCGGCCGTGGACCGCGGCTGCGCCGACGTGTCGGAGCCGGAGCCCGACGAGCAGCCGGCGACGAGCATCGTGAGGACCGCGACGGGCGCGGCGAGGGCGAGCAGACGACGGGACATGACCTTCTCCTGACGGGGGCTCCCCTGGGGGGAGCGCTGGTGGGGGGTGCGCGTGCGGGGTGACATCGCGGACATCACTCGGACCGCAGCGCGTCGATGGGGGCGAGCCGGGCGGCTCGCGTGGCGGGGTAGACCCCGAAGACCAGGCCGATCGCGATCGCGACGACCACCGAGCCGCCCACGGCTGCGCCGGACACGACGATCGACGTGCCGAGCGCGCTCGGCAGCAGCTTCGCGGCGAGGATGCCGAGCGCGGCGCCGAGCATTCCGCCCGCGAGGCCGAGCACGGACGCCTCGACGAGGAACTGCCGGCGGATCGCCCACGGAGGCGCACCGAGCGCCTTGCGCAGGCCGATCTCGCGGGTCCGTTCGGTGACCGAGACGAGCATGATGTTCATGACCCCGATCCCGCCGACGAGCAGCGAGAGCGCCGCGATGCCGGTGAGGAGCACGGTCAGGGTCCGGTACACCGAGGTGGCGGTGCTG
This sequence comes from Cellulomonas sp. HZM, assembly GCF_000708885.1. Taxonomy (GTDB): domain Bacteria; phylum Actinomycetota; class Actinomycetes; order Actinomycetales; family Cellulomonadaceae; genus Cellulomonas. The sequence goes on along the minus strand of NZ_JEOE01000013.1, from coordinate 65,127 downwards.
ACGAGCGCGTCCTGCGAGCTGACCGTGAAGTCGGCCGAGGTCGAGTCCGTGATGCCGTGCAGGTTGAGCAGGAGGCTGGTGACCTCCTGGTTCGCGGCCGACAGCGAGTCGGCGTCCTTGGCCTGCACGTAGATCGTGGACAGCGAGCTGCGCTGGAAGCCGCCGACGAGCTGCTCGGACGCGGTCGACAGCGGGACGAGCGCGATGTCGTCGAGATCCTCCGAGCCGCTCGCGCCGGCCGGGGCCAGCACGCCGACGACGCGGTAGTCCTTGTCGCTGATCGTGACGCTCTGGCCGACGACGCGCGTCGTGCCGAACAGCTCGGTCGCGGTCTCGGACCCGAGCACGACGACGTTCGCGCGCTCGGTGTCGTCGGCCGCCGTGAGGAACGTGCCGAGCTCGAGCTCGCGCGAGCGCACGTCGAGCCAGTCGGGCGTGGTGCCCGTGACCGACGTCGTCCAGTTGGTGTCGTTCGCCTCGAGGGACAGGGACGTCGACTTCTCGGGCGCGACGCCGCTGACGTCGGGCGTGTTGGTCGTCGACGCGAGCGCCTCCGCGTCCGCCGCGGTGAGCGTCGCCGCGGAGCCGAAGCCGCCGCGCACGCCGTCCGAGCCGGTGCTGCTGCCGGGGGTCACGATGAGCAGGTTGGAGCCGAGCGAGCTGATCTGCGCGCTCACGTCCCTCTGCGTGCCGAGGCCGAGGCCGACCGTGAGGATCACCGCGGCGATGCCGATGAGGATGCCGAGCACGGTGAGCGCCGAGCGCAGGCCGTGCGACCGGACGGCGGACAGACCCGTCCGCAGGGTCTCGAGCCAGGTCACCGGCCGATCACCTCGTCGCTCTGGACGAGCCCGTCGCGCACGAACACGATGCGGTGCGCCGCCTGGGCCACCTCGAGCTCGTGCGTGATGAGCACGATCGTCGCGCCCTGGGCGTGCAGCTCGTCGAACAGCCGCAGCACGTCCTCGCTCGAGGACGAGTCGAGGTTGCCGGTGGGCTCGTCGGCCAGCAGCAGGTCGGGCTCGCCGACGAGCGCGCGGGCCACCGCGACGCGCTGCTGCTGACCGCCGGACAGCTCGCCCGGGCGGTTGCTCAGCCGGTCGCCGAGGCCGACGCGCTCGAGCGCCTCGGTCGCGCGGCGCCGACGCTCGGCCGGCTCGACGCGGCGGTACATGAGGGGCAGCTCGACGTTGCGCAGCGCGGACAGCGACGGCAGCAGGTGGAACTGCTGGAAGACGAAGCCGATGCGCTCGTTGCGGACCTGCGCGAGATCCACCTCGTCGAGCTCCTCGATGTCCTCCCCTGCGAGGCGGTACTCGCCCTGCGTGAGGATGTCGAGGCAGCCCAGGATGTTCATGAGCGTCGACTTGCCGGACCCCGAGGGGCCCATGATCGCGACGTACTCGCCCTGCTCGATCCGCAGGTCGACGCCGCGCAGGGCCTCGAACTCGATCGCGCCGGTGCGGTACGTCTTGCGCGCGCCGACGAGCTCGATGACCGGGGCGTCCGGTGCGTCCAGTACGGTGATCGGTGCGGGGAACAGGTCAGCCATTGCGACCACCGCCCTGGAAGCGTGCACCGTTGCCGCCGTAGCCGCCCTGGCCGCCCTGGCCCCCCTGGAAGCTCCCGGCGCCGCCCGGGAAGCCGCCCTCGGGGAAGCCGCCCGGGAAGCCACCCTCGTCCCGGTTGCCGCTGCCGTTGCCGTTGCCCGAGCGGTTGCCCGTCCCTGCCTGGAACACGGTCAGGACCACGGAGTCGCCCTCGGACAGACCCTTGGTGATCTCGACGACGTTCCCCGACGTCTCGCCGGTGGTGACGGTGACCTTCTTCGTCGTGCCGTCCGTGGTCTGCACCGTCACCGTGCTGGTGCCGTCCTCGGTGGTGACCGCCAGGGCCGGGACCGTCAGCACGTCCGTGCGGCGCTGGTAGATGATCGTCGCGTCCACGCTCACACCGTCGTGCAGCTTCGCGGTGTCGCCCGTGACCGCGACGACCACCGGGTAGCCGGCGACCCCGGACGTGGTCGACGAGACGAGACCGACCTCGCTCACCGTGCCGTACAGCGTGTCGGTGAGGTCGTCGGACGTCATCTCGACCTGGTTGCCGACCTTGATGTTCGCCACGTCGGACTCGCCGACCGTGGTGGAGACCTCCCACTTCTTGGTCCCGACGATCGTGAACTGGCCCGACGACGAGGACGACGAGCTCGACGCGGAGCTGCTCGCGCCGCCGCCGGTCCCGCCACCGGCGCCGCTGCCGGAGCCGCTGCCCGACCCGCTGCCCGACCCGCTGCTGCCCGAGCCGCTCACGACGTCGCCGACCTCGATGCCGACCGTCGTGACCGTGCCTGCGACCGGTGCGACGAGCGTCGCGTCGTCGACCGCGTCCTTCGCCGAGTCGACCGACGCCTGCGCGACGTCGACCTGCGCGTCGGCCGCGGCGATCTGCGCGTCGGACGAGTCGGAGCCGTCGCTCGAGTCCTCGAGGTCGGCGAGCCGCGCCTTGGCCTGCGCGAGCGTCGACTTCGCGTCGAGCAGGTCCGCGTCGAGCTGCAGCGTGCTCACGGTCGCGAGCCTCTGCCCCTTCTTGACGGTGTCACCCGCGGCGACGTCGACCGAGAGGACCGTGCCCGAGACCGCGAAGCTCACGTCCTCGCTGACGACCGGCTCGATCGTGCCCGTCGCCGAGACGGACTTCTCCATCGTCGTCAGGCTCGCCTGGACCGAGCGCGTCGTCGGCTGCTGGGCCTGTGCGGACGACGGGTCCCGCCACCAGATCCACCAGGCCCCGGTGGCGACCAGCGCCACCGCCACGACGACAGCTACTCCTCGGACCCACAGGCGGGTCCCCCTCCAGCGCGCGCGCATGCTCTCCCTCACGGTGGTGTCGATGTGCTGTCGACGACCGTAGGAAGGGGTCCTGGTGCGAGGGTGTCAGCAACCTGTGGCTGACCTGTGAGGCTGCGACCTGCGGGTTCGCGCCCGTCCGGGCCTTGCCCGGTGCCGGCTCAATGCCCGCTCGGTGCCCGCTCAGTGCTGGCTCAGTGCCCGCTCAGTGCCCGCTCAGTCCTCGACCGGGACGAGCAGACCGTCGCGCACCAGCCCGCGCACGCTCGGCAGCACGTCCGCCGCGACGTCGTCGGCCGGCACCCCGAGCAGAGCGCCCAGCGCCCCGACCAGCTGCCCCACGGACAGGTCCCCGTCGCACGCGCCGACGAAGCCCGCGAGCGCCGTCCCCGCCTGCACGGCGCGGCCGAAGCCACCGCCCTGCCGGATGATCACGACCTGCGGGTCCACCTCGCCGGGGGTCAGGTACCGCTCCTCGGTGACGTCGGGCGCGACGACCAGCCGGGCCGACGAGAGGTCCGCGTGCCGCTCGAGCCACGTGCTCGCGGCGAGCGAGGCGGCGATCGAGGGCCCGAGGGGCTGCTGCACGGAACCGGTGACCTCCTCGAGGCGGCGCAGCGTGGGCGTGCCGCTCGTCGGCCGGCGCAGCGTCACGATGCCGAAGCCGATCGCCTCGACGTCGCGGCTCGCGAAGTCGTCCAGCCATGCCTCGTAGCGGCGTGCCCACGCCTGCGGGTCACGCTCGGGCGTCGTGCCGCCGTCGCGGATCCACGTCTCGGCGTACTGCGCGGGGTCCTGCAGCTCGCGCTGCACCACCCACGCGTCGAGCCCGGAGTCCTCGACCCACTGCTCGACGCGGTCGGACCACTGCGCGCCGCGTCGCACCTCCCAGTTGCCGAGCAGCTGCGCGACGCCCCCGGGCGCGAGCACGGCACCCACGTCGCGGACCAGGTCGGAGACGATGTCGTCGCCCGCGCGGCCGCCGTCGCGGTACTCGTACTCCGGCACGTCGGCGCCGCGCGGCGTGATGACGAACGGCGGGTTGCTCACGACGAGGTCAAAGGACTCGGCCCGCACCGGGTCCAGCATCGAGCCCTCACGCAGGTCGAGATCGACGCCCGCGAGCGCGGCGTTGAACGCGGCGAACCCGAGCGCGCGGCGGGAGATGTCGCTCGCCGTGACGCTGGTCGCGTGGCGCGACGCGTGCAGCGCCTGGATGCCGCAGCCCGTGCCGAGGTCGAGCACGCGGTCCACGGGCGTGCGGACGGTGACCTGCGCGAGCGTGGTCGACGCTCCGCCGACGCCGAGCACGTGGTCCGTGCGCAGCGCGTGCCCGGTCGCGAGCTCGCCGAGGTCGGACGCGATCCACCAGTCGACCTCGCCGGTGCCGTCGGCCGCGGTGTAGGGGCGCAGGTCGACGAGCGCGCGGACGTCGTCCCCGTCGCGCTCGACGAGGCCGAGCCAGGTCGCCCCGTCGACGCCGAGCGTGGGCAACGCCCGGGCGACCCGTTCCGCCGGGACCGAGCGCCCGAGCAGGAACGCGGCGACGAGCGTGGCGAGGGGCTCGGTGCTGTCGGCGACGGCTCGCAGCGCCGGCACGGGCTCCTCGCGGTGCAGCGCGTCGGCGGCCATCGGCCCGAGCAGCTCCTCGACACCGGCGACGCCGTACCCGGCGGCACGCAGATCGGTGGAGAGCTTGTCGACGAGGGACGGATCGGCCACGGGCGCGCTCATGCGCCCATTGTCCCCGGGCGGGCCGCCCGACCGACCGGCACCACGACCCTGGTGCCCGCCTGTCGTCGTCGGGCACCATCGACGGTGTGAGCGAAGCCGCCGTGCTGGACCGTCCGCCGACCAGGCGTCGACGTCGTGCCGCCGCAGCGGCAAGCGTCGCGCTGCTCCTGCTGCTCGTCGCTGCGTGGGTGTGGTCGGGCCCGCGGCACCAGGTCGCCGCACCGCCGGAGCACGCGACTCCCGAACAGGTCGTCACCGTGTACCTCGCGGCGCTCGAGGCGCGTGACTTCGACACCGCGAACGCGATCGACGGGTCGCACCTCGGCCGGTTCAGCCGGCCCGTGACGTTCGTCGACGTGACCAGGCTCGGCTCGAACGTGAACGGCGACCAGGCCTACGTCGGCTTCGACGCGACCATCAAGAACAACGACGGGTCGTTCAACGACCGGCAGTCGTGGGGCTTCACCCTCGAGCGCTCCGCGGGTGGTGACTGGCACATCGTCGACGAGGGCGTCGGCTGACCCACCCGTCACTCGTCGTCGTCCTCCCACACCGTGTCCGTCACCCACGGGGCGACGTCCACCTCGTTCCCCTCCGGGTCCGCGAGCGTCCACCAGTGCGGCGCGTACCGGTCGGTCACCACGTGCCCGCCCGCCGCGACGGCCGCCTCGACCCGGGCGAGCGCCTCCTCCCGGCCGATCGCCAGGTCGAGGTGGATGCGGTTGCGCTGCTCGCGCGGCTCGTCCATCTGCTGGAACCACACGCGCGGCCCGATGGCCGCGGGGTCGCGCAGCACCTCGTCGCGCTCGTCGTACCCCAGCACCGCCGTCCAGAACGGCAGCACCGCCGCGACGTCCATGACGTCCACCGCGAGCTGGAGCGCCTGCACGCGGCGTGGGCGCGCCTCGATCCCCAGGCGAGCGGCCGCGGCGGAGATGCCGGACGCGAGCGCGACGTCGCGTTCGGTCAGGCCGCCGACGTCGTGCGACGTGGTCCGCACCACCACGCACGGGTAGCGCAGGTCCACGTCCGGATGATGGTTCGCCTGCTCGGCGAGAGCCCCGATCTCCTGGACCAGCGCGAGCCCGCGCGCGAACGAGCCGGTCTCGAAGAACGCAGTCGCGCCCCCGTACACCACCCGCCAGTCGTCGCCCTCGACCGCCCCGGAGAACTGCTTCACGTCCAGTCGCTCGCCCATGTCCGACCTCCTCGCGGCCAGCCTGCACCCGACCACCGACACGCGCGCGGGCACGCCGGTGCGACCGGAGGCGGGGACGACGAAGGCTCCCGGGACGCGAGTCCGCGGGAGCCTTCGTCGTGCGAGCCGCAGGTCAGACCATCGCACCCTGCGCGGGCACCTGCTCCTTCTCCGCCTCGCGGTCCACGCGCGCCGCGCGCAGCCGGGACATGATGACCGCGCCGAAGGCGACGGCCGCCGCGACGACCGCGATGCCGATGCGCACACCGGCGTTCGCGTCCGGACCGACCGAGACCACGACGACCGCCGGCGCGATGAGCACCGACACCAGGTTCATCACCTTGATGAGCGGGTTGATCGCGGGGCCGGCCGTGTCCTTGAACGGGTCGCCCACGGTGTCGCCGATGACCGCGGCCGCGTGCGCGTCCGAGCCCTTGCCGCCGTAGTGGCCGTCCTCGACGATCTTCTTCGCGTTGTCCCACGCGCCGCCCGAGTTCGCGAGGAACACGGCCATGAGCACGCCGGTGCCGATCGCCCCGGCGAGGAAGCCGGCGAGCGGTCCGATGCCGAGCCCGAAGCCCACGGCGATCGGCGCGAACGCCGCGAGCAGACCCGGCGTCGCGAGCTCGCGCAGCGAGTCCTTCGTGCAGATGTCGACGACCTTGCCGTACTCGGGGCGCTCGTCGAACGTCATGATGCCCGGGTGGTCGCGGAACTGGCGGCGCACCTCGAACACGATCGCACCGGCCGCACGGGTCACGGCGTCGATCGCGAGGCCCGAGAACAGGAAGACGGTCGCACCGCCCAGGATCACGCCCACGAGCGTGATCGGGCTGATGATCTGGTAGTCCATGAGCGCGGCGGTGAGGTCGCCCGTGGACTTGCCACCGACCTCGGCCAGCTTGTTGCCGACCGCGTCGGCGTACGACCCGAACAGCGCGGTCGCCGCGAGCACGGCCGTCGCGATCGCGATGCCCTTCGTCACGGCCTTCGTCGTGTTCCCGACAGCGTCGAGGTCCGTGAGGATCTGCGCGCCCTCCTCGGTCACGTCGCCCGACATCTCCGCGATGCCCTGCGCGTTGTCGCTCACGGGACCGAACGTGTCCATCGCGACGATCACGCCGACCGTCGTGAGCAGGCCGCAGCCCGCGAGCGAGATGAGGAACAGCGCGAGCGCGATGTTGCCGCCCGCGATGAGGAACACGCCGCAGATCGCCGCGGCGATGATGCCCGCGGTGTACACGGCGGACTCGAAGCCCACCCCGATGCCCGAGAGCACCACGGTCGCCGCGCCCGTGCGGGTGGTCGCCGCGACGTGCAGCGTCGGCTTGCTCGTCGTCCCCGTGAAGTACCCCGTGACCCACAGGATGACGCCCGCCAGCACGACGCCGACGAGCACCGCGGCCGATGCGATCAGGCGCGGGTCGCCGCCGTGGGTCTCGAGGCCGGCCGTGCCGCCCGTGAGCTTCGCGAACGAGTCGGGCAGGTACACGAACGCGGCGATCGCCGCGAGCACCACGCCCGCGAGCGCGGAGACGTAGAAGCCGCGGTTGATCGCGGTCAGGCCGCTCTCGTCGCCGCGCACCCGGGTGATCGCCACGCCGAGCGCCGCGACGAGCGCGCCGACCGTCGTCACGATGAGCGGGAACACGAGTCCCTGCTCGCCGAACGCGGCCTTGCCGAGGATGAGTGCCGCGACGAGCGTCACGGCGTACGACTCGAACAGGTCGGCCGCCATGCCCGCGCAGTCGCCGACGTTGTCGCCGACGTTGTCCGCGATGGTCGCCGCGTTGCGCGGGTCGTCCTCGGGGATGCCCTGCTCGACCTTGCCGACGAGGTCCGCGCCCACGTCCGCGGCCTTGGTGAAGATGCCGCCGCCGACGCGCATGAACATCGCGAGCAGCGCTGCTCCGAAGCCGAAGCCCTCGAGCACGCCGGGCGCGTCGCCCTTGTAGATGAGCACGACGCCCGCGGCACCGAGCAGGCCCAGGCCCACGACGCTCATGCCGACCACGCCGCCGGTCCGGAACGCGATCCGCGCACCCTCGGCCCGGCCGCCCGGCTGCGACGCGGCCGCGGCCACGCGTAGGTTGGCACGGGTCGCGAGCCACATGCCGAGGAACCCGATCGACGCGGAGAACGCCGCGCCCACCAGGAAGAAGATCGACCGACCCACCTTCACGCCGCCATCCCCCGGCAGGAGGAACAGCAGCGCGCAGACCACCACCGCGAACAGGGCCAGGGTGCGGAACTGGCGGTTCAGGTACGCCGACGCACCTTCCTGGACGGCCTTCGCGATGTCCTGCATCGACGCCGTGCCCTCACCGGCAGCCAGCACCTGGCGGCGCAGCACGGCGGCGACGACCAGGGATGCGAGCGCGATGGCGGCGATGACGGCGACGATCGTGATGCTCGTGGAGCCGAGCTCGACCATGCATCCTCCTCGGAGAACGGCACGATCCCCCCGATCGCACCTGGCGTCCCTGCGGCCTCGTTGCCGCCGGACCCGGGCAGTCTAGCCACGGGCGGCGCTCCGCCGGTGACCTACCGGTGACGTCTCGTCGGCCGGTCGTCGAGCCGCCCGTCCGCGCTGGTCGCGACGCCGACCCCAACCCGCCGGGCCGCTCGTGCGTCAAGGTGGGTAGGACCGAAGGGAGGACGGACGTGGACGACTGGCGAGGCGTGCTCGACGCGCTGGTGCGCGAGCGTGGCAGGGCGCTCGTCGGCCACGCCTACCTCCTCACGGGGGACCTGCGCGAGGCCGAGGACCTGGTGCAGGACGCGCTCGTCAAGGTGTTCGCCGGGGCACGCTCGCCGCGCGAGGTGCGCTCCGCCGAGGCGTGGGTGCGGCGCGCGGTGCACACGCTCTACCTCGACGGGTTCCGCCGTCGCCGCACATGGGCCCGGCTGCGGCACCTGCTCGCGTCGCCCGAGCAGACCCCGGGCGACGGACCGGACGGCCCGCCCGACGCGCTCGGCGGCAACCGCGTGCTGCTTGCCGACGCGCTGGCCAGGCTCTCGCCGCGCGAGCGCACGTGCGTCGTGCTGCACCACGCGGAGGACCTGTCGGTGGCGGACATCGCCGACGAGCTCTCGCTCAGCACGGGCGCGGTCAAGCGGTACCTGTCCGACGGTCGCGCGACGCTGCGCGCGCTGCTGGCGGACGACGAGGCGGAAGGACGACCCGGCGAGCCCGCCGGGGACCGACGGGTGGACGGAGACGTGCGATGAACCTCGACGAGCTGCTCGGTGATCGTCTGGACGACCTCGCGGACGCGGCCGGGCGCGCCGCTCCCGGCCCGTTCGACGCAGGGCTCGCCACGCGCGTCGTCGCGCGCGTGCGGCACCGGCGGGCCGCGCGGCGCACCGGGACCGGCGTCGCGGCGGTGGCCGCGGCGGGGGCGATCGCGTTCGGGGTGTCGCACGTGCGGACCGGGCAGCCGGCACCCGTCGGGCCCGCGACGAGCTCGACGACGCCGACCCCGGCGCCGTCGTCGCCCCCGTCTTCCCCGACATCCGACCCGGACGTGACCTCCGACGACGACGCGGCCACCTCACCCACCGCCGGGGGCGGCCCCGAGAGCGACCTGTTCGCGTGCGACGAGAAGGTCACGGTCACGATCCACACGCTGCCCGACGCGCGAGGCCTGACCCTCGCGGCCGACCTCCCGGAGTCCGGGGGCACCGAGGTGCCCCCGACGTTCACCGAGACGCTCGGGACGGCGGGCACCACCACGTTCACGGGGGCGACGTCGCAGGCGGGGAGCATCGCGCTCGTCGACGCCGACGGCGTCGTCGCCGCGTTCGTCGTGCCCGGGCACGGACCGCTGCGCGCGGTCCACCTCGCGCGGGGCGAGACCACCGAGCTGTCGGGGCCCAACCTGTTCACGGGCTGCGACGGGCCGGTTGCGGCCGGCACGTACACCGCGTGGCCCTACGTGGTCGTGACCCCGATGGACGACGACGGGTCGGACGCGACGTCGCAGGACCCGGTGGTCGTCGTGGCGAACCCCCGGGAGATCACACTGCACTGATCGGTCGGGGGCCGAGCGCGTCCAGCGCAGCCCGGTACTCGCTCGTCGTGCCGTCGCGGCGCACGCGCTGGAGCACGTGGTCGCGCACGCCCAGCGCGCGGAGCGCAGCGGTGAGCTCGGCGACGTCGTCGTCGTGCAGCACCGTGGGGTCCACCGTCGTGCGGACCTGCACGTCCACGCCCGCGTCGAGCACCAGCCGCAGCGACTCGAACGCCGGACCGGCGCCGCCGCGGCGCGTGATGGCGTCGTACAGCCTCGCGGGAGCCTTGACGTCGAACCCCACCCAGTCGACCAGCGGGAGCAGCTCTGCGAGCCGACGCGGGTAGGCGCCGCCGGTGTGCAGACCGACGCCGAAGCCGGCTGCCCGCACCTCGCGGGCCGCTTCGACGACCGCGAGCTGGCGCGTGGGCTCACCGCCGGAGAGCACCACGCCGTCGAGCAGACCGCGTCGCCGCGCCAGCAGGTCGGTGACGTCGCGCCACGGGACGACCCCGGGCGTGCGCGGGTCGAGGATCGCGGAGTTGTGGCAGTACGTGCACCGCCACGGGCAACCCTGCAGGAAGACGGTCGCAACGAGCCGGCCCGGCCAGTCGCACGTGGACAGCGGCGTGAGGCCGGCGATCTGCAGGTCGTCGGCGCTCGCGACCCCGACTCGCCCCGCGAGCGATCGCGGCGGGATCAGCGGCACTTGTGACCTGTGGGGCTGGTGAGCCGTCGCCGCGGTCTCACCAGCCTCTCCCGTCACAAGTGCCGCTGGATCGGTCACGAGGCTCACGCCGGCACCCGCGCGCGAGACCCAGACCCGCGAGCGCCGAGCCGGTCCTCGCGGAACGGGACCCGCTCCGCGTGCTCCCCCTGCTTGCCGATGTTGAACGAGCTCACCGGCCGGTGGTAACCCATGACGCGGGTCCACACCTCGCACGCGGACCCGCAGCGCTCGCACGTCGAGTGCTCGCCGGCCAGGTACCCGTGCCGCGGGCAGATCGAGAACGTCGGGGTCACGGTCAGGTACGGCAGCCGGAACGTCTCCAGGGCACGTCGCACGAGCGTGCGGCACGCGTCGGGCGAGGACATCCGCTCCGACATGTACAGGTGCAGCACCGTGCCGCCCGTGTACCGGGTCTGCAGGTCGTCCTGCCGCTCGAGCGCCTCGAACGGGTCGTCGGTGAACCCGACCGGCAGCTGCGAGGAGTTCGTGTAGTACGGGTGGTCGTCGGTGCCGGCCTGCAGGATCTCGGGCCAGCGCGCGCGGTCCTCCTTGGCGAACCGGTACGTGGTGCCCTCCGCGGGCGTGGCCTCCAGGTTGTAGAGGTGGCCGGTCTCCTCCTGGAACTCGACCATCCGCGCGCGCACGTGGTCGAGCAGCCGGAGCGCCATCGCGTGGCCGTGCTCGTCGGTGATGTCGACCGCGTCGCCCGTGAAGTTGCGGACCATCTCGTTGACGCCGTTGACGCCGATCGTCGAGAAGTGGTTGTCGAGCGTGGCGAGATACCGCTGCGTGTAGGGGAACAGGCCGTCGTCGAGCAGCCGCTGCACCACCTGGCGCTTGAGCTCGAGGCTGGTCCGCGCGAGGTCGAGGAGCTCGTCGAGCCGCGCGAGCAGCCCCTCCTCGTCGCCGCTGAACAGGTAGCCGAGCCGCGCGCAGTTCACGGTGACGACGCCGATCGAGCCGGTCTGCTCGGCCGAGCCGAACAGCCCGTTGCCGCGCTTGAGCAGCTCGCGCAGGTCCAGCTGCAGGCGGCAGCACATCGAGCGCACGTCGCCCGGGTTCATCTCGGAGTTGATGAAGTTCTGGAAGTACGGCAGGCCGTAGCGGGCCGTCATGGCGAACAGGCGCTCGGCGTTCTCGCCGTCCCAGTCGAAGTCCTTCGTGATGTTGTACGTCGGGATGGGGAACGTGAACACGCGGCCGCTCGCGTCGCCCTCCGTCATGACCTCCATGTACGCGCGGTTGATCACGTCCATCTCGGGCTGCAGGTCGCCGTAGGTGAAGTCGCACGGCTCGCCGCCGACGAACGGCACCTGGTCGGCGAGGTCCGCCGGGCAGGTCCAGTCGAACGTGAGGTTGGTGAACGGGGTCTGCGTGCCCCAGCGGCTCGGGACGTTGAGGTTGTAGACGAGCTCCTGGATGCCCTGGCGCACCTGCTCGTAGCTCAGCGCGTCGGTGCGGACGTAAGGGGCCATGTACGTGTCGAAGCTGCTGAACGCCTGCGCGCCGGCCCATTCGTTCTGCATCGTGCCGAGGAAGTTGACGATCTGGCCGATGGCCGCGGAGAAGTGCTTGGCGGGGCGCGCGTCGACCTTGCCGGGGATGCCGCCCAGGCCCTCCTGCAGCAGCGTGCGCAGCGACCAGCCCGCGCAGTAGCCGCTGAGCATGTCGAGGTCGTGGATGTGCACGTCGCCCTCGCGGTGCGCGCGCCCGACCTCCGCCGGGTACACCTCGCTGAGCCAGTAGTTGGCGACGACCTTGCCCGCCGTGTTGAGGATCAGCCCGCCGAGCGAGTAGCCCTGGTTGGCGTTGGCGTTCACGCGCCAGTCGCTGCGGTCGAGGTACTCGTCGATGGTGGGGACGACGTCGACGGTGACGGGGTGATCCATGTTCCGGCTCCTACATGTTGTGGGCTACGCGAGGGCGCGACACAAGATGTGGGAAGTTTCATGCGTGTAGTTCTGCGCCGCGCGGGACCTTCGTCCCGGTGGCACCTGCTGCCCAGGTCAGCGGACGACGAAGCGCACGACCTCGCCCGGCCGCACCTGCATCAGACGTCCGAGCGCGACCGGACCGGCGACCGCGACCACCGGGTAGCCGCCCGTGACCGGGTGGTCCGGGCCGAACACGATCGGCATGCCGTCCGCGGGCACCTGGACCGCCCCGGCGACCAGTCCGGCGGGCGCGAGCTCGCGCCCTTGATGGTCCGGCACTCGCCGCAGCGGCAGGCCCGCGAGGCGCACCGCGACGCGGTCCGTCGCCGGTGTGACGTGGTAGCCGTCGGCATGCGTCAGCGCCTTGGGTCCGTCCACGAACCAGCGCGCGTGCGGGCCGGGCTCGAGCGGCACCACGACCTCGACGCCCCACGGACGCTGCGGCGCCGCGTCGACCACGGGCCACGATGACGTCGGCGCCGGCGGTGCGCCGACGGGCAGCACGTCGCCCGCGCTCAGGGGAACCGGCCCCACACCCGCGAGCGCGTCGCTCGACCGGGAGCCGAGCACCGCGGGCACGTCGACGCCGCCGCGCACCGCGAGGTAGGTGCGCAGGCCGGCCCCCGGCAGCGCGACGTGCACGACCGCGCCGTCGGGCACCTCGAGCACCGTGTCCCGCCCCACCGGCCTGCCGTCCACCGTCGCCTCGCCCGGCGCCCCGCACAGCGCGAGCGTCACGGGGCCGAGCGCCCGCACGGTCAGCCCGCCCAGCAGCGCCTCGATCCCCGCGGCGCCCTCGGGGTTCCCGACGAGCCGGTTGGCACGTCGCAACGCGGCGGGGTCCGCCGCACCCGAGCGGCCGACGCCGACGTGCGCCCAACCCGGTCGGCCGAGGTCCTGCACGAGCGCGAGCACGCCGGGATCGACGACCTCGAGCGCGGTCGACGCGGTCACGGCCCGGCCACCGGTTCGAACCGCACGCGGGTGCCGGGGGCCAGGAGCGCGGGCGGCTCGCGGCCCGGGTCCCAGAGCGTCGTCGCGCACGTGCCGAGCAGGTGCCAGCCGCCCGGGGTCGCGGACGGGTACACCGCGCTGAACCTGTCGGCGATCGCGACCGACCCCGCGGGGACGCGCTCGCGCGGGCTCGAGCGGCGGGGCACGCGGAGCGCGTCGTCGAGGCCGACGAGGTAGGCGAAGCCCGGCACGAAGCCGCCGAACGCGACCACGTACGTCGCCGCCGCGTGACGGCGCACGACGTCGGCGGTGTCGAGCCCCGTGAGCCGGGCGACCTCGTCGAGGTCCGGGCCGTCGTAACGGACCGGGAGCTCGATCTCGGGAGCGGCGTGCTCGGCTCCGGGGTTCGCGTCCTCGGCCCCAGGACCGGTGTGCTCGGCGCTCCCGGCACGCGACGAGGTGCCGACGTGCGCGAGCTCGAGGACCCGGCGCACGACGGCGTCGGCGTCGATCGGGCCGACCGACCGCAGCAGCAGGCTCTGGGCCGCGGGGACCTGGTCGACGACTCCCGTGAAGGCCTCGTCGCCCTGAGCGCGAGCGCGCCGCACCGCGTCGTCGAGCGTGCGGACTGTGCGCAGCGCGTCGTCGTCGGAGCGGTCGGCGGCGTCGACCTCGACCAGCACCGCGTCGAGCCCGAACCGGACCGCGCGCACCCGGGCGTCGTCGGGCACGTCAGACCGCCGCGAACGGCCGGACGTCCACGCCGGCCGACTCGAGCCGCGCGCGCACGGCTGCGGCGAGCGCGGCGGCGCCGGGGGTGTCGGAGTGGACGCACACGGACTCGGCATCGATCGCCACGTCGGTGCCGTCGACGGCCCGCACGCGACCGTCGAGCGCGATCCGCAGGACGCGGTCGGCGACCTCGTCGCCGTCCGTGACGAGCGCGCCCGACTGCGACCGCGGCACGAGCGTGCCGTCGGCGCGGTAGCCGCGGTCGGCGAACGCCTCGGTGACCGCCCGCAACCCGTGCTCGCGCGCGATCCGCAGCACCGCCGAAGCCGGCAGGCCGACGACGGGCAGGCCGGTCGGCTCGACCGCCTCGACGACCGCCAGCGCGTGCTCCTCGTGCCGCACGATCGCGTTGTACAGCGCGCCGTGCGGCTTCACGTACCGGACCTCGGCACCGACGGTCGCGGCCGCGCGCCGCAGCGTCGCGATCTGCACCGCGACCTGCTCCCGCAGCGTGTCCGCGGGCACGTCGACGAACGTCCGCCCGAAGCCCGCGCGGTCGACGTACGAGACGTGCGCACCCACGGCCACGCCGCGCGCCGAGGCCTCACGGCAGACCTCGGACATGATGCGCTCGTCACCCGCGTGGGCTCCGCACGCGACGTTCGCGCTGGTCACGATCGTCAGCAGGTGGGAGTCGAGCCCGGGCTCACCGGGGGCCCACGGGTCGATCTCCTCGCCCAGGTCGCAGTTGAGGTCGATCGCGGCCATGCGGTCAGCGTGCCATCGCGGCGGCGGCCCGTCACGCGCCGCCGCCCGGGACGACGCGTCGCGCCGGGTCGGCGTCGCGGTCGCGCCGCGTGGGCGTCGCGGCGGCGTCGCCGCGGGCGATCGGCCGCGGCGGCCGGTGGGAGGATGGGCGGGTGGACCTGCTCGACGTGCTGACCGCCGGCGGGCGGCGCACCGACCGGGTCACGCACGTGCGGGAGCTGCCCGCCCGCGACGGTCGCGCGGCGCCGTGGCCCTCGTGGGCCGACGTCGACCTGGTCCAGGGCTACCGCTCGCTGGGCGTCGACCGTCCGTGGGAGCACCAGGTCACAGCGGCGGACGCCGCCTGGTCGGGCCGGCACACGGTGCTGGCGACCTCCACCGGGTCGGGCAAGTCGCTCGCGTTCTGGCTCCCGGCGCTGAGCGCCGTGCGTGCGTCGTCGGCCGCGTCCGTGCTCGACCCCGGCCGGATCGAGTCCGTGCAGCGCGCCGCGACGGCGCTCTACCTGTGCCCGACGAAGGCGCTCGCCGCGGACCAGCTGGCATCGCTCGAACGGCTGCTGGTCGCGGCCCGCGCCCGGGACGTCCGCGTCGCGACGTGCGACGGCGACACCTCGCTCGACGAGCGCCGCTGGGTGCAGGACCACGCGCACGTCGCCCTCACCAACCCCGACTTCCTGCACTTCGCCCTCCTGCCTCAGCACCGCCGGTGGGCGCGCCTGCTCGGTTCGCTCCGGTACGTGGTGCTCGACGAGTGCCACGCGTTCCGCGGGGTGTTCGGCGCGCACGTGGCGCTCGTGCTGCGCCGGTTGCGACGGGTCGCCGAGGCGTACGGCGCGTCCCCCACGTTCGTGCTCGCGTCCGCGACGACGGCCGACCCCGCCGCGAGCGCGGCGCGACTCGTGGGCGTGGATCCGCGCGACGTCGTCGCGGTCACCGACGACGCGTCGCCCGCGGGCCGCAAGACGTTCGTGCTGTGGCAGCCGCCCGAGCTCCCCGGGTTCGACGACGCGACGACAGCAGCGACGACGACGGCGACCACGACGACAGGCCTGGCCGCGCCGGCGCCCGAGGACGACCCGTGGGCGACACCCCTCGTCGTCCCCGCGCACGCCGAGCGCAACCCGCATGACAGCACGCTGCCCGGACCCGACGACGTGTGGACGGCCGCCCTCCCGAGCGAGGGCTCGGGGCCGGTGGGCACGGGCGGGCGCCTCGTGGCGGAAGCCGGCTCCGAGGACCGACCGCGACGCACCGCGACCGCCGAGGTCGCCGACCTGCTCGCGGACCTCGTCGTGCACGGTGCGCGCACGCTCGCGTTCACGCGCTCGCGCCGTGGCGCCGAGACGGTCGCGACCGCGACGCGCGGGCACGTCGGCGCGGTCGACCCGTCCCTGGTGCGAGCGGTCTCGGCGTACCGCGGCGGCTACCTGCCCGAGGAACGGCGAGAGCTCGAGCGCGACATCCGCTCGGGCCGGCTGCGCGCGCTCGCGACGACCAACGCGCTCGAGCTCGGCGTCGACATCTCGGGGCTCGACGCCGTGCTCATCGCGGGCTGGCCGGGGACGCGTGTCTCGCTCTGGCAGCAGGCGGGACGCGCGGGACGCGCGGGTGCCGACGGGCTCGTGGCGCTCGTCGCCCGCGAGGACCCGCTGGACACGTTCCTGGTGCACCACCCCGAGGCGATCTTCGACGTGCCCGTCGAGGCGACGACGTTCGACCCCGGGAACCCGTACGTGCTCGCGCCGCACCTGTGCGCTGCCGCCGCCGAGCAGCCGCTGCGGTTCGACGAGCTCGGACTGTTCGGTCCCGACGCGGCGGCGCTCCTCGACCAGCTCGTCGCCCGCGGTGCGCTGCGCCGACGACCGTCGGGCTGGTACTGGACGCACGCCGAGCCCGCGACCCGGCTCACCGACCTGCGCGGGACGGGTGGCGACCCGGTGCGCGTCGTCGAGCAGGCCACCGGCCGGGTGCTCGGCACGGTCGACGCCGCGTCGGCCGACTCGACGGTGCACACCGGCGCGGTCTACGTGCACCAGGGGCTCGTGTTCGTCATCGACGAGCTGCGCCTCGAGGACGGCGTGGCGTTCGCGACGCGCCGCGACGTCGACTACGGCACCTGGGCGCGCTGGGTCACGTCGACCGAGATCGTGTCGGTCGACCGCTCCGTCTCCTGGGGTCCGCTCACCTGGGGGTTCGGCGCCGTCGACGTCACCACGCAGGTGCTCGGCTACCAGCGCAAGCGCCTGCCCGATCTGCAGGTGATCGGCAACGAGAGCCTCGACCTGCCGGCGCGGACGCTGCGCACCGCCGCGGTCTGGTGGACCGCCACGCCCGACGTCGTCGAGCGAGCCGGTGTCTCCGCCGAGGCGCTGCCGGGCGCCCTGCATGCCGCCGAGCACGCGTCGATCGGTCTGCTCCCCCTCCTCGCGACGTGCGACCGCTGGGACCTCGGCGGGCTGTCGACCGCGCTGCACGAGGACACCGGGCTGCCGACGGTGTTCGTCCACGACGCGTTCCCCGGTGGGGCCGGGTTCGCGGAGCGCGCGTTCGCGCTCGGGCCGGTGTGGCTGCGCGCGACGCGGGATGCGATCGCCGCGTGCTCGTGCGCGACGGGCTGCCCGGCGTGCGTGCAGTCGCCCAAGTGCGGCAACGCCAACAACCCCCTCGACAAGGCCGCCGCGATCCGGCTGCTCGACGCGGTGCTGGAGCACGCCCCGTCCTGAGCGTGCCGGCCCCGGCCCCGCGACCGCGCGTGCCGTCGCGGTGCCACCCGGGGAGCGGTGCGTCGCGACGACACCGACGATGCCGCCGTCGACCGCGACGCACCGACCCAGCACCGCCCCGTTGCGGACGACGGCCTCGGCCGCCAGCGCGCACGGCTCGCCGCCCGTCCTCCACCCCTGCGCGGCGGCGAGCGCGGCCAGGTCGGCCGCCTGCTGCGCCGTGGCCCGCGCGTGCTGCGCCGCCGCCAGCAGCCCGAGCGCGCCCGCGAGCGTCACGAGGACCCCCACCACGCCGAGCAGCAGGACGGTGCCCGACCCGCGCTCGCTCACGGCTCGACCCGCGCGCTCGCGGACGCCGAGGCGTCCAGCCCGCCCAACCACCCGACGCCCGGCACCGCTCGCCGCACGGTGACGGTGGTCCAGGACCCGTCGTCGGCCACCGTCACCGACGCGCCCTCTCCCGCGAGCCGCTGTGCACTCGACACGACGTCGCCCGCCTGGCCGAGAGCCGCGAGCCTCGCGCCGGCCCGTGCGGCGTCGGCGCACCGCAGCTGCGCGCTGCCGGCTGCGACCACGCCGAGCGCCGCCACGAGCGCGAGGACCACGACCGGGAACCCGATCGCGAGCTCCGCCGTGACCGACCCACGCTCGTCGCCGCCACGCCCACCGGCCCGGGTCCTCACAGCGAGAGCGCCTGCTTCACGATGCCCGTGAGCAGCGAGCGCACCGCACCGCTCTTCAGCACGACGACGAGCACGCCCGCGAAGCCCGCCGCGGCGAGCGTGGCGATCGCGTACTCGGCGGTCGCCATCCCGGCCTGCGCGAGGTCCCCACGCAGGGACCGTGCGGTCCGGGCTGCCGCCGCACGGACGAACATGGGGCGCACGACGCGCAGGCGCCGCGGTGCCGCCTCGTCGCGAGCGTCAGCGCTCGGGAGCGCGACGAGCGGTCGTCGCGGCCCGCGCCGGTGCCGGAGCTCGTCGTCGTTGTCGTCGTGCGCCGCGATCTGGGTGGAGCTCATGGTCGTTCCTCCTTCGCCGTGCGCCGACCTTCGGCGCGGGGTCCCACGTTCGGCGCCCCGCGCCTGCTCCGGCGGCTCCACGAGCCGATCGGTGGACGGGGCCGACGGGACCGGGGGCTGTGGACGGCTCGGCATCACGACGAGAACCTCGTCCGTCGTCACTGCGCGAGGTCACCGCACGAGGCCTGACGCGAGGCTGACGACCATCGGCACGAGCCCGAGCAGCACGAACGCCGGCAGGAAGCACAGCCCGAGCGGCAGCACGAGGCGCACGCCGAGCGTGGCCGCAGCCGCACGCGCCGCGGTCCTGCGCTCGCGTCGCAGACGGTCGGCCTCCGCGCGCAGCAGTGGACCGGGTGACACTCCCGACGTCCACGCGGGCTCGAGCGCATCCGCCAGCGCAGCGCACGCAGACGTGCTGCCGGCCCACGCACGATCCCAGGACGCGCCGAGCACGAGCGCCCCGGCGGCCCGCGCGAGCGCGGCGCCGTCGTCGCCACCCACGCACGCGCCCACCACCTGAAGCGCACGCGGCACGGGCGCACCCGACGACAGCGCGGCGTCGAGCACGTCGAGCAGCAGGACCTCGTCGACCGGGCCGTGCACCTCGTCGCGCGCACGTGGCGTCCCGCGCGGGCGGCGGCCCGACGTCCACGGCAGCACCGCCGCCACGAGCACCGCCGCGACGACCGCACTCATCGGTCGGCGCTCATCGGTCGGCACTCGTCGGCCCGGTGCGCGCACGCACGAGCAGCGCACGTACCCAGCACCGCCCTGCGAGGAGCAGGCCGACGCCCGCGGCACCGGCGCCGCTCCCCCACCCGCCGCCCAGGACCACGCCGACGGGGTCGGCGCCCAGCAGCGTCCCGATCCCGATGCCGAGCAGCGGGAGCCACGCCAGGACGCGCGCCGTCGCACGCGGGCCGGCGAGCGCGGCCGCCAGCTCTGCGGAGGCCTCCTCGTCGTCCGCGACGGCCCGCGCGACGCGTTCGAGCGCGCCCGCGAGCGGGGCCCCGAGCACGGCTGCGGACGACGCCGCCACGACGACGGCCCTTTCGCGCGGCCCCGCCGCCGGCCGACGGCGCCCGAGCGCGACGTCCGCACGACGCGTGGAGGCGTGACCCGTCGCGCGTGCCAGGGCCTGTGCGGTCGGGACGTCGCCCACGGGGACCCCGAGCGCACCCGCCCACGCGTGCGACGGGGAGGTGCCCGCGCGCAGCCGGGCCGCGACCGTGAGCAGCAGGGCGGACAGGTCGACGGACCGGGCGGCGTCGGGTCCGCCGTGCCGCACCCGCGTGACGCGCCAGCGGGTCGCCCGGCTGCGGCGCCCCAGCACCAGCAGCGCGAGCCCGACGCACGCACCGGCAGCCCAGGTCACATCGCCCCCAGACGCGCCGCGAGCTCGTCCCACCCGGGACCGCGCAGCACCGCCCCGCCGGGGTCCGCCGCGAGCGCGAGCTGGACCGTGAGCCGGTCACCGACCGCACGCACGAGGCCGATCTCCGCGACGTGTCGTCGTCCGCCCGTACCGCGGCGCAGGTGCACGACCGCGTCGAACGCGGCCGCGGCCTGTGCGACGACCGCCTCGCGCGGCAGTCCCGCGAGAGCGCCGAGAGCCTGCAGCCGGGCCGGCACCTCGGCGGCCGCGTTGGCGTGCACCGTCGCGCAGCCGCCGTCATGGCCTGTGTTGAGGGCAGTGAGGACGTCGGCGACCTCCGCACCGCGGCACTCGCCGAGCACGATCCGGTCGGGCCGCATCCGCATCGCGTGCCGCACCAGGTCGGACAGCGTGACCGTGCCCGCGCCGTCGATGTTGGCGCGGCGCGCGACGAGCCGCACGACGTGGCCGTGACGAGGGCGCAGCTCGCCTGCCTCCTCGATCACCACGATCCGCTCGTCGGGAGGCACGAGCGAGAGCAGCGAGGCGAGCAGCGTCGTCTTGCCAGCACCCGTCGGGCCGGACAGCAGCAGGTTGGCCCGCACCCGCACGAGGTCGGCGAGGACCGGCACGAGTGCGGGCGCGAGCGACCGCGAGGCGACGAGGTCGTCGAGCGTGAACGCCTCGGACCGTACGGTCCGCAGGCTCACGAGCGTGCCCGCGTCCGCGACGGGCGGCAGGACCGCGTGCAGGCGCGTGCCGTCCGGGAGTCGCGCGTCCACGGCCGGCTGCGCGTCGTCGAGCCGGGCGCCCGCGACGGCCGCGAGCCGGACCGCGAGCGACCGCACACCTGCCTCGTCGCCGAGGTCCACGCTCGTCGGCCGCAGCTCGCCGTGCCGTTCGACCCACACGTCCCGTGGGCCGTTGACCAGCACGTCCGTGATGTCGGGGTCGTCGAGCAGCCGCTGCAGCGGGCCGGCCCCGAGCACCGCGTCACGCACCACGCGCGTGAGCCTGGCCCGCGCGTCGGACCCGAGCACGAGGCCGCGCGCCCGCCCGGCGCGGTCGACCTCGCGCGCGAGCGCGGCGTCGTCGACGTCCGGGCTGAGCGCGACCACGGCCCGCACGTCCTCGAGGATCGACTCCTCGGGGCTCACCACGCGCGGCCCGACCCGAGGTCGCGGGCGATGCGTGCGACCGCGCGCGAGGTCGCCGCGCTCGTCCGGAGACCGCCTCGCTCGACACCCGCGTCGAGGCCGCGATCCACCGGGAGCACGGCGACGGGTTCGACGCCCAGAGCGGCAGCGACGTCCGCTGTCCCGAGCCCCCCGGGAGCCGGCCCACGCGTGACCAGACCCACGCGTGCGCGCTCGAGCGACGGCAGCAGCGCCGTCGCGCCCGCGACCGAGCGCACGTCGCGCGGGACGACGAGCAGCACCTCGTCGCACTCCTCGACCGCGGGCGCCCGCGCGACGGCGCCGGCGCGGTCGAGGTCCACCACGACGACCCCGAGCGTGGCCGCCAGTGCTCGCAGCACGTCGCGCGCGACGTCGGCGGCGACCGCCCCCGGGCGCAGCCGGTCCGCGCTGAGCACGGCGCACCTGCCCCAGCGGGGCAGCAGTGCGACGACCCCAGCCCCGTCGACGTCACCCCGCGCTTCCGCAAGGTCTGGCCACCGCGCGCCGTCGACCTGCTCGAGGCCCAGCAGCACGTCCAGGCCGCCGGATGCGGCGTCGAGGTCGACGAGCGCGGTCGCCGTGCTGCCCGACAGGCGCGAGGCGAGAGCGGCCGCGAGCGTCGTCGCGCCCGCACCGCCGCGGGCGCCGAGCACGCCGACGACGTGGGCGCGGTGCTGGTCACGTCGTGGTTCCATCCGTGCACCGTGCCGTGCACGCACACCCCTTCCGGCGGCTGCGACGGCTCGCTGTGGACGGGTCCGCCGCGGGACGGGCCTGTGGACGGCTCGTCGCCGTGTGCACGTCCGCTCAAGCGCGACGCGATGTCGGCGGCCGCCGCTACGCTCGCGCCGACCGCTGATCCACCGACCCGGGAAACCCATGGACCTGCAGCAGGCCGCGTTCTTCGACCTCGACAAGACGATCATCGCCACGTCGTCGGCGACCGCCTTCTCGCGCGGGTTCCTGGCCGAGGGCATGCTCACGCGTCGCAGCGTGCTGAGGGCCGCGTACGCGCAGATCGCGTACCTGCTGGGCGCGGCCGACGAGGACCAGACCGAGCGCCTGCGCGTGCAGCTCTCGCGCATGGTCGCGGGCTGGGAGGTCGCGCAGGTCTCGCACGTCGTCGAGGAGACGCTGCACGAGGCGATCGACCCCACGGTGTACGCGGAGGCGGTCGCGCTCATCGAGCGGCATCACGAGGAGGGGCGCGACGTCGTGATCGTGTCGGCGTCGAGCAGCGAGATCGTCGAGCCGATCGCGGCCGTTCTCGGGGCCGACCACGTGATCTCGACGCGGATGTCGGTCGTCGACGGCCGGTACACCGGCGAGATCGACTTCTACGCGTACGGCGAGAACAAGGCGACGGCGATCCGAGAGCTCGCCGAGCACCGCGGGTACGACCTCGCGCACAGCTACGCGTACTCGGACTCGATCACCGACGCGCCCATGCTGGGCCTCGTCGGGCACGCGTACGCGGTCAACCCGGACCGCGTGCTCCGGCGGCGCGCGCAGGACCAGGGGTGGGGCGTGCTCACGTTCGACCGTCCCGTGCCGCTGCTCGCATTCGCGCGGCGGCCCGCGGGCTGGGCGGCGCTCGGGGTCGCGGCGCTCGTCGTCGCCGGTGTCGCGGTCGGCTGGTACCTGGGCCGACGACGGCCGGAGGCCTGACCGGGCACGACGTGTCCGACGACGCCACATCGACCACATCGCGGGACCGGCGTCCCACGATCCGACCCGCGGGCGGTGCGCGACCTGCGACGACACCCCGGAGCACTTCCCGGATCGCGCTCGCAGGCGTAGGACAGTGCCACAACTGCAGAGCCGCGAGGGTACCCACGCGCAGGAGAGCCCACCTATGGGCAGGTCGACCGGGCTGGTCCCGGAGCGAACCACGATGGTGCACGCATGATCGCCCTCCGATCGCAGCTGACGGCGGCGTCCCTCACGGGGCGTCGCCGTCGTTCGTCCCGGCAGGAGGTCGGGTCGTTCAGGCGCGGCGGCCGGCGAGCACCTCGTCGGCCACGTCGCGGGCGCATCGCGCCCCCGCGACCACGGCGTCCGCGTACGACGACACCCCCCCGGCGACCCCCGCGTCGGTCCCCGCCGCGAAGCCCGCCGCGGCCGCGAGGTACTGCTGCGGCCGCGCCGC
This sequence comes from Cellulomonas sp. HZM, assembly GCF_000708885.1. Classification (GTDB taxonomy): domain Bacteria; phylum Actinomycetota; class Actinomycetes; order Actinomycetales; family Cellulomonadaceae; genus Cellulomonas. The sequence continues at coordinate 41,769 of NZ_JEOE01000013.1, read as the reverse complement.
CCACGCCGTCTCGGGCTGCACGGACCCGGTCGGGTCGAGCCCGCGCGATGTCACGACGAGACGCGCAGCGGCGCGCGCGACCAGCCCGTTCGCGGCGACGAACGGCCGCACGACGAGGAGCTCCGCGTGCAGCACCGCGGCGACGACGAGCGCGGGTGCCGACGTGGCGTCGAGCGTGCGCACCAGGAGCGCGAGCCGCGCGGAGGCCTCGTCGGGGGCGAGCGCGGGGCCGAGGCCGGCGAGATCGCCCGCCGCGCTCTGCGGGCCTCGTCGGACCCGCCCCAGGTCGTCGGCTGGCAGCCACCCCGCACCGGCCGCCGCGTGCACGCGCGCGAGCAGCTGCGGCCACGGCGGCAGTGGCCGGTCGCGGCCCCCGAGGTCGGCCATGAGCTGCTCGACGAGCGCGGTCGCGGGGACCGCGCCCGCCACGACCGCACCGGGTGCGTCGAGCCGTGCGTCGGCCCCCGCGTCCCCGAGCGCGACGGCCCGCACGACGTCGAGCGTCACGCGCGCCCCCTCGAGCTCGGCGCTCGCGCGCGCTGCGCGCACCCCGGACTCGGCGCGGACCTCGCGCCAACGCCGCCGGAACGCCTCGTGCCAGCGCAGCTCCTCGCACGCGACGCGCGCGCGCTCGACCGCCGCGGCGACGCCGGGCAGGTCGACGAGGGGCTGCAGCGGGTCGGCGGGCACCCGGTCACCCTAGGCGCGACCGCCCGCGCCGCGGACCAGGCGGGTGTCGGTGGCGGGGTGCACACTGGCGGCATGCCGGCACCGAGCGTCTCGTCGTCCATCACCGCGCGGTTGCAGGTCAGCGCCAGGCCCACGGCCGTGAGCGAGCTGACGACGGCGATCGAGTCCGCGGGCGGGATCGTCACGGCGCTGGACGTCACGGCGTCCGGGCACGAGCAGATGACGGTCGACGTCACGTGCGCGACGCGCGGCGAGCAGCACGCGGCGGACATCGTCGAGACGCTCAAGGCCCTTGCGGGTGTGGTCGTCGACCGGGTCAGCGACCGCACGTTCCTCATGCACCTCGGCGGCAAGCTCGAGATCACCTCCAAGGTCCCGCTGCGCAACCGCGACGACCTGTCGATGGCCTACACGCCGGGCGTCGCGCGGGTCTGCGAGGCGATCGCGGCACGTCCCGAGGACGCTCGTCGGCTCACGATCAAGCGCAACACGATCGCCGTCGTCACGGACGGCACCGCGGTGCTGGGACTGGGTGACATCGGACCGCTCGCCGCGCTGCCCGTGATGGAGGGCAAGGCGGTGCTGTTCAAGCGGTTCGCGGACATCGACGCGTTCCCCATCGCGCTCGACACCACCGACGTCGACGAGATCGTCGACACCGTGTGCGCGATCGCGCCCGTCTTCGCAGGCATCAACCTCGAGGACATCTCCGCGCCGCGCTGCTTCGAGGTCGAGCAGCGACTGCGCGAACGGCTCGACATCCCCGTGTTCCACGACGACCAGCACGGCACGGCGATCGTCGTGGTCGCGGCGCTGACCAACGCGCTGCAGGTCGTCGGCAAGGACATCCGCACGGTCCGCATCGTGCTGTCCGGTGCGGGCGCAGCCGGCACCGCCGTGCTGCGGCTGCTCCTCGCCGCGGGTGCGCACGACGTGGTCGTCGCCGACATCGAGGGCGTCGTGCACCCCGACCGGCCCGGGCTCACGCCGCAGCTCGCGTGGACCGCCGCCGTGACGAACCCGCGGGGCGTGCGTGGGACCATCCCCTCCGCGCTCGCAGGTGCGGACGTGTTCATCGGGGTGTCCGCGCCGGACGTCATCAGCGGGCGGGACGTCTCGACGATGGCCGCGGACGCGATCGTGTTCGCGCTCGCGAACCCGCGGCCCGAGGTGGACCCCGACGAGGCCGCGCAGTACGCCGCCGTCGTCGGCACCGGTCGCTCCGACTTCGCGAACCAGATCAACAACGTGCTCGCGTTCCCCGGGGTGTTCCGGGGGCTGCTCGACGCGCAATCCCACCGCATCACCGACACGATGCTGCTCGCGGCCGCGCGGGCGCTCGCGGAGGTGGTCGGGCCGGACGAGCTCAACCCGACGTACATCGTGCCGAGCGTGTTCAACCCCGAGGTGACGACGCGTGTCGCGCAGGCGGTCGTGGAGGCTGCGCGGGCGTCGGCGAGCGTGTGACCGGGAGGTTGTCGAGCCGTCCACAGGCACGTGGTCGCGCTGTCTTGTCCACAGGGTGTTTTCGCAGATCAGGTGCCGTTTCTGGGTTGACCCGGGGTGTCGGGTTCGGGTAGATTCATACGCATGTTCGAAGTTCCTGGTTCGCCTCGTGAGGGTGTCGCTGATGACCGGCTGGTGCTGGTCGACGGCGACGCGCCTCGGGGTGCGGACCGGGTGCGGGTGGCGTTGGCCGACGCGCGGGCGGGGCGCGGTGAGGGGAGCTGCGCGAGCGGTCCCGCTGGTCCTGCTGACGGTCCGGCGATGCGCGCCTCCACCTCCACCTCCACCTCCTCTTCCGCGCCGGCGTGCAGCCCCGCTCCCGCTGGCATCCCCTCGTCCACGCCCGCGCCCACCACTGCTATCTGCGCCGTCGAGGTCCAGGGCGGGGACGAGGTGGCGGCGCTCGAGTCGTGGGCGCGTGCGGTGCACGCGACCGCGGAGGGTGCTCCTGCGTGGTCGGGGTCGCGGCGGGCGACGGTGCTCGCGGGGTTGGACCGGGTGATGAGCCTGGTCCGCGTCGCGCATGCTCGGGTGCTGCGGGCGGAGCAGGTGGCGGGGACGTCGGTCGGTCCGGGGGACCGCTCGTTCGTGGACGCACGGGCCCGGGTGTCGGGTGCGGGTGCTGCGGAGGCGCGTCGTCAGGTGCGTGCCGGGGAGGTGCTCGAGGCGATGCCGGTGCTGGCGGGGGCGGTCGCCGAGTCGCGGGTGGGGTTGGCGCAGCTGGACGTGATCGCACAGGTCACCGCTGAGGGGCCGCAGGGGTTGCGGGAGGCGTTGGCGGACCCGGCCGCGCAGGCGAGGTTCACTGAGGCGGTCACGGGTATGACACCGGTGCAGACCCGCAGGACGATCCTGGAGTACGCGGCTGTCTTCGACCCGGGCCGGGTGCAGGACGAGCACGACCAGGCACGGCGGGACCGGTTCTTCAACCTGTCCGGTCACGGCGCGGGGGTCAAGGTCACCGGGTTCCTGGACGCCACCACCGGGCACGCGCTACGCCTGGCGTTGGAGGCCGCCTCGCCGCGGGTCGAGGGGGATGAACGCACCGGGCAGCAACGCCGCGCCGACGCTCTGGGTGCGATCGCTACGCACGCGCTCGGGTGCGGCATGGGTGAGAGCGGTGCGAGTGGCGGCGGCACGGGCGCGGGTGCCGGTACCGGCGCCGGTGGCAAGGGCGCCGTCGGCAGCGGTGCCGGTGGGACGACCGGTGCGGGCCTGGTCGGTTCGACCGGCGTTGGCGCTGGCGCGCGCACCGGCAAGCCCGGTGGCGGGTTGTCCGGGGTGCGTAACCGGCCGCACATCTCGTTGATCGTGCCGGCCGAGACCATGGTTGAGCTGCACCGTGCCGGCCTGGCCGGCGAGGCCGGCCGCATCCACCACGCCCGCCGCAGCGAGAACGTCGACAGCGGTAGCCGCGATGGGGCCAGCGACACCGACACGCTGTTGTCCGACCTGCCCGGTCCGCGCACCGCCGACGGTGAACTGATCACCACCCGCTCCGCTGCGGGGCATCTGGCGGCCGGGCTCGCGGGGGTGCCCGCACCGACGCTGGAGGACGGGACACCGGTGGCGCTCTCGGAACTGGCGCGGGCGTTGTGCGACTGCGACATCACCCGCATCGCGATCACCGCGGACAACGTGCCCGTCGACCTCGGCAGGACCGCCCGGGTGTACACCGGGGCGCACCGGCGGGCCGTGACCGTGCGGGACCAAGGATGCGCCTGGAACGGGTGCGAAACACCCGCCCGGTTCACCGAGATCCACCACATCCGCTGGTGGGACCGCGACAACGGCGAAACCTCACTCGAGAACGCCGTGATGCTCTGCGACTACCACCACCACCGCGTCCACGAACACAACCTCACCATCGAACGACACCAACCACCGCCCCCACGGAAGCCCGGGCGGCGACGACCACGCATCGAGAACAGCGACACACCGCCCGACCGCCCGGCCCGGAACCCCGACACGCCCGGCGTGCCCGGCGTGCCCGGCGTGCCCGGCGCGACGGTGGTCGGCAGCCCGGATCCACCCGAGGAGTTGCCGCCCATCGCGCGGCCACGCGCGACCTACACGTTCCGGCGCACCAGCGACGGCACGGTCGTCAACGAACCGCGACGCCGCGCCGCCGCCTGACGACCCGGCGCCGCCGCCCGACCGGGCGGCGAGCGGCCCTTCGTCCCATGAATCGGTGTCTTGCGGGCGGGACCCTGGGACACGTGCTGACCATCTCCGAAGCAGTCGACGCCCAGGTCGACGCCGCGCACCACAAGGTCGACCTGCTGCGGACGCCCGGGGTGTTCCTGGTCAGGACGATGCTCGCGGGTGCCTACATCGGCATCGGCGTGCTCATCCTCGCGACCGCCGGCGGCCCGCTCGACGCGTCCGGATCGGGGTTCGCGCCCCTCGTGAAGGGCTTGGTCTTCGGGGTGGCGCTCACGATCGTCGTCGTTGCCGGGGCAGAGCTGGCGACCTCCGCGATGATGATCCTCACGCAGGGAGCCGTGCGTGGCGCGGTGCGCTGGGGGCGTGCCGCCGTGACCCTGCTGGCGACGCTGGCCGGCAACCTCCTCGGCGCCTTCGTCTTCGCCCTCCTGGTGCACGCGTCCGGCGTGCTGGCCCCGGGTACGGCGGGCGGCGCGACGATCGCGTCGATGTTGGAGCACAAGGCGGCCGAGTCGACCGGACAGCTCTTCGTGCGCGGCATCCTGTGCAACCTGCTGGTGTGCCTCGCGATCTGGTGCGCGGCCCGCCTGACCAGCGAGGGCGCGAAGATCGCGGTCGTGTTCGCCTGCGTCATGGTGTTCATCACGTCGGGCTTCGAGCACGTCGTCGCCAACATGACGACGTTCTCCCTCGGCATCATCGGCGGGCTCCCGGGTGCGACGTGGACGGAGTTCGCGCGCAACGTGGCCGCGGTCGGCCTCGGCAACACGATCGGGGGCGCGGTACTCGTCGGCCTCGCGTACGTGTACGGCAGCAAGCCCGTCCCGGCGCGCGACGGCTCGCCCGCCGCCGGCCCGGACGCCAGCCGTACGGCCGCCTCGGAGGCCGCTCCGATCCCCGCAGGCACCACCACTCCCACCGTCGGCACGGACCAGGCCGCAGCGGGCGCCATCCCGACCGCAGTGGGCACCATCCCGACCGCGGTGGGCACCATCCCGACCGCGGTCGCCACCCCTGTCGCAGTGGGCACCCCTGTCGCAGTGGGCACCCCTGTCGCACTGGGCACCATCCCGACGGCGGCGGCCACCATCCCTGTCGCGGCGGGCACAGACCGCGCGGCCGCGGCGGCGCCTCGGTAGCCGTGAACGTCGCCCTGCCGCCAGACGGGACGGCGGCTTCGCGCGCTTCCGGTTCGCCCGACACGCTCGACGAGCCGGGCGGGGCGCAGGCCGCCGCACTACGGTGACGGCAACGGCGGATGCCCCGCGCGGGCGCCGCACCGCGCCACCCGCAGGGAGCAGCCATGACCCCGAAGAACCGTCCCGACGAACCGAGCGACGTCGAGACGACGGCCGTGGTGCCCGAGGTCGACGCAGGCACCACGCCCGACGCCCCCGACGGCGCGCGCACCGGGACGGAAGGCGAGGCCGACGCGACGAGCGGCGCCGCAGCCGAGGCCGGCACCGAGGTCGGCACGGGGGCACGCGCCGAACCCGTGACCGAACCCGAGACCGCGTCCGCGACCGCGACCGCGACCGAACCCGAGACCGTGTCCGCGTCCCCGACCGAGACCGCGCCCGCGCCCGCGCCCGCGACCGAGACCAAATCCGCGGCCGCGGAGGGGACCGGCACCGGGACAGGGACCACCGAGCGTTCCGACACCCCGGAGCACCTGCCCGAGCGCATCGCGGGTGACGAGGCCTCGACCAGCGGGGCCGCGCGTGCGGCCGCCGGCCGACGTGAGGACGCTCCGGCAGCCGTCGCTCCGGCAGTCGTCGATCCGGCAGCCGCCCCGACCGACGACCACGCCACGGACGATGCTCTCGTCGCCGCTGCTCCGGCTGCCGCTGCCGACGGGGCGGATGCGTCCACGACCCGCGAGACGCCCGACGCGGGCGGGCCGGCCGAGCCGGAGGCGGTCACCGGTCGGCACGCGGTCGTCCGCGCAGCTCCCGTGCCCCCGGAGCCCGCCCCTGAGCCCATCCACGAGCCGCTCGCCGGCGTCCCGACGACTGCGGGGACGGAACCGGTGCCGTCTCGTCGCCCTGCGGACGAGGGCGCGAGCGCGAGCGCAACGGGAGCCGCCACCGACCACCCGTCCGGACCACCCGCGCGCGTGAGCTCGCGCACGCCGCGCGACCCGGAGCCGGTCACCTCGACGGGTCCGGTCACAGCCGCGACGCAGGCGTACACGGGCGCGATCCCGGCCGTCACGGAGCCGACGACGACAGGCCCGACGGCGGGCCCGATACCGGGCCCCACGACCGGCCCCACGACCGGCCCGACGACAGCCCCCACGACCGGTCCCACGACCCGCCCGCAGCCGGTCGTCGACCCGCCCGTCGACCCGGCGTTCGCGTCGGCACCCGCAGCGGACGGCGAGCTGTTCCCCGACCCGAACGCACCCCGGTCCACGTCGGTCGGGGCCCACATCTTCGGCGTCGTCGTCGGTCTGCTGCTCGGCCCGATCGGCGCCGGCGCGGTGCTCGTCGGCCAGGCCCGGATCCTCGACGCGCAGACCCCCGGCTGGACGGCTTCGGTCGACGTGCTGGGGATCGCGCTCGTGGGCGTCGGTCTGCTGCTCCTGGGCTGGGTCGTGGTGCTGGGGCTGTGGACCCCCGCGGTTCCGATCACCGCCGGCATGGTGCTCAGCGCGGTGGGTGGGGTGTCGCTCATCGCGCCCGGGGTCGCGCGGGACGTGACCCTGCGCTACGTCGACTCGTCGGGGTGGCACCTGACGATCACGCAGGTCCTGGTCTCGGGCTCGGCGGGCACGTTGTTGGTCGCCGGCTTCCTCGTGCTGCTCGCGGGGTTCGTCGCCGCCGGAGCGAGGAGGCGTGGAGTGCGGCTGGGCGAGTTCCGCGAGCGCCACCGCTGACGCTGCCCACCGGACGCGGACCGCGACGTCGCTACGGCCCCGGGCGCAGACCGGGTCCCGACCCCCGGGAGCGGACCGGACATCCCGGACGTCCGCGCACCCGGCGGACGGCCCGCACGCGCCCCCGCAGGCAACTAGAGTGCCGGGCGGGACCAAGGTCCCGTACTGCACCGATGTCGCTGCAAGGAGGCCCGTCGTGACCGAGTCGTCCCCCAGCCTGGAGAACCTGCTCTCCGAGGACAGACGCTTTCCCCCGTCCCCCGAGTTCGCCGCGCAGGCGAACGCTCACCCCGACCTGTACTCGTGGGCGAGCTCCGACCGTCCGGCGTTCTGGGCAGAGCAGGCTCGCTCCCTGCTCGACTGGAGCACGCCGTTCGAGGAGGTGCTCGACTGGTCGGGCGCCCCCGTGGCCCGTTGGTTCGCCGACGGCCGTCTCAACGCCGCGTACAACGCGGTCGACCGGCACGTGGAAACCGGCCGCGGCGACCGCGTCGCGCTGCACTTCGAGGGTGAGGGCGGCGACACCCGCACCATCACCTACGCCGACCTGCAGCGCGAGGTCTCGAAGGCCGCGAACGCGCTGACCGAGCTCGGCGTCGCGACCGGAGACCGCGTCGCGATCTACCTGCCGCTGATCCCGGAGGCGGTGTTCACGATGCTCGCGTGCGCCCGCATCGGCGCGCCGCACTCGGTCGTCTTCGGCGGGTTCTCCGCGGAGGCGCTGTACTCGCGCATCGTCGACGCGGAGGCGAAGCTCGTCGTCACCGCGGACGGCGGGTTCCGGCGCGGTGCCCCGTCGGCGCTCAAGCCGGCGGTCGACGAGGCGCTCGCCAAGGGCGAGACGACGGTCGAGCACGTCCTCGTCGTGAAGCGCACCGGCCAGGACGTCGAGTGGTCCGACGAGCGCGACGTCTGGTGGTCGGACGTCGTCGACCGCCAGAGCGACCAGCACACGCCCGTCGACGTCGAGGCCGAGCACCCGCTGTTCATCCTCTACACGTCGGGCACCACGGGGAAGCCGAAGGGCATCTTCCACACCACCGGCGGGTACCTGACGCAGGCCGCGTTCACGCACCTCAACGTCTTCGACCTGAAGCCGGAGACGGACGTCTACTGGTGCACGGCCGACATCGGCTGGATCACCGGCCACACCTACGTCGTGTACGGGCCACTCATCAACGGCGCGACGCAGGTCATCTACGAGGGCACGCCGGACACGCCGCACCGCGGCCGCTGGTGGGAGATCGTCCAGAAGTACGGCGTGACGATCCTCTACACCGCGCCGACGGCCATCCGCACGTGCATGAAGTGGGGCGAGGAGATCCCGGCGAAGTTCGACCTGTCGTCGCTGCGCGTGCTCGGGTCCGTGGGTGAGCCCATCAACCCCGAGGCGTGGATGTGGTACCGCCGCGTGATCGGTGCCGACAAGGCGCCGATCGTCGACACGTGGTGGCAGACCGAGACGGGCGCGATCATGATCAGCCCGCTGCCCGGTGTCACGGAGACCAAGCCGGGCTCGGCGCAGGTCGCGCTCCCGGGCATCGCGGCGGACGTCGTGGACGACGAGGCGCATCCGGTCCCCGACGGGGCCGGCGGCTACCTCGTGCTGAGCGAGCCGTGGCCCTCGATGCTGCGCGGCATCTGGGGCGACCCGGAGCGCTACGCGGACACGTACTGGTCGCGGTTCAAGGGCCTGTACTTCGCGGGCGATGGCGCCAAGAAGGACGACGACGGCGACATCTGGCTGCTCGGCCGCGTCGACGACGTCATGAACGTGTCCGGGCACCGGCTGTCGACCACCGAGATCGAGTCGGCGCTGGTCTCGCACCCGTGGGTCGCGGAGGCGGCGGTCGTCGGCGCGTCCGACGAGACCACGGGGCAGGCGGTCGTCGCGTTCGTCATCCTGCGCGGCGACGCGGGTGCGACGGACAAGCCGGCCGACGAGGTGTCAGCGGAGCTGCGCGGGCACGTGGCCAAGGAGATCGGGCCGATCGCGAAGCCGCGTCAGGTGCTCGTCGTGCCGGAGCTGCCCAAGACGCGCTCGGGCAAGATCATGCGCCGCCTGCTGCGGGACGTGGCGGAGAACCGCCAGGTCGGCGACGCGACGACCCTCGCGGACTCGTCGGTGATGGACCTGATCGCGCAGGGGTTGTCGGCGCCGGCCGCCGGGTCCGAGGACTGAGCAGGAGGACCGGGTCAGAGCGCAGCGGTCGGCGGGTACGCGCCGGTGCACCCGCCGACCGCTGCACCTGCCCGGACGAACCGCGCGAATCGTCCGGCCGTGGGTAGTCTGACCCCGCGGTGAGCAGGCACCGCCGCCGGCGTCGCCGGTCGACGCGCGTCGGAGGGCCAGGGCTTGGGATTCGCAGGGGGTGACCCGGGCGCGCTCAGCAGCGCGGCGCAGGATCTCGAGCACCTGTCGTCGGACCTCGCGCGGGACGCGGTGGAGGTGGCGCGGTACGGACGGTCGGCGGCGGCGGACGCGGGTGACGCGCAGGTCGCGGAGCTCGCGGAGACGGCGCTCGCGGCGATCGGCGGCGTGCTCGTCGGCACCTCGACGATCGTCGAGGGGCTGGCGCAGGGGTCGACGACCGCCGGCACGCAGCTGCGCCGCGCCACGGGCGTGCCGCAATGAGCACCTTCACGGTCCCTCCGGGCGACGCGGACGGCCTGCGGCGCGTCTCGACGAAGGTGTCGGCCATGAGCACGACCGTCGGCGACACCCGTTCCGCCCGGCTCCGCACGGTCGGCGCACGGGCGCAAGGCGCGCTCCCCACCGCACGTGTGGCGGCGTTCGCGGGCGCGCAGGCCGACGCCTCGAAGGCGACGGGCGCGATCGGCCTCTCCCTCGTCACGGTCAGCGGTGCGCTGGCCGACTGGGCCGAGGCCCTCGAGACGGCCCAGCAGGCGGTCCGCGGCGCGTCGCAGCGCCACGAGAAGGCCGAGACGTCGTGGCGCCGGGCACGCTCCCTCGGCGAGCCGGACCTGCAGCAGCAGTACCACCAGGACATGGTCGACGAGTCCGACACCGCGGACCGTGCGCACCGCACCCTCGACGACGCGCGACGACGCGCGGTCGCGGCCCTGCGCGGCGAGGTCGACCTGTGGGTGCCCGACCAGTCGTCGCTCAGCCCGGTCAAGGCCTGGCAGCGCGCAGCGGTGGGGGCCGCACCCGCGAGCCTGACGCTCGACGCCGGCAAGCTCCTCGAGGCGTACCGGGACCCGGACGTCGAGCTCGCCCAGGCGACGCTCACGCACGCGATCAAGGGCGGGACCAAGGGCTACCAGCTCTACTCGGTGCTGAACTACCTGCGGGCCCCGGCGCTCGCGCGCAAGGCCGAGCAGAAGTACCTCGAGGCGCGCAACGTGTACCAGGCGCTCAAGGGCGCCGCGCCGGACCTGAGCGACCCCGCGGTCTACAAGGCGTACCTCAAGGCGGAGCGCGCCGCGCTGAAGGGGTACATGAGCGACGCCCCCGCCGAGGTGCGCCGCGCGCAGTGGCTGTACAAGCAGTCCCGCGGCCTGCTCGGCGACGTCAAGGCGCTCGAACGCCTCCGCACGCTCAACCCCTCGCTGAGCACGGCGGAGATCGTCGGCACCGCGGGCCGGTTCGACAAGCTCACGCGCCCGCTGCGGGCGCTCTCGCCGCTGGCCGGCAAGGTGCTCGGCCCGCTCGGCGTGGTGACGGGCGGCATCGACGTCTACACCGCGATCACCGACCACTCGATGGCGACGGACGACCGTGTCGCGCTCGGCGTCGGCGGTGCGGCCACGGCGATCGGCGGGGGTGCGACGGCCCTCATGGCGTTCGGTCTCGTCGCGACCGGGCCCGTGGGTCTCACGGTCGTCGCCGTCGCGGGCGTCGTGGCCGTCGGGGCGTGGGTGTACCAGAACCGCGAGGCGATCGCCGACGGCGCCAAGAAGGTCGGCGGCGCGATCGCGAGCGGTGCGAAGGCCGTGGGCGGCGCGGTCGCCGACGGCGCCAAGAAGGTGTGGAAGGGGTTGTTCGGATGAGCGTGCCGACGCTGCAGGACGTGCTCGAGGCGCCGGGCTCCGCCGTCGTGGCGGGCGCGCGCCTGGCGCTGCTCGCCGACGCGGTCGACGCGCCCCAGGTGCTCGGGCGGTGCACGGACGAGGAGCTCGTCGGGCTGGACGACCCCGGCGCGGCCGGGCTCGCGCCGAGCCCGTGGTGGTCGTCGCTGTCAGCCGACGAGCAGCAGACCGCGCTGACCGCCGCGCTGCGCGGGCTCAGCGCCCGGGGCGTGTACGAGGCGACCCCCGTCGACGAGTCGACCGGTGAGTTCACTTTCCGCGCGGCGCCCGAGATCCTGGCGCTGGTCACGATGCGCCGCTGGACGGGGACGGTCGTGGTCGGCGAGCGGCGCGTCGCCGACCGGACGGACTGGGTGGTGCTCTACCAGCAACGTGCCGCGATGTGGCTCGCCGAGTACGTGACGCACGTCGGCCAGCACGAGTTCGTGCTCTCGACGGACGACGACGCCGCAGCCCTGCTCACGACGTGGTGCGGTGCGGACCCGGACGCGCCACGGCCGGAGCTCGACCTCGTGCTCACGCGCGAGCAGGTCGCGGCGCAGGACCCGTCGCTCGAGCCGGTGGGACGGAGCACCGCGGCCGTGACCGTCACCCGCCTGGACGTGCGGGGCGGGTCCGGTGAAACGACCGGCGAAGCGCCCGACGACGGGTCCGACGAGGTCGACGAGACCTGGAGCGGCGTCTTCACCGGCCCCGAAGGGAGCTACCTCTCGGTCGCGGTGGACGACGACCGCGTGTCCTACCGGGGCGCCGGCAGGGCCGACGTGCTCGCGCACTGGCGCACGACGCTGGGGGCGGTGTGAGCGAGCGCCGGTGGTTCGAGCTGACCGACGTGGACAGCGACGAGACGATGACGGCCCTCGCCGGGCTCGCCGACCTGACGTGGCAGGACATGGGCGAGGTGCGCGCGACGTTCCGCGCGTGGCCCGGCACCGTGGCGTGGGTCGTGATCGCCGCGCTGGTCGGCGGGGGTGGGGTTGCCGCCCTCGCGGCCGGTGACCCCGCGACGCGCGTCGTCGCGCTCGCGGTCGTCGCGACCGTCGCGGTGTTCCTCGCGGCCTTCGTCGCCGCGGGCGCGGCCGACCGCACACGGGTCTGCGAGCACGGGCTGGTGCTCGGCACCCGGACCCGCTCGCGCTACGTCGTGCCGTGGTCCACGCTCGACCCCGGTCGCGTGCGCGTCGTCCACCACGTCGGGCTCGTCGGGCGGCTGCCCTACGCGACCCCCTCGTCGCCGCACTACCGGCTCGGACTGCTCAGCACTCGCGCGCTCGCAGTGGACGGGCTGGACACGGCGCTCGGCGGGTGGGCCCGCGTGCCCGGCATGCTCGAGGTGACGGACGCCGTCGCGCCCGGCTCTCGCGTGCGCCGCACCCCGTTCGTCTGGTGGCTGCTGGGCACCCGGCGCCCGGCAGACCTGGCACGGGCCATCGAGGACGCGATGGTGGCGGACGGCTACCCGGCGCGCGGACTGGCCGCTCGGGCGCAGGCACAGGCGCACACGATGCGGCTGAACCCCGGCACGCACGACCCGCTGCCCCCGCGTGCGGCGACCGACCCGGTGCTCGGCGTCGATGGTCCCGACCTGCCGTGACTGTGCTCTCCTGACGTCACGGCACCCGCCGCCGGGTGACCGACCGAGGGCTGACCGACGCCGGGTGCTCAGCCGAGCAGCGCGCGCACGCGCGAGACCGCCTCGCGGCCCGCGCGGTTGGCACCGATCGTCGAAGCGCTCGGGCCGTAGCCGACGAGCTGCACGCGCGGGTCGGCGACCACGCCGGTCCCGTCCATGACGATCCCACCGCCGGGACCGCGCAGGCGCAGCGGGGCGAGGTGGTCGAGCGCGGCGCGGAAGCCGGTGCACCACAGCAGCGTGGCCGCCACCACGGTCGACGGCCCGTCGGCCCACCCGACGTCGGCCGGTGCGGGGTGGTCCCACTCGACGCCGGCCGGTGTGATCCGGCTGAACATCGGCCGCGGCACGAGCACGCCGTCGGCGATCCCGGCGCGGTAGGCGTCCGTGAGCGGCAGGCCCGTGACGCTGACGACGCTCTGCGGGGGCAGCCCGGCGCGCGTGCGCTCCTCGACGAGGGCCACCGCCGCGCGGCCGACCTCGGGCGTGAACTCCTCGTCGCGCCAGCGCGGCGGGCGGCGGGTGACCCAGGTCGTCGTCGTGACCTTCGCGAGGGCCAGCAAGAGCTGCACGGCCGACGTCCCGCCGCCGATGACGACGACGTGCCCGTCGGCGAGCTCCTCGGGCGTGCGGTAGTCGTGCGTGTGCAGCTGCCTGCCGCGGAACAGCCCCTGGCCCGGGTACGCAGGCCAGAACGGCTTGGTCCACGTGCCCGACGCGTTGACGATCGCCCGTGCGCGCCAGTCGACGCGCTCGTCGGGGTGGTCGACGACGTGCGACGCGACCAGCAGACGTCCGTCGTCGTCGCTGACGCGCGTGACGCGCACGGGACGCTGGACCTGCAGGTCGAACGCGTCCTCGTACTGCGCGAAGTAGTACGGCACGGCCTGCGCCGCGGGCTCCGTGGCATCCGGGACGAGCAACGGCATGCCCGGCAGCTCGTGCACCGCGTGCGCGTCGGCCATGGTCAGCGCGGGCCAGCGGTGCTGCCACGCCCCTCCCGGCGCTCGTTCCTCGTCGAGGACGACGAACGTGCGCTCTGCGTCCTGCCACCCGCGCTCCCCCACCGCCGTGAACCCCGCGACCCGCAGGTGGTACGCGGCGGACAGCCCGGCCTGGCCGGCACCGACGACGACGACGTCGACCTCGACCGACGAGGCACGGTCCCGTGCTGCACGGTCGCGGCGGCTGCGCCGCGAGCCGACGGGGGCCGGGTCGCCCGCCGCGGGAGGCAAGGGACCGGGGTCGACGCCCGGCGGGATGTCGTCGGACGGGGTGTCGTCGACCTCCGCAGGCGAGTCGTCCGTCGCGTCCGGAACCAGGTCGCCCGCCTGGTCCCGCACGCGACCCTCGTCGTCGAACGCGAGCACGAGCTCGAGCGTGTCGTCCGGCTCCGACGACGGCATGGCGGCGCGGTCGCTGTCGTCCCGCGGCTCCCGTCCCATGGCCCATCAACGTACCGTCCCGCGCGGACGCCCGTCCGCGGCCGTCCGCGTGATCGTGCGGCTGTGCACGACGAGACCCGCGCGATGCCGCGTCGTGGTGTGATGGACAGATGTCCGACGTGCGGAGCGACGCGCAGACCGCGGTGCCGACCAACCTGCCGACCAACCTGCAGACCAACCTGCAGGACGACGCGCGCTCCGGCGAGCCGACCAACCTGCGGACCGAGGCGGAACCCCCCGTGCGCACCGAGGTGCGGATCGGGCCGCTGGATGACGGCGCGGCGCATGCTGTGCGCGAGCTCGCGGCACGCGCCGCCCGCTCCGACGGCGTCATGCCCCTGTCCGAGCAGCCGCTGCTGTGGCTGCAGGACGACCAGGCGCCGGTCCGTCACGTGCTGGCCCTCGACGGCGGGACGTCCGACGGCGACGGGGCACTCGTCGGCTACGCACAGCTCGACGTCGCCGTGCAGGCGACCGCACGCGGCGAGCTCGTGGTCGACCCGGAGCACCGCCGTCGCGGGGTGGGGCGCGCGCTGCTCGACGCGGCCCGGCGGGTCGCGGACGAGGCCGCGGAGCAGCTCCCCGACCGCGCGCTGCACGTGTGGGCGCACGGCGACCTGCCGGGTGCCCGAGCGTTCGCGACCGACGCCCGCATGGTCGTCGTGCGCGAGCTGTGGGTCATGCGCCGGCCGCTCACGACCGCCGACGCGACGCGCGAGGTCGCGGTGCCGCTCGGCGTGACGCTGCGGACGTTCGTGCCCGGGCAGGACGAGGAGGCGTGGCGGCGCGTCAACTCCCGCGCCTTCGCGCACCACCCGGAGCAGGGCCGTATGACGTCGGCCGACCTGCGGGCACGCGAGCGCGAGAGCTGGTTCGACCCCGAGGGCTTCCTGCTCGCCGAGCGCGACGGGATGCTGCTCGGGTCGGTGTGGACCAAGGTGCACCCCGCGGGCGAGCACGGCGACACGCCCGTCGGCGAGATCTACGTCGTCGGCGTCGACCCCGATGCGCAGGGCCTCGGCCTCGGCGGCGCGCTCACGGCCGCGGGCATCCGCCACCTCGCGGGCAGGGGGCTGCACGAGGTGATCCTGTACACCGGCGCGGAGAACGAGGTCGCGGTCCGTACCTACCGGCGCGCTGGCTTCGAGCAGGCCGAGACGGACGTGATGTTCGGTACGGATACCCGCCGTTCACCGTCCGGTGCCACGATGGCGTCATGACGGACGCACCTGCGCTCGACGCCGAGCTCGCCGCACACATCGCCGAGCACGTGGCAGAGACCGAGCACGGCCAGACCCACGGGCAGGACACCGGGGTCGAGCCGGAGCCGCTGCCCGACGACCGCTTCGGCGACCGCGAGCTGTCCTGGCTCGCGTTCAACCAGCGCGTGCTCGAGCTGGCCGAGGACCCGGACCTCCCGCTGCTCGAGCGGGTCCGGTTCCTCGCGATCTTCGCGTCCAACCTCGACGAGTTCTTCATGGTGCGCGTCGCGGGCCTCAAGCGTCGCATCGCGACCGGCATCGCCGTGACCGCCGCGTCCGGGCTGGGCCCGCGCCAGGTGCTCGAGGCGATCAGCGAGAAGGCGCACGAGCTGATGGCACGGCATGCGGCGGTGTTCGCCGACCACGTGCAGCCCGCGCTCGCCGCGGAGGGCATCACGCTGGTCCGCTGGCAGGACCTCGGGGAGAGCGAGCAGGACCGCCTGCGCAAGTTCTTCCGTCGGCAGATCTTCCCGGTGCTCACCCCGCTCGCGGTGGACCCCGCGCACCCGTTCCCGTACATCTCGGGGCTGTCGCTCAACCTCGCGGTCGTCGTCGTGAACCCCACCACGGGCAAGGAGCACTTCGCACGCGTGAAGGTGCCGCCGCTGCTGCCGCGGTTCATCGCGGTCGACGCGAGCGGCAGGCCCAGCGCGCCGGACGAGCAGACGGCGAGCCTCGAGAAGGGCCCGACGAGCTTCGTCCCGCTCGAGGACGTGATCTCCGAGCACCTCGACCAGCTGTTCCCCGGCATGGACGTCATGGAGCACCACACGTTCCGCGTCACGCGCAACGAGGACGTCGAGGTCGAGGAGGACGATGCCGAGAACCTCCTCAAGGCCATGGAGAAGGAGCTGCTGCGCCGAAAGTTCGGGCCGCCCGTGCGGCTCGAGATCGCGGTGGGGATCAGCCCCCGCATCCGCAAGCTGCTCATCCGCGAGCTCGGCATGGCGGAGGAGGAGGTGTACGAGCTGCCCGCGCCGCTGGACCAGACCGGCCTCGGCCTGATCGCGGACCTCGACCGGCCCGAGCTGCAGTTCCCGCGCTTCGTGCCGACGACGCACCGCCAGCTCGCCGAGGTGGAGTCGGCGACGCCGACCGATGTGTTCGCGAAGATCCGCGAGCGCGACATCCTGCTGCACCACCCGTACGACTCGTTCTCGACGAGCGTGCAGACGTTCCTCGAGCAGGCCGCGGCCGACCCGCAGGTCCTCGCGATCAAGCAGACGCTGTACCGCACGTCGGGCGACTCACCGATCGTCGACGCCCTGATCGACGCCGCCGAGGCGGGCAAGCAGGTGCTCGCCCTCGTCGAGATCAAGGCCCGGTTCGACGAGCAGAACAACATCTCGTGGGCGCGCAAGCTCGAGCAGGCGGGCGTGCACGTCGTGTACGGCATCGTCGGGCTCAAGACGCACTGCAAGCTCTCGCTCGTCGTGCGGCAGGAGCAGGACGGCCTGCGCCGCTACAGCCACGTCGGCACCGGCAACTACCACCCCAAGACGGCCCGCCTGTACACGGACCTGGGCCTGCTGACGTCCGACCCCGAGGTGGGCCAGGACCTCACGCGCCTGTTCAACCAGCTCTCCGGCTACGCGCCCAAGAGCAGGTTCCACCGCCTCCTCGTCGCCCCCCGCTCCGTGCGGGCGGGCCTCGTCGAGCGCATCGAGCGCGAGGCCGCGGCAGCGCGCGAGGGCAAGCCCGCGTGGATCAAGATCAAGGTCAACTCGATGGTCGACGAGGCGACGATCGACGCGCTCTACCGCGCGTCGCAGGCGGGCGTGCCGATCGACATCGTCGTGCGCGGGATCTGCGCGCTGCGCCCGGGCGTGCCGGGCCTGAGCGAGAACATCCGCGTGCGCTCGATCCTGGGCCGGTTCCTCGAGCACTCGCGCATCTTCGCGTTCGCGCACGCGACGGCGCAGACCGACCCGACGGGTGCCGACGAGTCGTTCGAGGGGCCCGAGGTGTTCATCGGGAGCGCCGACCTCATGCACCGCAACCTGGACCGCCGCGTCGAGGCGCTCGTGCGCATCGCCGATCCCGACCAGGTCACCGAGCTCGTGGACCTCGTCGACGAGTCGATGGACGACGCCACGTCGTCGTGGCACCTCGAGCCCGACGGCACGTGGGTACGGCACTCGCGCGGCCCCGACGGCCCGCTGTCGGACCTGCAGGCCGTGCTGATCCAGCGCCAGCGTCGACGCCCGGGTGCCAGCCGGTGAGCCCAGCTGCACAGCGGGTGGTCGTCGAGGCCGCCGGGGCCCTCGTGTGGCGTGTGCGCACCGGTCGGCTGCAGGTCGCGCTCGTGCACCGTCCCCGCTACCAGGACTGGTCGTGGCCCAAGGGCAAGCTCGACCCCGGCGAGACGATCGTGCAGTGCGCGTGGCGCGAGGTCGCCGAGGAGACGGGCCACGACGTGGTGCTCGGCATCCCGCTGCCGGGCCTCGAGTACGCGATCTCCGACAACCGCACGAAGCGCGTGCACTACTGGGCCGCGCAGGTCGCGGGACGAGTCGACGCCGCCGCGCTCCGCGCCCGCCCGCCCGTCCCGAGGGCGTCGCGCGACGAGATCGACCAGGTGCGCTGGTTCGACGTCGACGCCGCCGCCGCGCGCCTCACGCGGCACGACGACCGCGCACCCCTCGTTGCGCTCGTCGAGGCCTACGGCAAGGGTCGGCTCGACACCCGGGCGGTCGCGATCACCCGCCACGGCGCCGCGGTCAAGCGCACCACGTGGAAGCGCGGCGAGACGACGCGACCCCTGACCCCGCTGGGCAAGCGGCAGTCGCAGGGGATCGTGCCGGTGCTCTCGGCGTTCGGGGTCTCGCGCGTCGTGACGAGCGCGTGGGCCCGGTGCTCGCGCACGGTCGAGCCGTACGGCGCCGCCGCCCAGGTCCCCGTCGAGATCTCGACCCTGCTCACCGAGGACGAGCACTCGGCCTCCCCCGGGCGGGTCGCACGTCAGGTGGTCGAGCTGCTCACGTGGCCTGGCGACTCGGTGCTGTGCACGCACCGGCCCGTGCTGCCGACCGTGGTGGACGTGCTCGCGCAGCACGCGCGCCGCTCGGTCGCGGATGCCCTGCCCACCTCGGACCCGTTCCTGCGGCCGTCGGAGTCGCTGGTCACGCACGTCGCGCAGACCGCCAAGGGGCCCCGGGTGATCGCGGCGGAGCGCCACCTGCCCTACGTCTGAGCCCTCTCGGCGAGGGTCAGCCGCCGAGGATCGGGTGCAGGATGAAGAAGAAGATCGCGGCGACCAGCGCGGCGGCGGGGATGGTCAGCACCCACGCGGTCGCGATGTTCTTCGCGACGCCCCAGCGCACCGCGGATGCCCGCTTGGTCGCGCCGACACCCATGATCGCCGACGTCACCGTGTGCGTCGTCGAGACCGGCGCGTGCAGGACGTACGCGTTGAAGTACAGCACCGTCGCGGACACGGACTCGGCGACGAAGCCGCGCGCCGGGTCGACCTCGATGATCTTGCGACCGAGCGTGCGCATGATGCGCCAGCCGCCCGAGTAGGTGCCCGCGGAGATCGCCGCGGCCGCGCAGATCTTGACCCACAGCGGGATGCCCGCGTCCTTGTCGGCCCAGCCGACCGTGAGCAGCGCGAGGTAGATGACGCCCATCGTCTTCTGCGCGTCCTGCAGGCCGTGCCCGAGCGCCATCGCCGACGCGGACACGGTCTGCGCGAGCCGGAACCGTCGCATCGTGCGGGCCGGCTGGGCGTTGCGCAGCAGCCACAGCACCCCGAGCATGATCGCGAACGCGAGCCCGAACCCGACGAGCGGCGAGATCACCATCGGCAGGACGACCTTGTTGTAGACCGCCGACCAGTAGATCCCCAGGCTCGCGGCCAGGCCCGCGCCGACGAGCCCGCCGATGAGCGCGTGCGTCGACGACGACGGCAGACCGAACCACCACGTGATGAGGTTCCAGACGATCGCGCCGATGAGCGCGCACACGATCACCGTGAGCGACATGTGGTTGCTGGCGTCCTTGAAGTCGACGATCGACTTCGCGATGGTCTCCGCGACGGCGGTGCCCAGCATGGCGCCGACGAAGTTCATGATCGCCGCCATCGTCAGCGCGACGCGCGGCGTCAGGGCCCGGGTCGACACCGAGGTCGCGATGGCGTTCGCGGCGTCGTGGAACCCGTTGGTGTAGTCGAAGCCGAGCGCGAGCAGCACGACGACGACGACGAGGAAGGCCTCCACCGCGCTCAGGACTCCTTGAGGGCGATGGTCTCGACCGTGTTCGCGACCTTCTCGAACGCGTCGGCCGCGTCCTCGAGCTTCTCGACGATCTCCTTGAGCTTCATCAGGAGGATCGGGTCGGCGATCTCGTCGAACATCTGCGCGAGCAGCTTGCGGTGCGACTTGTCGGCCTGGTTCTCGAGGCGGTTGACCTCGACCCAGTACTCCGACAGCGAGTCCATCGAGCGCAGGCGGGGCATGGCCTCCGCCGTCAGCTCCGCGGCGCGCTGCAGGACCTGGACCTGGTCGGCCACGCGCGCCGGCAGGTCGTCGACCTTGTACAGCACGATGAGGTCGGCGGCCTCGTCCATGTAGTCCATGCAGTCGTCGAGCGCCGACGCGAGGTCGTAGATGTCGTCGCGGTCGAACGGCGTGACGAACGTCTGGTTCAGCCGACGCATGATCGTGTGCGTCGCCTCGTCCGCGGCGTGCTCGGCGTCGGCGATCTGCTTGCCGATCTCCTTGCGGGCCGTGCGGTCGGCACCGAGCATCTGACCCAGGAGGTTGGCTCCGGTGACCAGGTGCTGCGCCGAGTCGGCGAAGAGGTCGAAGAAGGTGGTGTCGCGCGGTGTCAGGCGCAGGCGCACGGCGGGCTCCGGGGAGGGGGGAGACGGACGGGATCAGGCTAGGTCACCGGCCCCCGATCTCCTAACGGCGCATGACGCGCCGATGGACACGCCGTGACGGCCACGAGACGCGCCCCGACATACATCGAGAAGGAGCGACGCCGGGCCGGTGGGTCCTGGCCCGGCGACGACGAAGTCGGCGCACCAGGCGTCGCGACGAAGGAGCGACGCCGGGCCGGGAGCGCCTCTCGGCGCGTGGCCGCTCGGAGCGGCTCGAGTTGGAGCCCGGGGCTACCGCGACCCGGCGTCGCCCACCATGCTACGACCGCCGACCGGTGCCGGGTCCCCCTCGGCGGGCGTGCGGTCAGTCGAGCTTCCCCGCGCGCCACAGGACGGCGGCGTGCTCGAGCTCCTCGGCCGTCCGCACGAGGGACGCGGCGCCGCGGGTGACTCGCGCGGCGCCCTCGGGGTCGACGACGTCGAGGTGGTCGGCGTCGAAGGCCGCCCCGGCGGCGAGCACGCGTGCGAACGAGGCCGCGCGCTCGAGGGCGACGTCGAGCTCGCCGGTGTAGACCCCCGAGAGCACGGCGTCGGCGACCTGGCGCACCTCGGCGGGCCCGGGTGCGTCCGCGACGCCTGCGATCACCTCGTGCACGGGCGCCGCGGCGGCGCCCATGCGGAACCGGTCGGCGACGGTCGTGGGGTCGCGGCGCACCCACTCGCGCAGCACGTACAGGCGCCACAGCGCGCCGGGCAGCGTCGCGGGCGGCGAGTCGGCCCAGAGCGCGGCGACGACGTCCAGCCCCTCGGTCTCGACGAGCGCGACGAGGCGCGCGACGACCTCGGGCTCGGCGCTCGCACGACCCTGGTGCACGATCGCCGCGGCGGTGGTGTGCGCGACCTCCGAGCGGACGGCGGGGTCCATCGCGCCGGGCAGCTCGTCGGCCTGCGCCGGGTCGAGGCGTGCAGGGCGTCGGGGGCGTCGTGCGTCGTCGGCCATGGCCCACCACCTCCCGCGCGTCGGATGCTGCGACGACCATCCTGCCCCAGCGCGGCCGGCACCCCTCCCCGCGGGGCACGGTCGTGCGCCCTGACGTGCGCACTCGTCGTCGGAGTGTCTGCGGCGCCCGACGCGTGTCCGACGTGCGCGCGGCCCCGGACCGGGCCAGAGTGGGACTGCCCGGGGGAGCAGCGCCCGGCCGACCGAGGGAGTGCGGCAGATGTCCGAGGCGCCAGACCCGTCGAAGGCCGCCGACGCGGCCCTGAGCCACCCGCACCGGCGTCGGGCCATCGCGCTCGCCGTCGCAGCAGCCGTCGGTGGTTTCCTGTTCGGCTTCGACAGCTCGGTCATCAACGGGGCCGTCAAGGCGATCGACAAGGAGTTCACGCTCAACAGCGGGCTGTCCGGGTTCGTCGTCGCCGTCGCCCTGCTGGGATCCGCGCTCGGCGCCTGGGCCGCGGGCCGCCTGGCCGACCGCTGGGGTCGCACCAACACCATGCTGCTCGGTGCGGTGATGTTCCTGGTGTCGTCGATCCTCACCGGCCTCGCGTGGACCGTCCCGGACCTGATCCTGTGGCGCATCATGTCGGGCATCGGCATCGGCATCGCCTCGGTCATGGCACCCGCCTACATCGCCGAGATCTCGCCGGCCGCGCTGCGCGGGCGCCTCGGCTCGCTGCAGCAGCTCGCGATCACGCTCGGCATCTTCGCCGCGCTGCTGTCCGACCAGCTGCTGCGCAACGCCGCGGGCGACCCGTCGAACGAGCTGTGGTGGGGGGTCGAGGCGTGGCGATGGATGTTCTTCGTCGGTGCCGTCCCCGCGCTCGTCTACGGCGTGATCGCGCTGACGATCCCGGAGTCGCCGCGGTTCCTGGTGCAGAAGGGCCGGCACGACGACGCGGAGAAGGTGCTCGCACAGGTCGTCGACGACCCCCGGCGGGCGATCGCGCAGATCGAGGACAACATCGAGGAGGACAAGCGCAACGCCGCGCAGTCGAGCCTCAAGGGTCCGCGGTTCGGGCTCCTGCCGATCGTGTGGATCGGCATCCTGCTGTCGATCTTCCAGCAGTTCGTCGGCATCAACGTGATCTTCTACTACTCGACGACGCTGTGGCAGGCGGTCGGCTTCAGCCAGGACGACTCCTTCACGGTGTCGACCATCACCTCGGTCACCAACGTCGCGGTGACGTTCATCGCGATCGCGCTGGTCGACAAGGTGGGGCGCCGCATCCTGCTGCTCATCGGGTCGGTCGGCATGACGGTGTCGCTCGGGCTCATGGCGCTCGCCTTCACGCAGGCGTACATCACGCAGGTCCCGGACCCGGACCACATCGGCAAGATGATGGACCAGACGACGCTGCCGGGCGGCTGGGGCACGACCGCGCTCATCGCGGCGAACGCCTTCGTCGTGTTCTTCGGCGCGACGTGGGGTCCCCTGGTGTGGGTGCTGCTCGGCGAGATGTTCCCGAACCGGATCCGCGCGGCCGCCCTCGGCGTGGCGGCGGCCGCGCAGTGGATCGCCAACTTCGCGATCTCGCAGTCGTTCCCGTGGCTGCTCGACTCGTTCGGCGCCTCGATCCCGTACCTCATCTACACGATCTTCGCGTTCCTCTCCTTCTGGTTCGTGCTCCTCAAGGTGCCCGAGACGAAGGGCATGGAGCTCGAGGACATGGAGGGGATCCACGTGGAGCGCCGGCCGCGGGCGGCTACGGCGGGGGCCTGACCCGCGCGCCAGCAGAACGCACCCTCGACCCGACGCCCCGGCCCCTGCCGGGGCGTCGTCGTCTACGCGCGCCGTCAGTTGCATGCATCAAGCATCTAGGCATATGGTTGCAGCAAGCAATCGAACTCGTCGTAGAAGGCCTCTGTGACCACCCTGACCGAACCGCCTGCGCCGCAGTCGCTCCAGCCCGCGCACCGCTCGCCCCACCTCGAGCTCCTGCGTGCCACCGAGCAGTTCGCGCGCACCGTGCGCAACACGGGCGTCGACCTCGCGCGCCGCGTCGAGTGCTCGCGGCCCGGGCTCGGGATCGTCCGGGCGGTCGCCGAGCAGGGTCCGCTCACGGTCGGTGACGTCGCCCACAACCTTCGCGTCGACCTGTCCGTCGCGAGCCGCCAGGTCAGCCTGCTCGTCGACGACGGCCTGCTCGAGCGCTCGGTCGACACCGACGACCGCCGCGTGCGGACCATCGCCCTGACGGAGCACGGCCACGCCCGCGCCCGCGCGATCGAGCAGGTGCTCGAACGTCGCACCGCCACGGTGTTCTCGCAGTGGACCGACGACGAGATCGACCAGGCGGTCGCCGTCCTCGACCGGC
The DNA here is from genome assembly GCF_000708885.1 of Cellulomonas sp. HZM. Lineage (GTDB taxonomy): Bacteria > Actinomycetota > Actinomycetes > Actinomycetales > Cellulomonadaceae > Cellulomonas. Next base: position 17,996 of record NZ_JEOE01000013.1, on the reverse strand, counting down.
TCGCGTCCTGCATCGCCGCGGCCGACGAGCACCCGCCGCCCGCCGCCTGACAGCCCCCAGCCACCTCACCCAGCCACCCCACCCAGCCTGCCGACGACGCCGGGCCGCCACCACCGCCCGCACCGTCCCGCGCACCACCCGTGCACGAGCCCAGCAAGGAAGAGATCGCCCCCGTGACCAGCCAGACCTCCTCGGCCGAGACCCCCTCGGCCGCTACCGACGAGCCGCAGACCAAGCAGCCCGGCGCCGCGATGACCCATCGCGAGGTGCTCGAGTCGCTGTCCGGCATCCTGCTCGGGATGTTCGTCTCGATCCTCGCGACGAGCGTCGTCTCGTCGTCCCTGCCGCGCATCATCACCGACCTGCACGGCAAGCAGTCCGCGTTCACGTGGGTCGTCACCGCGACCCTGCTGACCACGACGATCTCGACCCCGATCTGGGGCAAGCTCGCCGACCTCGTCAACCGCAAGCTGCTCATCCAGCTCGCGCTCGTCATCTCCGTGGTGTCCGCGGCTCTCGCCGGGTTCTCGCACAACACCGAGATTCTCATCGGGATGCGCGCGCTGCAGGGCATCGGCGCGGGCGGTCTCACCGCGCTCGGCACGGTGCTCATCGCGGACATCATCAGCCCGCGCGAGCGTGGCCGGTACATGGGCTACATGGGTGCCGTGATGGGCGTCGCGATGGTCGGCGGCCCGCTGCTCGGCGGCGTGCTCACCGACTCCGCGCTGGGGTGGCGCTGGAACTTCTTCGTCGGCCTGCCGTTCGCGGTCGCGGCGATCGTCGTGCTGCAGCGCACGCTGCACCTGCCCACGGTCGTCAAGCGCCAGGTGCGCATCGACTACCTGGGCGCCGCGCTCATCTCGGTCGGCATCGCCGGCCTGCTGCTGTGGGTCACGTTCGCGGGCGACAAGTTCGACTGGGCCTCGTGGCAGACCGCGGCGATGGTCGGCGGCTCGCTCGTCGTGCTCGCGCTCGCGGTGCTCGCCGAGAGCCGCGCGGCCGACCCGATCATCCCGCTGCACCTGTTCCGCAACCGCACGCTCGTGCTCGCGGTGGTCGGCAGCGTCGCGGTGGGCATCGCGATGTTCGGCACGTCGGTGTTCATCGGCCAGTACATGCAGCTCGCGCGCGGCAAGACCCCGACGCAGTCCGGTCTGCTGACCATCCCGATGGTCGTCGGCCTCATGGGGTCGTCGATGGTCGTCGGGCGCATCATCGCCCGCACCGGCCGCTACAAGAAGTTCATGATCGCGGGCGCCGTGCTGCTCTCGGGCGGTCTCGCCCTCATGGGCACCATCCACTACGACACGCCGCTCGCGCTCGTCGCGGTCTACATGGCGGTGCTCGGCGCGGGCGTCGGCATGCTCATGCAGAACCTCGTCCTCGCGGTGCAGAACACGCTCGACGTGCGCGAGATCGGCTCGGGCACCGCGTCGGTCGCGTTCTTCCGCACGCTCGGCGGCGCGATCGGCGTCTCGGCCCTCGGCGCGGTCCTCTCGACGCACGTCACCGACCTCATCGCCAAGGGCCTCGCGGGCATCGGCATCGACCCGTCGGCGATGGGCGGGGACGGCACGCTGCCCGACCTGAGCACGCTGCCGGCTCCCGTGCGCACGGTGGTCGAGCAGGCGTTCGGCGACTCGATCGCCGACCTGTTCCTCATCGCGACGCCCATCGCGCTGATCTCGCTGATCACCGTCCTGTTCCTCAAGGAGGTGCCGCTCGGCAACCGCTCGGGCATCCAGCAGCGCCTCGAGGTGGACGGCGAGCCGCTCGACGCGCCCGCCGTCCCGGGCCAGCCGCTCGTCGGCGAGCCCGTGCTCGTGACGAGCGACGGCGAGCCGGTGCCCGACGCGCGTCGCTGACGCGCGAGCACGTCCCCGCTCTCCCAGCACGCACCAGGGCGCCGTCCGGCGGAAGTCCGGACGGCGCCCTGGGTGCTGTCACCCATGGATGTCCGAATGGGCGATGAACGGCGGTGTCGCCGTGCCGCAGGATGTGACCGTGACCGACCAGCTGACCGCCACGTCGACCGCACAGGCTCCCGACGAGCGTCCCGACCGGAACGACGAGCGCCCCGACGTGAGCGTCGTCGAGCTGGAGCGCGAGCTCGGGCTGTTCCTGCGCCGAGCCCACTCCGCCTCGGCGGGCATGGCCCGCGGCGTGCACCCCGACCTCGAGCCCGCGGCGTACGAGCTGCTCGCGATCATCGCGGGCAGCCCCTCGACCGTGCGGGCCAGCGACCTGGCGGCGCACATCGGTGTCGGTCGCGGCACCATGTCACGCCAGCTCAGCCGCCTGCTCTCGCTCGGCCTGATCCAGCGCCGGCCGGACCCGGGCGACTTCCGCGGGCAGCTGCTGAGCCTCACCGACGAGGGCCGCGCACGTCTCGATGCCGCGCGCGCGTCGCGGCGCACCTACCTCGTGGGCGCGCTCGCCGGCTGGACGTCCGACGACGTGCTGCGCGTCGCGCACGACCTCGGCCGCCTCAACGCGGCGCTCGCGAGCGCGCGCGAGGGTGCGACGGCGGTGGCCGCGGCCCGGGTCTGACGTCCGGCACGGCCGGAGCGGTCCGCGCGCTCGGCGCGCACCGACGAGAGGGTCAGCGCGACCAGGTCGCGCGCAGGCGTGCGACGTGCCCGAGCGCGCCCACCCGGCTCGGGTCCAGCACGGTCGGCATCGCCCGGAACACGGCGGGCACCACATGGCGCGGCACGACGAGCGTCGGCGCGAGGGGGTCCTGGCGCCCGACGACCTCGAGGTCCCCCTGCACGACGACGATGCTGCGCACCGTGATCGACGCGCAGCCGCCCGCGACGAGCAGGTCCCGCACACGCCCCGCCTCGAGCCGCGCGTCGCGCAGGTAGGGCACGGCCTGGCCGTCGACCTCGATCGCGGTCCCCTCGAGGCGGATGCGGCTCCCGGGCACGCGCTTCTCTCCGACCGAGAAGATCCCGCCCGGGCCGATGAGCAGGTGCTCCACGACGGATCCCTGGCGACCCAGCGGCACGTCGTGCACGACCTGCCAGCCCTCGGCACCCAGCCGCTCGAGCCGGGCACGCAGGGGCGAGCCGCGCTCGGCGCGGTGCCCTGGGCTGTCCGGGTCGTCGCTGCCGAGCCACGCCTCGAGCGCGGCCTGGTCCGCGGGTGCGAGCTCGGTGTCCCCGCCGCGCGCCGGGACCGGCAGCACGAGCTCGGTGACGTCGGCACGCAGGTACTCCTGCGCGGCCTGCCGCAGCCGCTCCTCGAGCGCCGGGGTGTCTGCGACGACCTCGCCGGACTGGAGGTCGACCGAGCCGACGCGCGCACCGGTCTCCTGCGTGACGAACAGACGGTCGGCGCCGTAGCGCCGCCATCGCCGTACCGTCAGGAGCTGATCCATGACCCCATTATCGGCAGCACCCCCGACCTACTTCAGCGGAGCGTCCACGTGTCGACCATCTGGCGGTCGGGAGCGCGGTCGCCGCCACCCGCAGGGGTGACGGCGACGGCTCGAAGGTCAGGCCGGCTCGAAGGTCAGGCTGACCGAGTTCATGCAGTAGCGGTCACCGGTCGGCGTCTGCGGCGCGTCGTCGAAGACGTGCCCCAGGTGCGAGCCGCAGCGCGCGCACCGGACCTCGGTGCGGACCATCCCGAGCGAACGGTCCTCGATCAGCTCGACCGCGTCGCCCGCGAGCGGCGTGTAGAAGCTGGGCCAGCCGCAGTGCGAGTCGAACTTCGCGTCGGACCGGAACAGCTCCGCGGAGCACGCGCGGCACCGGTACACGCCCTGGCGGTGCTCGCCGAGCAGCTCGCCGGTCCAGGGCCGCTCGGTCCCGGCGCGACGCAGCACGGCGAACTCCTGCGGCGCGAGCTCGAGCTGCCACTGCTCGTCGGTCTTGTCCACCTCGTACGTCATCGTTCCCCTCCCGGGCTCGTCGGGCGGGCGCCGTCCTCGCGGGCCCGATGTCACCAACACCCGGGCGGACGGCCGCGTTCCCGACCCCTCCGCAGTAGCCTCGCCTCGAGCGCGCTCCCGTGCGCGCCGAGACGAGGTCCCGTGCCCGCTGCTCGACGTCGATGGTCGCTGACGCGCTACTTCGCGTTCGTCAGCGTCCTCGCCATGGCCGCGCTCGGTGTCGCGCTGGTGTGGGTCGCCTCGGGTGTGATGAAGCAGCAGGCGGTGCGCGACGGCACGGCGTCCGCGTCGTCGGTCATGGCGTACGCGACCGCCGTGCTCCCGGCCGAGGCCTTCACCGAGGGGCAGCTCACCGACGCGCAGACGGAGGCGGTCCGCGATGCGACGGCACCGTTCGGCGACCGCGTCGTCGACCTGCGGCTGTGGAGCTCGAGCGGCGTGCTGGTGTACAGCAAGTCGGGTGCCGAGACGGGCTTCCCCGACCCGGCCCGCAACAACGCCGTCCTCAGCTCGGGCACGCCCGACGCGCGCGTCATCGTGGACGTGCGCCAGGGAGACGACAGCTCGCAGCCCGCGGTCGAGCGTCAGGTGCTCGACGTCTACGTCCCCGTGCGCGCGAGCGACACCCACGGGCGCTCCGCCGTCGTCGACGGCGGAGCGTCCGCACCCGCGCCGAGCGACGTCATCGGCACCGCCGAGGTGATGCTGGACCACACCGCGTCCGCCGAGGCCCTGCGGCACGCGGTGGGGCGGGTGACCCTCGTCGTGGCCGGCGGGCTCGTCGCGCTGTGGCTCCTGCTGTTCCGCACCGTCGTGACGACGTCCCGCCGGCTGCAGACCACGGCGCTCGACAACGCGCGCCTCGCGCTGCTCGACTCGCTCACCGGCCTGCCCAACCGCCGCCTGCTGACCGAGCGCATGCGCCGGACCGTCGAGGACGCGCACCGCGACGGCGGTCGGCTCGGGATGGTGCTGCTCGACATCGACCGGTTCAAGGACATCAACGACTCGCTCGGGCACGACCACGGCGACGAGCTGCTCGAGCAGGTGGCGCACCGCCTGCGTGGTGCGCTGCGCGACGAGGACGTCGTCGCACGCCTGGGCGGCGACGAGTTCGCGATCCTGCTCACCGACGTCCGCTCGGTCGACGACGCCGAGCGGCTCGCCCGGCGCGTGCGGGAGCTGTTCGTCCCGCCCTTCCGCCTCGGCGAGATGGAGCTGCACGTCGAGACGTCGGTGGGCGTCGCGTGCCTGCCCGACCACGCGCAGGACGCGTCGTCGCTCATGCGCACCGCCGACGTCGCGATGTACGCCGCGAAGCACCGGCGCACCGGGGTCGCGGTCTACTCACCGCAGGAGGACCACTCGTCGCCCGAGCGGCTCGTGCTCCTCGGCGACCTGCACCGCGCGCTCGAGCCGTCCGACCCCGCCGACGAGACGCCGAGCGAGCTCGAGCTGCACTACCAGCCGAAGATCGACCTCACGACCGGCGGGGTCGTCGGGCACGAGGCGCTGATCCGCTGGCGGCGGCCCGAGGGCCTGCTGCTGCCCGGCGAGTTCATCCTGCTGGCCGAGCAGTCCGGGCTCATCCACGAGGTGACCCGGTTCGCGCTCGGAGCCGCGGTCGAGCAGCTCGCCCGCTGGCGGGCGCAGGGCCGCGACCTGCCCGTCGCGGTCAACCTCTCGGCGCACGACCTGACCGACACGACCGTGCTCGACGTCATCGAGCGACTGCTCGACCAGCACGACGTGCCGGCACGGCTGCTCGAGGTCGAGATCACCGAGACCGCGCTCGTGGCCGACCCGCAGCGCATCGTGCCGGTCCTGCAGCGGCTCGCCGACCTCGGCGTGCGCGTCGCGATCGACGACTTCGGCACGGGCAACACGTCGATCGCCCAGCTGCGCGACCTGCCCGTGGCCCAGCTCAAGATCGACCGGGTGTTCGTGGCGGACCTCGGCGACGGCGGGCGTGCGGGCGCGGACGTCGTCGTGCAGGCGATGGTCGACCTCGCGCACTCGTTCGGCCTGACGGTCGTCGCGGAGGGCGTCGAGGACGAGGCGACCGCACGCACGCTGCGGGACCTCGGCGTGGACCAGGGGCAGGGGTTCGTGTGGTCGCGCGCGGTGCCGGCCGACGAGGTCCCGCACCCCGACGCACCCGTGGCCGGCGTGCCGGCCGCGCGGCCGCGCGCGTCCCGACGCGGTCAGGCGCGCGCGTCCCGCGGGTGATCTGATCCGGCGAACCGGACCGATCGGGCTCCCGACGGGGTGAACTGCGGCACGTCTCACGGGCGCGAGGGCTCAACTCGTGCACCATGGAGGCCGATGAACGTGGAGCACGACTCTCGGAGTCGGGCGCACGAGGACGAGAAGGAGCCACCGCCGTGATGGACGACCTGCTGCAGGAGATGATCGACCCCGCCCCTGCACCGCGCGACCGTCCGCGCCGCCGTCGCCTGTGGACGACCGTCGTGATCGTGGGCCTGGCTGCGCTCGGCGTCACGTCGCTGACGACGTCGGCCCTCTTCTCCGACCAGGAGAAGTCCGGCGCGCAGATCAACACCGGATCGCTCGACCTCAAGACCGACCAGTCCCTCGACTTCACGGTGCCGTTCGACAACATGCTCCCGGGTGCGCAGGTCGTCGCGCCGATCACGATCAAGAACGACGGCAGCCTCGCGTTCGCGTACTCGGTCTCGGCCGCCGCGAGCGACGACCCGACGACCGGCAACCCCGACCTCGGCAACGGCGACGACCCCGGCACGGGCGTCCTGCGCACCAAGCTGCACCTCGACCTGTTCAAGGTGGGCACCGCCGACTGCACGCTCGCGGGCGTCGCGGGACGCACGCCGGTCGGCGGCTCCGCGGGCACCTGGGGCATCCCCGGCACGGCCACGCTGGTGCTCGGCACGACGCACGCCGCCGACGCCGCGAACCCGCGCGTCGACGCTGGTGACACCACGCACCTGTGCGCACGCGTGTCGTTCGACGAGGCCGCGGGCAACGAGTTCCAGAACACGGCGTCGACCGTGACGCTGACGTTCGACGCGATGCAGCTGACGTTCGACCCGGCGGACCCGGACCCGAGCCACGCCTGATCGATGCCCCGGCCGGACGCGCACCCGGTCGCCGCGGAGCTCGAGCGTCGACGCCCGCGGCAGACCGACGTGCCCGAGAGCACCCCGGCGCCGGCTGCCGAGAAGCCTCGCCGTCCGTGGTGGCGGCGTCTCCTGTCGGTGACCCTGTGGGTCGTGGTCGTCGTCGGCGCGCTCGCGTACGCGACCTCGCTCGCGGTGCCGCTGTGGTACCAGGCGCACGACCAACGCCTGCTCATCGTGACCTCCGGCTCGATGCGCCCGTACTTCGCCGCGGGTGACGCCGTGGTGATGCGCAACGTCACGAACCCTTCGCAGCTCAAGCCGGGTCAGGTCGTCTCGTTCTGGCCGCAGAACTCGCGCCGGCTCGTCACGCACCGCGTCGTCGAGCTCATCACGATCGGCTCGAGCAAGACCAACCCGAAGACCGGCCGCGCCGAACCCGTGCTGCGGCCGGACGGTTCGCAGGCCACCGCGCCGTACATCATCACGAAGGGCGACGCGAACGACGTGCGGGACCCCGACGCCACTCCGATCACGCGCGTGCGCGGCATCGTGCTGTCCGTGAAGCCTGGATGGGGCTGGGTGCTGCAGTGGACGCAGTCCCCGGCGGGTCGTGCGGTCATGCTGGTCCCGCCGTTGCTCGCGCTGGGTACGCTCGAGCTGATGTCGCTGTCGGACGCGCGCAGGCGACGCGCCACGTCGCGACCGAGTCGCGAGGAGAGGCACGTCGATGCGGTCCTGCACGGGTGAGCGACGCGGCGCGCTGAGCGCCGAGCGCGGCACCTGGGTGCGGCTCGGCGTCGCGCTCGTGCTCGCGGCGGTCGCCGCGGCCGTCCCCCACGTGGGGTTCACGGCCGCGGAGTTCACGGACGCACCGACGACGAGCGGGCAGCTGCGCACCGCGACGACGTTCCCGGGGTCGGACGGGTCCGAGGGCACAGACGACTCCGACGGCTCCGACGGCTCCGGCAGCACGGACCAGCCGGCGGTCGACCCGGTGATCGACCCGCCGGCCGCGCCCGCCACGCAGCCCTGACACCGCCCGCGCCCCGCCGCGCGTCGGGTCAGCCCACTGCGTCAGCCGCCGTGCGCAGTCCTCGCCCGGCGAGCAGCACACCCGCCGGGTCGTAGCGCCGGGCCGCGCGCGCGAGTCGGTCCTCGACGCCCCGCGGGTACGCCCGCCGGACCCGCTCGGCCCCGGCCTGGTCGCAGAAGTTCGGCAGACCACCCGCACGGGACCACGGGCGCAGCCCGTCGTGCACGCGGCTCGTCGCCGCGACGACCCCCTGCGCCACCTCGGGCACCATGATGCCGATCGAGAACAGCTGGTACGCGGCGTCTCGGTGCGCGAACGCGCAGTCCGGGCCGGTGCGCAGGGCACCGCCGAGCTGTCGCACCTCGACCATGACGAGCGGGGTGCCGCTCGCGTCGCCCGCGAGCGCGACCAGCTCGTCGGCCGCGTCGAGGTCGAACGCGGCGAGCAGCGTGGACGCCTCGTGCACGGGCATCGGGTCGCTCGGGTCGGCGTGCACGGCGCCGAGCTGCCGGTAGGGCAGCGGGCCGACGAGGTCGACGAGCGGGGCGGCGACGCAGCGGATCGCACGGATCATCTCCTCACCGACCTCCGGGTCCCCGGTCCACGCGAACCGCACGCAGAGCGTGGTCCGTCCCGCGAGCACGGGCGGCACGCCGGACATGTCGGGCAGACGCATGATCGCGACCGATGTCGTGCCCTCGTCCGGCAGGAGCGACGACCACTGGCTCCACGTGCGCAGCACCGCGGGCAGGTCGGCCCCGTCGAACCAGATCGCGCCGCCGAGCACCTGCGCGATCGGCAGCAGGTCGATCTCGACGGCCGTCACGATGCCGAGCGAGCCCTTTCCGCCGCGCAGACCCCAGAACAGCTCCGGGTTCTCGGTCGCGCTGGCTCGGCGCACCACGCCGTCGCCGGTCACCACGTCGAACGCGCGCACGCTGTCCGACGAGAGCCCCGCGGACCGCACGACAGGGCCGACGCCCCCACCGGTGAGGAAGCCCACGACCCCGACATCGGTCGACGAGCCGCACAGGCCGGCGAGACCGTGGGGTGCGCACGCCTCGAGAACGGCGTCCCACCGGACTCCGGCCCCGATGCGGGCCCAGCGCTCGTGCGGGTGCACGACGAGCTCGTCGAACGCGCACGTGTGCACGAGCACCGCGTCGTCCATCTGCTCGGTCGCGCCGTGACCGGTCCCCGCGACCGCGACCTGCACGCCGTGCACGGCCGCGAGCCGCAGCACGGTGGCGACCTCGTCGGGCGTCGTCGGCTCGACGACCGCGAGCGGGCGGACGGCCTTGGTGATGTTGAACGTGCCGCTCAGCCGGCGGTAGGCCTCGGTTCCGGGCTCGTGCACGCGCACACCGGCCGCCGCGGTCGCGTCGAGCGCCGCGCGGAAGGCGGGGCGGAAGGCGACGGCGCCGGCGTCGGGGTCGGTGTCGGCGGAGCGCACGTCGTGGGTGCGGCCGGGCTCGGGGGCGGTGTCGATGCTCATGGGAGGTCCTTCGAGGTCCTGCGCAGGGTGGTGCGCGGCGAGGTGTCGCGCCGTCGTCGGCGCACGGGGTCCAGGAGACCGCCGCCCCGCGCCTGATACGTCCCGTATGTCTAGCGTTCGGCCTCGAGCGCGGGCGGTGCCACCGTGGGCGGCAGCGTGACGACGAACGTCGTCCCCTCCCCGACCTTGCTGCGCACGTCGAGCGTGCCGCCGTGCGCCTCGGCGACCGCCTTCGCGATCGACAGCCCCAGCCCCACGCCGGGGATCGCGCGACGCGTCGCCGTGCTCGCGCGGAAGAACCGCGACGCGAGCCGGTCGAGGTCCTCGCGCGGGATCCCGATCCCGGTGTCCTCGACCTCGAGCCGCGCGCCGCCGTCGTCGGTCGGTGCGACCCGCACGTCGACGCGGCCGCCCTGCGGCGTGAACTTCACGGCGTTCGACACCAGGTTGGCGAGCACCTGCGCGAGCCGTTCGGGATCCACCTCGATCTCCACCGGACCGCCGTGCGCCTGAACCGTGAGCCCCGCGGCCGCCGCCGCGGGCTCGGCGTCCTGCACCGCCGCACGCGCTACCGCGGTCACGTCGGCCCGGCGCGGCGAGATCGCGAACGTCCCGGCGTCCACCTGCGCGGTCAGCAGCAGGTCGCTCACGAGGCGCAGCTGGCGGCGCGCGTTCCGTTGGACGACGAGCAGGAAGTGGCGCTGCTCGTCGGTCAGCGGGTCGGGCCCGTCGAGCACCAGCTCGAGGAAGCCCAGCACCGAGGTCAGCGGCGTGCGCAGCTCGTGGCTGATGAGGCTCACGAACTCGTCCTTGAGCCGGGTCGCCTCGCGTTCGGCCGTGACGTCCTTCGCGACGAACACGTACCCGAGCGTCGAGCCGTGCGCGTCCGCCCTGCGCGTGACCGACAGGTGCACGGTGCCCACCCCGTCCTCGGGACGGTGGAAGACCCAGTCGGCCTCCGAGGTCTGCGCGACGATCGTCGGCGACGCGACCGCCGAGAACAGCAGCGTGTCCTCGTCGTCCGTGTCGTCGTCGGCGTCGTCCTCCGCGGGGACCGGGTCGGAGCCGAAGACGGCTCGGTAGTTGCGGCGCAGCCCCTCGCGGTCGAGGAACGCGACGACGGGTCGCCCCACCGCGTCGTCGGCGTCCACACCCAGCAGGCGCTCTGCACCCAGGTTGAAGACCTCGACGACGCCCTCGGCGGACGTCGCGACGATCGCCTGCTCGGTCACCGCGTCGATGACCGAGACGAGATGCCGGTACGCGTGCTCGCGCCCCGCCGCGACCTCCTCGAGCACCACCGCGTCACGCTGCAGCTCACGGTTGAGGCGGACCTGCTCGCCCCTCAGCTCGTCGAGGGCGGCGTTGCGCGCACGCAGGCGCGACGTCGCCTCGTGCACCGTCAGCGCGATCACCCCGGCCACCAGCGCCACGAAGACCGCACGCACGACGGCCTGCCCCGGCCGGGCGACCGGGTCGACCAGCAGCGGGACCAGCACCGACGCCATGACGCCGGCCGTGGCGAGCACCATGCCACGACGGCCGGGCCGGCTCGCGAGCGTCACCACGGGCAGGAACACGAGCGCACCGAACATCGACGACGGCCCACCGGTGCCGGCGCGCAGCAGCGCCACCGCGGCGAGCTGCGCCATCGGCAGCACCTCCTGGGCGCCCGCGGGCCACCTGTGCCACGGGAGCAGCCACGCCGCGGCGACCAGCGCGACGACCAGCGCGGACGCGCCGGCCACGGCCCGGGGGTGCGTCGCGACCTCGGGCACCACGAGCAGCGTCAGCAGCGCGAGCCCGAAGCCCACGGCGAACGGGAGCTGACGCTCCCGCACACCGGTGTCGGTCCCCGCGAAGCGGCGCAGCACCCGGACCCAGCGCGAGTCCCGCGAGCCGAGGTCCGCAGGCCGGGCCGACAGGTCTGCCTCGTCGCTCACGTGCGGCTCACCGGTGACCCAGGACGTCGAGCACGGCGACCACCAGCCCCGTGGTCGCGGCCGCCACCACGGCGATCACGACGAGCCCACGCTCGGCACGCGCGTTCGCGCGGATCTCGGCGCGCAGCGCGTCGTCGGTGAGCTCGTCGTCGGGCACGCGCCTCATCCCACCACCCGGCTGGTTCATCCCACCACCCGGCTGACTCATCCCACCACCCGCCCGGTCTTCTCCGTCTTCGCCCACGCCGTGCTCGCACCCCTCGCCTGCTTGACGTACGCGTCGAGCGTGATCGCGCACAGCACGGGGCCGTACCCGACCACGTACAGCAGGGGCCGCGACAGCCACGCGAGCGCACGTGTCCCCTCGAGGCCGCGCACCAGCCAGGCGGCCGCCATCGAGAGGACGGGCCAGGCGTACAGCGCGAGCGTCCACACCTCGAGGCCGACGGGTGTGAGGTGCAGCCCGAGCGCGGACGGCAGGTCCTCCTGCCACAGCGTCGGGAACCACGCCGCGAGCATCACGACGAGCGCCCCCAGCCCCGGGAACATCAGCCCCTGGAACCAGGACCTGCGAGCGGTCTCGCGGTCGAGCAGGAGCGTCGTGACCGTGATGTACACGTACGCGACCGCGGCGAGCCACCACAGCGCCTGGAACGTGTGCCGCGCGGAGACGCTGTCGACGAAGTAGAGCCCGACGAGCCCGAGCGCCGCGAGCGTCATCGCGACGGGCAGCAGGTACACCGAGAACCAGATCCCGCCGAACGTGAGGGACGAGAGCCGGTGCCCGGCCCCGCGCGCCGAGAAGGGCCGGCGGAACCACACGTCGCGGAACCGGCTCGTGATCTGCACGTTCCCGCGCGCCCAGCGCAGCCGCTGCTTCCACAGCGCCCGCACCGAGTCGGGCTCCTCCGCCAGCACGACGGCCGCCGGCTCGAACACCACGCGCCGCCCGTCGAGCTGCGTGAGGAACGTGGTGAACGTGTCCTCGGCGAGCGTGCTGGTGTCGATGCGGCCCCCCACGGCCTCGAGGTTGGCGCGCGAGTGGAGCTGTGCGCCGCCCGCGAGGCACGCGACGGCACCGAGGACGTTCTGCGCTCGCCGTGCCGCGGCCTGTGCGGTGACGTACTCGTAGCCGATGAACCGCGACACCGTGCCCGGCCGGTGCGACCCCTCCCGGATGAACGCGGTCACCGCGCCGACCTGCGGGTCCGCGAGGTGACGTGTCATGCGGCGCAGCGAGTCGGGGCGGTAGATGACGTCGGCGTCCATGATGAGCAGCGCCTGCATCCAGTCGTCGGCGAGCGCGTGCGCGATGCCGTGGTTGAGCGTGTGCGCCTTGCCCTGACCGCCCTGGTCGCGACGCAGGTGCACGATGCGGCCCGGGTGCTCGGCGGCCTTGCGCGCGACGACCTGGGGCGTGTCGTCGGTGCTCGCGTCGTCGACCACGTACACGCGCAGCGAGCCCGGCGGGTAGGACAGACGCATGAGCCGCTCGAGCGACGCGGCGAGCACCGCACCCTCGTTCCAGGCGGGGACGACGACCACGACGCGCGGCAGGTACGGCTCGGCGCGCGAGAGGTGGTTGCGGACCGCGTGCACCGGCACCAGCAGGTACTGCACGAGGCCCGCGAGCACCGGCCCGACGCCCAGCGCCACGAGGACGACGAGCGCCGTGACCTCGGCGTCCCGCCAGCTCATCGCACCCCCGCGGCAGCGCTCATCCCTGCCCCACGACCGAGCGCAGCCAGGTGTACGCGCCCACGTCGCGCGGCACGTGGGCATCGGACGACGCGACGAGCCGCACGCCCGCCGCGGCCCACCGCTCGCGGGCGCGCGGGCCGGGGCAGCGCCACTTCTCGTTGACCTCGACAGGGGTCCCGGTCTCGACGGCGGCTGCCGCGAACGCGTCGAGCAGCTCGTCCGTGACGTCGTCCTCGTCGATCCCGATCTTGGGCAGCAGCGAGAACGGGTGCGCGACCTGCGCGCGCCCGACGCGATGCATCGCGCGCGTCGTCGCGAGCACGAGCATCTCGACCGCGTCGACGGCCGCGAGGCCCGCGTCGAGGCGCTCGCGGGTCGCGCGCGGGCTCCACGGCCCGTCGGTGCCGGGGAACTGGTGGTCGGCGATCAGCACCCGGTCCACGCCGTGCGGCGTGCCGACCCCGGCGAGCACGTCCGCGGGCGCGTCGACGTGCCCGTCGGCGTCGAGGATCTTCGCCTCGACCCCCGTGAGCACGGTGAGGCCGGGCACGGGCGCGAGACCTCGCACCACGGACAGGAAGTCGGGCACGTACGTGGTGCTCGTGCGCACGTGGTCGACCATGCGCACCGCGCTCAGGCGCGCACGGTGGGCCGCCTGGAGGTTCTCGATCGGCGCGCCGTGCGCGTCGTCGGAGAACGTCGAGTGGACGTGGTGGTCCTCGTCGAGAGCGAGCGCGTCCATCAGGGCCGCCCGGGCAGCACGTCGCCGACCGGCAGGAACACGTCCTCGAGGTAGCGCACGTTCGCGACCTCGGCGAAGTCCATGCGTTCGGGCACGCGGCGCGAGAGGACCGCGTCGAGCACGATCGACGGCATGTCGACGCCCGACGCGATCGTCAGCGGCATCGCCCCGGGGAACCGCGGGTTCACCTCGAGCAGCGCGGGCCGCCCGTCGCGGTCCCGCTTGAGCTGAACGTTCGCGACCGTCGTCAGCCCCACCGCCTTGGCGACCGCGCTGGCGGTGGCGACGAGCTCGTCGTCGCGCACCGTGACGCCCGCGACCGCGACGCCGGAGTCGACCCGCAGGCGGGCTCGTGGCACCGCGGCGATGACGTGCCCGTCGAGGCCCGCGAGGACGTCCACCGAGTACTCGTCGCCGGGCAGCAGCTCCTGCACCAGCAGGTCCTCGTCGGCGTGCACCGCGTCCAGCTCGTGCTGCGACGTGACCACCCGCACGCCGCGCGAGCCGGCCCCACGCCGCGGTTTGACGATCACGGGGAAGTCCCAGCCGTCGACGGCCTGCGGCGTGCCCACCAGCTCGGTGCGCGGCACGCGGCACGTGCGTGCGCAGGCCCGTGCGAGCGTGAGCTTGTCGAGGCACGTCTCGAGCGTCCGCAGCGACGGCGAGGCGAGCAGCGTCCCCGCGTCGCGCAGCTGGTCACGGGCCGCCGCGAGGCGCGGGAGCTCGACGTCGACCGTCGGGAACAGCACGTCGACCCGGTCGCGTCGGCACATCTCGACGACGGTCGTCACGAAGTCGTCCGCGAGGCCCGCGGGCACCAGGCGACGCCCTTCGGGCGGAACGAGGTAGATGCCGCTGGCCCAGCGGTCCATGTCCGCCGCGAGCACCTGGACGTCGCCCCGCCGCAGCAGCGAGCGGATCACGGCGACCCCCGCCGGACCGCCCGCACCCGTGACCAGGACCCTCATCGGCTGCTCCCTCGTTCGTCGTGCTCCAGCGCCGCCGGCACCCCGGGTCGCGCGATCATCGCGGCCGCACGCACCATCTCGAGCGGCTCGACCGACCCGCCGCCCGCGAACCGACCCCAGTACCGCGCGGTGGCGCGCACCAGGTCGGGGTCCATGTAGTCGCGGTGCGCCTGCGACTCGAAGGCCGCGAGCATGCGCAGCTTCGTCTCGACGAACCCGTCGACCGGCACGAACCGCGTGGGCCGGAAGTCGATGGTCGACGACGGGCTCTGGAACGACGCGACACTGGGCACGCGGCGCGCCGCGACCTGGACCGCGTCGTGCACCGCGCGGTGGTCCTGGTGCCGGTCGTGCGACGAGTGGGTGTAGACGACCGCGGGCTGGACGAGCGCGATCGTCTCCTCGATCGTCGTGATGAGCCCCTGCGCGGGGTCGAGCCGCGTGTCGGGGAAGTCGTGCAGGAACAGGCGCGCGCCGATCACGGCGGCCGATGCGAGGGCCTCGTGCCGGCGCACGTCCGCGTCGCCGCCCACCGAGCCGCCCGAGAGCGTGAGGACGACGACGGTGTCCCCCGCCGCGTGGTGCGAGGCGAGCGTCGCACCCACGCCGATCTCGACGTCGTCGGGGTGCGCACCCACGGCGAGCACCGTCTCGCCGCGCGCCTGCGAGGCCCGGGCTGCGCGGCCGCGCTGCGCGAGGGTCGTGACGCGCTCGACCAGGGTCGCCGCAGGGACCGGCTTGACCAGGAACTCGTCGGCGTCGCGGCGCAGGGCCTCGACCGCGTAGTCGACGCTCGCGAACGCGGTGGACACGACGACCGGCACGCCTGGCGCACGCGAGCGCAGCTCGACGAGCAGGTCGAGGCCGGACATGCCGGGCATCTGGATGTCCGTGAGGACGAGGTCGAACTCGTCGCGGTCCACCTCGCCGAGCGCAGAGGCAGCGTCGTGCACGACGACCGTCTCCATGCCCGCCCGGCGCAGCACGGTCGCGACGAGCTGGGCGGTGTCGACGTCGTCCTCGACGACCAGCACCCGCACGCGCTCGTCGGCCACCTGTCCCGCCCCTCGTCGTGCTGCTCGACCGTCGGGACACGCTATCCCGACGCGCACGTCCGACGCCTGGCAGGACGACTGGCAGAACGCCCGCGTGCGTGACGCAGCACACGTGCGGCGGCCTGGAATAGCCACGGCACGCGCACGGTTGCAGCGCATCAGATACATGCAAACGCATGGACTTCTGAGAGCGAGGCGCACCATGCAGTACGGCATCTTCACCGTCGGCGACGTCACCACCGACCCCACCACCGGTCGCACCCCCGACGACACCGAGCGCGTGCGCAACATGCTCACGATCGCGCGGCACGCCGACGAGGCCGGCCTCGACGTCTTCGCGACCGGCGAGCACCACAACCCGCCGTTCGTGCCCTCGTCCCCCACGACGATGCTCGGCTACCTCGCGGGCATGACGAAGCACATCACGCTGTCCACCGCGACCACGCTGATCACCACGAACGACCCGGTCCGCCTCGCCGAGGAGTACGCGATGCTGCAGGTCATCGCGGACGGCCGGATGGACCTCATGATGGGCCGCGGCAACACCGGCCCCGTCTACCCCTGGTTCGGCAAGGACATCCGCCAGGGCATCCCGCTCGCGATCGAGAGCTACGCGCTGCTGCGCCGGCTGTGGACCGAGGACGTCGTCGACTGGTCCGGCAAGTTCCGCACCCCGCTGCAGGGCTTCACCTCGACGCCGCGCCCGCTCGACGGCGTGCCGCCGTTCGTGTGGCACGGCTCGATCCGCTCGCCCGAGATCGCCGAGCAGGCCGCCTTCTACGGCGACGGGTTCCTGCACAACGCGATCTTCTGGCCCATGGAGCACACCGCCGCGATGGTGAACTTCTACCGCGAGCGCTACGAGCACCACGGGCACGGGCAGGCGGACCAGGCGATCGTCGGCCTCGGCGGCCAGGTGTTCATGCGGCACGACTCGCAGCGGGCGTGGGACGAGTTCCGGCCCTACTTCGACAACGCGCCGGTGTACGGGCACGGTCCGTCGATGGAGGACTTCACGCGCGAGACGCCGCTGACGGTCGGATCGCCGCAGCAGGTCATCGACCGGTACGCGGGGTTCCGCGAGCAGGTGGGCGACTACCAGCGTCAGCTGTTCCTCGTCGACCACGCGGGCCTGCCGCTCAAGACCGTGCTCGAGCAGATCGACCTGCTCGCGGGCGAGGTCGTGCCGGTGCTGCGCGCCGAGGCCGACAAGGCCCGCCCCGCGCACGTGCCGGCGAACCCGCCGACGCACGCCGAGCGCGTCGCCGCGGCCCGCGCGGCCGGCGAGGTCGCGACGCACCAGGTCGCGGCCGCGGACCACTGGACCGGCCGCACCGCCGAGGACGACGTGGAAGCAGCGGACGCCGTCATGCGTTGACGGTTTCGTGAGCAAGAAGGACGGTAAGGACATGAACGAGCGCTCTGTCGTCGTCGTCTCGGCGGGCCTGAGCCAGCCGTCGTCGACGAGGCTGCTGGCGGACCGCCTGACCGCGGCGACCGTGGACGAGCTCGCGGCGCGCGGCATCACCGCGAAGGTCACGAACGTGGAGCTCCGCGACCTCGCGCACGACGTCGTCAACGCGATGCTCACCGGTTACTCGGGCGGCGCCCTCGCGGCGGCGGTCGACGCGGTCAAGGGGGCCGACGGGATCGTCGCCGTCACCCCGATCTACTCGGCGTCCTACGCGGGTCTGTTCAAGTCATTCGTCGACATCCTCGAGGCCGACTCGCTCGCGGGGATCCCGGTGCTCATCGGCGCGACCGGCGGCACCGCTCGCCACTCGCTCGCGATCGACTACGCCCTGCGGCCGCTGCTCGCGTACCTGCGGGCGGACGTGCAGGCCACGGCGGTGTTCGCCGCGACAGACGACTGGGCCACGGCCGGCGGGGACGACGACAACCCGCTGCCCGCCCGCATCCGCCGCGCGGGCCGCGAGCTCGCCGAGACCGTCGCCGACCGCGAGCCGTCGGCACCCGCGGGCCTGTTCGACGCGGTCCCCAGCTTCACGGACCTCCTGGGCAGCTGACCCCACCCACCCGTCCGGCTGTCCTCACGT
>NZ_JEOE01000012.1 GCF_000708885.1 Cellulomonas sp. HZM | reverse complement strand
CGGGCGAGGGGAGGCGCGCGCGCCTGGGCGGGGGCGGGGCGGGCAGCCGGGCGGCGGTCAGGCGGCCTGGACGAATGCCGTGATCGCGTCGGCGATGAGCTGCACGGCGATCGCGGCCAGCAGCAGACCCGCGATGCGGGTGACGAGGATCGTTCCCGAGTCCTTGAGGATGCGGTGCACGACGTTGGCGAACCGCATCGCGAGGTAGAGGCAGATGTGCACGGCGACGACGCCGAGCGCGATCGCCACCCAGTCGGCCACGGTCTTGTCCGACTGCTGCACGAACACCATGGTCGCGACGATCGCACCGGGCCCCGCGAGCAGGGGCGTGCCGAGCGGCACGAGCGCGACGTTGACCTTCGAGTTGGCCGACGGCTGCGGCTCCTCGGCCTTGCCGGTGAGCAGCTCCATCGCGATGAGCAGCAGGAGCAGTCCGCCCGACGCCTGCAGCGCGGGCAGCGAGATGTGCATGTAGTTGAGCAGCGACTGGCCGAACAGCGCGAACGACACGATGACGCCGAACGCCACGAGGATCGCCTGCCGCGCGGCCCGGTTGCGCTCGCGCCGGGTCATGGTGCTCGTGAGCCCGAGGAAGATCGGCACCGTCCCGGGCGGGTCCATGATCACGAACAACGTGATGAACACGGACATGAACAACCGCGCGTCGAGCACGTCGCTCACGGCCTGACCACCTCGCTCGTCCCCTGCTCCTCGATCGCCGCCAGCACGCGCGGCTCGGTCAGATTCTCCCCCAACCTGTTCTGCTTCCCGTCACCGTGGTAGTCCGACGACCCCGTGACGAGAAGACCGAGCCGGTCGGCGATCGCACCGAGGCGTGCCCGCTGCGCGGGCGAGTGGTCCCGGTGGTTCACCTCGATGCCGGCGAGACCCGCCTCCGCGAGCTCGTCGAACACCTCGTCGGGCACGACGCGTCCGCGCGCGTCCGCGCCGGGGTGCGCGAACACCGGGACGCCTCCGGCGGCGCGCACGGCCGCGACCGCGTCGGGGGCGTCGGGCGCGTAGTGCGGCACGTGGTACGGGCCGTCGGCACGCAGGAGCTCGACGAAAGCAGCGTCCCGGTCGGGTACGACACCGCGTGCGACGAGCGCGTCGGCGACGTGCGGCCGGCCCACGACGACGGCGTCGGCGGACTGGTCGAGCACGTCCTGCCAGGTGATCGGGTGGTCGCGTGCGAGCAGCTCGACGATCCGCTCGGCGCGGTGCAGCCGCGCCTCGCGCGTGCGCTCGAGCTCCGCGACCAGCGCGGGGTGCGACGGGTCCTGCAGGTAGCTCAGCAGGTGGATCGAGATGCCGCGGGAGCGCGCCGAAACCTCGGTGCCGCGCACCAGCGCGACCCCGGCCGCCGGGACAGCGGCCGCCGCCTCGGCCCAGCCGGCGGTCGTGTCGTGGTCCGTGAGCGCGACGACGTCGAGGCCGGCGGCCGCCGCGTCGGCGACCACCTGCGCGGGCGTGCGGGTGCCGTCCGAGGCGGTCGAGTGGGCGTGGAGGTCGATGCGCACGGTCCCCCACGCTAGTCGCCCGGCCGAGCGCCGCCGGTCGCGGGGCGAGAGCGCGGGTCCGGCCCGAGAGCGCGCCGTCGGCGTTCGACTCTCGTTCGACTCTCGGGCCGGCGGCGCGCTCTCGGCGAGAGGAGCGTCCACGCGCGGTGGGAGGATGGATCGCATGAGCGAGCACCGCACCGACTCCTCCACCCCGGCCGCCACGTCGGCCACGACGTCGACGCAGCCGCTCGCGGACCGCGGCTCCAACCGCTCGCAGCGGCCGGGCTCCGCGACGTTCGTCGAGTTCGTGACGTCCGGCTGGGGCGACCGCCCGCCGTCGCAGGCGCAGCGCGGCGACGCGGCCGACTTCACCGCCGCCCGCCGCAGCGCGCTGTCGGCGCAGTTCCCCGGCCAGCGGCTCGTCGTCCCCGCGGGGACCTACAAGACCCGCTCGAACGACACCGACTACCGGTTCCGCCCGCACTCCGCGTTCGCCCACCTCACGGGCCTGGGATCCGAGCAGGAGCCCGACGCGGTCCTCGTCCTGCACCCCGTCGAGGACGGCCGCGGCGACGACGGCAGCGGCCACCACGCCGTGCTCTACATGCGCCCGCTCGCGGGCCGCGACACCGACGAGTTCTTCTCGGACTCCCGCTACGGCGAGTTCTGGGTGGGTGCGCGCCCGACGCTCGAGGACATGGAGACCACCACCGGCATCACCACCCGGCACGTCGACGACCTGCGCGACGCGCTCGCCAAGGACGTCGGCCCGGACGGCGTGCAGGTGCTCGTCGTGCCCGGGGCCGACGAGACGATCGAGGCGGTGGTCGACGAGATCCGCGCGACCGAGGCCGCGGGCGAGCGCGACGACGTGCTCGCCGAGGCGCTGTCCGAGCTGCGGCTCGTCAAGGACGCGCACGAGATCGAGCAGATGCGACGCGCGGTCGACGTCACGGTCGACGGCTTCGAGAAGGTCGTGCGCGAGCTCCCGCGCGCTCAGCGGCACGCGCGCGGCGAACGCGTCGTCGAGGGCACGTTCGTGGGCCATGCCCGCCAGGAGGGCAACACCGTCGGGTACGAGACGATCGCGGCCGCGGGCGAGCACGCCACGACGCTGCACTGGATCGACAACGACGGCGTGGTCCGCGCGGGCGAGCTGCTGCTGCTCGACGCCGGGGTCGAGATCGACTCGCTGTACACGGCGGACGTCACGCGCACGCTCCCGGTCGACGGGACGTTCACCGAGGTCCAGCGCAGGGTCTACCAGGCGGTGCTGGACGCCGCCGACGCGGCGTTCGCGGTCGCCGTCCCCGGCGCACGGTTCCGCGACGTGCACGCGGCGGCCATGGAGGTCATCGCGCAGCGGCTCGACGAGTGGGGGCTGCTGCCCGTCAGCGCCGCCGAGTCGCTCGACCCCGAGGCGCAATACCACCGGCGCTGGATGGTGCACGGGACGAGCCACCACCTCGGCATCGACGTGCACGACTGCGCGCTGGCCCGTGCCGAGATGTACCTCGACGCGGTCCTCGAGCCCGGCATGGTGTTCACGATCGAGCCCGGGCTGTACTTCAAGTCGGACGACCTGCTGGTGCCGCAGGAGTACCGCGGCATCGGGGTGCGCATCGAGGACGACGTGCTCGTGACGGCGGACGGCAACGAGAACCTGTCGGCCGCGCTCCCCCGCGACCCCGATGCGGTCGAGGCGTGGATGCGGGGGCTGCTCGGCTCCTGACGGCTTCGTCGGTCCCGCGACGGCACGCCGAGCACCTCAGGACTGCGGCGGCGCCGGTGGCTGCGTGGGCGGTCCCGGTTGCTCGTCGTCGGGTCGCGTCGACGGCACCTGTTGGGTCGGCACCTGCTGGGTCGGCACCGCGGGCGGTGGCCACGTCGAGCCCAGGCCGCCGTGCTGCATCAGCAGGTTGCGGGCCTGGTGCGCCTTGCTCGCGTCGCACAGCAACGTGTACGACGACGCCACGATCTGGCTCGCCGACGTGAAGTCGCGCCGCCCGCGCGTGAAGGCGTAGGTCAGCACGGACAGCAGCAGCCCGAACGCCCCACCGATGATCATGGCGGGCACGATCGGCGTCCCGCGGTCCTCGGTGGTGAACCACGTGAGGATCAGCCCGACGAAGAGCCCGAACCACGCGCCCATCACGAACCCGCCGGAGGCGACCCGCGGGTAGGACAGCCGGCCGGTGACGCGCTCGACCATGCGCAGGTCGGTCCCAACGATCGTCACGAGCTGCACGGGGAACTCGTGGGTCGCGAGCACCTCGACGGCCTTGGTCGCCTCGGAGTAGGTGCCGTAGGTCGCGACCGCGTCCCCCTGGGGCAACGTCGGCGTGCGCGGCACGCGAGGGCGGTTCGAGGGCATGTCTCGATCCTGCCCGTGGACGATCTCACCCGCCACCCTCTTGACCTTAGGTTCGCCTTACCTAAACTGACCTCCACGCTGTCGACGAGGAGGAGAGCATGGCCGCCCGGAGCAAGCCACCCACCCCGGAGGGCTCGCAGATGCGTCGCGCGCACGTCGTGCGCAGCACGCGCGTCTCCCCGTCGATCGTGCGCGTGACCGTCGGCGGCCTCGAGGGGATGCCCGCGCGGGGCTACGACCAGTGGTTCCGCCTGCTCGTCCCTCGACCAGGCCAGTCCGAGCTGCGTCTGCCGCCGTCGATGACGCTCGCAGGGTACGCGCGCTACGCGACGATGCCTGCGAGCGTGCGCCCGCTGCTGCGCAACTACACCGTGCGCAGCGCCCGCCCCGACGCGGGCGAGATCGACATCGACCTCGTCGTCCACGGCGACAGCGACGGCGAGGCGGTCACCGCCGCTGCGTGTCGCGTCGCTGCGAGGCCGGCAGCCCGGTCGGGCTGCTCGACGAGGGCACGATGCTCGCACCGTCGGCCGACCACGACTGGACGCTGCTCGCCGCCGACGAGTCCGGCATGCCGGCCGTCCTCGGGGTGCTGGCCTCGCTGCCGCGCGACGCCCAGGGAGTCGCGATCGTCGAGGTGCCGACCGCGCAGGACGTGCAGCACCCCGACGCGCCCGCGGGCGTGCAGGTGCGCTGGCTCGTGCGTCAGGACGCGCACGCAGTACCGGGACGCCTCACGCTCGCCGCCGTGCAGGACCTGGACGTCCCGGCGGGGCGGCCGTACGCATTCGTCGTCGGCGAGGCAGCTCTCGCCACCGGAGCGCGCCGTCACCTCGTCACCGCGCGCGGGTTGCCGAAGGCGGACGTGACGTTCAGCGGGTACTGGAAGCACGGCGCGCGCCCCCAGCGGTAGGCGCACGCCGGGCCGACGGGCCCGCAGCGTCTAGGCTGGCCGCGTGAGCAGCGTCGGGACCAGGGTGTTCGTCGCGCGACTCGCCGGGACCGCGGTGTTCGACCCCCTGGGCGACGAGGTCGGGCGGGTGCGCGACGTCGTCGTGCTCGTGCGCCCCAAGGGCGCCCCCCGCGCGGTGGGCCTCGTCGTCGAGGTCCCGGGCCGACGACGCGTGTTCGTGCCGCTCACGCGCGTGACCTCGATCGACGCGGGCCAGGTCATCTCGACCGGCCTGGTGAACATGCGCCGCTTCGAGCAGCGCTCGCTCGAGACGCTCGTCGTCGGCGAGCTGCTGGACCGCACCGTCGAGCTCGCGGACGGGTCCGGGTCGGGCACCGTCGAGGACGTCGCGATCGAGCTGCAGCGCAACGGCGACTGGATCGTCACGAAGGTCTCGGTGCGCCGCAGCACGGGCGGGCACCGCGGCCTGCTGCGGCGGCGCGGCGAGTCGGTCGTCGTCGCGGCCTCGGACGTCACGGGCCTCGGCACCGCGTCGCTCGGGCAGGGCGCGGACCTGCTGCTCGCCCAGTACGAGGACCTCAAGCCCGCCGACCTCGCGGACGTCCTGCACGACCTCGGCACGACCCGGCGCCTCGAGGTCGCCTCGGCCCTCGACAACGACCGCCTCGCCGACGTGCTCGAGGAGCTGCCCGAGGACGACCAGGTCGCGATCCTGCAGGGCCTCGAGCTCACCCGCGCGGCCGACGTGCTCGAGGCGATGGAGCCCGACGACGCCGCCGACCTGCTGGGCGAGCTGCCGGACGAGCAGGCGGCCGAGCTGCTGGAGCTCATGGAGCCCGAGGAGGCGAAGGACGTCCGGCGGCTGCTCGCGTACGAGGACAACACCGCGGGCGGCCTGATGACCACCGAGCCGGTCATCCTCGGCCCCGAGACGTCCATCGCCGCGGCGCTCGCGCACGTGCGACGCCAGGACCTGACGCCCGCGCTCGCGTCGATGGTGTTCGTCACACGCCCGCCGCTCGAGACCCCGACCGGCCGGTTCATCGGCGTCGTGCACCTGCAGCGCATGCTGCGCGAGCCCCCGCACGACTCGATCGGCACGATCGTCGACAGCGACATCGAGGCGCTCCCGGCCGACGCCCCGCTGATGGCCGTCACGCGCCAGCTCGCCACCTACAACCTGCTCGCGCTGCCGGTGGTCGACGCCGAGCGCCGGCTGCTGGGCGTCGTCTCGGTCGACGACGTGCTCGACCACCTGCTGCCCGAGGACTGGCGCGAGGTCGACGACGAGCCGGCCACGATCGGCGGGGGCGGCCGTGGCTGAGCGCCTCGACCAGCCGCTCACGGGGCGTCGTCGCTCGCGCCCGCGCATCTCCTCCGAGCGCCAGGGCGAGTGGTCGGAGGCCATCGCACGGTTCCTCGGCACGCCGCGGTTCATCGTGTGGCTGACGGTGTTCTGCATCGTGTGGATCGGCTGGAACACGCTCGCGCCCGACCACCTGCGGTTCGACAGCGCGAGCCGCGGCTTCACGGCACTGACGCTCATGCTCTCGCTGCAGGCGTCGTACGCCGCACCCCTCATCCTGCTCGCGCAGAACCGCCAGGCCGACCGCGACCGCGTGGGCGCCGAGCAGGACCGCCAGCGCGCCGAGCGGAACCTGGCCGACACCGAGTTCCTGGCCCGCGAGATGGCCGCGCTGCGCATCGCGCTGTCCGAGGTCGCGACGCGCGACTTCGTGCGCTCCGAGCTGCGCAACCTGCTCGAGGACATCCACGCCGAGCGTGAGCAGGACGAGCCCGAGCCGGATCCCGCGCGCTGACGTCGGCCGGACGTCCCGGTCGGGCGCCCCGTGCACCGACCTACCATGGGCGCATGCCCCACGACGCTCACGACGACACCCTCGTCCTCGCGGTCCGCGACGCGCTCGCCGGGGTGCTCGACCCCGAGATCCGCCGTCCGATCACCGAGCTGGGCATGGTCCGGTCCGTCGAGGTGGACGGCGGCCGCGCGGTGGTCGGGATCGACCTGACGACGACGGGCTGCCCGCTCAAGGACACGCTGACGCGCGACGTCACCGCGGCCGCGTCGGGCGTCGACGGGGTCGACTCGGTGACCGTCGAGATGGGGGTCATGACCGCCGAGCAGCGCGCCGCGCTGCGCACGCTGCTGCGCGGCACGGACGCCGAGCCGACGATCCCGTTCGCGCAGCCCGGCTCGTTGACGAAGGTGTTCGCGATCGCGTCGGGCAAGGGCGGTGTCGGCAAGTCGTCCGTCACGGCCAACCTCGCCGTGGCGATGGCCGCCGACGGGCTGCGCGTGGGCGTCGTGGACGCCGACATCTACGGCTTCTCGATCCCCCGGATGCTGGGCGTCACGCGCCAGCCCACGCGGGTCGACGACATGCTGCTGCCGCCCGTCGAGCACGGCGTCAAGGTCGTATCGATCGGGATGTTCGTGCCGCCCGGGCAGCCCGTCGTGTGGCGCGGCCCGATGCTGCACCGCGCGCTGCAGCAGTTCCTCGCCGACGTGTTCTGGGGCGACCTCGACGTCCTGCTGCTCGACCTGCCGCCCGGCACGGGCGACATCGCGATCTCGGTGGCGCAGCTGCTGCCCGGCTCGCAGATCGTCGTCGTGACCACGCCGCAGGCGGCGGCGGCCGAGGTCGCGGAGCGCGCGGGGTCGGTCGCGGTGCAGACGCGCCAGCACGTGGTCGGCGTCGTCGAGAACATGTCGTGGCTCGAGCAGCCCGACGGCTCGCGGTTGCACGTCTTCGGCGAGGGCGGCGGCGAGCAGGTGGCGCAGAGCCTGACGCGCATCGTCGGGAGCGACGTGCCGCTGCTCGCGCAGGTGCCGCTCGACGTGCGGCTGCGCGAGGCCGGCGACGGCGGGACCCCCGTGGTCCTCGCCGAGCCCGACGCGCCCGCGTCCCGCGCCCTGCGCGAGGTCGCACGCGCGCTCACCACCCGCCCACGCGGTCTCGCGGGGCTCTCCCTCGGACTCACCCCCGCGGGGCGCTGACTCCCGCCTGCGGTCGGGCCTCGGGCGCGCGGCGGCGCGAGACGTCCTCGTGCACCGCGACGAACATCGAGTACGGCTCGCCGTCGGACGACGACGGACGCGCGGCGTACTCCTGCAGCAGCGCGTCGATCCGCCCGACGAGCTCGGCGTGCTCGTCGGGCCGCAGCCGCAGCCCGAGGCGCGCCATGACGACGCTGTCCAGGTCGGGCACGAGAGCGAGCTCCTCGAGGAACGTGTCGACGAGGAGCCGCGCCTGGCCGGGGCGCGGCGGCGTGCGCCACGACTTGCCGGTCGCACGGTAGGGCACCTCGCGCGAGCCACGCGCCCCGCGTCGCACCGGCTCGGCCACCAGGAAGCCACGGTCGACGAGCGTGCGCACGTGGTGCAGCACCGTCGCGGGGTTCTTCTCGAGGCGTCGTGCGATCTCCCGGTTGGTCAGCGACTCGTCGAGGCACAGCCGCAGGATGCGCAGGCGCAGGGTCGACGCGAGCGCGCGGGCGTCGGCGTCGACCTCCCCGTCGCCGTCCGCACCCGCGGTCCGCTGCTCGCCCGCACCCGCCATGCGCTCATCATCCCCCACTGATTGACTTTTCTCAATCACTTGTTCACTCTGGTCCGGTGACCGCAGCCGACCAGTCCCCGAGGCGCTCGCTCGTCCACCATGCCGACTTCCGGCGCCTGTGGACCGGCGACGCGCTCGGACAGCTCGGCGCTCAGCTCACCTACCTCGCCCTCCCGATCTTCGCCGTGCAGCACCTCGCCGCGACGGAGTGGCAGATGGGCGCGCTCACGGCCGCCGAGACCGCCGCGTTCCTCGTCATCGGCCTGCCGGCCGGCGCCTGGGTGGACCGCATGCGCAAGCGCCGCGTGCTGATCGTGTCCGACGTCGTGCGTGCGACCGTGCTCGCGGTCGTCGTCGTCGCCGCGCTCACCGGCACCGCGACCATGCCGCTGCTGATCGCCGCGGGGCTGGTCATCAGCGCGGCCTCGGTCTTCTTCGACGTGGCGCACCAGAGCTATGTCCCCGGGCTCGTGGGACTCGAGCACGTCGTCGAGGGCAACTCCAAGCTGCAGGCCACGCAGTCCGTCGCGCAGGTTGTCGCCCCCGCGGTGGGCGGTGCGCTGCTGCGCGTCGTGACCGCACCCGCACTCATCGCCGTCAACGTCGTCACCTACCTCGTCTCCGCGTTCGCGGTCGGTCGGATCCGGCACCAGGAGGACCTCCCGTCGCCCGCGTCCCGCCGACCGTTGCGGACCGAGATCGGCGAGGGGCTCTCGTTCGTCGTGCACCAGCCGCTGCTGCGACGCATCGTGGCCTGCACGGGCCTGTCGAACTTCGGCTCGGCCATCGTCAACGCCGTGTTCGTCATCTACGCGCTGCGCGTCCTCGGGCTCACGACCGCGGCCCTCGGCACGGTGCTCTCCGCGTCGGCGATCGGCGGCCTGCTCGGCGCCGTGCTCTCCGAGCGGGCCGCCCGGTGGGTGGGCGAGGCCAGGGTCATCCCCGTCGCGGCCGTCCTGTCCGTGCCGGCCGCGGCCCTGACGCCGCTCGCCGCGCACGTCGCGGTGCCGGCTCAGCTCCTCATGGTCGCCGGAGGGTTCCTGCTCTCGTTCGTCGTCGTGCTCTACAACGTCGCGCAGGTGAGCTTCCGCCAGCGGGTGTGCCCTCCCCCGCTCCTCGGCCGGATGAACGCCTCGATCCGGTTCATCGTGTGGGGCTGCATGCCGATCGGCGGGCTCGTCGGGGGCTGGCTCGGGACGCACGCGGGCGTGCAGCCCACGATGTGGGTCGCGGTCGGCGTCACGGCGCTCGGCACGCTCCCCGTGCTGCTCGGACCGTTCCTGGGCATGCGTGACCTGCCCGGCGCGCCCGAGCCGCGGCGGTCGGGGACCGCAGGCGCCGACGATCGGCCGCCGCTCGCGGACGCGGGTCAGGTCACCGAGCCGCGGGACTGACGGACCTGCTCACAGGTCGTAGTCGACCACCAGCGGCGCGTGGTCCGAGAACCGCTCGGCGTACGTCGCCGCACGGTCGACGGTCGCCGACACCGCCGCGTCCGCGAGCTCGGGTGTGGCCAGCTGGTAGTCGATGCGCCAGCCCGCGTCGTTGTCGAACGCCTTCCCGCGCCACGACCACCACGTGAACGGCCCGGGCCCCTCGCCGCCGAGCTCGCGACCGAGGTCGCGCCAGCCCAGGTCGTCGAACCAGCGGTCCAGGTAGGCACGCTCCTGCGGCAGGAAGCCCGCCGCCTTGAGGTTGCCCTTCCAGTTCTTGATGTCCACCTCGCGGTGGGCGATGTTCACGTCCCCCGCGACCACCGCGTAGCCGCCCGCCTCCGCGATGTCGGCGAGGCGAGCGGTCACGTGGTCGAGGAACGCGTACTTCTCGTCCATCGAGGGCGTGCCCACGGTCCCGGAGTGGATGTACGTCGAGATCACCGTGACCGTGTGCGGCGGCGCGCCGTCGCGTGCCGGGACCTCGAGGTCCGCCTCGACCCAGCGACCCGTGTCACCGGTCACGCCCGTGCGCATCCCGATCCGCACGGCGGACATCGGCAGGCGCGACGCGATCGCCACGCCCGAACGGCCGGCCGTCTCGCTCGCCTCGTGCGCGAGGTGCCAGTGCTCGGGAGACAGGTGGTCCGCGAGGATCTCGTCGGACGCGCGCACCTCCTGCAGCAGCAGCACGTCCGGGCTGCGCGACTCGATCCACTCGCCCATCCCCCGGCGGAAGGCGGCGCGGATCCCGTTGACGTTGACCGTGGCGATTCTCAGCACCCGGTCATCCAACCCCATGCCACCGACACGTCACGAACGACGGGCAGGTTCACCGCCCGAGGCCGTCAGGCCGGCTCGCTCGCAGCCGGCGCGCCGACCGTCGTGCCGTCGGTCGTCGGCTCGTCGTCCAGCACACCGACCGCCGCGGCGGCCGCGAGGTCGACGTTGACCGCGAGCTGGTGCAGCCCCAGCGCGAGCAGCCCGAGCCCGACCACGAGCACGACGCCGGCCGCCCACAGCAGACCGTCCTCGTCGGCCGCGACGGCCAGCAGCGCCAGCAGGCCGCTCCCGCCCGCGATCACGAAGCCGCTCACGATCGTCCCGGCACTGGTCGCGTACCTCGAGCGCCTCGGCGCCTGCGCGTCTGTCACGGTCGGGACCCTAGCGAACGGGACGGCGACGGCGGGGCGGTTCTCGTCGAGAGACCCGTCCCGCCGTCGCCGACGAGCCCGTTCAGACCGCGAGCCGCTCCGCGGTCTCGACCACGTTGGCCAGCAGCATCGCGCGCGTCATGGGTCCGACCCCGCCCGGGTTCGGCGACACCCAGGACGCGACCTCGAGCACCCCGGGGTCGACGTCCCCGACGACCCGGCTCTTGCCCGTCTCCGGGTCGACCGCGCGCGAGACGCCGACGTCGACCACCACCGCGCCCGGCTTGACGATGTCCGCGGCGATGATGCCCGGCACACCGGCGGCGGCGACGACGACGTCCGCGTGCCGGGTGTGCTCCGCGAGGTCGGCGGTGCCGGTGTGCGTGAGCGTGACGGTCGCGTTGATCTCACGGCGCGTGAGGATCAGCCCGATCGATCGGCCCACCGTGACGCCACGTCCCACGACGACCACGTCGGCGCCACGCAGGTCCACGTCGTGGCGCAGCAGCAGGTCCACGATGCCGCGGGGCGTGCACGGCAGCGGGCTGGTGACCGGCTCGTTGACGCGCAGCACCAGGCGGCCCAGGTTCGTCGGGTGCAGGCCGTCGGCGTCCTTGTCGGGGTCGACCAGCTCGAGCACCCGGTTGGTGTCGATCCCCGCGGGCAGCGGGAGCTGCACGATGAACCCGGTGCACGCCGGGTCCTCGTTGAGCCGGCGCACGGCCGCCTCGATCTCCTCCTGCGTCGCGTCGGCCGGCAGGTCCTCGCGGATCGAGGCGATGCCCACCTCCGCGCAGTCCTTGTGCTTGCCCGCGACGTACCACTGCGAGCCCGGGTCGGACCCGACCAGCAGCGTGCCCAGCCCGGGGACGATCCCCCGAGCCGCGAGCGCCGCGACCCGCTCGGTCAGCTCGGCCTTGATCGTCGCGGCCGTGGCCTTGCCGTCCAGGACCTGCGCCGTCATCAGTACTGCTCCAGGCCCTGGTACAGCGGGAACGCGTCCGCGAGCTTCGCGACCCGGGCGCGCAGCGTCGGCACGTCGAGCGTCTCGCCGCCGACGAGGGCCGTGGCGATGATGTCCGCGACCTCGGTGAACTCGGCGTCGCCGAAGCCGCGCGTGGCCAGGGCGGGCGTGCCGATCCGCAGGCCGGAGGTGACCATCGGGGGCCGCGGGTCGTTGGGGACCGCGTTGCGGTTCACCGTGATGCCGACCTCGTGCAGCAGGTCCTCGGCCTGCTTGCCGTCGATCGCGGCGTCGCGCAGGTCGACGAGCACCAGGTGCACGTCGGTGCCGCCCGAGCGGACCGTGATGCCCGCGCCCGCGACGTCCGCGGCGGTGAGTCGCTCCGCGACGATCCGCGCGCCGCGCACGGTGCGCTCCTGGCGGTCACGGAACTCGGGCGTGCCGGCGATCTTGAACGCGACGGCCTTCGCGGCGATCACGTGCATGAGCGGGCCGCCCTGCTGGCCGGGGAAGACCGCGGAGTTGATCTTCTTCGCCAGGTCCGCGTCGTTGGTCAGGATGAAGCCCGAGCGGGGGCCGCCGATCGTCTTGTGCACGGTCGACGACACGACGTGCGCGTGCGGCACGGGCGACGGGTGGACACCGGCCGCGACGAGGCCCGCGAAGTGCGCCATGTCGACCCACAGGTAGGCGCCCACCTCGTCGGCGATCGCACGGAACTCGGCGAAGTCGAGCTCGCGCGGGTACGCCGACCAGCCCGCGATGATGACCTTGGGCTTGTGCTCGACCGCGAGCCGGCGGACGTCGGCCATGTCGACGAGCGACGTGGTGGGGTCGACGCCGTACGCGACGATGTCGTACAGCCGGCCCGAGAAGTTGATCTTCATGCCGTGGGTGAGGTGACCGCCCTGGTCGAGCGCGAGGCCCAGGATCGTGTCGCCCGGACGCGCGATCGCGTGCAGGACGGCGGCGTTGGCCGTGGCACCCGAGTGGGGCTGGACGTTGGCGAACTCGGCGCCGAACAGTGCCTTGGCCCGCTCGATCGCGATGTTCTCCGCGATGTCGACCTGCTCGCAGCCGCCGTAGTAGCGGCGGCCGGGGTAGCCCTCGGCGTACTTGTTGGTCAGCACCGAGCCCTGCGCCTGCAGGACCGCGAGGGGCACGAAGTTCTCGGACGCGATCATCTCGAGCGTGCTCTGCTGGCGGCGCAGCTCGCCGTCGAGGACGGCCGCGATCTCGGGGTCGAGCTCGGAGATGTTCTGGTCGAGGATCGGGGTGTTGCTCATGGGCACTCCCTGGCAGTCAGCGTGGGCGGGCTTCCGGCACCCGCGCACTCGGTTGGTCAGGACCGGTGTGGTGGTGACCGGGGGCCCAGGCGTCCGACCCTTTGGTCTGCTGCTGCGTCGCTCCCCGGTGGTGACCCACCCTTCGCCAGTCGCGACGGGGTACACCCTAGCAACGCCCCGCGCGAGCGGGCGCACGCTTTCCGCGGGCGCTACCCTCACGTTCACGGACGGTGCGACGACGACGCGACGAGGCGTGGCGGGCACCGGGCAGCAGGGAACGAGGGGGCACCGATGACGACGACCCGACGGTGGCTCACCGCCACGCTCACGGCGCTCGTCGTCGCGGGCATGACGCTGCTCGTCGCGCCCGGCGCGCAGGCCGCGACCAAGGCCCAGCTGTTCGTCGGGTGGCTCCCGAGCTACGCGGTGTCGACGACCACCGTGAAGTTCACCGGCGAGGTGTACCCGGCCGCGGGTCAGAAGGTGCGCGTGCAGCGCCGCGACGGCTCGAGGTGGGTCACGGTCGACACCGCCACGGTGTCCCGCTCGACCGCCAAGTTCTCGGTCGCGTACAAGGCGAAGCCGGGGACCAAGAAGTTCCGCCTGCTCGTGGCAGCCGGCGGCGGTGCGTCGTCGACGAGCCGCACCTGGACCACCAGGACCACCGACGGCGTGAAGTACAAGAAGTACATCGCCAAGGCGCGCAGCTACATGAAGGCGTACTGCCCCAAGGAGCCGATCTACATCAACACCCCGCCGGTCAAGGCCCCGGGTGCGGTCGTCGGGCTCGCGACCGAGACGTACTACGGCACGAGCAGCCGCACGACGTGGGTGCACGAGATCCACATCCAGGCCGGGCTGTCGCCCGCCCTGCTGCGGCACGTCGCGCTGCACGAGTGCGCTCACGTGGTGCAGTACCGTCGGCTCGTCAAGGGCGCGACGTACCGCGCGAAGGCGGAGAAGGCGACCGCGAAGGTCTACGGGACGAGCGTCGGCACCGCGAACGAGATGCAGGCCGACTGCATGGCGATCGTCATCACGCACAAGTCGCAGTACGGCGGGTACACGCACTCGTGCGGGGGCAAGCGCGGCGACTCGGCGCGCGCGCTGTGGAAGGCGTGGGGCAAGAAGTACCAGAAGCCGGTCTACACGTTCGCGACGAAGAAGTGACGGCTGGTCGCTGACGGGTCGCTGACGGGTCAGGTCGCGTCCCACAGCGCGCGGTAGAACGCGAGCCGCCCCTCGTCGGGCTGCACGCCGTACGCCTCGTAGACCTCCCCGGCGAAGTCGGCACCGTAGTTCCACTCGGTGCTCCAGGCCGTGATCGCGAGGTCGGCCCACCGGTCGGCGACGCCCAGCGCGCCGAGGTCCACGTGCGCGCTCCAGCGGCCGTCGTCGTGCAGCAGCGTGTTGGGCGCGCACGCGTCGCCGTGGCAGACGACGAGCACGTCGACCTCGGGCACGGGCAGCGGCGGCTCGGCCCCGGCGAGACGGGTCGCCACGCCCCAGTCGAACGGGCAGCCCTCGACCGGGAGCGCGTCGTGCAGCGCCCGCAGCCCGGCGCCGATCGCGCGCGCGGCGGTGCGGGGTTCCGCGAGCCAGCGCGGGTCGACCGCGCTGCGCCCGGGCACCGTGGAGGTCACGAGCCACGAGCCCTCGTCGTCCGCGCCGAGCTCGAGCACGCTCGGGACGGGCACCCAGGCGCCGGCCCACCGCAACCGCTCGGCCTCGTGGCGCAGGTGCGTCCGGTCGTCGCCCGCGGGCACCCACTTGGCGTACCGGTCGGGTCCGAGCCGGAACGTCAGCCCGCCGAGGCCGTTGCGCCAGACCGCGTCGGGCTCGTCGTCGCCCGCGAGCCGGCGGATCGCCGCCGGGACCTCGACGGGCCCGTCCGGGACGCCCGCGAGGACGCGCTCAGTCGTCGTCGCCCCCGAGCGTCTTGCGCAGGAACGCGTACGTGAGGTCGCCGGCCGTCTGGTCGTGCTGGTGCTCGTAGCCGTGCTTCTCGTACAGCGCCAGGTTCTGGACCGAGTCGCGGCCCGTGAACACCCACACCTCCTCGATGCCGTCCGGCAGGTACGGCAGGATCGCGAGCAGCAGCTCGGTGCCGAAGCCCTGGCCCTGCAGGTCCGGGGCCACCGCGAACCGGCCGAGCGTCGCCTTGGTGCCCTCGACCAGCACGCGGATCGAGCCGACGAGCCGGTGCCCCTGCCAGCCGCCGAGCGTCACGACGCCGTCCGCCTCGAGGTCGGCTCGCAGCTCGTCGAGCGTCTGCGTGAGCGGCGGGATGTGCGGGTCGCCGTACTGCTGCGCCTCGGTGACGAACGCGGCGCGCCGCAGCGTCAGCAGCTCCCCCGCCTCGTCGCGCGCGACCGGCCGGATGTCGAGGTTGCCTTCCGTCATGCGCCCCATCGTGTCAGCCGTTCGCGCGGGCGCACTACTCTCGGTGCTCGTGTCCCACACCTCGGAAGACCTCACCCCCTGGGTCCTGACGCTCTCGTGCCCCGACCGCCCCGGCATCGTGCACGCCGTGGCCGGGCTGCTGGCCGAGCACGGGGGCAACATCACGGAGTCGCAGCAGTTCGGCGACCCGCTGTCGGGGCTGTTCTTCATGCGGGTCCAGGTGACGTCCGGCGCGGGTCGCGCGGACCTCGAGGCGGCGCTGGCCGGGCTCGCGCCGCGGTTCGACCTGACGTGGTCGCTCGACGTCGCGGGCCGCCCGGTGCGCACGCTCGTCATGGGATCGACGGCCGCGCACTGCCTCAACGACCTCGCGTTCCGCCAGCGCTCGGAGAACCTCCCGATCGACATCGTCGCGGTGGTCTCCAACCACACCGCGCTCGCGCCGCTCGCCGAGTTCTACGGCATCGACTTCCACCACGTCCCGGTCACGTCCGCGACGAAGGCCGCCGCCGAGGCGCGCCTGCTCGAGCTCGTCGAGGAGCTCGACGTCGAGCTCGTGGTGCTCGCGCGGTACATGCAGATCCTGTCCGACGACCTGTGCCGGGCGCTGGCCGGCCGCGTCATCAACATCCACCACTCGTTCCTGCCGTCGTTCAAGGGCGCCCGGCCCTACGCGCAGGCGCACGACCGTGGCGTCAAGCTCATCGGCGCGACAGCGCACTACGTGACCGGCGACCTCGACGAGGGCCCGATCATCGAGCAGGACGTCGAGCGCGTCGACCACACACGGCACGTCGACGACCTCGTCGCGCTCGGCCAGGACGTCGAGCGCCGCGCGCTGGCACGCGCGGTGCGCTGGCACGCGGAGCACCGCGTGCTGCTCGACGGGCACCGCACGATCGTCTTCCGCTGACCCCCCTTGCGGGTGGCGCGGACCTCGGTCTATCGTCGTAATCAACACTTTGGTTGATCAACAGATGGGTTGACGATGAGCGCCGACGACGACCGCCTCGACCGGGCCTTCCTGGCCCTGGCCGACCCGGTGCGTCGGCGCATCGTCGCCCGCCTGTCCCGCGGGCCGGCGACCGTCAACGAGCTGGCCGAACCCTTCGAGATCACGCTCCAGGCGGTCTCGAAGCACATCCGGGTGCTGGAGCAGGCGGGGCTCGTCACGCGCACGCGCGACGCGCAGCGCCGGCCCGTGCACCTGGCCCCCGCGGCGCTCGAGGAGCTCACCGCGTGGATCGACCGCTACCGGCTGGTCCACGAGAGCAGGTTCCGCTCGCTCGACGCCGTCCTCGGCGAGATGCAGGAGAAGAAGCCATGACCACGCAG
Organism: Cellulomonas sp. HZM; assembly: GCF_000708885.1. Classification (GTDB taxonomy): domain Bacteria; phylum Actinomycetota; class Actinomycetes; order Actinomycetales; family Cellulomonadaceae; genus Cellulomonas. The sequence continues at coordinate 82,170 of NZ_JEOE01000012.1, read as the reverse complement.
AGCAACCCCGTGCAGATCGACGCCCCCGCGGGCGTGCCCTTCATCGACATCGTCCGTGAGTTCGACGCCCCCGCCGCCGCGGTCCACCGCGCGCACGGCGACCCGGCGCTCGTCGCGCGCTGGATGGGTCCGCGGGACGTCACGATGGACATCGACGAGTGGGACTTCGTGTCCGGCGGGCGCTGGTCGTACGTCGCCACCGCGCCCGACGGGTCCACGCACGGGTTCCGCGGCACCTTCCACAGCGTCCGCGACGACTTCGCCGTGCAGACGTTCGAGTACCTGGGCTTCGCCGACGTGGTCTCGATCGAGACGATCGCGTTCGAGGACCTCGACGACGGGCGATCGCGGCTGCGCATCCACGCGACCTACCCGAGCCTCGAGGCCCGCGACGGCATGGTCGCGAGCGGCATGGAGACCGGCGTGGTGCAGGGGTACGAACAGCTCGACGAGGTGCTCGCGGGCGCGCTCGACGGCGATCGTGCGGGGGCCTGACCATGGGCATCGTCCGGCCGCACCTGTGGTACTCCAGCGAGGCGCTCGAGGCGGCGCAGTTCTACGTCTCGGTGTTCCCGAGCTCGCGCATCCTGCGCGTCGTCGAGGCTCCGAACGACCTGCCCGACGTGCCGAAGGGCTCGCCGTTCCTCGTCGAGCTCGAGCTCGACGGTCAGCGCGTCGACGCCATCTCCGCCGGTCCGTCGCTACAGCTCACGGCCGCGTTCTCGTTCGTCGTGGACTGCGAGACGCAGGAGGAGGTCGACCACTACTGGTCCGCGCTGCTCGAGGGCGGCGGGACCGAGGTCGCGTGCGGGTGGCTCACCGACCGGTTCGGGCTCTCGTGGCAGGTCGTGCCCACGCGGCTGTTCGACCTGACGCTGTCCCCCGACGCCGACCCGGCCTCCGCCGCGCGCGCGACCCAGGTGATGCTCACGCAGGTCAAGCTCGACATCGCCGCGATCGAGGCGGCCTACCGCGGCGAGACCTGAGTCAGGACTCGCGCGCGCGCCGCTGCAGGCCGTCCACGACGACCGCGACACCCAGGACCAGGCCGGTGACCACGAGTCGCACGGCCTGGTCCTGGTTGAGCAGCGTGAGGCCCGTCGAGACCGACTGGATGACGAGGATGCCGAGCAGCGCGGACCACGCCGAGCCGCGGCCGCCGTACATGCTGGTGCCGCCGATGACGGCCGCGGCGATCGCCGTGAGCGCCACCTCCGGCGCACCGGTCGCCTGGTTGGCCGCCGCGAGCCGCCCGGCCGCCAGCACCCCGCCGAGCGCCGCGAGCGTCGAGCAGGCGACGAACGCGGACACGAGGACGCGCCGCACCGGGACGCCCGCGCGGCGCGCCGCCTCGGCGTCACCGCCGACCGCGCGCACCGAGCGGCCCCAGCGCGTGCGCCGCAGCGCGAGGTCCGTGAGCGCGACGAGCCCCACGAACAGGGCGAACATCGCGCCCACGCCGCGGTCCGTGCCGAGGTAGGCGATCGTCACCGCGAGCAGCACCGCGAGCGCCCCGACCCGCAACCCGACGGAGCCGAGGCTCGGCGCCGACAGCTCGGCCGCCACGCGCCGCGCACGGTCGCGCAGTCGCGCCGCGCCGTAGAGCACGACGACAGCCCCGGCGATCGCCCACGACAACGCGGGATCGAGGAACGCGGTCTGGCAGAACCGCACGAGCCACGCCTGGAACGGCAGGTTCACCGAGCCCTGCGCACCCAGGACACGCAGCTGGAGACCGGTGACGACGAGCAGGCCCGCGAGCGTGAACACGAAGCTCGGCACCCGCAGCCGCGTGTGCACCGCGCCGTACAGCAGCCCGACGAGGGCACCGGCCGCGAGCGCGACGAGCACCGCGAGCCACAGCGGCCAGCCCAGGCGCACCGACCCGACCGCGACGGTCGCCGCGGCCATGCCGGAGACCGCCCCCACCGACAGGTCGATCTGCCCGAGCAGGAGCGTGAGCACGACACCCAGCGCGATGACCCCGGTCGCGGCCGACTGCTGCACCAGGTTGACGAGGTTGTCGGCGGACAGGAACGTCGGGCTCAGTGCCTGGAACACGACCCACACGACGACGAGCACGACGACCACGGGCAGCGAGCCGAGGTCTCCCGTCGCGAGCCGGCGGCGCAGCTGCGCGGACCGCGAGCCCGGGTCCTGCGCCGTCACCAGCGGTGTCGGTCCGGTCATCGCGGCACCCCCGTCATCGCGGCCAGCAGGTCCTCGTAGCTGGCCTTGTCGGCGTCGAACTCCCCGTTGGTGCGGCCCAGCCGCAGGACGACGATGCGGTCCGCGACCGCCTGCAGGTCGGACAGCGAGTGGCTCGTGATGAGCACGGCGTGCCCGCGCTCGCGCAGTCGCTCGACGAGCGTGAGGAACTCGGCGACCTGCGTGAGCCCGAGCGACGCGGTCGGCTCGTCGAGCAGCACGACGCGCGGCTCGCCGAGCAGCACGCGCGCGATGGCGACCGAACGGCGCTGGGCGCCCGACAGGGCTGCGACGGGCATCCGCACCGACGGCACGCGCGCGGCGAGGCCACCGAGCAGGCGCCACGCCTCCTTCTCCATCGCGACCTCGTCGAGCAGGCCGCCCCGCACGGTCTCCTGGCCGAGGAACAGGTTCTCGACGACGTCGAGGTTGGCGCACAGCGCGAGGTCCTGGAACACCGCGGCGATCCCGAGGGCGCGCGCGGCGGCGGGGTCGGTGAGGCTCACGGCGGCCCCGTCGACCAGCACCTGGCCCTCGTCGGGCGCGAGCGCCCCGGACAGCACGCCCACGAGCGAGGACTTGCCCGCGCCGGTGTCTCCGACGACGGCGACCACCTCGTGCGCGTGCACGTCGAGGTCGATGCCCACCAGGGCGCGGGCAGCGCCGAAGCTGCGCGATACGCCTCGCAGGGACACCACGGGGGTGCGGCTCATCCGGACGCTCCGCTCGTCGTGACGCCCGCGGCTCCGCAGGCGGCGGTGTACGGCTCCACGCAGATCTCCTCCGTGGTGTAGACGCCGCCGTCGACGATGACGCGGCGCACGTTGTGGATGTCGACGGCCGTCGGCGCGAGCAGCAGCGCGGGTACGCCCTGCACGCGCGACGACATGACGGGTGTCTCGCCCTGCAGCACGCGCACGGCGAGCTCCGCCGCGGTGCGCCCCTGCTCGGAGACGGCCTTGTACACGGTCATGAGCTGGTCGCCCGTGATGATCCGCTGGATCGCGGCGAGCTCGGCGTCTTGCCCGGTGACCGGCGGCACGGGGTCGAAGCCCGCGGCGCGCATGGCCGAGATCGCTCCCCCCGCGGTGCCGTCGTTCGCGGCGTACACCGCCTTCACGCGCGAGCCGAACTTCGTGAGCTGGTCGCTGACCCACGCCTGCGCCTTGTCCGGGCTCCAGTCGGGCGTGTCGTAGCTCGCGAGCACCTCGACGGGGGCGCCCTCGAGGGCATCGGCGAGGCCCTGCTTGTAGGCGGCCGCGTTCGGGTCGGTCGTCGACCCGTTGACGACGAGGATGCCATCGGGCGGGTCGCTGGGTCCCGTGCGCTCGCGCGCGAGCGCGGTGACGAGCGCCTCGCCCTGGAGCCGCCCGATGCGCTGCCCGTCGGCACCGACGAAGTAGTCCAGGTCCGGGCTCGAGATGAACCGGTCGTACGCGATGACGGGGACGCCACGTGCGTGCGCGCGCTCGACGATGCTCACGGCCGCGACCGCGTCGACCGCGTCGATGACCAGCACGCCCGCGCCACGCGTCAGCATGGACTCGGCCTGCTGCTCCTGGCGCGCCGCGTCCTGGTCGGCGTTGGCGTACAGCACCTCGCACTGCGGGCAGCGTCGCGCGACCGTCTCCTCGAACGACGGGCGGTCCTGGCTCTCGTAGCGGGACGCCTTCGACTCGGGCAGCAGCAGGCCGATGACGTCGTCGGACGCGGAGCCCTGCTCCGGCGCGGGCGCCGAGCACGCGGGCAGGAGCAGCGCCAGCACCGCGAGCGCGGCCGCGAGGAGCGTGCGTGAGGTCGTGCGCGTCACGGGACCACCGCCGCGGGGATGCTCACGTGGTCGAGCGCGGTCGCCAGCGCGCCGCGCACCTCGGCCTGCGACCCGAGCTCGCCGACCATCACCTGCACGGGACCGTTCGCGGAGGGGAACGTGCGCTCCGCGACCGTCGCGCGCAGCGGCTCGAGCAGGAGGTCACCGGCCTCCGCGAGCTGGCCGCCGACGACGACGGCCTGCGGGTCCAGCAGCGAGCACACACCGGCAGCCGCGACCCCGAGGTGGCGTCCCGCGTCCCAGATCACCCGCCGGCACCCCGGGTCGCCCGCCTCGGCGCGCGTGATGACGTCGCGCAGCGTGAGGTGGCCGTGGCTCGCGCGCAGCATGTCGAGCAGCGCCGCAGCGCCGACGTACGTCTCGAGGCAGCCACGGTTCCCGCACCGGCACACCGGCCCGCGCTCGTCGACCGCGATGTGGCCGACCTCCCCCGCGGCGCCGCCGCGTCCGTGGAAGACCTTCCCGTCGAGCACCAGGCCGCTGCCCACACCGTGCGAGACCCGCAGGTAGACGACGTGCTGCATGCCCCGTGCGGCGCCCAGGCGCACCTCGGCCAGGGCCCCGAGGTTCGCGTCGTTGTCGACGAACACCGGCACGTCGAGGCGAGCGCCGAGCACCTCGGGCACCGCAGCGCCGTCCCACCCGCGCAGGACGCCTCGCATCGCGACGCGTCCGGTGCGCACGTCGATCGGTGCGGGCACACCCACGCCCACGGCCAGCACCTCGGACATCGACGCGTCCACCGACGCGACCATCTCCTGCACCATGAGCGCCGCGCGTTCGAGCCCCGCGTCCGCACGATGGTCCGGGGCGAGCGGCATGCGCTGCTCGGCCACGATGCGGTGCGCGACGTCGGCGAGCGCGACGCGCAGGCTCCGCGTGCCGAAGTGCAGGCCGGCGACGAGCCCGAGGTTGCGCGCGAGCGTGACCTGCAGGGCCCTGCGGCCCGAGCGCGTGGTGGGGGACGTGTTGAGGACGCCGGACGCGGTCAGCTCGCCGACGATGTTGGAGACGGTCGCCGGGGACAGGCCGGTGACACCGGCCAGCTCGACCTGCGTGAGCGAGCCACGCTGCTGGACGGCGTTGACGATCCGCGCCCGATTCGCTTCACGCAGTGAAGTCTGCGAGCCGGGAGTGATCCGGTCTTCGCCCACGCGCGAAGGATACACAGCGCACACCCGCTCTCCGGACGGCCGGGGACGAGACGGGCACCGGTCACCCGGACGGGTTCCGCGCGGGCGCCGACGAGCGTGATCACCAGCGCGGACGGGTCCGACGCACCACCCGAACGGCGCAACGCGCACAATCGCCCAACCGGGTCGAATACGGACGCGTCCGGGGTGAACTCATCGGCACAATAGGCACAGAAGTCCCGTCACTTCTTGACTGCAATTCGAGCATGGGGTGTGCTTTCCGCGCCCGTCGCCGAAGATGCGGCGCGCCGGCGGAGCTCAGCCCTCTCCGGCCTGGCACGAACGACGACGTAGGAGCCACCCGCATGTCAACTCGCCTGCCCTCCCGAGGCCGCTCGCGCCTCGCCGCCGTCGCGGCCGTCACCACGGTCGCGGCCCTCGCGCTCACCGCGTGCAGCTCCGGCTCCGACGACGCGTCCTCCTCCAGCACCGAGGGCAGCCACGCCGTCACGGGCGACGCCAGCCAGGTCGAGGTCTTCACCTGGTGGGCGTCGGGCTCGGAGAAGCTCGGCCTCGACGCACTCGTGAAGGTCTTCGGCACGCAGCACCCCGACACGAAGTTCGTGAACGGTGCCGTGGCGGGCGGCGCCGGCTCGGCCGCGAAGGACCTGCTCGCGTCGCGCCTCGCGAAGCACGACCCGCCGGACACGTTCCAGGCGCACGCCGGCGCGGAGCTGCAGGACTACATCGACGCGGGCCAGGTCGAGGACATCTCGAGCCTCTACGACGAGTTCGGTCTGCGCGACGCGTTCCCGCAGGACCTCATCGACCGACTCACCGTCGACGGCAAGATCTACTCGATCCCGGCCGGCATCCACCGCGCCAACGTCGTGTGGGCCAACCCGAAGGTGCTCGAGTTCGCGGGCGTCGACCCTGCGACCAAGTACAGCTCGCTGCAGGACTGGATGAAGGACCTCGAGAAGATCAAGAAGTCCGGCAAGCAGCCTCTCGCCATCGCGACGACCTGGACCCAGGTGCAGCTGCTGGAGAACGTCTTCCTCGCCGACCTCGGCCCCGAGGGCTACTCCGGCCTGTGGACCGGCGTCACCAACTGGAACGGCGCGACCGTCAAGGCCGCGCTCGACGACTTCAGCACGCTCATGTCGTACACCAACAAGGACCGCGACGGCCTCGACTGGGGCGACGCGACGCAGCGCGTGATCGACGGCGAGGCCGCCTACAACATCATGGGCGACTGGGCCGAGGCGGCCTTCGAGGAGGCGGGCAAGAAGTCGCCCGACGACTACACGTACTTCCCGACGCCGGGCACCGACGGCATGTACGACTTCCTCGCGGACTCGTTCACGCTCCCCGTGGGCGCGCAGCACCCGGGCGGCGCCAAGGCGTGGCTCGACTCGTTGAGCTCGCGAGACGGCCAGGTCGGCTTCAACAAGGCGAAGGGTTCTATCCCGGCCCGTATCGACGCGGACCCCTCGCAGTTCTCGCCCTACCAGCAGGACGCGATGGCCTCGTTCAAGCAGGACATCATCGTGCCGTCGCTCGCCCACGGGGCTGCCGTGCCGGTGAGCTGGCTGACCAAGATCTCCGACGCGACCGCGAAGTTCACCACCGGTGACAGCGACGTGACGCAGTTCCAGGCCGACCTGTTCCAGGCGGCGATCAACCACTGACGTCCCGCCCGGCGCGGCCGGGCACCGCACGGCGAGAGGGTGCGCTCCCCACGGGGAGCGCACCCTCTCGCCGTCCCCGGCCCCAGGCGCAGAGCCGGTGCGCGGAGCCGGGGCGCGCAACGCGACGGACCGGGTGGGATCTGGCTCGCGGTACGAGCCAGATCCCACCCGGTCCCGGGGGTGCTACGTCGTCAGGAGCGGCGGCGGCGTGCCGCTGCCAGGACGACGAGGCCTGCGAGCAGGAGCGTCGCCGCGACCGCTGCCAGGCCCGGGGAGAACCCGGTCGCACCCAGCTGCGCGTCCGCCGCGACGACCCGCAGCGCCGCGGAGCCCTCGATGCCCGAGCTCAGCCCGCGGACCTCGATCGTGTGCGCACCCAGAGCCGTCTCGGTCGGGATGGTCACGATCGCGTCGACCGCACCCGACGAGGACGCCGTCGCCCCGAGCAGCAGCACCGGCGTCGAGTGCAGCCACACCTGCACGCGCTCGCCCGCCGTGAAGCCCGTACCCCGCACGTGCACCGTGCCGCCGGCGCGCACCGTTCCCGCCGAGAGGCGCACGTGCGCCGACCCGTGGTGGCCGCCCGGCTTCGGGGTCGCGGTCGGTTTCGGGGTCGCGGTCGGCTTCGGGCTCTGCGTGGGCTTCGGCGAGTGCGTCGGCTTCGGCGTCGCCGTGTGCGTCGCGGTCGGCGTCGGGGTCGGGGTCGTCGTCGCCTGCGGGTCGACGAGCACCGCGACCGTGCGAGCCGGCACCGTCACGGTCCCGGTCGCCGCGTCCCAGGTGGTGCGTCGCACGACGTCGTCGGCCCCGTCCTGCTGCACCGGCGACAGCTCGTAGCCCCGTCCGGCGAGCGCAGCGACCTTCTGCGTCGTCGTCGTCGTTCCCGCGTTGAAGACGACGAGCGCGCCGTCGAGGGCCGGGTCCGCGTCGGCACCCACCGTGTCGTCGATGCTCATCACGACGACACCCGGCGTCGCCTTCGTGCCGCTGCCCGGGAAAGTGACCTTCTGCTCGATCGCCTTGGCGGTGCCGAGCCGGAACAGCCGGGTCGAGGTCCGCAGCCGCAGCAGGTCCTGCGCCTGCGCGCTCGCCTGCGCGACCTGCGCCGCGGTCGGCTTGAGCGACGCGTCCTGCAGGAGCGGCCTCATGTAGTCCCACTTCGCCTGGTTGTCGCCGGCCGGGGGCAGGCCGTGGCCGAAGCCGTTGTCGGCCCCCGTCCAGTCGATCGCGTTGAACCAGTCGCCCGAGTCGTAGCTGTTCCGGTCGAGCGACTTGCTGCGCAGCATGTCGGCACCCGCGTGCCAGAACGACGGGGTCTGCGCGAGCGCGGTCGTCGCGAGCGACAGGGTGTTCATGCGGATGCGGTCGCTCATCGACGTCGCCTGCGGGAGCTTCTCCGTGAGGGCGTCCCACAGCGTCTCGTTGTCGTGCGCGTCGACGTAGGAGATCACCTCGTCTGGCTCGTCGGCGTAGCCCGCCGGCTGGCCGTTGTAGTCGATCTCGCTGCCCTTGCGGACCGTCCCGTCGCTCGTCGTGAACGAGAAGTCCTTGAGGTTCCCGGCGAGGCCCAGCCGCACGAGGTCGGCGTTGTGCTCGACGCCCGAGAGCTGCTGCTCGGTGGTGCCGTTGGCGGCCGACGAGTTCGGGTCGGTGTACTGCCCGGAGCCGAAGCCCTGCACGCGCGGGTCCTCGTCGAACGGTCCGCCGCCGCGCACGGCGTCGCGCAGCCGGTCGCTGAACGTCCCGATGCCGGTGCCGCCGAGGTTGCCCTGACGCGCCTGGGTGAACAGCGCGTCGTCGGCCACCTCGCCGAAGTTCCAGCCCTCGCCGTACAGGTAGACCTTCTTCCCGTCGACACCGTCCTTCGCGGGCGTGAGCGCGTCGAGCGCCGCCCGGACGTCGAGCAGGTTCTGCTTCGAGGCGTGGCCCATGAGGTCGAAGCGGAAGCCGTCGACCTTGTACTCCTTGGCCCACAGCACCACCGAGTCGACCATGAGCTTGCCCGCGAGCGCGTGCTCGGTCGCGACGTTCTGGCAGCACGTGCTGGTCTGCACCGTGCCGTTCGCGTCGAGCCGGTGGTAGTAGCCGGGCACCACCTTGTCGAGCACCGACGTGGCACCCTGGCCCGACTCCGAGGTGTGGTTGAACACCTGGTCGAGGACCACCTGCAGGCCGGTCGCGTGCAGCGAGCCGACCATCGTGCGGAACTCGCTCACGCGCGCGGCGCCGTCGGCGTCGACCGCGTAGGAGCCCTCGGGCGCCTGGTAGTGGTACGGGTCGTACCCCCAGTTGAAGCCGTCCTTCGCCGCGACCTTCGCGACGCACGCCTGCTGCTCGCTCGACGCCGGGCCGTAGGAGTCCAGGTCGCAGTCGGGCGCCTGCTGCTTGCTGCGGTCCTCCTCGATCGAGGAGATGTCGAACGTCGGCAGCAGGTGCACGGTGTTCAGGCCGGCCTGCGCGAGCGCGCGCAGGTGCTTCATGCCGTCGCTGTCCCGCGCGAACGCGAGGTACGTGCCGCGCTCGGCCGCGGGGACCGTCTGGTCCTTGATCGAGAAGTCCCGCACGTGCAGCTCGTAGATCGATCGGTCGACGGCCTTCTCGACGACGGGCTGCGCGGTGTCCTTCCAGACGCCGGGCTGGGTCGTCGGGTCGTCGAGGTCGACGACGACCGAACGCATCGAGTCCTGCGTGAGCGCGATCGAGTACGGGTCGGTGACGTCGTTCTCCTCGACACGGTCCGTGCTCGGGACGTACACGGTGACGGCGTACAGGTAGCGCGCGCCCTTCCATGCCTTCGTGCCGGTGACGCGCCAGACGCCGTCGGAGCCGCGGGTCGTCTGCACGCGCTCGGTGCTCGTGCCGGTCTCGACCAGGACGTCCACGTCCTGCGCCGTCGGGGCCCATAGTGCGAGCGTCGGGACGCCGTGCGACCACGTGATGCCGAGGTCGGCCTTCTTCGCCGCCGTCGCGTATAGGTCGTCGACGACTCCGGGCACCTGCACCCCGGTCCAGGCGGCCGGCCCGTCCGACGAGCGCTCGAGCACCCGCAGCTCGCCCTCGAGCAGCTCGGCCGCACGGGACCCGTCGACGTGCAGCGCGACGTACCCGGTCAGGGCCGGGAACTGCTTCGTCACCGACGCCGGCAGCCCCGCCGGGTCGTACGTGAGCGCGACCTCGTCGCCGCCGGTCACCTGGCCGTCGTCGAGCGCGAGCCCGCCGGTCGCGGAGTGGTGCAGCGTCCACGTGAGGTCGGCCGGGTCGGCGCCCTCGGGCAGCAGGTCGCGAGGCCACGCGAGCGTGTCCTTCGTGACCCAGTGCGCGCGGGACTGGCCCGTGCCCGGCAGCGGCGGGTCGGCGACGGTCACCGTCAGCACGTGCGTGCTCGAGTCGAACGAGAACAGCACCTGCTTGCCGGTCGACGCGGAGAACGGGATGTTCGCACCGCCCGCGACGCCGTCGGCGCCCCAGTTGAGGTCCCAGCTGCCCTGCGTGGTCTTGACCTCGTAGGCGCCGGTCGGCAGCGCGCTCGTCGAGAACGTGTAGGTGCCGTCGCCGTCGGGGTCCTGCAGCCACGCCGCGAGGCAGGCGGGCTGCCAGTCGCCGGTGCAGCCGAGCTCGGACTGGAAGCTGCCCGCGAGCGTGTAGATCGGCCCCTGCGCGCTCGACGTGAACGCGTGCGTGCGCGGGTCGTACACGAACGTCACGTCCGTCTGCTTCGTCAGCGAGTACGTGACGTTGTCACCGCCGCGCACGCCGCCGGCGCCGTAGTTCTCGTCCCACGAGCCGCCGATCGCGACCTTGTACTCGTAGTCGCCCGCAGGCAGCGTGAACGTGCCCGAGTAGACCCCGCCGGGCTGGAGCGCGAGCTGCGCCTGCGTGCAGTCGGGCTGCCAGTCGGCCGAGCAGCCCATCTCGGAGTTGTGGCTGCCGGGGACGGTCACGACGAGGTCACCGGTGCCGGGCTCGGTCGGCTGACCGGCCTCGATGCTCAGCACACCGATCGAGGTGTCGAGGCTGAACGTCGCCGTCGGCGTCTCCGCGGTGACCGAGAAGGCGACGTTCTGGCCGCCCGCCGTCCCGTAGCTCGTGTCCCACGACAGGTCCTTGATCGCCTTGGCCTCGTAGTCGCCCGCGGGGATCGCCGACGTCGTGTACGTCCACACCCCGTCGCCGTCGGGGTCGGTCAGCAGGTTGGTCAGGCACGTGCTGCTCCAGTCGCCCTCGCAGCCGAGCGCCTTCTGGAAGCTGCCCGCCACGGTGTAGACGGCGCCGGCCGCGTCGTTGGTGACCAGGTGCGTGTGCGGGTCGTACCAGAACGTCACCTTCCGGTCCGGGTCGGTGACCGTGTAGGAGATGTTGCCGCTCGGCGAGTTCTTCACGCCGTCGACGCCGTAGTTCTCGTTCCACCCGCCGTTCTCGTCGCCCGCGGCCTCGTGGAACGCGGCACCGATCGCGGCCTTGTACTGGTACGTGCCGGCGGGCAGCGAGAAGGAGGCCGAGTACAGGCCGTTCGGCTGCAGTGCCAGCTCGGCCGCCGAGCACGTGGGCTGCCAGTCGGCCGAGCAGCCCATCTCGCTGTTGTGGTCACCCGGGACGGTGACCTTGCTCGCGGCGTCGGCCTCGACCGGCGTGCCGCCGCCGTAGCCGTCGCCGACCGTCGCGAAGCTCGTCGCGACCGACCGGTTGCCCGACGCGTCGACGACGACCGCGCGGTACTCGACGAGCGAGCCCGCCGCGAGACCGCTCGTCGTGTGGAACACGCGCGGGCTGCCGGTGTCGGACGTGCCGAGCACCGTCCAGTCGTCGGCGCCGGCGACGCGGTAGGAGAACGTCGTCTCGGCGTAGGCCTGCTCGCCGAGCGTCACGGACACGGGCTGCAGCGCCTTCACCGGCTGCCCCGCCGTCTGGTCGAACGTCGCGGAGATCGCGTCGGTCCGCGTCGGCAGCGCGCTCGTCGCCCTGTAGACCACCGCGGACAGCGCCGGGACCTGCAGCGTCACGTCGCCGTCGGCCGTCACGGAGCCCGTCGCGCCGTACAGCGCGTCGAACGTCGCGTGCGGGCTGAGCGGCGAGAACGTCGCGCTCTTCGCGGTGGTCGCGTTGTTCACGGCGACGAGGTACTCGACCTTCTGGTCGCGGTCGACGCGCGAGAACGCGTACACGCCCGTGCCGTCGGCGGTGTACTGCTCGACCTGCGCACCGTCCGCGAGCGCGGGGTTGTCCTTGCGCAGCGCACCGAGCCTCGCGATCGCCTTGTACAGCGTGCCGCTCGTCGAGAAGTGGTCGTCGGAGCCCATCACGGTGCCGTCGACGAGCTTCTGCTTCGCGTAGTCGTCGACCTGGGTGCCGAACATCGACTGGCGCGCGTCCTTGTCCCCGCCCGTGCCGGCGAACCCCTGCTCGTCGCCGTAGTAGACGACCGGCTGGCCGCGCGTGAGGAACATGAGCTGGTGGGCGAGCACGTCGCGCTGCTCGGTGTCGCTCTTGCCTGCCAGGAAGTAGCCGATGCGACCCATGTCGTGGTTGCCGAGGAACGTCGGCAGCGCGTACGCGCTCGAGTCGGGCATCGTGTAGTAGTCGTCGCTCGCGTACAGGCCGGACAGGCTCTTGGCCGATCCCCCGCCCGCGTACCCGGACGCCGCGGACTGGAACGCGAAGTCGAGCACCGAGCTCATGTCCGTCTGGCGCACGTACGGGCTCGTCTTGGTCGCGTCGGCGTCGTACACCTCGCCGAACATGAAGAAGTCGTCCTTGCCCTTCGCGTGCGCATGGTCCATGACCTGCGCGGTCCAGGACTGCCAGAACTCCATGTTCACGTGCTTGACCGTGTCGATGCGGAAGCCGTCGATTCCGAGGTCGACCCAGCGCTCGAAGATCTTGGCCATGCCGTCGACGACGGTCTTGTTCTCGGTCATGAGGTCGTCGAGGTTGCCGAAGTCGCCGAGCGTCGCGGACTCACCGGCGTAGGTCGAGTTCCCGCGGTTGTGGTACAGCGTCGGGTCGTTGAGCCACGCCGGGACCTTGACGTCCTTCTCGTCGTCGGGGACCACCGGCGTGTAGGGGAACGAGGTCTTCGCGTCCAGCTTCGGGAACGTGGTGCCGACGACGTCCGAGAGTCTGAAGGCCTCCCCGTCGGCGTCCTTGTACGGCTGGTCCGCCTCGGAGACGTACGGGTACGGGTAGTCGCCCGCCTTCGGCGCCTGCTCGTACTGGATGACGTCGGCCGTGTGGTTCGCGATGACGTCGAAGTAGACCTTCATGCCCTTGGCGTGGGCGTCGGCGATGAGGCCCGACAGCTCGTCCATCGAGCCGTAGTGCGGGTCGATCGTCGTGAAGTCGGTGACCCAGTACCCGTGGTACCCGGCGGACTCGTCGTCGGTGCCGACGCCCTGCACGTACTTGTTCTTGAACGACGGCGTCAACCAGATCGCCGTGGTCCCGAGGCCCTTGACGTAGTCCAGCTTCGAGCGCAGTCCCGCGATGTCACCGCCCTCGTAGAAGCCCTTGTCGGTCGGGTCGTAGCCCGTGACGTCACGGCTGCCGGTGACCCCGCCTCGGTCGTTCGAGGTGTCGCCGTTCGCGAAGCGGTCGGTCATGGCGAAGTAGAACTGGTTGCCTGATCCCGGCTCGCGCACGGGCGCCTTCGCGACCGGGTCGGCCTCGGCGTCGGCCTGCAGGTCGAGCGGGGTGAGCGACGTGCGGCCGGTCGAGAGGTCGAAGTCGACCGCGAGGCGTGTGCTCCCCGCGACGACGAGCGGGATGTTCGCCGTGTCCGCCGCGCTCCCGCCGCCGAAGCCGTACGCCTTGTCCCACGAGTGGTTCGCGACGACCTTGAGCTCGTAGCTGCCGGCGGGCAGCGTGATGGTCGTCGCGTAGTGCCCGTCGCTGCCGTCCACCGGCGCGAGGTCGCCGTCCGTGCAGGTGGGCGACCAGTCGGCGGCGCAGCCGATCTCGGTCTGCAGGCTCCCGACGAGCGTGTAGGTGTCGGGGGCCGCGACCGCCTGCTGCTGGGCGGCGACGGCGCCGGCCAACGCGAGCGTGACGGCGGCGAGCGCCGAGAGCGGGCGGCGGGCACGGGCGAGAGCGGACATGCGACGACTCCTTCGTCACCGCGCGGGGGGCGCGGGCATGTGGGCTGCACACCCGCGGCACCTGGGGTCGGCGCGCGGGCTGCTCCGACGACGACCTCGTCGACGGGTTGTCGGCACCGTACTCGTTTGCGGCAACTTGCAGCAAGTGTTTGCGGTTGCGCACGGGCGCTCGTGCCTACGCCATGGCGTGCCGGATCAGCGGACCTTGTGACAGGAGTCGACTCGTGAGGCGCGATCGGGTCGGCAGGCGTGTGCGTGCGTCACAGGTGCCGCTGATCGAGACGCTGCTGGCGCGCGCACGGGGCGCGCAGGCGCGTGGCGGGCTCGGTCTCGGACTCGGACTGGAGCGGGGCCCGGCCGGGTCAGGCGGCGGACGCCACCGCGGGGCGCGCCATCGGGAAGATCCACGGGCCGTCAGCCGCGAGCGGCACGCGCTCGTGGACCAGGGCGTAGCCCAACGCCGCGTAGTACGCGACGTTCAGCGGCTTCGTCGTCTCCAGGTAGCCCGGGTCGCTGTGCTCGTCGACCGCGGCGAACACGTGCTGCATGAGCAGCTTGCCGCGCCCCTCGAGCTGCAGGTCCGGGCGGACGCCCAGGGCCTCGACGTACCAGGAGTCCGAGGGCACGCCACCCGACGTGAGGTCCCCGAACTTCATGAGCCGCACCGCATGCGTGCGAGTGCGCACCGCGAGGCCGAGGATGCGCCCGGCCTGACGCCACCAGCGACCGGTCGTCATCGGGTACGTGCCGGGCGCGTAGAGCGCGGCCACACCGGTGATCTGTCCGTCGAGCCTCGTCGCGAACACCGTGCCATGACGCAGCGCGTCCGCGAGGGTCATCCGGTACAGCGCGCGCAGCTCCTTCTCGCGCCGGCGGTCCACGGGGAAGATGTGCCGGAACCCCGGGTCGTCGGCCAGCGCAGCGGCGAGCACGCGCGCGGCAGCGGGGCGGTCACGCGGGTCCAGGCGCACGACCACGTCGGGCGGTGCGGGCCGGGCCCGACCGCCGGAGGGTGCCGGCGACGAGGACATGGGCCAATCGTGACCCGGACGCACGTCCAGTCGCAACTCGGACACGCATCGCCGCTGGTGGAAGCACCAGCACGGCCGCTCCCGGAGGAACATGCCCGGACCGACGCGCCCGGACGGACGAGGCGTCAGGCGAGTCCGAGCGCCCGCACCGCGTCGCGCTCCTCGACGAGCTCGGCGACGGACGCGTCGATCCGCTCCCGCGAGAAGTCGTCGACCTCGAGGTCGGGGACGATGCGCCAGCCCGAGCCGTCCGAGGTCACCGGGAACGACGAGACGAGCCCCTCGGGCACGCCGTACGACCCGTCCGACACGACGCCGGCCGACGTCCAGTCGTCCGTCGGCGTGCCCGTGACCCACGAGAACACGTGGTCGATCGCCGCGTTCGCCGCCGACGCGGCGCTCGACGCCCCGCGGGCCTCGATGATCGCGGCTCCCCGCTTGGCGACGGTCGGGACGAAGACGTCGCGCACCCACGCCTCGTCGTCGACGACCTCGAGCGCAGGACGGCCACCGACCGTGGCGTGCGACAGGTCGGGGTACTGCGTCGCCGAGTGGTTGCCCCAGATCGTCACGCGCTCGATGTCCGTGACCGCCGCACCCGTGCGCGCCGCGAGCTGTGCGACCGCGCGGTTGTGGTCGAGGCGCGTCATCGCGGTGAACCGGTCCGCGGGCACGTCGGGGGCCGCCGAGCGTGCGATGAAGGCGTTGGTGTTGGCGGGGTTGCCCACGACGAGCACGCGCACGTCGTCGGCCGCACCCGCGTTGATCGCCGCGCCCTGCGGGCCGAAGATGCCGCCGTTCGCGCTCAGCAGGTCGCCGCGCTCCATCCCGGCCGTCCGGGGGCGTGCGCCGACGAGCAGCGCGACGTTCGCGCCGTCGAACGCCGCCGTCGCGTCGTCGTGGATGTCGACGCCGGCGAGCAGCGGGAACGCGCAGTCGTCGAGCTCCATCGCCGTGCCCTCGGCCGCCTTCACCGCCTGCGGGACCTCGAGCAGGCGCAGCCGCACGGGCACGTCCGGACCGAGCAGGTGGCCCGACGCGATCCGGAACAGCAGCGCGTAGCCGATCTGGCCGGCCGCACCGGTGACGGTGACGTTGACGGGCTGGGTCGCGGGCATCTCGCTCCTTCGCTCGGCGCCGCCGGGGTCGCCCCGGCGGCTACCGGCACGCTACCCGCGCTCCGCGTACGTCGCGACGCCGTCCAGCGACGCCTGCCAGTTCGCGGCGAACTGCTCGGCCTGCTCGGCGCTGTCGTTGCCGTCCTGCTCCAGCACCACGCGCGTGCCGTCGTCCTCGGGCGTGAGGGTGTAGGTGATGGTGTGCGTCGCGTGGGTCGTCGTCTCACCGCCCGCCGTGGACGTCTCCTGGGTCACGACGAGGCGCGTCGGCCGCTCGACGGCCACGACCGTGCCGCTGTCCTCGAACTGCTTGCCCTCCCACTCCCCGGCCCACGTCACCGTGCTGCCGGGCTGCCAGTCGCTCGTGACCGTCGCGCCGAACATGATGTCCTCGTCGGTGCCCGAGAACGTCAGCGCGTCGAACACGGCGTCCGGGCTCGCGTGCACGAGCTTCTCGGCGCGGGCGACGTGGTCGGTGGTGGGCTTCTCGTCTGGCACGGCGTGCTCCCTTCGTCGAATCCCCATGCTCACGCGGGCACACCCGCGCCGCCACCGGGCGCCGACCCCGAACGCGCGGACGGCGCCCTCCCCGTGGTGGGAAGGACGCCGTCCGTGCGACGTGCCGAGGCTCAGGCCAGGCGTGCCGCGAGGTTCTCGTCGAGGGCCGCGAGGAAGTCCTCGGTGGTCAGCCACTCCTGGTCCGGGCCGACGAGCAGCGCGAGGTCCTTGGTCATCTTGCCGCTCTCGACCGTCGTGACGACGACGTCCTCGAGCGTCTCCGCGAACTGCACGACCTCGGGCGTCTGGTCCAGCTTGCCGCGGTGCTTGAGGCCACCGGTCCACGCGAAGATCGACGCGATCGGGTTGGTCGACGTCGGCTTGCCGGCCTGGTGCTGGCGGTAGTGGCGCGTCACCGTGCCGTGCGCCGCCTCGGCCTCGACCGTCGTGCCGTCGGGCGTCATGAGCACCGACGTCATGAGGCCGAGCGAGCCGAAGCCCTGCGCGACCGTGTCGGACTGGACGTCGCCGTCGTAGTTCTTGCACGCCCAGACGTAGCCGCCCTCCCACTTCATCGCGGCGGCGACCATGTCGTCGATCAGGCGGTGCTCGTAGGTGAGACCGGCCTCGGCGAACGCGGCCGCGAACTCGGCGTCGAACACCTCCTGGAAGATGTCCTTGAACGCACCGTCGTACGCCTTGAGGATCGTGTTCTTGGTCGACAGGTACACGGGGTAGCCGCGCTGCAGGCCGTAGGCGAACGAGGCGCGCGCGAAGTCGCGGATCGACTCGTTGAAGTTGTACATGCCCATCGCGACGCCGCCCGCCTCGGGGTACGTCACGACCTCCTGCACGAGCGGCTCGGAGCCGTCGGCCGGGGTGTAGGTCAGCGTGAGCGTGCCGGCGCCGGGGACCTTGAAGTTGGTCGCCTTGTACTGGTCGCCGTGCGCATGACGGCCGATGATGATCGGCTTGTTCCAGCCCGGCACCAGGCGCGGGATGTTGCTGATGATGATCGGCTCGCGGAACACCACGCCGCCGAGGATGTTGCGGATCGTGCCGTTGGGCGAGACCCACATCTTCTTGAGCCCGAACTCCTCGACGCGCGCCTCGTCGGGCGTGATCGTCGCGCACTTGACGCCGACGCCGTGCTCCTTGATGGCGTGCGCCGCGTCGATCGTCACCTGGTCGTCGGTGGCGTCGCGGTTCTGGATCGACAGGTCGTAGTACCGCAGGTCGATGTCGAGGTACGGGTGGATCAGGCGGTCCTTGATGAACTGCCAGATGATGCGCGTCATCTCGTCGCCGTCGAGCTCGACGACCGGACCGACGACCTTGATCTTCGCCATGCGGGGGTCTCCTGTGCTGTGGTTGGACGGGTTCGCGCGGCGCACGAGGTCCTGCACCACCGCGGCGTCCCGCGCCAAGATTACTCGACGTCGAGAGATCTGCCGAAGCCGGGGAGCTCGTGAAGCGCGTCACGCGTGCCCGCATGGCGGGACGCCGACCCAGAGCGGTGACTCTCACGGGTTGGCCTGGCATGCTGGCAGGCGTTCCCACCGGGTGCGACACGCGGCCACGCCGCGCGCACGCACCGGCGGAGCCGTTCCCACGAGCCCTCGAAGGACAGGACCCGCATGTCCCAGAACCCCGACCAGACCCCGGACGCACCGCAGGAGGACGCGGCGACGACGCCGGCCCCGGACGCGCCTGCCGCCCCGACGGAGCAGATCGCCCCGCCCACCGAGGTCGACGCGTACTACGTGCCCGCGGGCACCGCGATCGTCGCCGGCCCCAGCCTGGCCGCGCGCCTCGGCGCGGAGGCGTTCGGCACGTTCTTCCTCGTCCTCGCCGGCCTCGGGATCGCGCTGTACGCGAGCCTCGGCTCGCTCGGCGGCGGTGCCCTCGGCGTCGCGCTCGGCTTCGGCATCGCCGTCGCCGCGAGCGCCGCGGCCGTCGGCCACGTCTCGGGCGGCCACTTCAACCCCGCGGTGACGATCGGCGCGGCCGTCGCCGGCCGCACGCCGTGGAAGGACGTCGTGCCCTACTGGGTCGCGCAGCTCGTCGGTGGTGCGATCGGTGCCGCCGTCATCTTCATCGCGATCCCGTCGGCGCTGCCCGCGCTCATCGACACGACCGGCAAGGCGACCTCGCGCACGTTCTTCAGCGGCGTCGCGAACGGCTTCGGCGCGCACTCGCCGATCTCGGCGGCCTCGCAGGGCCAGGCCGAGTTCACGCTGGTCGCCGCGCTCATCGTCGAGCTCGTCGCCACGGCCGTGTTCGTCGGCGTGATCCTCGGCGTGACCGACCGTCGCGCCAACACGAAGGTCGCGCCCTTCGCGATCGGTCTGACGCTCTCGGTCGTCATCCTCGTCGCGATGCCCGTCACCAACGCCTCGATCAACCCGGCCCGTTCCACGGCCGCCGCGATCTTCGCGTCCGCGTGGGCGTGGAAGCAGCTGTGGGTGTTCTGGCTCGCACCGGTCGTCGGTGCGGCGCTCGCCGGCCTCGTCTACCGCGCGTTCGCGGCCGAGCCCGTCGAGGACAACCTCCTGCAGGAGGAGGACGTGTACGTCACCGACGAGGACGTCGTGGTCGTCGACGAGCACAAGGCCTGACGCCTGCCGGTCCCCGGACCGGATCTCGGACGCCCGGTCCCCCGCGGGGGCCGGGCGTCCGTGCGTCCGGGGGCGGCCCGGTCGGGGTCAGGAGAGGTTGCCGGGCAGCAGCCCCGCGAGAGCCGCGATGCTCGCCGCGAGCACCGTCAGGACCGTGACGTCGATCGGCTTGGCGCGCACGGAGAGCGCGACCGGTCCGGGCTGTGGCAGCACGACGCGGACCACCGCGCACACGGCGAGGGCCACCGCGAGCGTGTACGCGCCGGCACGCGTGCCGACGACGAGGGACACGACGACGGCGACGACGATCGCGGCGCTGGTCCACCACAACGAGGGGTTGCGCCCCGCCTGCAACGACGCGCGGCGGATCGCGCGCGGGTCGAGCTCCTGCGGGTCGAGCTCGGGAGCTGCGGCGGAGCCGGTGGCCGCGTCGGACGGGCTCTCGGGCGCCTGCTCGGAGGCTCGCTCCCCCGACGACTGCGCCGCCGGGTCGTCCGGCCCGTCGTGCACGTCGTCACCCGCCGGCATCCGGCCCTCCGCGTTCGTCACAGCCACCTGCGTGCCTCACCGCCGCTCCTCGGGCATCTCGGGCACCCTCCGTGGGGAGGGGCGCCCCTCCCGGCGGAGACTACCGTGTGGTCGGTGAGCCACCCGAGCGACGCCTCGCGCGACCCGCGCCGCGTCGTCGTCGTCGGCGCGGGCCTGGCCGCCACGCAGACCGTCGCCGCGCTGCGTGAGCGTGGGTTCGACGGCCACGTCACCGTCCTGGGCGACGAGGGGCGCGCGCCGTACGACCGTCCGCCGCTGTCCAAGCACCTCCTCGATCGCCGCGAGCCCGCGTGGCTGGCCGACGAGCTGGGTGCGGACCTCATGAGCCTCGCCGACGACGTGCGCCTCGCGCTCCCCGCGCACGGTCTGCGGGCCGACGACGCCGCGGCGACGGTCGCGACCCGTGCCGGTGACGTGACCGCGGACGTCGTGGTGGTCGCGAGCGGGGCGCGCCCGCGCAGGCCTGCCGACTGGTCGGACGCGCTGGTCCTGCACACCGCCGCGGACGCCGACGTGCTGCGCGCACGGCTGCGTCCGGGCACGCGGCTCGTGGTCGTCGGGGCCGGCTGGATCGGGGCGGAGGTCGCGGGTGTCGCCGCAGCTGCGGGCGTGGAGGTGACGGTGCTCGAGGCGGGCCCGGCCCCGTTGTCCGGCGCCCTGGGCGTCACCGTGGGTGGCCTGCTGGCGCCCGCGTTCGCGCACGCCGGGGTCCGGCTCGTCACGTCGGCGCAGGTCGTGGACGTGCGCGGCGACGGCGTGGACGTCGTCGGGCCCGCCGGGCGCGAGCGGATCGGGGCGGACGTCGTGCTCGCCGCGGTCGGCGCCGGCCCCGCGACGGACTGGCTGGGTGACGCGCTGCCGCGCGAGCGCTCGGGCGCGCTGCGCGTCGACGAGACGTACCGGGTGCTCGGTGCGGCACGGACCGTGCGCGCGGTCGGCGACGTCGCGCTGCGGCGCTCGCACCGGCACGGCTGGGTCCCACCGGGGCACTGGGACGGCGCGCTGCGCGGACCCGTGGCGCTCGTCGACGACCTGCTCGGCGTCCCCGGCGCTCCCGCGGACCCCGCGCCCTACGTCTTCTCGACGCAGCTCGGCCACGAGCTGACGCTGTTCGGCCTGCCCGGCACCGACGACGACGTCGTGCTGCGCGGCACGCCCGGCGGGACCGACGGCTGGACCGCGCTGTGGTGGCGGCCGGGCACCGACGTGCTCACCGCGACCCTCACGGTGGACCGGCCGCGCGACGTCGCTGCCGCCCGGCGACTCTTCGGCGCGACCGACCTGCCGCGGCTCGACCCCGCCCTCGCGGCCGACGCGGGGACCCCGCTGCGCTCCGCCCTGCGCGACCAGCCGTGACCGGGCGCGCGGGCGGAGCGGGACGGGATGGGCCCCGGCGGCCGGCTCAGTGCGCGAAGTGGCGCGTGCCGGTGAGGTAGAGCGTCACGCCGGCCTCGCGGGCGGCCGCGACGACCTCCTCGTCGCGCACCGAGCCGCCGGGCTGCACGACCGCGCGCACACCCGCGTCGAGCAGCACCTGCAGGCCGTCTGCGAACGGGAAGAACGCGTCCGACGCCGCGACCGCACCGCGCGCACGCTCGACGTCGCCCGTGTTCGCGCGCTCGACCGCGAGGCGGCACGAGTCGACGCGGTTGACCTGGCCCATGCCGACGCCGACCGACGCGCCGCCGGAGGCGAGCAGGATCGCGTTGGACTTGACCGCGCGCACGGCCCGCCACGCGAACGCGAGGTCGGCGAGCGTGGCCTCGTCGGCCGCGTCGCCCGTCGCGAGCGTCCAGGTCGTCGGGTCGTCGCCCGCGGCGTCGATGCGGTCCGCCTGCTGCACGAGCAGCCCGCCCGAGACCGGCCGGCGCTCGAGCCCCGCCGCGACGCCGGACACCCGCAGGAGCCGGATGTTCTTCTTCTGCGTGAGGATCTCGACGGCCTCCGGATCGAACTCCGGAGCGACGACCACCTCGGTGAAGACCGGTGCGATCTGCGCCGCTGCCGCCGCCGTGAGCGGACGGTTGGTGGCGATGACGCCGCCGAAGGCCGAGACCGGGTCGCACGCGTGCGCCTTCGCGTGCGCGTCGGCGACGTCGTCGCCCACCGCGATGCCGCACGGGTTGGCGTGCTTGATGATCGCGACCGCGGGCTCGTCGTGGTCGTGCGCCGCGCGCCACGCCGCGTCGGCGTCGACGTAGTTGTTGTAGCTCATGGCCTTGCCGTGCAGCTGCGTGGCACCGGCCAGCCCGCGCCCGGCGACGCCGTCCGCGTCGAGGTACAGCGCGGCGGACTGGTGCGGGTTCTCGCCGTAGCGGAGCACCTCGTCGCGGGTCCAGGTGGCGCCGACGACGGCCGGGAAGCCCGTCTCGGCCGCGGTCTCGTCGGGTGCGAGCTGCGCCGCGAACCAGCCCGCGACCGCCTGGTCGTACTCGGCGGTGTGCGCGAACGCGCGGCCGGCGAGCGCGCGGCGCTGCGCGAGCGTGAAGCCGCCGTCCGCGAGCGCCGTGGCGACCTCGCCGTACGCGGCGGGGTCGACCACGACCGCGAGCGACGCGTGGTTCTTGGCTGCGGCCCGGACCATCGCGGGACCGCCGATGTCGATGAGCTCGACGCACTCGTCGGGACCGGCGCCCGAGGCCACGGTCGCGGAGAACGGGTACAGGTTGCCGACGAGCAGGTCGAACGGCTCGATGCCCAGCTCGGCGAGCTGTGCCACGTGCTCGGGGCGGCGGACGTCGGCGAGCAGGCCGGCGTGCACGCGCGGGTGCAGCGTCTTGACCCGCCCGTCGAGGCACTCGGGGAAGCCGGTCAGCTCCTCGACCCGGGTCACGGGGACGCCCGCGGACTCGATGGTCGAGGCGGTCGTGCCGGTCGAGACCAGCTCGACGCCGGCGGCGTGCAGGGCCGTCGCGAGCTCGGCGAGGCCCGTCTTGTCGTAGACGCTGAGCAGCGCTCGACGCAGCGGGCGGCGCGAGGCGGGGTCGGTGGGGTCACCGGTGAACGAGACGAGGGTGCTGGGGTGCGCGGCGGTCATGACCACTCCTGTCGGCGCGTGCCGGTTCGGCACGACAGGCCGGCCTGGGCCGGCCCGGGACGGGCAACGGACCCAGGCGCCCAGGCGGGCGGCGCACTGCAGGGCACTGCGGCCGCTCCCCGGTGGTTGCCCACCCTCGCCAGTCACGACCGCGTGCGAGTCTAGCCCCGCGCGGGGTAGCTGGCGACGGCCGCGCGTCAGCCGACGAGGCCCGCACCTCGCGCAGCAGCCGTCATGGTCGTCTCGAACAGCCGGTCCGCGTCGGTCGTCATGCCGTACAGGTGGCCGAACAGCTCCATCGTGACCGCGCCGAGCAGCGCGGCGAACAGCGACATCGACGCGAGCGCTCCCGCGGCGGCGGCTGCGACGTGCTCAGGGGCGCCCGCGAGGCCGTCGGCTGCGTCCATGGGTCCGCCCGACGGCTCGTCGTCGGCCTGGCGTGCCGACCCGACCTGCACCGCGACCGCGACGACCTCGGGCGAGACCAGCCGCAGCGCGAGCACCTCCTCCGCGTCGGTCGGACTCCGGCCGACGCGCGCGGCCTCGAAGACCGAGGTGCCGATCGCGGCCCACACGCGCGTCGCGTGGCGGACCGTGTCCTGGGGCGCGATGTAGCCGGGGACCGGGGTGCCGTAGACGAGCTCGAACGCGTGCCGGTCGTGCAGCGCCCACCCTCGGAATGCGCGCGCGACGGCGAGCCACAGGTCCAGCGGGTCGCTGCCGGCCGCGTCGCGGGCCGCCCGCTCGCACGCCTCGCCCGCGGCGTCGTAGGCCTCGATGACGAGCAGCGTGATCAGCGCGTCACGCGAGTCGACGTAGCGGTAGACGGCCGACGAGGCGACGCCCAGGTCACGCGCGACGGCGCGCAGCGACAGCTGTGCGGCGCCCTCGGACCGGACGCGCGCGCGGGCCGCATCGAGGAGGTCCGCGGTGAAGGACTGGCGGGCGCGTTCGCGGGCGGTGGCCGCTCGTGCGGGTGCGGGCGCGTCGTCGGGCATGGCCGACAGCATGCCGCCGAGAGCGCCGATCCGCAATGAGAGCACCGCTCTTGACATCCGGTCGCGTTGGGTGAACGCTGCTCACATCCGAGAGCACCGCTCTCCCCGACGTCTGGAGAAGTCATGGCACGTCACGTCGTCCTCGGCAAGGGCCCCGTCGGGTCGGCGCTCACCGACCTGTTCGTCGAGCAGGGTCACGACGTCGTCGTCGTCTCCCGCAGCGGCGCACCGGAAGGGCGGGCGGCCGTGCCCGGCGTGCGCCACGTGGCCGCCGACGCGTCGGACGCGAGCTCGCTGGCGCGGCTGGCCGTGGGCGCGGCGTCGCTCGTCGACGCCGCCAACCCGCCGTACCACCGTTGGCCGCAGCTGTGGCCGGTGCTGCACGGCGCGGCGATGGACGTCGCCGAACGCACCGGTGCGGTGCTGGTCACCGTCGGCAACCTGTACGGGTACGGCGCGGGGTCGGGCGTGATGACCGAGGCGACGCCGCTGCGCAGCACCGAGGCGAAGGGGGCGGTGCGCGCCCAGATGTGGCGCGAGGCGCTCGCGCGGCACGAGGCCGGTCGGCTGCGCGCGACCGAGGTCCGCGCGAGCGACTACCTCGGGCCCGGCGCACTCGGCACGGCGCACGCCGGCGCGATGCTCATGGAGCCCCTGCTGGCGGGCCGCACCCTGCGCCCGGTCGGCGATCCCGACCAGCCGCACTCGTGGACCTACCTGGCGGACCTCGTCGCGGCTCTCGCCGCCGTGGCCCAGGACGAGCGGGCATGGGGCTCCGCATGGGTCGCCCCGACCGACGCACCGCTCTCCTACCGCGACCTCGCGGGACGCCTCGCGACGGAGGCGGGGGTGCCCGTACCGAACATCTCTCCCGTACCCGCCTGGATGCTGCGCACGATGGGCGTCGCGGTCCCCGCCGTGCGCGAGGTCGCACGCGTGCGGTACCAGTTCACGGAGCCGTTCGTCGTCGACTCGTCGGCCACCGAGCGCACGCTCGGGCTCTCCCCGACGCCGTGGGACGCGATCGTGCGCGAGACCGTCACGTGGTGGCAGGGACGCGTCTCCGCGTGAGCGGCCGCGCGTCAGCCGATCGCGGCGGTCCGTCCGTCGACGGTGAGCCCGCCGCGAGCGATGCGCCCGACGACGTCCACCAGGAGCCCCCGCTCGACGACCTTGATGCGCTCGTGCAACGACGCCTCGTCGTCGTCGGCGAGGACAGGCACGGCCTCCTGCGCGAGGATCGGCCCCGCGTCGACGCCGCCGTCCACGACGATCACCGAGCAGCCCGACACCTTCACGCCGTACGCCAGCGCGTCCCGGACGCCGTGCGCGCCCGGGAACGACGGCAGCAGCGCGGGGTGCGTGTTCACCACGCGGTTCTCGAACCTGGCGAGGAACGGCGGCCCGACGAGCTTCATGAACCCGGCCAGCACCACGACGTCCGGCGAGAACATCGCGACCGCCTGCGTGAGCGCGTCGTCCCAGGCAGCGCGGTCCGGGAAGTCGCCCAGCCGGACGACCGCCGTCGGGACCCCCGCCTCGCGGGCGATCTCGAGCGCACGGATGTCCGCACGGTCGGCGACGACCCCGACGACCCGCGCGCCGAACGCAGGGTCGCGGTGCGCCTCGAGCAGCGCCGCGAGGTTCGATCCGGTCCCGGAGACCAGCACGACGAGGCGGCCCGACGTCCGGGTGTCAGGGGTGGGTGTGCTCACGCGCGGCACCCTACCGGGCGTGGACCGCGGGACGACGACGGGGCTGCGTGGGTGAGAATGCCGGGGTGAGCAACCCGTACGCGCCGCCCGAGGAGCCCCGCCCGGGCGAGCCGCCGCACGCGTACCCGCCTCCGCAGCAGCACCCCGGTCCGCCGCGCCCCGCACCCCGGGCGTCGGACGAGCCGGAGCCGGGCACCGGCGGCCGACCACCGCAGCGACCCGCTGACGCGGCGGGCGCGGCGCGCGCCCGGTCGCTGGGCACGCTGTTCGGGGTCCTGCTGCTCGTCGGAGCGATCATGTCGACGTTCCGGCTCCCGTGGCAGGTGCTCTCGCTCGTGCTCGTGCTCGCCGCCGCGGTCGTCGGGGGCCGCGGGGCCGTTCTCGCGGTCCGCTCCCACGTCCGCGGCGCACTCACCCCCACGCTCATCGCCGGCACGGTCCTGGCGACCCTGTGGGGGCTGCTCGCCGGCGGCACGCTCGCGCTCACCTGGGACCTGCAGACCGCGCACACGCAGTGCCTCGACCGTGCGCTCACGCAGGCCGCGCACGCCGAGTGCGACCAGGTGTACCGCCAGGGGATCGACGACCTCCAGCGGCGCCTGACGCCGTCGAGCAGCCGCGGCTGAGGCTCAGCCGACGTCGCGCGGACGCCCCAGCCGGCGCGCCACGCCCGCGCGCACCCCGGCGTCGCTCGGCACGACGACCGCGAGCGCACCCAGCAGCACCGGCCACACCACCGCGACCCCGACCTTCCAGGCCGATGCGCCGACCTGCTCCATGCGTCCGGGGCCGACCCCCCCGGACGCGAGAGCGACGAGCACGGCGCACACGGCACCCGCGGCGAGCGCGAGCACCGCGCACGCCGCGACCGCACGCCACCACACGTCGTCGCGCACGAGCCGACGATGCACGTACCACCCCGCGAGCGCCCCGACCCCCGCGAGCACGAGCGGCGTCGCGAGCTGCCACGCACCCGGCAGCGAGCTCGTCGGGAGCGCGCCCAGCAGCGGGATGGCGGGCATCGGTCCCGTCGTGAGCCCCCCCGGCGCGAACGACGTGCCCGACCCCACCGCGAAGCCAGGACCTGCGAGCCACGCGAGCGCCCACACCACGAGGTCCGGCACGAACAGCAGCTCACCGAACGCGAGGACCACTCCCCCGACCGACTCGACGCCCAGGCCCTCGACGATGTCCCGCACCGTCGCGGTGCCCGCGACGACCCACGCGGCCGCGAGCACGGACGACACCAGGACCAGCATCCCCGCGGCCAGCCCGCCGGCCGCGGCCCCGACGCGCGACCAGCCCGGCAGCCGGGACCAGTACGGCCGGGTCGCCGCGCGCAGCGTCGGCGCGCCCGGCCTGCGCAGCAGGCCGGCGCCGATCCCGAGACCCGCGACGACCGCGCCGCCGAGGAGGCCGCGCAGCGCCCCGGGCACGCCGGCCCCGCACGCCAGCGCCACGAGGGCGACGAGCACCGCGTACGCGCCCGTCCCCGCCAGGAACGCCGCGCGCACGGGCACGCCCGAGCGGCGTGCGGACGCGTAGCACGCGAAGACGAGCAGCACCGTCGCCCCGAGCGGCACGAGCGTCACCGCCGTACCGGCGACGACCGGCGCGACGCCGTGCCCCGCGAGCCACAGCGATGCACCCACGCGGACCGCCCGCAGCCACGTGACGTGCGCGTTGCTCGGGTCCGCCGCGGTCGCGACGAACGCCGCGACCGCGGGCAGCACGAGCACCAGGAGCGACAGGACGGCAGCCTGCACCGCGCACAGCACGCCGCCCACCCAGCGCGGGGCGCCGTCGAGCGTGCTCGTCGCGAACGCCTCGCCGACCGCCGGCGTCGGGCCCGTGCGGGGCTGCACGCCGCGGCGGCGCGCCCCGGGGCCGCGTGAACCGGGCCGGGTCCCGCCCGCGGCGCGGTCGGCGACGAGGGGCGGACGGGTGCGGCTCACGCAGACATGGTCGCCGGGGCGCGCGGCGCGGGGGCGCAGGCGGCGCGGCGAGTCGGTCGCGCGCTTCTCGTCACACCCGGCGCGGACGTCGTCGCGAGCCCGCGCGTCGCACGCGGACCGACCTGGGCCGGACCGGTCCCCGCAGCACGACGCCCCGGTCACCGCGTGGGTGACCGGGGCGTCGGGTGCGTGGTGCTCAGGCGCCCGCGAGGATCTCGCGAGCGAGCGCAGCCGTCTCGGACGGCGTCTTGCCGACCTTGACGCCGGCGGCCTCGAGGGCGACCTTCTTGGCCTCCGCGGTGCCCGACGAGCCGGACACGATCGCACCCGCGTGACCCATCGTCTTGCCCTCGGGGGCCGTGAAGCCCGCGACGTAGCCGACGACCGGCTTGGTCACGTTCTCCTTGATGTAGGCCGCGGCACGCTCCTCGGCGTCGCCGCCGATCTCGCCGATCATGACGATGAGGTCCGTGTCAGGGTCCGCCTCGAACGCGGCCAGCGCGTCGATGTGCGTCGTGCCGATGATCGGGTCGCCGCCGATGCCGACGGCCGACGAGAACCCGAAGTCCCGCAGCTCGTACATCATCTGGTAGGTCAGCGTGCCCGACTTCGAGACCAGGCCGACGCGGCCGGGGCCGGTGATGTCGGCCGGGATGATGCCGACGTTCGACTTCCCGGGGCTGATCAGGCCGGGGCAGTTCGGGCCGACGAGGCGCACGCCCTTGTCCTGCGCGTACGCGAAGAACTCGGCCGTGTCCGCGACCGGGACGCCCTCGGTGATGATGACGACGAGCGGGATGCCCGCGTCGATCGCCTCGACGACGGCGCCCTTGGTGTGGGCCGGCGGGACGAAGATGACGGACACGTCGGCACCGGTCTGGGCCATCGCGTCGGCCACCGAGCCGAAGACGGGCACCTCGGTCTCGCCGAACGCGACGGTCGTGCCGGCCTTGCGCGGGTTCACGCCGCCGACGACGTTCGTGCCGGACGCGAGCATGCGGGTCGTGTGCTTCGTGCCCTCGGAGCCCGTCATGCCCTGGACGATGACCTTGGAGGCCTCGGTCAGGAAGATCGCCATGGTTGCTGCTTCTCTCTGCTGAAGTCGGTCGGGCTCAGGCGTTGGCCAGCTCGGCGGCCTTGTCGGCCCCGCCGTCCATCGTGTCGGCGAGCGTCACGAGCGGGTGGCCGGCGTCGGCGAGGATGCGCCGACCCTCGACCACGTTGTTGCCGTCGAGGCGCACGACGAGCGGCTTGCTCGCCTCGTCGCCCAGGATCTCGAGCGCCGCGACGATGCCGTTGGCGACCGCGTCGCACGCCGTGATGCCACCGAAGACGTTGACGAACACCGACTTGACCTGCGGGTCCGACAGGATGATGTCCAGGCCCGCGGCCATGACCTCGGCCGAGGCGCCGCCGCCGATGTCGAGGAAGTTGGCGGGCTTGACCCCACCGTGCTTCTCGCCCGCGTAGGCGACGACGTCGAGCGTGCTCATGACGAGGCCCGCGCCGTTGCCGATGATCCCGACCTCGCCGTCGAGCTTGACGTAGTTGAGGTCCTTCTCCTTGGCACGCGCCTCGAGCGGGTCGGCCGCGGCCTTGTCCTCGAGCTCGGCGTGGTCCGCGTGGCGGAAGTCGGCGTTCGCGTCGAGCGTGACCTTGCCGTCGAGCGCGACGACGTCACCGTCCTCGGTGAGCACGAGCGGGTTGACCTCGACGAGCGTCGCGTCCTCGCCCTGGTAGACCGCCCACAGCTTCTGGAGCACGTCCGCGACCTTGGCCGCGATCTCGGGCGTGGTCTTCGTCGGGAACCCGGCGGCGTCGACGATCTCGTCGGCCTTCGCCTGGTCGATGCCCGTGCGCGGGTCCACCGCGACGCGTGCGAGCGCCTCGGGGCGCTCGACCGCGAGCTCCTCGATCTCCATGCCGCCCTCGACCGAGCACATCGCGAGGTAGCGGCGCTCGGCCCGGTCCAGCAGCACGGAGAAGTAGAACTCCTGGGCGATCCTGGCGCCCTCGGCGACCATCACGCGGTGGACCGTGTGGCCCTTGATGTCCATGCCGAGGATCTCGCCGGCCCTCTCGGCGGCCTCGTCGGCGCTACGGGCGATCTTGACGCCGCCCGCCTTGCCGCGGCCGCCGGTCTTGACCTGAGCCTTGACCACGACGACGCCGGACTCGTCGCCGAGCAGCTGCTCGGCTCCGGCGCGCGCCCCGTCGGCGGTCGTGGCGACCACGCCACGGAGCACGGGAACACCGTGCTTCTCGAAGATGTCACGTGCCTGGTACTCGAACAGGTCCACCTGGTCCGGTTCCTCTCATCGACCACGTCTGCGGCCTCGGGTTCGGCAGCAGCGCCGGTCCTGATCGTAGCCGCGCGGCGGAGATGTCTTCACATCGAGAGATCTTTGCCGGTCTCGTGCAGCGCATGGCGTTCGCGAGACCGGGACTTGCCCCGAGCGCTACGAGCGGGACCCGCCGTCGGCCGGCACCAGGTCGTCGAGCGCGTCCTCGAGCACGCTCGTGTACCGCTCGACCCCGGTCATGTTCGGGTGCGTGCGGTCGGCGTGCAGCAGCCCGGGGTGCGCTGCGACATACGCGTGCCAGTCGGCCACGTGCACGTTGGGGTGGCTCGCGACGAGCTTCCTCAGCTCGGCGTTCGCGTCCGGCACCCAGTGGCTGATGCCGTTGATCGTGACGACGACGACCGCGCGGTCGGGACCGATCGCGTCGAGCACCTTGCCGAGCGCCTTCGCGGAGCCCGGGAACTGGAAGCCTCCGTTGGTGCCGAAGTTCAGCACCACGACGGGACGCAGCTCGCCCTTCGCGGCGGCTGCCTCGACGATCTCGTCGGCGTCCACCCACTTGCGGATCGGCTTGGCGTCGATCCGGATGCCGGGCAGCTCGCGGTACATCGTGGGCGCCGCCGCGGACAGCACCGAGTCGCCGAACGCGACGACGTCCTCTCCCGTGACCGGCCCGGTGAGCGCCGCGATCCCCGCTGCCGCGTCCGCGGCGTCCCCCGACCCGTGCGCGCCGGCGTGCTCACGCGCGGCTGCGTCGCGCTGGGCGATCTCTCGTTGCGCCGCCTCGACCGCGCACTGGGCCTGCGACACCGACGGCGCGGTCACGACGACGAGCGCCGCTGCGACGACCGCGACGGCGACGACGCCCGCGACGACGCGCGGACCGGGTGCGCCGACCCGCAGGGACGACCCGATGCGGGCGGCGACGCCACGGAACCCCAGCTCGCGGACCGGCTGCTCGACCCACCGGTGGCTCGCCCACGCCGCGACGAGCGTGACGCCCACCGCGGCCACCGCGACGCGCCACCACGTGCTGCTGCCGGGCTCCTGCCCAGCGAACGCGGCGATCACGAGGATCACCGGCCAGTGCCACAGGTAGATGCCGTACGACCGCTCGCCCACCCACACGAGCGGCCGGGTCTCGAGCAGCCGCACGTACGCGCCCACCGGCCCGGTGCACGCGACGACCGCGACGGCGGCGAGCGCGGAGCCGAGCAGGATCCCGCCGCGGTAGGCGAACGTCCCGTCCGCGCGCAGGACGACGACGAGCAGCGCGAGCGCGCCGAGCGACGCGGGACCGGCCCACCGGGCCCAGCGCGTCCGCGGGAGCATCGACGCGCCCCGGCCGGTCCACGCGAACGCGGCCGCCGCACCGATCAGCAGCCCGAACGCGTGCGTCACGGTCCCGTAGTACACGCGCGTCGGGTCGCCGCCGGGCACGTACAGCACGGCCATGAGCAGCGCGGACGCGAGCGCCGCGGCTCCCACGACGCGAGCGCGGCCGCGCCAGGACCGCCCGAACGCGAGTAGCAGCACCAGCAGCAACGGCCACACGAGGTAGAACTGCTCCTCGATCGCGAGCGACCAGAACGGCTGGAACAGCTCCGGAGCGGTCGCACCGAAATAGCTGGTGCCTGCGGCGATCGCGAGCCAGTTGGTCGAGAACGTGAGCGCGCCGAGCACCTCGCGCCCGATGCCCACGAGCAGGTCGGGATCGGCGGCGCGCGCGAGCGGGAGCGACACCACGACGACGAGCGCGAGCGCCGGCAGCAGCCGCCGTGCGCGCCGCACCCAGAACGGCACGAGCGAGATCCGGCCGCGACGCTCGACGTCCCGCAGCAGCAGCGTCGTGATGAGGAACCCGCTGACGACGAAGAAGGCGTCGACGCCGAGGAAGCCACCCGGCACCGCGCGCGGGAACAGGTGGTAGGCGACGACCGCGGCCACCGCGAGCGCTCGCAGCCCGTCGAGCCCGCGGATCCGGCCCCGGTGCGGCGAGCTCGGCACGTCGTCGGCCGCCGGTACCGCGCTCGACCGACCCTCGGCGCGTCCCGGGGGTCGCGCGGCGTCGGCTGCGGGGGCGGCCGCACGGTGCGGTGCGATCGTCACGGCTCCTCCTCCCGGTCACGCAGGCGTCCCGACGCCAGACCGACGTCCGACCGCCGGGGACGACGACCCGACCGCCGCCGCCGTCCCGCCGACCCCGACGGCCCGACTTGTCCGTTGCAGCCACGGTAGGCGCGAGGTCCGACACGACGGACCAGGTCGGCTGGCGTGTCACGGATGTCAACCACGGTTGACACCTCTGCTCTGTCAACCTATGTTGACGACATGACCACCGACCTGCTCACCACCGCGGCCTCCGCCGAGCCCGGCGACGGCCTGCGAGCGGTGCGCTCGTTGCACGAGCTCGCCGACCGGCTCGAAGGCCTCCACGTCGGACGTGCCCGGGCGCTCGGGTGGTCCTGGCAGCAGGTCGCCGACGCGCTGGGCGTGAGCCGACAGGCCGTCCACAAGAAGTACGGGAAGAGGTTCGGCTGATGCTCGAGAGGTTCAGCGCACAAGCGCGCGACGCGGTCACCGCCGCGCACGACCAGGCCCGCTCCGCGGGGGCAGGCTCGGTCACGTCGGCCCACCTGCTCGCGGCGGTCGTCGCCGACCCGAGATCGATCGCGTGCGTCGCCCTGGCCGCGGCGGGAACCGATCCGGCTGCGGTCGCGCGCGCAGCCCGGCACACCGACGACGGGATCGACGCGGACGCGCTCGCCGCCGTGGGCATCGACCTCGCCGCCGTGCGGGCGCAGGTGGAGCACGAGTTCGGCGCCGGTGCTCTCGACCACCCGCATGCCCGTGCACGCCGCCGGCTGGCGTTCGCGCCCGACGCGAAGAAGACGCTCGAGCTCGCGCTGCGGGAGGCGGTCGCGGGGCACGACAGGCGCATCGACCCGGGGCACCTGCTGCTCGCGACCACGAGGCTCGAGCACCGCGCCCCGGCGGCGAGGGTGCTCGCCGCGTGCGCGGTCGACGTCGCCGCCGTGCGTACGCAGGTCGAGCGTCAGCGCGCCGAGCACCCCGCCGCTTGAGCTTGCGCGGCTCGGGACCCGCGCTCGGCTACAGCTTCGTGACAGGCGAGTAGCGCAGGAGCAGCCGCTTGGTCCCCTCGGTGCCGAAGTCGACCTTCACCACGGCGTTCGGCCCCGCCCCCTCGAGCGCGACCACCGTGCCCAGGCCGTAGGCGTCGTGCGTCACCCGGTCGCCGAGCGCGAGCTGCGGCACGTCGCCCGCCGCCCGCGGCGTCGCCGACCCGAACGTCGCTCCGGTCGACGGCAGCGCCGGACGCTTCTCGCGCTCGCGGGAGCCCGACGACGACCCGCGAGCCCCGCCCGACCCGTACCCGCCTGAGCCGTACCCGCCGGACCCGTACCCGGACCCCCAGCCACCTCGCAGCTGCGACGTCGACGACTCGCGCCGTCGCCAGTCGATCAGCTCGTCAGGCAGCTCGTCGAGGAACCGGCTCGGCGGGAACTCGTTCGGGACGCCCCAGGCCGAGCGCACCGCCGCGCGGGACACGTACAGCCGCTCGCGCGCACGCGTGACCCCCACGTACGCGAGCCGGCGCTCCTCCGAGAGCTGGTCGACGTCGCTCAGCGACCGCATGTGCGGGAAGGTGCCGTCCTCCATGCCCGTGAGGAACACGACCGGGAACTCGAGGCCCTTCGCGGTGTGCAGCGTCATCAGCGTGATGACACCCGGGTCCGCCGCCGGCGCGTCGTCGGGTTCCGCACCGTCCGGGGTCGGGATCTGGTCCGAGTCGGCGACGAGCGAGACCCGCTCGAGGAAGTCGGCCAGGTCTCCCTCGGGGTCCGACTGCTCGAACTCGGTGGCGACCGCGTGCAGCTCGGCCAGGTTGTCGACGCGCGTCGCGTCCTGCGGGTCGTCGCTGCCACGCAGCTCGGCGAGGTAGCCCGACCGGTCCAGCACCGCACCGAGCACCAGGGCGGGCCCACCGTCCGCGGCCATCGCACGCAGCTCGGCCAGCATGGTCGCGAACGCCTGGAGCCCGACGACCGCACGCGTGCCGAGACCGGGCACCTCCTCCAGCCGTTCGAGCGCGGCGCCGAACGAGATGCGCTCACGCTCCGCGAAGCCCGCGACCATGGCCTCGGAGCGCTCCCCCAGCCCACGCTTGGGCACGTTGAGGATGCGACGGACGTTCACGTCGTCGTCCGGGTTCGCGATCGCGCGCAGGTAGGCGACGGCGTCCTTGATCTCACGCCGCTCGTAGAAGCGCGTGCCGCCGACGATCTTGTACGGCAGCCCGACGCGCACGAGCGCCTCCTCGAGCGCGCGGGACTGCGCGTTCGCGCGGTAGAACACCGCCACGTCGCCCGGCCGGACGCCGTCGGAGTCGCCCAGCCGGTCGATCTCCTCGACGACGAAGCGTGCCTCCTCGCGCTCGTCGTCCGCGACGTACGCGACGATCTGCGCGCCTGCGCCCGCGTCGGTCCACAGGCGCTTGGGCTTGCGCCCGGGGTTGCGGCTGATGACGGCGTTGGCCGCCGAGAGGATCGTCTGCGTCGAGCGGTAGTTCTGCTCGAGCAGGATCGTGCGCGCCTGGGGGTAGTCGGCCTCGAACTCCAGGATGTTGCGGATGTTCGCTCCGCGGAACGCGTAGATCGACTGGTCCGCGTCGCCGACGACGGTCAGCTCGCCCGCCGGCACGTCCTGCGCCGGTGCCTGCGCGTCGGGACCGGTTCCCACGGCACCGCCGACGAGCTCGCGCACCAGCACGTACTGCGCGTGGTTGGTGTCCTGGTACTCGTCGACGAGCACGTGGCGGAACCGCCGTCGGTAGTGCTCCGCGACCGCCGGGAACGCCTGCAGCAGGTGCACAGTCGCCATGATCAGGTCGTCGAAGTCCAGCGCGTGCGCCTGCCGCAGGCGCGCCTGGTAGCGCGTGTAGACCTGCGCCACCGCCGCGTCGTAGTCGTTGGACGCACCGCCGCCGGACGTGCGCGCGAACTCCTCGGCGTCGACCAGCTCGTCCTTGAGCGAGGAGATCTTGGACGCCAGCGCCTTCGCCGGGTAGCGCTTCGGGTCGAGGTCCAGCTCGCGCGCGACGAGCGTCAGGAGCCGCTGCGAGTCCGCCGAGTCGTAGATCGAGAAGCTCGAGCGCAACCCGATCGTCGTCGCCTCGCGCCGCAGGATCCGGACGCATGCGGAGTGGAACGTGGACACCCACATGCGGCTCGCGGCGGGCCCGACGAGGTGCTCGACGCGCTCGCGCATCTCCGCCGCGGCCTTGTTGGTGAAGGTGATCGCGAGGATCTCCCCCGCCCGGGCCCGCCGGGTCGCCAGCAGGTAGGCGATGCGGTGCGTGAGGACCCGCGTCTTGCCCGAGCCGGCGCCCGCGACGATGAGCAGGGGGCCTCCGTGGTGCAGCACCGCCTCGCGCTGCTGCGGGTTGAGGCCGACGAGGAGCTCGGCCGCCTCCTCCTCGCGGCGCCGCTCGTCGGCGGCACGGCGCTCGTCGACCTCGGCCTGCTCGTCGTCGTCGCGCGGAGCCATCACGCGCGGCAGCCCCGAGGGGTCGCGGCGCGCGGTGTGCGCGCCGGGGTCGAAGGCGGCGCCGCTGCGGTCGCGAGCGCCTGGGCGGGCGCCTTCCGGCAGCGGGAGGTCGAGGGCATCGAAGAGCGACGTCATGGCCCCACCAGGGTAGGCGCCGCCACCGACACGAGGGTCCTCACCGCCCACAGGACGCGGCGCGACGACGACACGGACGATCAGGCAGCGGCGAGCCCGACGACCCACGCCGCGGTCGTGACGAGGGCTCCGGCCAGCTCGACCAGGATCGTCAGGCCCGTGGCCTGCATGGCGACGAGCGTCGCGCGCCACGCACGCCGCCCGGACCGCAGTCGCACCCACTCGGCGACGAACGTCCCTGCGAGGAACCCGACGGGCAGGCCGACCACGGGGATCACGAAGAACCCCACCACTCCCGCGACCGCTCCCCACACGACCGCCGAGGGCGGGACGCCGCCGCGCGAGAGGTGCCGTCCGGCGACCAGGTACTTCACGACCTGGGCGGCACCGGTCGCGAGGACGGCGACCGCGACGACGCCCCAGCCGACCGCGCCGCCCGTGACGACGCCCCACACGCCGACCGCGGCGAGGACCAGGAGCGCGCCGGGCAGCACCTGGACGACGACGCCCACGAGCCCGGCGACCACGGCGAGTCCGACGAGCAGGTTCCCCGGGTCCGGCATGCAGGGACCCTAGCGCCGACGTCGTCGAGAGCGGGTTGCGGGCTGCGTCAGCGCCAGATGGCGGCGACGGCGACGTTGAGCACCGTCAGGCCGGCGATCGCACCGAGGAACCTCGTCGTGACACGCTCGGGCTGCCGCACGCCGACGAGGACGAGCGCCGTGACGCACAGGGCCACGACGAGCTTGACCGCGATCTTCGCCATGTCCGGGTCGCGCAGCTCGTCGCTCATGTCGGCGAGACCGACCATGAGGATGCCGGTGACCAGTGCCGTCAGGGCGCCGTGCAGGACGCCCTTCGGCAGCTTCGGCGGGCGCATGCTGACGAGGACGCCGCCGAGGACGATCGCCCAGCCGAGGAGGTGGAGCGTGAGCACGATGTCGAACAGGAGCTTCATGCCCGCGATGCTACCCGATCGTTCTGACAGGTTGTCAGAACGATCGGGAGGGCCTCGTCACAGCAGCCTCCGCGCGGCGGCCCACCGCGTGAGCTCGTGGCGCGAGGACAGCTGGAGCTTGCGCAGCACCGCCGAGACGTGCGTCTCGACGGTCTTGACGGAGATGAACAGCTCCGCGGCGACCTCGCGGTAGGAGTACCCGCGCGCGATGAGCCGCATGACCTCGCGCTCACGTGCCGAGAGGCGGTCCAGCTCGTCGTCACCCGTCGCGACGTCCCCCGCTGCCGCACCGAACGCGTCGAGCACGAACCCCGCGAGCCGCGGCGAGAACACCGCGTCACCGCCCGCCACACGACGCACCGCGTCGGACAGAGCGGCGCCGTCGATCGCCTTCGTCACGTAGCCCCGCGCGCCCGCACGGATGACCGCGACGACGTCCTCGGACGCGTCGCTCACCGACAGCGCGAGGAACCGCACCTCGCCCTGCAGGTCCGCGCACGCGCGCAGCACCTCGGCCCCGCCTCCGCCGTCGCCGCCGGGCAGGTGCACGTCGAGCAGCACCACGGGCGGGCGCACGCGGCGCACGAGCTCGATCGCGGTGTCGACCGTGTCCGCCTCGCCGACCACCCGGACGCCGTCGTCGAGCGACGCCTTCACGCCCGTGCGGAACATGTGGTGGTCGTCGACCAGCACCACGTCGACCGGTTCTCCCGCACTCATGCCGGCGGCTCCTTCTCGTCGTCGTGCGCGCGCCCCGCGGCGCCCGCGCTCTCCTCGCCCGGCCCGACGGGCACGCGCAGGTGCACCTCCGTGCCGCGGCCCGGCCTGCACACCACGCTCGCCTCGCCCCCGCGCCTGTGCACGCGACCGACGATCGACTCGCGCACCCCGAACCTGTCGGGCTCGATCGCGTCCACGTCGAACCCGTCGCCGTGGTCGCGCACGTACACCTCGACCTCGCTCGGTCCCACCTCGAGGTAGAGGGACACCGGCGGGCGGCCGTGCACCACGGCATTGACCAGCGCCTCGCGCGTGGCCTGGAGCAACGCCTCGGTGTCGGCGTCGGGCGCACGGTCGCCGACCACGACGGTCTCGATCGCGACCGGGTCGCCGTCCGGACCCGAGCGCGAGTCCTCGACCTCCGCGACGATGCCCCGCAGCGCCGCGACGAGCGATGTACCGGGCGCGGGGCGGTCGTCGTACAACCACTCGCGCAGCTCGCGCTCCTGCGCGCGGGCCATGCGTGCGACCTCGGCCGGGTCGTCGGCTCGGGCGCGGATGAGCGCGAGGGTCTGCAGCACCGAGTCGTGCAGGTGCGCCGCGATGTCCGCCCGCTCCGACTCGCGTGCGCGCGCCGCCCGCTCGTCGCCGAGCTCCCGCACCAGCCGCAGCCACCAGGGCGTCAGCACGAGCGCCACGCCCGCGAGCACCGCGAGCGACGCCACGACGGTCTGGAGCAGGTCGTCGGTCGCGACACCCCGGCCCGAGCCCTGGCCCACGAGCAGCAGCACGCCCACCGCCGCGAGGATGACGCCGCCGAGCAGGCGCAGGACCGACACGGGCGTCCGCCCGCCGGCCCGCCGCCGCAGCCGACCACGCTGCGCGGCGTCGAGCTGGCTCCACGCCAGCCCCACCCCCGCCAGCACGACGAACGCGGGCAGCACCCAGTCCAGGTCGAGCCGTCCGGCCCGTCCAGCGACGAGCACGGCCGCGAGCGCGACGAGCAGCGCGCCGACCGCGACGTCGGTGACGGGCCAGCGGCGCGCCGGCGCCGCGTCCGCCTGGCGCCTCGAGAGCCGGGCGAGTGCCGAGGGACGCGCGTCGACCGCCGCCTCGAGCGGGTCGCCCGCGGGGACGGTCACCCACCAGAAGCCGTAGAGGAACACCCCGACGCCGCCGAGCGGGGCGAGCACGACGAACGCCACGCGCAGCAGCCGCACCGGGAGCCCGACGTGCGCCGCGAGCCCCGCCGCGACGCCACCCACCCAGCGCCCCTGCTCGGGTCGCCGCAGGGGCAGGCGCGAGGCCGCCCCGAAGGGCGACGCGGGGCCGGCGGTCGTCGTCACGGGACGATCGTCACACGTCACGGCCGTCGCCCGGCGCCGTTCGCGCACATCTCAGGGTCCGGTGAGGGTCCGGGCGGGCCGTTCCCCGGGGCGCGGCTGGCAGATGTCAGGGTCGGTTCAGGGTCAGTCCCGATGCCGCGCCAGACGCACGCGCGTCAGGATCGAGGCATGGACACGACAGCACCCGGCGCACAGCCCGGCTCCTCGGGACCCGGCGGCGCACCCCCGCACCCGACCTCCGGGTTCTTCGCGAGCATCCGCAGGCTCGACCTGACCCGCGGCGACGACCGCTGGTTCGCGGGCGTCTGCTCGGGGCTGTCCGCGCGGTTCGGGCTCGACCCGCTGGTGTGGCGCGCGCTGTTCGCGGCGTCCGTGCTGCTCGGCGGGTTCGGCCTGCTCCTGTACGGCGCGGCGTGGGCGCTCCTGCCCGAGCGCCGCGACGGTCGCATCCACCTCGAGGAGCTGATCGCCGGGCGGTTCGACGCCGCGATCATCGGCGCTGCCGCGATGGTCGTCGTCGGCCTCGGACGCGGCGGGACGCCCTTCCTGTGGTGGGGCCGCGACGGGGGGCTGTTCCACGGGGTGTTCGCGGCGATCGCGACGCTGTTCTGGATCGCCGTGGCGGTCGGGATCGGGTTCCTCGTGGTGCACCTCGCTCGCCGGTCCGGACCCGCGGCGCCGGCCGGGCCCTCCGGGCCGTACGGGCCGTTCCCGGCGAGCCCTGCACCGACGAGCCCTGCGCCGACGAGCACGGGCCCGACGAGCGGCGCGCCCACGGGCACCGACCCGACGAGCGGCGCCCCCACCGGCACCGCCCCCACGAGCGCGGGCCCGGCCGGTCCGTCGGCCGGGTACACGTCGGCCGCGACGACGCCGCTCGCGCCCGTCTCGACCTCGGCGCCTCCCCTCACGCCAGGCTCGACGCCCACGCCGGACGCCGCAGGATGGTCGGCCGCAGGCGCCGGCACCGACCGGTCGTGGCGTCCCACGCCGGGAACCGCGGGAGGCATCCCGGTGACCCCGCCGTACGCCGCGACGCGACCCGTGACACCTCCGGCACCCCCGCGCCCCGTGCGACCGCGCGTGCTCGGGCCGGGCGCCGCGACCACCGGGACGGTCGTCGCGCTCGTCCTGCTCTCGTCCGCCGCGCTGCTCGCGGCGCACCGCACGGACCACTTCGACGGCCCGGTCCTGCTCACGGTCCTCGGCATCACGGTCGTGCTGGCCGGGCTCGGCATCGTCGTGGCGGGGCTGCGCGGCAGGCGGTCGGGCTCGCTCGGCTTCCTCGCCATCATGGCGATCCTCGTCGCGGGTCCCGCCGGTGTCGCCGCGCACGACGCCTGGCGGTGGGACGGTCCCGCGGAGTCCCGGTTCGCCGGGGACGTCACCACGACGTTCACCGACCGGCAGAGCGCCGCCGACGGGTTCGCGCTCGGGTTCGGTGACGCACGCGTCGACCTGGCGGGGGTCCCCATGACGGACGCGACGCTCACCGTCCCGCTCACGATCGGCGCAGGCGACCTCACCGTCGTCGTCCCCGCGGACGCCGCCGTCACCGCGAGCGTCGAGCTCGGCGCGGGGCGCATGGAGTGGGACGTCGACCCCGGCGCCGCCCAGGGCACCGACGGCGTCCGGCTGCGCGACCGCACGTTCACCGACGTCGCCTCCACCACCCGCTCCCCGCAGCTCACGCTGGACATCAAGGCCGGCGCGGGCAACATCACCGTCGTCCGGGAGGACTCATGAGCAGCGACCCCACACGAGACAACGCCGCCACCCCCGGCGAGGACGAGCCGACCGCGGTGCTCCCCGTCGTGGAGGCGACACCCGTCCCGGACGAGGAGCCCGCGCCTGTCACCGGTTCGTCCGGCGCATCCGACAAGGCACCCGACATCGTCGCGTCGGGCGCGGACATCCCGCCGTCGACACCGCTCCCGCTGGGCGTCCCCGCGGGACGGCTCGAGGACGAGCCTGCACGGCGTCCGCGAGTCCGCACCGTCGTGTGGGGGCTCATGCTGGCGGCGGTCGGGGTCGGCCTGCTCGCCTGGGCGGGCGGCGCGACCATCGACGTCCAGCTCGCGATCATCGTGCTCCTCGGCGCGGGCGGTCTCGCCCTGCTGGTGGGCTCGCTGGTCCCGGGCGTGCGGCGCGGCCGGCGCTGAGTCGGCACCGGACCGGCCGCACACGACGAGACCGCCCTCCCCGCTCGGGGGGGCGGTCTCGTCGTGCGTGAACCGTTCGCGCGTCAGATCTCGCGCGGCGGGGCCGGGGGGTCGTCCTGCGCGTGCGCGCCGCGGACGTCGTCGGCCGCGTTCACGTCGGGCTCGGTCGGTGCGACCACGGGGTCGACCGGCGGCGGCCCTGCGGGCGACGGTGCGGGCTCGTCGGCCGGTACGGGCGGCGCGACGGGCTCGGGCGCCGGCGGCGCGACAGGCTCGGGCGCCGGCGGCGCGACGGGCTCGGGCGGGACGACCGGGGCGGGCGGCACGACCGCCGCGACGGGCGCAGGCGCAGCGGGTGCGGCAGCGACAGGGGTGGGCGCGGGTCCGGCGACCGCCACGTCACCCTCGGCGATGTGCGTGCCCACGCGGCGCAGCGCCCAGCCGATGATCAGCAGCGACACGCCGATGCCGACGACGAGGAGCGCGACCCCGAACGCCACGACGGACGTGAACAGCGACGCCCGCAGGAACGAGGCGGTCATGACCGTCTCGCGCTTGGGGTCGTCCTGCGGGAGCTCGGCGTACGTCTTGCCGCCGGACGCCTCCAGCGCGTGCTTGTTGATGACGTCGGCCTGGACCCAGGCCTCCCACGGCGTGTCGACGAGCTGCCCCTGGAAGGCGCTCGCGTCGTCCGACACCGTGATCTTCTCGGCCCCGAGGTTCGACGTGACGGCTCCCCACGTCACCGCACCGGCCACGACGAAGACGATGCCCAGGATGAGGGTGACCAGGGCGAGTCCCTTGACACCCTTGCTGCTCCCCTTGCTTGATGTCGCCACTGTCCCGTTCCCCTTCACTCACGTCCGGGTGCGGACCCCTGCACGAGGGGTCCGGGAGGCCGTCGGCGGCCCCGCGAGCGCTGCGTTCCTGCAGGTCGACTGTAGCGAAAGGGGTGCATTTCGCTACAGATGCCGGACCCGCCGCGCGGCGCGTCGAGGACGTGACCGAGACCTCGCGCGCGAGCGGGCCCGGGCTGGGGGGTCAGCGGGCGCCGGACTCGATCCGGGCGACCGCCTGCGCGTGCGCCTTGCGCTCGAGGACGAACGACATCACGGGCACGACGCCCGCCGCGGCGAGCGTCGCGAGGCGACCCAGCTTCCAGCGCATCGTCGACCACAGGTCGACGACCGTCACGAGGTAGACCACGTAGATCCAGCCGTGCGCGATCGCGACCCAGTTGCCGATCACGGGCTTCGCGTGACCCGCGGCGTCGTACCCGTTCACGTGGAAGCCGTACTTCAGCACGATCTCCAGGCACAGCAGCAGGAGCATCGTGCCGGTGACCCACGCCATCACGCGGTAGCGCTTGAGCGCACCGGTCGCCTTGCGCCGCCAGGCGGCGGTCTGGGCGTCGTCGGCCGGCTGCGTGCCGACCTCGGTCTGCCCCGTGGTCGTACCCGTCACGTCGTTCGTCTCGCTCACTGTGGTCCTTCCGGTCCCGCTGGTCCTGCCTGTCGCGCCCGTGGCCCGCTCGCGCGGGTCACTCCCACTCGATGGTGCCCGGCGGCTTGCTCGTCACGTCGAGCACGACGCGGTTGACCTCGGGGACCTCGTTGGTGATGCGCGTGGAGATCGTCGCGAGCACGTCGTACGGGACGCGCGACCAGTCGGCGGTCATGGCGTCCTCCGAGGACACCGGCCGCAGCACGACGGGGTGACCGTAGGTGCGGCCGTCGCCCTGCACGCCGACCGACCGGACGTCGGCCAGCAGCACCACCGGGCACTGCCAGATGTCGCGGTCGAGCCCGGCTCGCGTGAGCTCCTCGCGTGCGACGAGGTCCGCGGCGCGCAGGACGTCGAGCCGTTCGGCCGTGACCTCGCCGATGATGCGGATGCCCAGGCCCGGGCCGGGGAACGGCTGGCGCCAGACGATCGCCTCGGGCACGCCGAGCTCGAGGCCGACCGCGCGCACCTCGTCCTTGAACAGCGTGCGCAGCGGCTCGACGAGCTCGAACTGCAGGTCGTCGGGAAGACCGCCCACGTTGTGGTGCGACTTGATGTTCGCCGCGCCCTCGCCGCCGCCGGACTCGACGACGTCCGGGTAGAGGGTGCCCTGGACCAGGAAGCGCACCTCGTCGTCGCTGCCCGCGACCACGTCGCGCGCGGCGTCCTCGAACACGCGGATGAACTCGCGGCCGATGATCTTGCGCTTGGTCTCGGGGTCCGTGTGGCCCGCGAGCGCGTGCAGGAACCGCTCGCGCGCGTCGACGACGACGAGGTTCACCCCGGTCGCCGCGACGAAGTCCTTCTCGACCTGCTCCGCCTCGCCCGAGCGCAGCAGGCCGTGGTCGACGAACACGCACGTGAGCTGGTCGCCGACCGCGCGCTGCACGAGCGCCGCGGCGACCGACGAGTCGACGCCGCCCGACAGACCGCAGATGACGCGGGCGTCGCCGACCTGGGTGCGGATGCGCTCGACCTGCTCGGCGATGACGTTGCCGGGGTTCCAGTCGGGCGCGAGCCCCGCGCCCTCGTAGAGGAAGTTCTCGAGCGCCTTCTGCCCCAGCGGGGAGTGCTTGACCTCGGGGTGCCACTGCACGCCGTACAGGCGGCGGGCGCGGTCCTCGAACGCGGCGACCGGCGATCCGTCGCTCGTCGCGAGGACCTCGAAGCCCTCGGGCGCGGCGTGCACGGCGTCGCCGTGGCTCATCCAGACCGTCTGCTGGTCCGGGCTCCCGGACAGCACGGTTCCGGCGTCGGTGACCTGCACCGACGTGCCGCCGTACTCGCGCTGGCCGGTCTGCGCGACGGTGCCGCCGAGCGCCTGCGCCATCGCCTGGAAGCCGTAGCAGATGCCGAGCACCGGGACGCCGGCCTCGAACAGCGCCGGGTCGACGAACGGCGCGCCCGTGGCGTACACCGACGACGGGCCGCCGGACAGGATGATCGCCGCGGGCTCCTTGGCCAGCAGGTCCTGCACCGAGGCCGTGTGGGGCACGATCTCGGAGTAGACGTTCGCCTCGCGCACGCGGCGCGCGATGAGCTGGGCGTACTGGGCGCCGAAGTCGACGACGAGCACCGGGCGGTGCGCGGGAGGGGGCGTCTGCGTCACGCCCCCAGGGTAGTCGGCGGCTCGCGGGCCCCGGACCGCGCGTCCGGCCCGCGGTCGGCCGCACCGGGCAGCGACGTCGGGCGCCGTCGGCAGGCGTGCCGCACCCGCGGCCACCCGCCGCCGGAGAGCGTTCTCCGCGCGACGGGGAAAACGATTCGAGCCGTGTCGGTGGGCGCACGTACGGTTGCCGATCATGCGCTCCCTCCCACTCGACGACCCCGGCACGCCGCCGCTGACCGGTCCCGTCCGCTACCTGTGGTGGCTCGCGTGCCGCCAGTGGGGGATCCTGCTCGTCGCGGTCCTGCTGGGCATCGTCATGTTCTCCTGCCAGGCGGTCCTCCCGTACCTGACGGGCCACGCGATCGACTCGGGCCTGAAGCACGGCTTCGGCCCGGACCTGTGGCGGTCCGCCGGGCTCCTCGGCGCCCTCGGGGTCGTGAGCGCGGCAGCGGCCGCCGTCGGGCACCGCTACGACGTCCAGAACTGGCTGCGCGCGTCGTTCGCCTCGTCGCAGCTCGTCGGGCGCACGGTCACGCACTCGGGCCACGCGATCACGGCCGAGCTGCCCACGGGCGAGGTCGTCTCGGCCGTGGCGAACGACGCGCTGCGCGTCGGCGAGCTCTACCACGTGCTCGCGCGCTTCATCGGCTCGATCGTCGCGTACGGCATCGCGGCCGTGCTCATGCTGCGTCTGTCGGTCCCGCTGGGACTCGTCGTGCTCCTCGGCCTGCCGACGGTCGCCGTCTCGCTCGGCGCGCTCGTCAAGCCGCTGCAGCGCCGCCAGGTCGCGCAGCGCGAGGCGTCCGGACGTCTCACGACGCTCGGCTCGGACACCGTCTCGGGCCTGCGCATCCTGCGCGGGATCGGCGGCGAGGACGTCTTCAACGCGCGCTACCGCGAGCAGTCGCAGCTCGTGCGCGCACGCGGTGTGGCCGTGGCCTCGACGCAGTCCTGGCTCGACGCGCTGCAGGTGCTGCTGCCGGGCTCGTTCGTCGTGGTCCTGGTGTGGCTCGGCGCCCACATGGCGCTCGACGGAACGATCACGCCCGGCCAGCTCGTGTCGACCTACGGCTACGCAGCGTTCC
Source organism: Cellulomonas sp. HZM (assembly GCF_000708885.1). Classification (GTDB taxonomy): domain Bacteria; phylum Actinomycetota; class Actinomycetes; order Actinomycetales; family Cellulomonadaceae; genus Cellulomonas. The sequence goes on along the minus strand of NZ_JEOE01000012.1, from coordinate 37,308 downwards.
TCGGCTGGCCCGTGCAGAACGCGACGTGGATGGTGCAGTCGGCGACGCGCGCGCACGTGGGCGCGACGAAGGTGATCGGCGTGCTGCGCGTCGTGCCCGCAGCGGGTGCGCGACCGGGGACGACGGCGCTGCCCGCGCCTGGTTCGCCCCTGGTCGACGAGACGACGGGCGTGCGCGTCGACGCGCACCGGCTGGTCGCCCTCGTGAGCGCGGACCCCGACGAGTCGGCGGCCGTCGCGACCCGCATGGCACGCTTCGACGACGAGCTCGAGCGCGAGACCCCCGTGACGCTCGGAGGAGTTCCGGTCGCCGACCTCGACAAGGACGAGCTGCGCGAGCGGGTCGTGCTGGCCGAGGCGACGCCGCACCTGTTCTCGGGCACGCTCGGTGCCGAGCTCGACGTGCACGGCGAGGGCGACGAGGCGCGGCTGCTGCGCGCGATCACGCTCGCGGACGCGCACGACGTCGTCGACTCCACCCCTGACGGCTTCGCGGGCGAGCTGCCCGAGAAGGGCCGCTCGCTCTCGGGCGGCCAGCGCCAGCGCGTCGCGCTCGCCCGGGCCCTGCTCATCGACCCCGAGATCCTGCTCCTGGTCGAGCCCACCAGCGCGGTGGACGCGCACACCGAGGCGCGCATCGCGAGCCGGCTGGTCGATGCCCGGCGGGGGCGCACGACGCTCGTCGTGACGGCGTCACCGCTCGTGCTCGACCACGTCGACGAGGTGCAGTTCCTGCTCGACGGCCAGGTCGTCGCGCGCGGTCCGCACACCGAGCTGCTCGCGGCCGACGAGGCGTGGGCCTCGGCCTACCTGAGCGTCGTCGGACGCCGGCTCGACGAGAGCACGCCGGCCCACGGTCTGCCGGCCGTGCTCGCTCCCGCGGGCGCGGACGACGCCGGCACCGACGACGACCCGATCGCCGACGAGGCGTTCGACGAGCTGCTCGACGCCCCGGCGGGCGTCACGAACGACGGGAAGGCGGGACGCGCATGAGGCTCCCCATCGCCGACGGCGCGGCGACGCGCGCGTACACCGCACGGCTGTTCCGCGAGCACCGCAGGCCGCTGACCAAGATCGCCGTCCTGCACACGCTCGCGGCGGTCGCCGGCCTCGCCGGCCCGTGGATCCTCGGCCGCCTGGTCGACGCCGTCTCCGACGGCACGACCGTGGGATACGTCAACTCGATGATCGCGATCGGCGCGGGCGCCGTGCTGGCGCAGACGGTGCTCATCCGGTTCGCGCAGCGCTCGTCGATGCTGTTCGGCGAGATGGTGTTCGCCGAGCTGCGCGAGGAGTTCATCGAGACCGTGACGTCGCTGCCCCTGTCGACGGTCGAGCGTGCCGGCACGGGCGACCTGGTGGCGCGCACGACGAACGACATCAACAAGCTGCAGCACGCGGTCAGGTTCGGGGTGCCGCGCGTCGTCGTCGCGGTCGTCACGATCACGCTCACGGTCGTCGCGAGCCTGCTGCTGTCGCCGCTCGTGGCGGTCGCGATGTTCGTGGGCGTGCCGTCGCTCGTGCTGGTCGTGCGCTGGTACCTGCGCCGGGCGACGCCCGCGTACCTGCGTGAGTCGGCGGCGTACGCCGAGCTCAACGGCACCATCACCGAGTCGGTCGAGGGCGCGCGCACGATCGACGCGCTGCGCCTGACCCGACGCCGGATGGGCCGCGTGCGTGCAGACCTCTCGGAGGCCTTCGAGGCGGAGGCCGCGACGCTGAACCTGCGCACCGTGCTGTTCCCGACCGTCGACCTCACGTTCGTGCTCGCACCGGTCGCCGTGCTGCTGTGGGGCGGCTGGCTCGCCTCGAACGAGCACGTGACGTTCGGCGTGGTCACGACGATCGTGATGTACACCTACCAGGTCACCGGTCCGGTGTGGGAGCTGATCTTCTGGCTCGACGAGATCCAGGTGGCGGCGACGTCGCTCGCCCGTGTGGTGGGCGTGCAGCTGGTCGACCCGGACCGAGAGGCCCACCCGGCCGAGCCGGAGGGCGCAGACCTGGTCGCGCAGGACCTGCGGTACGCGTACCGCGAGGGGCACGACGTGCTGCACGGCATCGACCTCGCGCTCGCGCCGGGTGAGCGGCTCGCGGTGGTCGGCCCGTCCGGCGCGGGCAAGTCGACGCTCGGACGCATGCTCGCGGGCATCCACCCGCCCACGGGCGGGTCGGTGCGTGTGGGCGGCGTCCCGCTCGTCGACCTGCCGCTCGACGAGCTGCGCGGTCACGTCGCGCTCGTCACGCAGGAGCACCACGTGTTCGTCGGCACGCTCGCGGACAACCTGCGACTGGCCGACGAGCATGCGGACGACGACGCGCTGCGCCGCTCGCTCGAGGCGGTCGACGCCTGGTCGTGGGTCGAGGCGCTGCCGGACGGGCTGGCCACCGAGGTCGGCTCGGGCGGCGCCGCGCTCACGCCCGCGCAGGCGCAGCAGGTCGCGCTCGCGCGCCTCGTCCTGCTCGACCCGCACACGCTCGTGCTGGACGAGGCGACGTCGCTGCTCGACCCGCGCGCTGCGCGCCACCTCGAACGCTCGCTCAACGGCGTGCTCGCGGGGCGCACGGTCGTCGCGATCGCCCACCGCCTGCACACGGCGCACGACGCGGACCGCGTCGCGGTCGTCGACGGCGGCCGCATCTCGGAGATCGGCCCGCACGAGGAGCTGGTCGCCGCGGGCGGCGACTACGCGGCGCTCTGGCACAGCTGGCAGCACGAGTGATCGCTCGGCGTGGTTACCTCGGACCGCGTCGGGACGTCATCGACGTCGACGGTGCGGACGAGGGAAGCGGACGACGTGGCGGGCGCGAGCAGCGGTGGTGCGGTGCGGGGCGACGCGGTCGCCCAGGCCTTCGAGGAGCAGCGCGGGCGCCTGACGGCCGTGGCCGAGCGTGTTCTCGGGTCGCGCGCGGACGCCGAGGACGCCGTCCAGGAGGCGTGGATCCGCCTGTCCCGGCAGGACGCCGCGGCGATCGAGAACCTCGCCGGATGGCTGACGACCGTGGTGAGCAGGGTGTGCATCGACGTGCTCCGTGCACGTCGGACGCGGCCCGAGAGGCCGCTCGACACCGCCCCGGAGTGGGTCGTGACGGAGGTCGACGACGGCCCCGAGGCGGACGCGGTCCTCGCGGACTCCGTCGGGACCGCGCTCCTGGTGGTGCTCGACACGCTCTCGCCCGACGAGCGTCTCGCGTTCGTGCTGCACGACGTGTTCGGGATGCCGTTCGCCGAGATCGGCTCGATCGTCGAGAAGTCCGCGGACGCCACGAAGATGGCCGCGAGCCGCGCCCGGAACAAGGTGCGCGGGGCCGAGGCACCCGTCGACCGTCGGCGGCAGCGAGCGGTGGTCGACGCGTTCCTCGCAGCGGCGCGCGGCGGTGACGTCGAGGGTCTGCTGCGGGTCCTGCACCCGGACCTCATGTGGACCGTGCACAACGCCCGCCGGGACGTCGTCCGCCGCGGCACCGCGGTGCTCGTCGAGCAGGCGCGGCGCGGGGTCGGCACGGAGCTCGACGTCCGCAGCGCATGGGTCGACGGGTTGCCGGGCCTCGTCGTGCGCAGCGCCGACGGCCGGCCGTTCGCGGTCATGGCGTGCACGGTCGAGGACGACCGCATCGTCGAGATCCACTCCGTCACCGACCCCGCACGCCTGGCGGCGATGAACCTCGGGGCGAGGTCGGCCTGACCGGCGCACGCCCGTCGAGCCCGTTACCTTCGTCGCGCCCCGCTCGTCACACCTGTGCAAGCGCACCCGCGCAAGCACACCCCGACGAAGGAGCACATCGTGACCCGCATCGACATGTTCGCCACCGCTGTCGCCCCCCGGATCGTGCAGCACCTGGTCGCCGCCGACTCGGCCGTGCACGCCTCTCCCCTGCCGCGCTCCACGGTCGAGCTCGTGAACATCAGGGCGAGCCAGATCAACGGCTGCGGCGCGTGCCTCGACATGCACGTCAAGGAGGCCGAGGCGGCCGGGGTCACCGCGCTGCGGATCGGCCTGGTCGGCGCATGGCGCGAGACGACCGTGTACACCGCAGCGGAGCGCGCCGCGCTCGCCCTGACGGAGGCGGCGACGCGCCTCGCCGACACCGCCGGCGTCCCCGACGACGTCTGGGCCGATGCGGCAGGGCACTTCGACGACGAGCAGCTCGCCGCCCTCGTCGCCCAGATCTCGCTCATCAACGCGTTCAACCGGCTGAACGTGATGGTCAAGGTGCCCGGTGGCAGCTACGACCCGTCCCAGCGTGCGGCGGCGGTCGCGGCCGCGACCGCGGGGGGCGAGCCGACGACGGTGGGTGCGGCGGCGCACGCGTGACGGGCGGGCGCTCGGGGCAGCTCGAGGGCGCGGGTGGGGGCACTGCTCGGGGCGCGGTTCGGGTCGCAGTTCGGGTCGCGGTTCGGGTCGCAGTTCGGGGCACGGCGGGGCGCGGTGCCGCCGCCGACCACGGCAGCACCGCACGGTTGGCCCACGGCGCCCCGGCAGGCGTAGTGTCACGCTGCGCGCAGCCCTGCCGGAGGGACGCGGCGGACGGGGAGGAGGCCACCATGAGCGGCGAGCCCCCCAGTAGTAGTCCCCGCCCCGAGCCCTGACCCGCACCGGCCGCGACCCGCACCGGTGCGGGTCCCCTGCGCGTCGCGCCCTGCGTGACGCGGGACCCCACCGGAGCCCTGCCATGCCTCGTCGCAGCACCACCGTCGTCACCCCCGCCTCCGGCGCGACCAGCCTCGGACGCACCAAGCCCGCCCAGGGCACGCCCGCCCAGAGCGCACCCCAGGACGGGACGCCCCAGGGAACGCGCAGCGCGGTCCGCGCCGCCGCAGCGGGCCTCCCGCGGCTGCACATCGCGCGCCTCGCGCTCGCACGCCAGCAGAGCGCGCGCACCGCTCCTCCACCGACGAGCACCGACGACGTCCGCGACGAGCAGCGCTCGAGCATGGTCGACGCAGGCGTGTACCGCGACGGGCGGCTCCTCGACCGGCCGCACGACCTCCCGGCCACGTACGCGTGCCTGCGCGAGCACCGCGGCGCGATGGCCTGGATCGGCCTGTACCGGCCGGACCCCGCCGAGATCGTGAGCCTGGCCGAGGAGTTCGACCTGCACGAGCTCGCGGTCGAGGACGCGATCCAGGCGCACCAGCGGCCGAAGCTCGAGCGGTACGGCTCGACGCTGTTCGTGGTGCTGCACGCCGCGCGGTACGTCGACGCGGCCGAGCAGGTCGAGTTCGGCGAGCTGCACGTGTTCGTCGGCCCCGACTTCGTCGTGACCGTGCGCCACGCCCAGTCCCCCGACCTCGCGGACGTGCGCAGGCGCGTCGCGCAGGACGTCGACCTGCTGGCGCGCGGCCCCGAGGCGGTGCTCTACGCGATCCTCGACGCCGTGGTCGACGGCTACGGCCCGGTCGTCGCCGGACTGGAGAACGACATCGACGAGATCGAGTCCGAGGTGTTCCGCGGCGACCCGGCGGTGTCGCGGCGCATCTACGAGCTGTCGCGGGAGGTCGTCGACTTCCAGCGCGCGGTCCGTCCGCTCGGGGCGATCCTCGCCGCGCTGAGTGCCGGTTTCACCAAGTACGGGGTCGACGAGGAGCAGCGCAAGTACCTGCGCGACGTCGCCGACCACGTCACCGAGGTCGACGAGCGCGTCGAGAGCTTCCGCGCGGCCCTGCGCGACATCCTCACGGTCAACGCGACCCTCGTCGCGCAGCGCCAGAACGAGGAGATGAAGGCGCTCTCCGAGGCCAGCAACGCCCAGAACGAGGAGGTCAAGAAGATCTCGGCATGGGCGGCGATCCTGTTCGCGCCGACTCTCGTCGGGACCGTGTATGGCATGAACTTCGACCACATGCCCGAGCTGCACTGGGCGCTGGGCTACCCGGCCGCGCTCGCGGCGATGGGCGCGGTCAGCGTCGCGCTGTACCTGGTGTTCCGGCACCGCCGCTGGATCTGACGCAGCGGCCACGGCGCTGCGCGCGCAGGCAGTGCCGCCGGCGCGGCACGTTCGTCAGGCCGCCGCCGGGTGCCCCAGCCGGCGCAGCCCCCGGCGGTCGTAGACGCGTGCCGTGACGAGGCCGGCGACCAGCGCGAGCACCAGGCCGAGCGCGATCATCGACCACGCCCGCGGGAGCGCGCCGGTGGCCTGCGCGTCGAAGTAGAGGATCGAGCGCACACCGTCGGACAGCTGGCGCATCGGCTCGAACGTCGCGAGGAACCGGTAGAAGTCGGGGAGCGCCTGGAGCGGCACGGTGGCTCCCGACGACGGCAGCGCGAGCACCACGAACACGAACATCGACACCAGCTGCCCGGCCGTGCCGAACGCGGTGTTGATCGCGTGCACGCCCACCGCGACCGACGCGGACGCGCACACCGAGAACGCGAAGAGCAGCGGCAGGTGGCCGGCATCCATGCCGAGCAGCCCGATCGTCGCGAGCATGATGAGCGCCGAGGTGAGCACGGCCAGCACCACGGAGATGGCCGACTTCACGAGGAACGTCTGGGTGCGGCTGATCGCGACCGCGTCGCGCCGACGGTGGAACGGCCCGTACTCGGTGTCGGCGTACCCGAGCGCACCGTCGACCGCGGTGTGCACGATCGTCGCGCCGACGAACCCCGCGAGCACGAGCAGCAGCGTGTAGTAGAACGCGCTGAGCCCCGCGCCGGAGTGCTTGCCGAGCGCGTGCCCCGGCTCGACCGTCACGGTCACGGGGTCGGCCAGCATGAGCCGGGTCGCGTTGGTCGGGGCCGACGAGCCGCCGGCAGCCTGGGCCTGAGCCGTCAGCTTCTCCCCGAGCTGTGCGGACGCGCCGTGCGCGGCGGCCTGCGCGGCGCTCGACGCGAAGCTCGAGCCGAGGCTGCCCGCGGCCTGGTTGGTGAGCACCGTCATCGTCGGTGCCGCGCTGCCGTCGGAGCTGGCCGCGAGCGCCGCGAGCGACGCGGAGAAGTCCGACGGGATCTCGAGCGCGCCGAACACCTCGTCGCGCGCGAGCGCGGTGCGCGCCTCGTCGGCGGGCATCACGCGCCAGTCGATCGACCCGTCGGCGGCGGACGTGATCGCCTCGACGACGTCCGCACCCGCCTCGAGGCGGCCGCCGCCGACGTCCGCCCCCTCGTCGGAGGACACCAGCGCGATCGGCAGGTCCTCGAGGTCCGCCTGCGGGTTGAGGATCCCGCCCATGTACAGCAGGGACAGCGCGAGGGCGACGACGCCGACGGCGATCGTCGGGAACACCCAGATCCGCGGACCCCGCAGCACCTGCAGGGCGCGCACGGCGCTCGCGTGGCGCGGGAGGTTGTCGGGCGCGAGACGGTCCGGGCGGGTCGTCTCGGAGCGGGGGTCGCAGGGCATGGCTGGGCTCCGGTGGGAGGTTCGAGTAAAGAGGTGGGTGCCAGGGGCGCGAGGTGCGTCAGGCGGTCGGCGAGAAGGCGGAGAGCTCGGTGTGCAGCAGCGCGAACACGCGCTCGACGAGCCCCGGCAGGTCGCCGTCGGCGCCTGCCACCCAGGCGCGTCCGGCCGCCGTGAGCCCCGCTGTCGCGATGCCCGCGAGCACGACGGGCCGAAGGTCGCTCGCGGCGCTGTCCGCGTCCAGGCCGAGCCGGTCGGCAGCCACACGCGCGGTCTCGTCCTGGGCGTCGGCGATGATCTGCCGGTACGCGGCACCGATCGCCGGCTCCGTCGCGGCCAGCCGCAGGATCTCGCGGCGACGAGGGACGCGCTGCCACGCCTCGGCGTCGTCGCGCACCCAGGCGTGCAGCACGGTGACGTAGGCGTCGACGAGGCGCTCGTCGGCCGGGCGTCCGGCGAGCGCGGCGTTGAGGTCGGCGAGGTCACGGCGCAGGAAGTCGAGCGCCGCCTCCTCCTTGGTCGCGAAGTAGCGGCTGAACGTGCGGCGCGAGACGTCGACGCGGTTCGTGATGTCCTCGACGCCCACGGCGTCGGACCCGTGCTCGAGGATCAGCTCGAGGGCTGCGTCCGCGATGGCGTCGCGGGTGCGGCGCGCCTTGCGCTCGCGTCGGTCGTCGGTCACGTCCCCGACGATACGCCGGAATGTCTCAGTGGGACACGCGTCCCGATGGGACATGCGTCACGCGGCGGCGTCCACCCGCCGGCGAGGGACGCCGCCCCGCGCCTCGTCACGCACCAGCCGCAGCCACAGCAGCACCGCGAACGCACCGAAGATCCACCACTGCGCGGCGTACCCGAGGCTCTGCAGGTTGAGGTCCTGACCCGTGACCTTCGGCGGATCGAGCAGCGCGAGCCCGCCCTGGGCAGGTGTGCTCGACGACAGCACCACGTAGCCCGTCCAGATGGGTCCGCCCCAGTCGCTGACCAGCTCGGCGGAGCTGATCGCGTCCGTGCGGCCGTCGGCGATGCCGGACCCCGCCTGCTCCGAGGCCTGCAGGTACCCCTCGACCTGCACCGGGCCGGCGGGCGGGTCACCCGCGTCCGTCGCCGACGTGACCCACCCGCGCACCACGGGCAGCACGCCGTCCGCGGTACGCAGGGGCGTCAGCACCAGGAAGCCCGTGCGGCCGTCGTGCTCGCGTCCGGGGACCAGCAGCTGCGCCGCGGCGTCGTACGTCCCGGACGCGGCGACCTTGCGCCCGACGAGCTCGCCTCGGAACGTCGTCTGCGGCGCGAGGACGTCGACGACCGGGACGGCCGCGAGCTGCTCGGTCTGCTCGACCTGACGGTCACGGTCGGCGTCACCGCGCACGTGCGCGCGGTCCAGCTGCCACACGCCGAGCCGCGCGCACACCGCGGCCGCCGCGAGCAGGAGCAGCAGCATCCCGAGCATGCGCGGACGCAGCGCCGCGCGCAGCATCGTCGTGGGCGGCCGACGTCCCTCGACCTCCCAGGCGGACCCCGACGACCCGGACGACGGAGGCGCCGCCGACGACGGCTCGGCTGCGGGGCCGACGGCGTCCTCGCGCTCGTCGGACGGCGGCACGCCGACGTCCGTGGGCGCGGGGATCTGCTCGGTCACGCCCCACGGTAACCCGGACGCCCTCGACACGGTGCGCGCGCCCGCCCGGATCCGAGCGCCCCGGCACGCTGACCTGCGGCGCCGCGTCGTCGTGCCCGCACCGACCGTTCACGCGCACCCCCCTGCGCCCTGGCCCGATCTGGGGTTGTATGGGCAGTGACGTGGCACCGGTCGCCGGGGGTCGTGCGGGACGGAGGTCCCGCACCCGGGTCCCGGGACGCGGTTGGCTGGTACTTGGTTGGTGACGGACCCGGCGGGAGCCGCCGGACGACCACGGGGAGCACGCATGAGCACGACGACGCAGACGTCGACCTCCTGGCGCACCGGGAGCGGCAGCGCGGTGGACACCGAGACCCTCGAGCGCATCGACAAGTGGTGGCGCGCCGCGAACTACATGTCGGTCGGGCAGATCTACCTGATCGACAACCCGCTGCTGCGCACGCCGCTCACGCGCGACGACGTCAAGCCGCGCCTGCTCGGCCACTGGGGCACCACGACCGGACTGAACTTCCTGTACGCGCACCTCAACCGCGCGATCGCGGAGCGCCAGCAGTCGACGATCTACGTCACGGGTCCCGGGCACGGCGGACCCGGCCTGGTCGCGAGCGCGTACCTCGACGGCACGTACTCGGAGTACTACTCCGACATCACGCAGGACGCCGAGGGCCTGCGCCGCCTGTTCCGCCAGTTCTCGTTCCCGGGCGGCATCCCGTCGCACGTCGCACCCGAGACCCCGGGATCGATCCACGAGGGCGGCGAGCTCGGCTACGCGCTCTCGCACGCGTACGGCGCGGCGTTCGACAACAAGGACCTGCTCGTCGCCACGATCGTGGGCGACGGCGAGGCCGAGACCGGCCCGCTCGCGACCAGCTGGCACTCCAACAAGTTCGTCAACCCCGTCCACGACGGCGTCGTGCTGCCGATCCTGCACCTCAACGGCTACAAGATCGCGAACCCGACGGTGCTCGCGCGCATCGACGACGACGAGCTCGTCTCCCTCATGGAGGGCTACGGCCACAAGCCGCACGTGTTCGTCGCGGGCTTCGACGACGAGACGCACCAGAGCATCCACGGCCGGTTCGCCGCGCTGCTCGACGAGGTGCTCGACGAGATCGCCGAGATCAAGGCGCGCGCCGCGGACGGCGACGAGAGCCGCCCGCGCTGGCCCATGATCGTGTTCCGCACGCCCAAGGGCTGGACGGGACCCGACTACATCGACGGCAAGAAGACCACGGGCTCGTGGCGCGCGCACCAGGTGCCGCTGTCGAACGCGCGCGACACCCCGGAGCACCTCGAGGTGCTGCGCGCCTGGCTGTCGTCGTACAAGCCGGAGGAGCTGTTCGACGAGAACGGCCGCATCATCGACGACGTCGCGGCGCTCGCACCCGAGGGCGACCTGCGGATGAGCGCCAACCCGCACGCCAACGGCGGCCTGCTGCTCAAGGACCTGCGGCTGCCCGACTTCCGCGACTACGCGGTCGACGTGCCCGTCCCGGGCGGGTCGATCTCCGAGGCGCCACGCGTGCTGGGCACCTGGCTCACGGACGTCATCAAGCAGAACCCCGACAACTTCCGCATCTTCGGGCCCGACGAGACGGCGTCCAACCGCCTGCAGGCGGTGTTCGACGTGACGGACAAGCAGTGGAACGCGCAGTTCTACGGTGCCGACGTCGACGAGCACCTCGCCCGCGCGGGCCGCGTGCTCGAGATGCTCAGCGAGCACCAGTGCCAGGGCTGGCTCGAGGGGTACCTGCTGACGGGCCGGCACGGCCTGTTCAACTGCTACGAGGCGTTCATCCACATCATCGACTCGATGTTCAACCAGCACGCCAAGTGGCTCAAGGTCACCAACCACATCCCGTGGCGCCGGCCCATCGCGAGCCTCAACTACCTGCTCTCGAGCCACGTGTGGCGCCAGGACCACAACGGCTTCAGCCACCAGGACCCCGGCTTCGTCGACCACGTGGTGAACAAGAAGGCCGAGGTCGTGCGGGTGTACTTCCCGCCGGACGCGAACACGCTGCTGTCGACCTACGACCACTGCCTGCGCAGCCGGCAGTACGTCAACGTGGTGGTCAGCGGCAAGCAGCCGGCACCGAACTTCCTGACGATGGACGAGGCCGTGGCGCACTGCACGCGTGGCCTGGGCATCTGGGAGTGGGCGGGCACCGAGACGCCCGGCGAGAAGCCGGACGTGGTGCTCGGTGCGGCGGGCGACGTGCCGACGCTCGAGGTGCTCGCGGCGGCCGACATCCTGCGCCGCGAGATCCCCGACCTCAAGGTGCGCGTCATCAACGTCGTGGACCTCATGCGCCTGCAGGACGAGCGCGAGCACCCGCACGGCCTGTCCGACAAGGACTTCGACGGGCTGTTCACCGACGACCGGCCGGTGATCTTCGCGTACCACGGCTACCCGTGGCTCATCCACCGCCTCACCTACCGCCGGCACGGCCACGCGAACATCCACGTGCGCGGCTACAAGGAGGAGGGCACGACGACGACGCCGTTCGACATGGTCATGCTCAACGACCTCGACCGGTTCCACCTCGTGATGGACGTCATCGACCAGGTGCCGAGCCTGCGCACCGCCCAGGCCGGCCTGCGCCAGAAGATGGTCGACAGCCGCATCGCAGCGCGTGAGTACACGCGCGAGCACGGCGACGACCTGCCCGAGGTGCGCGACTGGGTGTGGCCCGACGCGCAGGACCAGTCCGACGAGGGCCAGGTCGCCGCGACCCTGGCCACCGGCGGCGACAACGAGTAGAACCAGCACCAGGACCGGGGGCGAGCCCCTGCCCGCCCCCGGTCCGCCTGCCCGAGGAGAGAACCGCCACCGTGGCCCGCACCATCTACGTCGCCTCGCCCGAGGGTGACACCGGCAAGTCCGTCGTCGCCCTCGGGCTCGTGGACCTGCTCACCCGCACCGTGCAGCGCGTCGGTGTGTTCCGCCCGGTGGCCAGGTCCACCGAGACCAAGGACTTCGTGCTCGAGCTGCTGCTCGAGCACGACGGCGTGGACCTCGAGTACGACGAGTGCGTCGGCGTGACCTACGAGGAGCTGCTGCCCGACCCCGAGGCCGCGCTGTCGCGGATCATCACGCGGTTCCACGACGTCGAGAAGCAGTGCGACGCCGTCGTCGTCGTCGGGACCGACTACACGGACGTCGCCGGTCCCACCGAGCTCGCGTACAACGCGCGCATCGCGGCGAACCTCGCGGCGCCCGTGGTGCTCGTGGTCAACGGGCGCGGGCGCAAGCCCGAGGCGCTGCACCAGGCCGTGGAGGTCGCGGTGGCCGAGCTCGACGCGAACCACGCGCAGGTCGCGGCGGTCGTCGCGAACCGGTGCGCGCCGGGCGGGCTCGACGCGGTGCGCGAGGCGTTGACCAAGGACGGCACGCCCGCGTGGGCGCTCCCGGAGAGCCCGCTGCTCACGGCCCCCACCGTGGGGCAGCTCATGGAGGCGGTCGGTGGCACGCAGATCGCCGGCGACGAGGGGCTGCTGGCACGCGAGGTGCTCGACGTCCTCGTCGGGGCCATGTCGATCGAGCACCTGCTGGACCGGCTCGCGGACGGCGCCGTCGTCATCACCCCCGGGGACCGCTCGGACGTGCTGCTGGGGCTGCTCCTGGCCCACCAGGCCGAGGGGTTCCCGACGCTCGCGGGCATCATCCTCAACGGCGGCTTCGACCCCGCCCCGACCGTGACCCGCCTCGTCGAGGGCCTCGGCAGCCGGCTGCCCATCATCTCGACGAGCCTGGGCTCGTTCCGCTCCGCGAGCGCGGCCGCCTCGACGCGCGGGCGTCTGACCGCCGACTCCGAGCGCAAGGTGCAGACCGCGCTCGCGACGTTCGAGCAGCACATCGACGGCGCCGCGCTGCTCGCGGCGCTCGACGTCGCCCGTCCCGAGGTCGTCACGCCGCTCATGTTCGAGTACGCGCTGCTGGACCGCGCACGCGGCGACCGCAAGCGCATCGTGCTGCCGGAGGGCGAGGACGACCGCATCCTGCGCGCCGCCTCGACGCTGCTGCAGCGCCAGGTCGCGGACCTGACGATCCTGGGCGACGAGACGACGATCCGCACGCGCGCGGCCGAGCTGGGCCTCGCGATCGACGACGCGCAGGTGGTCGACCCGCACGACCCGCAGTGGGTCGACCGGTTCGCGCAGGAGTACGCGCAGATGCGCGCGCACAAGGGCATGACGGTCGAGCGGGCGCGGGAGATCGTCCCGTCGGTGTCGTACTTCGGCACGATGATGGTGCAGCTCGGGCTCGCCGACGGCATGGTCTCGGGGGCCGCGCACACCACGGCGCACACCATCAAGCCGTCGTTCGAGATCATCAAGACCGCGCCGGGCGTCTCGAACGTCTCGAGCGCGTTCCTCATGTGCCTCGAGGACCGCGTGCTGGTGTACGCCGACTGCGCCGTCATCCCCGACCCCACCGCGGAGCAGCTCGCCGACATCGCGATCTCGTCGGCCGGCACCGCCGAGCAGTTCGGCATCGAGCCGCGCATCGCGATGCTCTCCTACTCGACGGGCGAGTCCGGCACGGGCGCCGACGTCGACAAGGTGCGGCAGGCCACCGCGCTGGTGCGCGAGCGCCGCCCGGACCTGTCCGTCGAGGGTCCGATCCAGTACGACGCCGCCGTCGACGCGTCGGTCGCGAAGACCAAGCTGCCCGACTCGGCGGTCGCCGGCAGGGCCACCGTCTTCGTCTTCCCCGACCTCAACACCGGCAACAACACGTACAAGGCCGTGCAGCGCTCGGCAGGCGCCGTCGCGATCGGCCCGGTGCTGCAGGGGCTGCGCAAGCCGGTCAACGACCTGTCACGCGGGGCGCTCGTGCAGGACATCGTCAACACCGTCGCGATCACCGCGATCCAGGCGCAGGCCGAGCAGGTCGGCGCGCAGGCTGCGAAGGAAGGCACCTCGTGAGCGACTCCACCGGCAGCGTGCTGGTCGTCAACTCGGGCTCGTCGTCGATCAAGTACCAGCTCGTCGACCCCACGACCGGCGAGGCGCGTGCGTCGGGCATCGTCGAGCGCATCGGCGAGGCCGCGGGGTCGGTCCGGCACGAGGTCGGCGACGCGGTGACGCAGCGCGAGCTCCCGGTGCCCGACCACGGCGTCGGCCTGCGGATCGTGCTGGGCCTGTTCGACGAGGTCGGGCCGTCGCTCGCGGACGCGCACGTCGTCGCGGTGGGCCACCGCGTGGTGCAGGGCGGGCCGCGGTTCTCGGGCCCGGTGCTCGTCGACGCCGAGGTCGAGCGGCAGATCGACGAGCTGTCACCGCTCGCACCGCTGCACAACCCGCCGAACCTCACGGGCATCCGCGTCGCGCGCGAGCTGCTGCCCGACGTCCCGCACGTCGCCGTGTTCGACACCGCGTTCTTCCACGACCTGCCCGCGGCCGCGGCGACCTACGCGATCGACCGCGACGTCGCCGCCGCCTACCAGGTGCGCCGGTACGGCGCGCACGGCACGTCGCACCAGTACGTCTCGCGCGAGGTCGCGGCGTTCCTGGGCCGCCCGCTCGAGGACACCAACACGATCGTGCTGCACCTCGGCAACGGCGCGTCGGCGTCCGCCGTGCGCGGTGGGCACGCGGTCGACACGTCGATGGGCCTGACGCCGCTCGAGGGGCTCGTCATGGGCACCCGCTCGGGCGACATCGACCCGGCGGTGCTCATCCACCTGCAGCGCAACGCCGGAATGTCGGTCGACGAGATCGACGACCTGCTCAACCGGCGATCGGGGCTCAAGGGCATGTCGGGCGAGAACGACCTGCGCGCGGTCCACCAGCTGGCGGCCGACGGCGACGAGCACGCGCGCACGGCCCTCGAGGTCTACACGCACCGGATCAAGAAGTACGTGGGCGCCTACGCGGCGGTCCTGGGCCGCGTCGACGCGATCGCGTTCACGGCGGGCGTCGGCGAGAACGACGACCAGGTCCGCGCCGGTGCGCTCGAGGGACTCGCCCCGCTGGGGATCGAGCTCGACGCGGAGCGCAACGCGGGCCGCAAGAAGGCGCCGACGATCATCTCGACGGACGCGAGCCGGACGACGGTCGTCGTGCTCCCGACCAACGAGGAGCTCGCGATCGCCCGCCAGGCGGTCGAGGTGGCCGGCGCGTCGTGACGGGACCCGCTCAGGGCAGGCGGGCGGCCTTCATCGCGCGCAGCAGCTCGCCGTAGACCTGCGGCCACACCTCGCGGCCGAGGCCGAACAGCCGGTTCAGGCCGATGCTCGGGCCACGGTTCCCGACGAGCCCGTGCACGCCGCGCTGCACGCCGATCGTCTGCAGCCGCGTGGTCTCCCACAGCCCCTCGCGCCCGTGCCGCGCGCCCATCCCGGAAGCGCCGACGCCGCCCTGCGGTGCGCCGACCGAGCCCCACGTCGCGACGTAGCCCTCGTTGACGTTGACCGAGCCCGAGCGCACGCGCGCCGCGAGCGCGGCACCCCGCCGTGCGTCCGCGGTCCAGATGCTCGCGTTCAGGCCGTACTCGGTGTCGTTCATCGCGGCGACCGCCTCGTCGTCGGACGCGACGCGGTACAGGGCGACCACCGGACCGAAGGTCTCCTCACGGTGCAGACGCGCCTCGGTGGGCACGTCGGCGAGGATCGTCGGCTCGTAGAACCACGGGCCGAGGTCCGTGCGGTGCACCCCGCCGGCCAGCACGGTCGCGCCGTGCCCGATCGCGTCCTCGACGTGCTCGACGACGGTCGCGAGCTGCGCCGCCGACGTGAGCGAGCCGACGTCCGATCGGTAGTCGAGCCCGGCGCCGAGGACCAGCTCACGCGTGCGGCGTACGAACGCGGCGGCGAACTCGTCGTACACCTCCTCGCGCACGTAGACGCGCTCGATCGAGACGCACACCTGCCCGGTGCCGACGAAGCACGCGCGTACCGCACCCTCGGCGACGACCTCGACGTCCACGTCGTCGGCGACGTACATCGGGTTCTTGCCGCCGAGCTCGAGCGTCGCGGGGACCAGCAGGCCGCCGGCCTGCGCACCGACCACGCGGCCGGTGCGCGTCGAGCCCGTGAACGACACGTGGTCGACGTTCTCCACGACGGCGCCGCCGACGTGCGGGCCGTCGCCCACGACGACCTGCAGCAGCCCGGCGGGCAGGCCCGCCTCCTCGAGCTGCTCGGCCGCCCACAGCGCGGTCAGCGCCGTCTGCGGGTCGGGGCGCAGGATCACCGCGTTGCCCGCGACGAGCGCCGGGATCACGTCGCCGATCGTCAGCGTCAGCGGGAAGTTCCAGGGCGCGATGATGCCGACGACGCCGACCGGGTGACGCAGCACTCGCACGCTCGTCAGCCCGGGCACGAGCCCGCCGACGCGGCGCGGCGCGAGGTAGCGCCGGGCGCGCGCGACGTAGTGCCGCGCGACGAGGGCGATGTCGCACACCTCCTCGAAGGCCGACACACGCGCCTTGCCGTTCTCGAGCTGGATGAGGTCGAGCACGTCGCTCTGCCGGTCGAGCACGAGGTCGTGGAAGCGCGCGACCACCGCGGTGCGCTCGCGCAGCGGACGGGCGACCCACAGCCGCTGGGCCGCGCGTGCCTCGCGGGCCGCACGCACCACGTCGTCGGGGGTGGACATCGGCACGGCAGCGATCGGCGCGCCCGTGTACGGAGCGTGCGAGACGTGCGTCGCGGCGCCCGGCGAGGCGACGACGCGTTCGAGCAGGGTGCGCACGTCGTCGGGCTCGAGCACGTACGTCGCGAGCGGGTCGGTCTCCGGGTCGTGCAGCTCGGCGGGCAGGTTCTTCCCGGCGTCGCCGGACGGTTCGTGCGCCATGCGCGTCAGGGTACGCGCGTCACAGCGCCAGGCTGGCGACCACGCCGGGGTCCGCGAGAGACCGCACGGCGGCCCGCGCGTCGTGCGCCGTGCGGGCCGCGAGGGCCGCCTCCGCCGCCGTACGGCACTCCTGGAGAGTGTGGGACCGCAGCGCGTACCGCACCGCGGGGACGGCACCCAGGCTCATCGACAGGCTCGTCACGCCGAGCCCGGTCAGCACGAGCGCCATGAGCGGGTCGGCGGCCGACTCGCCGCACACACCGGCGGAGCGGTCGGCCTCGCCGGCCGCGCGCGCCGTCGTCGCGACGAGCTCGAGCACGGCGGGCTGCCACGGGTCGAGCAGGTCGACGAGCGTGCCACGCAGGCGGTCGGTCGCCATCGTGTACTGCGCGAGGTCGTTGGTCCCGATCGAGACGAAGTCCGCGACGTCCAGCACGTCGCGTGCGCGCAGCGCGGCGGCCGGCACCTCGACCATGACGCCGACGGGCCCGCTCAGCCCGGCGTCGCGGGCGGTCGCGACGAAGTCGGCCGCCTCCTGCGCCGTCGAGATCATGGGAGCCATGACCCACGGCGTGGTACCCGTGACCTCGGCCGCGCGCGCGAGTGCCTCGAGCTGGGTGCGCAGCAGCTCCGGGACACGACGCACGAGGCGGTACCCGCGCACCCCGAGGGCGGGGTTCTCCTCGTCGGGCTGGGTCGCGAACGCGAGCGGCTTGTCGGCCCCCGCGTCGAGCGTGCGCACGACGACCTTGCCACCGGCGAACGCACCGAGCACCTCGGAGTAGACCGCCACCTGCTCGTCGAGCGTCGGTGCCGTGGCGCTCTCGAGGAACAGCACCTCGGTGCGGAACAGGCCGACGCCCTCGACTGCGTGCCCCGCGGCGCGGTGCGCGTCCTGCGGCGTGCCGATGTTCGCGAGGAGCTTGACGGCGTGGCCGTCCTTCGTCGCCCCCGGCGCGGTGTCCTGCGCGAGGCTGCGTGCCGCCTCGGTGCGCACTCGGGCCTCGTCGCGCACGGCGGGGTCGGGGTCGAGCACCACGGTGCCCGCGGCGGCGTCGACCGCGACCTCGGCGCCCACCGGGACCTGCATCACGCCGGTGGCGCGCACCACGCACGGGATGCCGAGCTGGCCCGCGATGATCGCGGTGTGCCCGGTGGGGCCGCCGTGCTGCGTCACGATCGCGAGCACCTTCTCGACGTCGAGCACCGCGGTGTCCGCGGGCGCGAGGTCGGAGGCGACGACGACGCTCGGGCGGTCGAGCGCCGGGACACCCGGCTCGTCGAGCCCGAGGAGCTCGGCGACCACCCTGTCGCGCACGGACCGCAGGTCGGTGACGCGTTCGGCGAGCATGCCGCCCGCGGCGGTGAACATGTCCACGAACCGGGCGACCGCCCGGTCCACCGCCTCCGCCGGGCTCTCGCCCGCGTCGACCCGTCGCGTGGCCTCACCACGCAGTGCGGGGTCCTGCGCCATCTGAGCGGTCGCTGCGAGCACGTCCGCGAGCGCGCCGGTGGCGGCCTGCGCGCGAGCCGTCAGGAGCTGTGCGACGCGGTCGAACGCGGGCACCAGGTCGTCCGGGCTCCCGCCGCCGTCCGCCGGGAGCGTCGGAGACGGGTACGCCTTGGCGACAGGCCCGACGACGAGCCCCCGTCCGACGCCGACGCCCTGGAACGTGTGCGCGTCCGCCGCGACGGACATCACTCGTCGTCCAGGTCGCGCGCGAGGAGCTCTGCGAGCTCGTCGAGCACCCGGTCGGCGTCGGGACCGTCGGCGGCGAGGACGACCTCGTCGCCCTGGGCCGCCGTCAGGGTCATGACGAGCAGCATGCTGGCGGCGTCGACCGGAGCACCCCCCGGCTTGGCGATCGTGACGGGCACGCCGGCGGAGCCCGCGGCCTGGGCGAGGAGCGTGGCGGGACGGGCGTGCAGCCCCTGGCGCGAACCGATCGCGACGGTGCGTTCGGGCATCGTGGTCCTCCTTCGTGCGGGTACTGGTACAGGTGCTGGTACGGCTCGGGGTACGGGGTCGTGCGTGCGCGCGCGGCGGGCCACGGCGGTCAGCCGGTGGCGACCGGCGCGAGGTCGCGGGGCAGCGCGTCCGCGGGGGGATCCGGGACGACGCGCACGGCCGCGAGGTCGAGGTCGTCGGGACCGGGCGCCGCGCTGCCCGGGAGGGAGACCGCCGCGCGCCCCCACGCGACCGCCGTGCGCAGACGCTCGGCGGGCGCGCCGTCCGCCGACAGGAAGCCGGCGAGCGTGCAGTCGCCCGCGCCGACCGTGCTGCGCGGTACCAGGGGCGGTCCCCCGGCCCACCAGGTCCCGTCCGGCGTGACGAGCAGGGCGCCGTCGGGGCCGAGAGACACGAGCACGCGACGGTGCCCCTGCCCCAGCACGGAACGCGCCCCGTCCGCGACTCCGCCGACGGTCGTCGGCGTGTGCCCGAGCAGGTGCCACAGCTCCTCGAGGTTCGGCTTGAGCAGGTCGGTGCCCCCCGCGGCGACCGTGCCGGCGAGATCGTCTCCCGAGGCGTCGACCGCGACCGCGACCCCCCGCGCCCGTGCCGCCGCCACCAGCCGGGGGTACAGGTCCTCGCCCGCGCCCTCGGGCACGCTCCCGGCGAGGACCAGCCAGCTGGACGGGTCGTCGCGGACGGCGTCGAGCTCGAGCTCGACCGCCGCCACCAGGGCCGACACCTCGTCCGCGGCGAGCCGCGGACCTGCGGCGTTGACCTTGGTCGTCACGCCCGACGCGTCGACGACCGCGACGTTGCTGCGCGTCGAGCCGCCCAGCGCCACGGCGTGGACCTCGACGTCGAGCGCCCGCAGCAGCACCGAGAGCTCGATGCCGTCCGCACCGCCCAGCGGCAGCACCGCACGCGTGGCGACGCCGTGGCGGGACAGCGCGCGCGACACGTTGATGCCCTTCCCGCCCGGGTGCACGTGCGTGCCGCTGGCGCGGTTGACCTCCCCGACGGCGAGCGACGGCACGTCGAACGTGCGGTCCAGGCTCGGGTTCGGTGTGACGGTGACGATCAACGTGGCTCCTCGTCGGACGGGTACCGGTGCAGGCGTGGGCTCACCTGAGGTGGGTTCGGCTCAGTCGGTGTTGACCGCCTGCAGGACGTCGAGCAGCTCGTCCTGCGTCCCGGCGTCGAGCACGCGCCGTGCCTCGTCCTGGTCGGCGAACACCACGGCGATCTTGCCGAGGATCCCGAGGTGCTCGTCGCCGACGCCCGCGATCCCGACGACGACGCGCACCGGGTTGCCGCCCCAGTCGATCGGCGCGTCGTACCTGACGAGGCACACGGCCGAGCGGACGATCTCGTCCTTCGCCTCGTTGGTGCCGTGCGGGATCGCGAGGTCGTTGCCCATGTAGGTCGACACCGAGCGCTCGCGTGCGTGCATCGCCGAGACGTACGCGTCCGTGACCGCACCCGCGCCGACGAGCAGCGCACCGGCCTCGTCGATGGCCTCCTCGCGCGTCGTCGCCCGGCCGTGGGGCACGACGAGGTCGCGCGACAGGATCTCCGTCATGACGCCCCCTGACCGACGCCGTCGGCCGCCTGCGACGCCTTGGCCTGCGCGACGACCTCGTCGTACACCGGGCTGTTCATGAAGTTGTCGACGGAGACGTGACGCGACCCCGGTGCCCGCAGCCGTGCTCGGTCCGTGAGCTCGCGCTGGCTGATCACGAGGTCCGCGTCGTCCTCGAGGTTCGCGACGGCCTTGTTGACGACCGTGACGCCCTCGACCCCGGCCTTGCGGAGCTTGTCGCGCAGCACGCTCGCGCCCATCGCGCTCGAGCCCATGCCCGCGTCGCACGCGAACACGATCGAGCGGATCGGCGCCGCGTGCCCGCCGGCCGCCTGCGCCTCCTCGGCACGCAGCGCCGACAGCGCCGCCGAGGACCTGCCCTTGTTCGCCTCGGTCGCAGCGATCGCCGCCTCGAGGTCGCCGCTCTGACCCGCGGCGAGGTCCCGCTTGCGGGTGGCCCGCAGGATGACCGCCGAGACGAGGAACGACACGAGCGCGGCGAGGAACACCGACAGCGTCACGCCGAGCCAGCTGCCCTTGGCGGTCTGCGCGTACACCGCGAAGATCGAGCCGGGTGCCGCGGGACCGACGAGCCCCGAGCCGAACACGACGTTCGTCGCGATGCCCGTGGCGCCACCGGCGATGGCGGCCACGATGAGCGCCGGCTTCATGAGCACGAACGGGAAGTACACCTCGTGGATGCCACCGAAGAACTGCACGATGATCGCGCCCGGTGCGGTCGAGCGCGCTGCGCCGACGCCGAGCAGCGTGTAGGCGAGCAGGATGCCCAGGCCCGGCCCGGGGTTGGCCTCGACGAGGAACAGGAGCGACTTGCCCTGCTCGGTGACCTGCTGTGCGCCGAGCGGCACGAGCACGCCGTTGCCGATCGCGTTGTTGAGGAACAGCACCTTGGCCGGCTCCACGATGATGCTCATCGCGGGCAGCAGGTGGTTGTCCGACAGCCAGCTCACGATGTCGCCGAGCCACGCGCTGATGTGCGTCACGATCGGGGCGATGCCGAAGAACGCCCCGATCGACAGCGCTCCCCCGACGATCGCCGCCGAGAACATGTTGACGAGCATCTCGAAGCCGGGCCTGATCTTGCCGTCCCAGATGCTGTCGACCTGCTTCATGACCCATGCGGCCAGCGGGCCGACGATCATCGCGCCGAGGAACATCGGCACGGTCGAGCCGACGATGACGCCGACGGTCGCGATCGTCGCGACCACCCCGCCGCGCTCGCCGTAGACCATGCGTCCGCCGGAGTTCGCGATCAGCAGGGGAAGCAGGAACGTGACCATCGGGCCGACGAGGCCGAGGTACTGGTGGAACGTCGTCCCGTCGTCGGCCTGGACGAGCTGCGTCGCGGCACCCTGCCAGGCGCCGGCCGCGTCCGCGTTGCCGAACCCGCCGAGGATGCCGTTGGGGAACCAGCCCACCGCGATGAACAGCGCGGTGATGAGCCCCCACGCGAGGAATGCGGGGAGGTTGGGCATGATCATGCCCGTCAGGAACGCCCCGAACCTCTGGAGGCGGACCTGCGCGGTCTTGCCGCGCGTCGCGGTCGGTGCGACTGCTGCTGTGGCCATGTGCGGCTCACACTCCACTCTTGGTGATCGTCGTTGATCTGCCAGGTAACGCGTGCGCCCCTCAGGGCTCGATGGTGACCTTGATGCCGGCGCCCGAGCGCACGACCTCGATGCCCTCGGCCACCTGGTCCAGCGGCAGGCGGTGCGTGATGAGATCGGCGACGGGCACGCTCCCGTCGGCGATCAGCGCGAGCGCCTGCTTGTTGTGCTGCGGGCTCGATCCGTTGGCACCCATGAGCATGAGCTCCTTGTAGTGCACGACGTTCGAGTCCAGGGTGATCGTCGGCCGGTCCTTGGGGAGGCCGCCGAACAGCGAGAACCTGCCGCGCGGGGCGAGCATCTGCAGCGCCTGCTCCTGGGCGGCACCGGACGCGGCTGCGGTGATGACGACGCTCGCGCCCTTGCCCCCGGTGAGCTCGCGCACCGCCTCGACCGGGTCGGTCTCCGCCGAGCAGATCGCGGCGTCCGGCTGCACGACGGCGGCGGCGAGGTCGAGACGCTCGCGGCTGAGCTCGACGAGGTACACCTGGGCGGCGCCCCGGGCACGCGCGAGCCGCACGTGCAGGCACCCGATGGGGCCGGAGCCGACGACCACGACGACGTCGCCGTCGTGCACGTCGATGAGCTCCTGCGCGTTGATCGCGCACGCGAACGGCTCCGCGACGGACGCCTCCGCGTAGGAGACGTTCTCGGGGATGCGGTTGAGGCCGTCCACGGCCAGGACCTCGGCCGGGACGACGGTGTAGGGCGCGAAGCCCCCGTCGAAGTCGTAGCCCATCGACACCTGGTTCGGGCAGATCGTCATCAGGCCGGCGGTGCAGTACTCGCACCGGCCGCACGGGATCGCGGCGATGACCTGCACGCGGTCGCCTGCGCTCCAGCCCTCGACACCCGCGCCGACCTCGACGACCTCGCCGGCGATCTCGTGGCCCATGACGCGCGGCGGCCGGATGCGCAGGTGGCCCGCCTGCGAGATCTTGACGTCGGTGCCGCACATGGAGCACGCACGGACGCGCAGCTTGACCTCACCGGGTCCGGCCGTCGGCTCGGGGGCGTCCTCGAGCCGCACGTCGCCGGGGGCGTAGAAGCGGAAGACCTTCATCGTTCTCCTTCGCTCGTCGCGCCGCCGTCGGCACGACCTGGGTGGTGAGGGCGGTGCCGTCAGGCGCGCACGACGCGCGGCCCTGCGGACTCGATCTCCTCGGTGGTCTCGTTGTCGAGGCCGGTGTCCGTGATGAGCGTGTCGACGACGCCGAGCGGCGCGACGATGGCCAGGTCCGAGCGGCCGACCTTGCTGTGGTCGGCGAGCACGACGGTGCGGCGCCCGGCGGCGACGAGGGCGCGCTTGACCGCGGCCTCGGCGAGGTCGGGAGTCGTGAGGCCGTTCTCGACCGTGAGCCCGTTGGTGCCGAGGAACGTGACGTCGACCCGCACGTCCGCGAGCGCCCGCACGGCCCAGTCGCCGACGCCCGCCAGCGTGCGGCCGCGGATCGTGCCGCCCACGAGGTGCAGCGTGACGTTGGGCCGCGAGGCGAGCACCGTCGCGACGGGGAGCGCGTGGGTGACGACGATGATCTCCCGGTCCTGCGGGAGCATCTCCGCGAGGCGGACGGTGGTCGTGCCCGCGTCGAGGATCACGGCGCCGCCGTCGGGGAGCTCTTCGAGCGCTGCCCGTGCGATCCGGTCCTTCTCGCCCGCGAGCATGCGCTCGCGGTCCGCGAGCCCGGGCTCGAACCCGAGCCGCTCGACGGGGATCGCACCGCCGTGCACCCGGCGCACCAGCCCGTGGCGCTCGAGGACCGTGAGGTCGCGGCGGATCGTCTCGGGGGTGACGTCGAGCGAGGCGGCGAGGCCGGCGACGTCGACGCGCCCGTCGGCGCGCGCCGCCGCGAGGATCTTCTGGTGCCGCTCCTGTGCGTACACGTGCGCTCCGTCGTCTCGTGGACCGGATCGGGTGATCCATCCGCCTCGGTTCGACATCGTGCTCCGCTTCGCGGGCGCCTGTCAACACACCCGGGCAGAAACGGGCGCAAGCAAATGTTGGATCGGGCTGTGACCTAGGTCCGCTTGGAACGTGCCGTGCGCACGCATAAGGTGAGCCTCGCCTAACAGTCGACCCCAGAGGACTCCGATGCGCCCCGCCCTGCCGCGCCCCGCCCGGTTCGCCGCCCTCGCCGCCGTCGCGGCGCTCGCCCTGACCGCCTGCTCGTCGGGCGGTTCCGACGACTCGGGCGCGACGGCCGGTGCGACCACACCCTCGGCCGGCGAGACCGCGGCGACCGCCCAGGCGTTCCCGGTCACGCTGAAGAACACCTTCGGCGACACCACGGTCCCCGCGAAGCCCGAGCGCGTCGCGACCGTCGCGTGGGCCAACCAGGACGTGCCGATCTCGCTCGGTGTCGTGCCCGTCGGGTTCGCCAAGCAGGCGTACGGCGACGACAACGGCGACGGCGTGCTGCCCTGGACGTTCGACGCCCTCAGCAAGCTCGGCGCGACCGGCGACAAGCTGCCCAAGCTGTTCGACGAGACGGCAGGCATCGACTTCGAGGGCGTCAACGACACCCAGCCCGACGTGGTCCTCGCCGCCTACTCGGGCCTGTCGAAGGACGACTGGACACAGCTCTCGGCCATCGCGCCGACCGTGTCGTTCCCCCGCGTCGCGTGGGCCACGACGTGGCGCGAGACCGCGCTGCTCGACGGCGAGGCCATCGGCCTCAAGACGCAGGCGCAGGCGAAGGTCGACGAGGTCGACAAGGTCATCGCGGACGCCGTCGCGGCGCACCCGGACATCGCCGGGAAGACGTTCGCCTACACGTGGATCGACAAGGCCGACAAGAGCAAGTTCTGGGTCTACACGCAGGACGACGCGCGCGTCGAGTACGTCGAGGACCTGGGCCTGAAGCTCGCCCCCTCGGTGACCGCGCTGTCGAGCGACAAGAAGTTCGCGGGCCAGCTGAGCGCGGAGAACGCCGACAAGCTCGCCGACGCCGACATCCTCGTCACCTACGGCGACGACAGCACGCTCGCGTGGCTGCAGAAGGACCCGCTGCTGTCGAAGATCCCCGCCGTCGCGCGCGGCTCGGTCGTCGTCGTGCCGGACAACTCCTCGCTCGCCGCGTCGACCTCCGGGCCGACCGTGCTGTCGATCCCGTGGGGCATCGACGACTACACCGACCTCTTCGAGGCCGCCGCCAAGAAGGTCCAGTGACCCTCGGGTGACGCTCACCGCCACACCGACGCCGGCCGCCCCCGCACGGGGGCGGTCGGCGTCGCTGCGCCGTCGACGCGTCGTCGGCCTGGTCGTGTGCGCCGCCGCGCTGCTGGTCATGGTCCTCGCGTCGTTCGCGTTCGGCTCACGCGTGGTGTCGTTCGGCGACGTCGTCGCGGGCCTGCTGCACCCCGACCCCACGAACATGTCCCAGGTCGCCGTGCACGCGCGCATCCCGCGCACGGTCGTCGGGCTGCTCGTCGGAGCGGCGCTCGGCATGGCGGGGACCCTCATGCAGGGGCTGACCCGCAACCCGCTGGCCGACCCGGGCATCCTCGGGATCAGCTCGGGCGCGTCGCTGTTCGTGGTCGTCGGCATCGCCTGGTTCGGGCTGACGTCGATCGACCAGTACGTCTGGCTCGCGTTCCTCGGCGCGGCCGCGACCGCGGCGCTCGTGTACGCGATCGGCTCGACCGGCCGCGAGGGGGCGACCCCCCTGAAGATCGCGCTCGCCGGGGCGGCGGTCACCGCCGCGCTCATGTCGCTCATCTCGATGGTGCTGCTCACGCGCATCGACGTGCTCGAGACGTTCCGGTTCTGGCAGGTGGGCTCGCTCGGCCGGGCCGACACCGCGCAGATCGTCGAGGTCGCGCCGTTCCTGCTGGTCGGGGCGGTCCTCGCGTTCGCGTCCGCGCGCGGTCTCGACGCGCTCGCGCTCGGGGACGACCTGGCGATCGGGCTCGGCCAGCGCACGGGCACGATCCGCGCGCTCGGCGGGCTCGCCGCCGTGCTGCTCGCGGGGACCGCCGTCGCGGTCGCCGGGCCCATCGCGTTCGTCGGGCTCGTCATGCCGCACCTCGCACGCACGTTCACCGGCCCGTCCCACCGCTGGCTGCTCCCGTACTCCGCGGCGTTCGGCGCGGCCCTGCTGCTGGGCGCCGACGTCGTGGGACGCGTCGTCGCACGCCCGCAGGAGCTCGAGGTCGGCGTCATGACCGCCGTCCTCGGCGCGCCCGTGTTCATCTGGATCATCCGTCGGCAGAAGGTGCGTGAGCTGTGAGCGCGGTGCTCGACCGCCCGGCCGCCGCGGCCCGCCCGGGGGCCGTGGTCGCGGCCGGCCGCCGCTCGCGGGTCCGGCGCTGGCGTCTCGTCGTCGCGGTGCTCGCGGTCGTCCTGCTCGCGGCCGTCGTCGTGACCCTGTGCGTCGGCGAGCGCTCCTACTCGATCGCCGACGTGGTGCGCGTCGTCCTCGGGCAGCACGTGCAGGGCGCGTCGTACACGGTCGGCCAGCTCCGGCTGCCGCGCGTGGTCGCGGGCGTGCTCGTCGGCATCGCGTTCGGCATGGGTGGCGTCGTGTTCCAGACGATGCTGCGCAACGCGCTCGCGAGCCCCGACATCATCGGGATCAGCGCGGGCGCGTCCGCCGCCGCGGTCCTGTCGATCACGGCGTTCGGCCTGTCGGGCCTCGTGCTCTCCGGCGTGGCCGTCGTCGCGGGCATCGGGGTCGCGCTCGCGATCTACGCGCTGTCGTGGCGCGGCGGCGTGCACGGGACCCGGCTCATCCTCATCGGCATCGCGGTGGGCGCGATGCTCGACTCGGTCGTCTCGTACGCGCTCACGCGCAGCGAGGTCTACCAGGTCAACGAGGCGCTGCGCTGGCTCACGGGGAGCCTCAACTCGGCCTTCTGGCCGGTCGTCGGGCCGCTCGCCGCCGCGATGGTCGTCCTGGTCCCGTGCGCATGGCTGCTGGCGCGCCGGCTCACCGCGCTGCAGCTGGGCGACGACGCGTCGACCGCGCTCGGCGTCCCCGCCGACCGGACACGTCTGCAGCTTCTCGTCGTCGCCGTCGCGCTCGTGTCGGTCGGCACCGCAGCGGCGGGCCCGATCGCCTTCGTCGCGTTCCTGTCCGGGCCGATCGCCCACCGCCTCGTGCGGGGCTCCGGGCCGCTGCTGTGGCCGTCCGCGCTCGTCGGCGCGCTGCTCGTCGTCGTCGGCGACTTCGCGGGTCAGCACCTGCTCGGCACCCGGTTCCCCGTGGGCGTCGTCACCGGCGTCCTCGGCGCCCCCTACCTGCTCTGGCTCCTCGCCAGGGCCAACCGCTCGGGAGCATCGCTGTGACCACCCCCTCCCCCCGCAGCACCCACACGCTCGCCGTCGACGCCGCGACCATCGGGTACGACGACCGCGTCGTCGTGCACGACATGACGCTCGAGGTCCCCCAGGGGCGGATCACGACGATCGTCGGCGCGAACGCGTGCGGCAAGTCCACGCTCCTGCGCGCGATGGCCCGCCTGCTGCGCACGACGAGCGGGCGGGTGCTGCTCGACGGCCGGCCCATCGACGAGATCCCCACGCGCGACGTGGCCGGCATCCTCGGGCTCCTCCCGCAGACGCCCGTGAGCCCCGAGGGCATCGCGGTCGCCGACCTCGTCGGCCGCGGCCGCTACCCGCACCAGGGCTGGTTCCGCCGTTGGACCGCTCAGGACGACGCGGCCGTCGAGGACGCGCTGCGCGCCACCGACACGCTCGCCCTCGCCGACCGGCCCATCGACGAGCTGTCCGGCGGCCAGCGCCAGCGCGTGTGGATCGCGATGGCGCTCGCGCAGGAGACCGACGTGCTGCTGCTCGACGAGCCGACGACGTTCCTCGACGTCGCGCACCAGGTCGAGGTGCTCGACCTGCTCACCGACCTCAACCGCGACCGCGGCACGACCGTGGTGATGGTGCTGCACGACCTGAACCTCGCGGCGCGCTACGCCGACCACCTGGTCGCGGTGCGCGAGGGCCGGCTCTACGCGCAGGGCACGCCGGCCGACGTCGTGACCGAGCAGATGGTCGCCGACGTGTTCGGGATGACGTCCCGCGTGGTGCTCGACGACGTGTCCGGGACGCCGCTCGTGCTGCCCGTGGGGCGGCACCACTCGGGTGCCGTGCGGCGCGACGACGGCGAGGGCGCCGCACCTCAGCGCCCGGTGCCGTCGGACGCCCTCATCTGACGGGTCCGGACAGCCCGGCGGGTCGTCGGTCCGGCTGGATCGGTGCGGCTGGATCGGTGCGGCTGGTCCGTGCGGCCGGTCAGTGCGGCTGGTACGGCGAGACGACGACCTCGACGCGCTGGAACTCCTTGAGGTCCGAGTAGCCCGTCGTCGCCATCGCCCTCTTGAGCGCGCCGACGAGGTTGAGCGTGCCGTCCGCGGTGTGACCGGGGCCGAACAGGATCTGCTCGAGCGTGCCCGCGGTGCCGACCTCGACGCGCTCGCCGCGCGGCAGGTGCGAGTGGTGCGCCTCGGGGCCCCAGTGGAACCCGCGCCCCGGCGCCTCGGTCGACCGCGCGAGCGCTGCGCCCAGCATCACGGCGTCGGCCCCGCACGCGACGGCCTTCACGAGATCGCCCGAGCGGCCCACGCCACCGTCCGCGATGACGTGCACGTAGCGGCCGCCCGACTCGTCGAGGTAGTCGCGCCGCGCGGCGGCCACGTCGGCGACGGCGGTCGCCATCGGCGCGTGGATGCCGAGCGAGGTGCGCGTCGTGTGCGCCGCTCCCCCGCCGAACCCGACGAGCACGCCCGCCGCGCCCGTGCGCATGAGGTGCAGGGCCGCGGTGTACGTCGACGCGCCACCGACGATGACGGGCACGTCGAGCTCGTAGATGAACCGCTTGAGGTTGAGGGGCTCCGCGCGCCCGGAGACGTGCTCGGCGGACACCGTGGTGCCGCGGATGACGAAGAGGTCGACACCGGCGTCGACGACCGTGCGCCAGTGCTCCTGCGTGCGCTGGGGCGAGAGCGCGCCCGCGACCGTGACGCCCGCCTCGCGCACCTGGCGCAGCCGCTCGGCGATGAGCTCAGGGCGGATGGGTGCCGCGTAGATCTCCTGCATGCGCGCGGTGGCACGTGCGGGGTCCAGCGTCGCGATCTCCTCGAGCAGCGAGCTCGGGTCGTCGTAGCGGGTCCACAGGCCCTCGAGGTCGAGCACGCCGAGGCCGCCGTGCCGCCCGAGCGCGACCGCGGTCTGCGGGCTCATCACCGAGTCCATGGGGGCCGCGACGACCGGGAGGTCGAAGTGGTACGCGTCGATCTGCCAGCCGACCGAGACCTCCTGCGGGTCGCGCGTGCGGCGCGAGGGCACCACGGCGACGTCGTCGAAGGAGTACGCGCGGCGACCGCGCTTTCCGCGGCCGATCTCGATCTCGTTGCTCACCCGCCCAGGCTACCGGGGCCGGTGCTCGAGCCCCGCACCGGTCCGCGGGTCCGCGCCACGCGGCGCCGCCTGCGGGGTCGTGTCGGTGGACGGTGCGATGCTGACGGCGGCCGGACGACGACGGGACGACGACCGGACGACGACCGGACGAAGAAGGACGAGACGGGAGGTGACGACGGCATGACGTGGACGGCGGGGCCGCTGCTCGGGTTCGACACCGAGACGACGGGCGTCGACGTCGACCACGACCGCATCGTCACCGCGGCCCTCGTGCGCCGCGACGCCTCGGGCACGCACGTGCGCACGTGGCTGATCGACCCGGGCGTCGAGATCCCGCAGGGTGCGTCCGAGATCCACGGCATCAGCACCGAGCACGCGCGCGAGTTCGGTGCGGCTCCGCGGGACGCGCTCGACGAGATCGCGACCCTGTTGGCCGAGGCGCTGCGCGGCGGCGTGCCCGTGGTCGCGTACAACGCCGCGTTCGACCTGTGCCTGCTGGACGCCGAGCTGCGCCGCCACCGCCTGCCCACGCTCCCGGACCGCCTGTGCTGCGACCCCCGGCCCGTGATCGACCCGCTGGTGCTCGACCGCGCCGCGGACCGCTACCGCAAGGGCAAGCGCAAGCTCGTCGACCTGTGCGCGCACTACGAGGTGCAGGAGCACGGCTCGCTGCACAGCGCGGACGTGGACGTCGTCGCGACGCTCGACGTCCTCGAGCGCATCGTCGACCGGTTCCCCGAGGTCGCGGCGCTCGACCTCGACGAGCTGCACGCCTACCAGGAGACGGCGCACCGCGCGTGGGCCGAGGGGTTCAACGCGTGGCGCGCCGAGCAGG
This sequence comes from Cellulomonas sp. HZM, assembly GCF_000708885.1. Taxonomy (GTDB): domain Bacteria; phylum Actinomycetota; class Actinomycetes; order Actinomycetales; family Cellulomonadaceae; genus Cellulomonas. The sequence continues at coordinate 7,158 of NZ_JEOE01000012.1, read as the reverse complement.
GGCTCGACGGGCCTGGTGCGCACGCGTACTGGCCGGCACGCGAACCCGTCGGGACGCTCTGGTAGCCGCTTCGGGCCGGCTACCTCGAGTAGTTCGGCGCCTCGACCGTCATCTGGATGTCGTGCGGGTGGGACTCCTTGAGGCCCGCGGGGGTGATCCGGATGAACTTCCCCTTGGTCTGCAGCTCGGGGATGGTGTGCGCGCCGACGTAGAACATCGACTGGTGCAGACCGCCGACCAGCTGGTGCGCGACCGCGCCGAGCGGACCGCGGTACGGGACCTGCCCCTCGATGCCCTCGGGGACGATCTTCTCGTCGGAGGACACGTCGGCCTGGAAGTAGCGGTCCTTCGAGTACGAGACGCGCCCCCGTGACGCCATCGCGCCGAGCGAGCCCATGCCGCGGTAGTGCTTGTACTGCTTGCCGTTGACGAACACGAGGTCGCCGGGCGACTCGTCGCAGCCCGCGAGCAGCGAGCCGAGCATGACGGTGTCCGCACCGGCGACGAGCGCCTTGGCGATGTCGCCCGAGTACTGCAGGCCGCCGTCGCCGATGACCGGGACGCCGGCGGGCTTGCACGCGAGCGACGCGTCGTAGATCGCGGTCACCTGCGGCACGCCGACCCCCGCGACGACGCGCGTCGTGCAGATCGAGCCGGGCCCGACGCCGACCTTCACCGCGTCGGCGCCCGCGTCGACGAGCGCCTGCGCACCCTCACGCGTCGCGACGTTGCCGCCGATGACCTGCACGTGCCGCGTGCCCGGGTCGGTCTTGAGCCGCGTGACCATCTCGAGCATGAGCCGCGCGTGGCCGTTCGCGGTGTCCACGACGACGGCGTCGACGCCCGCCTCGACGAGTGCGGTCGCGCGCTCCCACGCGTCCCCGAAGAACCCGATGGCCGCACCGACGACGAGGCGCCCCTCGGCGTCCTTCGTCGCGAGCGGGTACTGCTCCGACTTCACGAAGTCCTTGACGGTGATGAGGCCCTGCAGGACGCCTGCCTCGTCGACGAGCGGCAGCTTCTCGATCTTGTGCTTGGCGAGCAGCGCGGCGGCGTCGTCACGAGCGATGCCGACGGGCGCGGTGACCAGCGGCATCGGCGTCATGACCTCGCGCACGCGGCGCGTGGCGAAATCGTCGCCCGGCACGAAGCGCAGGTCACGGTTGGTGATGATCCCCAGGAGGCGACGCTGCTCGTCGACCACGGGCAGGCCGGAGACGCGGTAGGTGCCGCACAGCGCGTCGAGCTCGGCGAGCGTCGCGTCGGGCGAGACCGTCACGGGGTCCGTCACCATGCCGGACTCGGAGCGCTTGACGCGGTCCACCTGGTGCGCCTGGTCGGCGATCGACAGGTTGCGGTGCAGGATGCCGATGCCGCCCTGGCGGGCCATCGCGATCGCCATGCGCGACTCGGTGACGGTGTCCATCGCCGCGGACAGCAGCGGCACGCGCACCGAGATCTCGCGCGTCAGCCGAGAGGTCGTGTCGACCTCGCTCGGGATGACGTCGGTCTCCCCCGGCAGCAGGAGGACGTCGTCGTAGGTCAGTCCGGTGCGGGCGAACGGGTCGTGGTCCGTCATCGGCCCAGGATACGTCCCCGCGGAGGGCCCGAAGGCCCGCGAGTCAGCGGATGAGACCGCCGCGCAGCCCGATCGCGACCGCCTGCGCACGGTCGTTCGCGCCGAGCTTGCGGAACAGCCTGCGAGCGTGCGTCTTGACGGTGTCCTCGGACAGGAACAGCTCCTGCCCGATCTGCGCGTTCGAGCGCCCGTTGCTCATCCCGACGAGCACCTCGATCTCGCGCTTGGTCAGCACGACCGGAGCGTCGAGCGCCTCCTGCGTGGAGTCGCCGAGCGGCGGCGGGGCAGGCTGCGGGACCTCGTGCACGGGGCGCGGACCGGTCGGGAGCACGGGGCTCGCGAGCACGTGCGCGGCGACCGCGGACAGCTCGGGACGGCCGACGTCGGGAGCGAGGAAGCCGCGAGCACCGAGCGCGAGCGCGCGGTCGAGTGCCGCGGAGTCGTCGGGAGAGGCGAGCAGCACGACCGCCGCACCCGGGGCGACGGCACGCAGCCGGCGGATCGCCTCGCTGGCACCGGGCGCCGCGATGTGCGCGTCGAGCAGCACGATCGTGGGCGGGATGCGGCGCGCGTGCGCCATGAGCTCGTCGACGCTCGCAGCCGCGCGGACCGGGCTGAGCGTGGGCACGCCGATGGACGTCACGACGAGTCGCTCGCGGACGACGGTCGAGCCGTGGCACACCACGACGCCTGCCATACGTGCTCCTCCTGGGACGGTCGACGAGACAGGCCTGACGGCCCTCTTCCGGGTATCGGCCCGACCGCAGGGCGACGTTAGCGCCCGCGCGAAAGAAATCGTCAAGAGGGCTTGACGGCGCCGGTTCCCAGGTCGTATGGGCGGATTGTCACGCCGCCGCGACCGCGAGCGTCTCGTGGAGCAGACCGGTGAAGCTGCGGGCACGGTGCACCGCGTGCCCGAGGGGCAGGTCCGCCGCGGCCGCGTCAGGCACCATGACGAACTGGGGCACGTCGGGTCGCTGCTCGGCGAGGTGCTCGACGACCGCGAGATCCGGGGCGCCCGAGGTGCAGATCGTGACGACCGCACGCGCGCGGGTCATCGTGACGAGCTCGGCGGTGTGCGCACCGCGCGCGGGGCCGCCGACGACGCGCGCGTCCACGCCGCCGGCCGCGAGCGCCGCTGCGAGCGCGTGCGCGACGAGCGGGCGCTCCTGGCCCGACGGGACGAGCACGAGGACGACCCCGGCCCCGCGCGGGAGCGGCACGCGGTTGGCGCGCAGCGCGTCGACGGCGGCCCCCTCGAGCGTGCGCACCGCGTCCGAGCCCGGCCGGTCGAGCACGACCCGACGACGCAGGTCCGCGAGCGCCGGCCCGACCCTCGAGGTCCACCAGTCGGCGACCGACGTCGACGGGTCGAGAGCGAGCAGCCGGGCGCACGTGGCGGCGTCGTCGACGAGAGCCGCGTCCACGAGCATCGACGGCGAGACGTCCGCCGGAGCGGGCGTGACGGTCACCGACGGCACGGTCGGCGACATGGCCGCGCGGGCCGCGTCGGCGGGCGCGACGCCGTCGAGCGTGAGCCGGCGCATCACGACGAGGCGCTCGACGTCCGCGGGCGAGTACCGACGGTGCGAGCCCGCGGAGTGCTCGCTGGGTCCGAGTCCGTAGCGCCGGTCCCACGTACGCAGGGTGGCCGGTGCGACGCCGAGGCGGCGGGCGACCGCCGCGACCGCGAGCGCCGGACCCGCCTCGTCCGGCGACGGCTCGGCCGACGTGACGGCGGCGCCGTCGCTCATCGTGCGCTCCGCCTCCGGCGCGGGCGGGCGCTCGGCGTGCGTGACCATGGCGCGATTCTGCCAGCCCGTGGCGCGATCGGCCCGCTCGTCCACGGTGCGTCGCGCTCGCCGCGGGCGTGAACGCCACGATCCGAGCGTTGCAGCACAGGCCGACAATCGATTCACGGGACCAAAGTCCGAACGGGTCTTGAACAACCTTTGGCGCGGTTGTAGCGTGCATCTCGTCGCTCCGCACCGATCGCTCGCGAACCCGTCGGGCAACGTGGCCGACGACCGCACGACCCGCCGGAGCACACCAGCTCACGCACAGCCCAGGAACACCCCAGGAGGAGCAATGGCCGAGATCTCGCGACTGCCCGGACCGGTGATGGACCTGTGGGAGTGGCAGTTCGACGGCGCGTGCCGCGACGCCGACCAGGACCTGTTCTTCCACCCGGAGGGCGAGCGGGGCTCGGCCCGTCGTCGTCGCGCCGAGGCCGCCAAGGCGATCTGCGCGACCTGCCCGGTGCTCAAGGAGTGCCGCGAGCAGTCGCTCCAGGTGCGCGAGCCCTACGGCGTGTGGGGCGGGCTTTCCGAGGACGAGCGCGCCGCCATCCTCAGCCGGCAGTCGGCCCGCCGCTCGGCGGTCTGAGCCGTACCACCCCCCGGCACCGAGGAGCCCAGGAAGACGAGAGGCCCTCCGTCCACTGCGGGACGGAGGGCCTTCGTCGTACCCGGCTCGGCCGGGCGTCATACCAGCGTCAGATCACTTGACGACGATCGCGAGGACGTCGCGCGCCGAGAGGATCAGGTACTCCTCGCCGGCGTACTTGACCTCGGTGCCGCCGTACTTCGAGTAGATCACCTTGTCGCCGACGGCGACGTCGAGCGGGATCCGGTTGCCGTTGTCGTCGACACGGCCGGGACCGACGGCCAGGACCTCGCCCTCCTGGGGCTTCTCCTTGGCGCTGTCCGGGATGACGAGGCCCGAGGCGGTCGTCGTCTCGGCGTCGAGCGTCTTGACGACGATCCGGTCCTCGAGGGGCTTGATGGAGACCGACACAGCGGACCTCCCCTTCGCGTGTGAGTGGTTCAGCGATTCGGGTGTCGCACCGTCGGGCCACCGTCGTCGCGGGTGCCGGGGCCTGTGGCGCGTTGGCACCCGCACGAGGCGAGTGCCAGTTCCTCACTCTAGGAACGCGTTAGCACTCGGTCAACCCGAGTGCCAGCCGTTCGCTCAGGGAAGACGACAGAGGGCCGACGAAGCGGGGCCGGGCCGGTGACGAGCGCGCGGAGCGCGGCCGCGTGCAAGGATCGGCGCGTGGACGCCGCCGGACTGACCGCGCTGCTCGCGCCCGAGGGGTGGGCGCTGCTGTCCGCGCTGCCGCCGTACGACGAGAAGCTCGCCATGCCCCTGTCCGAGCGGATGCGCGCCGAGGGTCTCGACCCCGTGCTCGTCGCGGCCGCCCTGACGCAGTCCCGGCTGCGGGCGCGCGCGCACGACAAGCTCGGCGACTTCGCCGACGGCATGCTGCTCACGCAGGCGGGCCTCGAGCAGGCGACCCGGCTCGAGGTCGCCGCGCACCACGCGCGCCGGTACCGCGACGCCGGGCTGGCGCACGTGGCAGACCTCACGTGCGGGATCGGCGCCGACTCCATGGCCCTCGCGGCGATCGGGCTGCGGGTCACGGCCTGCGAGGTCGACGAGATGACGGCCGCGATCGCGACCGTCAACCTCCGCCACTTCCCCGAGGCCACCGTGCGACACGAGGACGGGCTGGCCACCGACCTCGACGGCGTCGACGGGATCTACGCCGACCCGGCGCGCCGCACCTCGTCGGGCGCGCGGCTGTTCGACCCCGCCGCGTACGCTCCCCCGCTCGACGCGGTGCTCGCGCTGCGCTCGAGGGTCCCCGCGCTCGGGCTCAAGCTCGGGCCCGGTGTGCCGCACGCGGCGCTGCCGGCCGACGCGCACACGCAGTGGGTCTCGGTCGACGGGGACGTCGTCGAGGCGGGGCTGTGGTTCGGGCCGCTCGCGCCCGAGGGGCCCGGCCGCTCGGCGCTCGTGCTCGTCGGCGGCCAGGGCCACGTCGTCTCGGGGTCGACCGACCACCCCGACGCGCGGCCGCTCGGTGCCTACCTGTACGAGCCGGACGGTGCGGTGATCCGTGCGGGCCTCGTCGGCCGCACCGCCGCCGAGGTGCGCGGCGGGCTCGTCGACCCCACGATCGCCTACGTGACGTCCGACGAGCTGCACCCCGTCCCCACGGCGACCGCGTACCGCGTGCTCGACGACCTGCCGTTCGGGCTCAAGCGCCTGCGCTCCTACCTGCGCGAGCGCGGTGTCGGGAAGCTCACCATCAAGAAGAGGGGGACCGCCGTGGTTCCGGAGCAGCTGCGCCGCCAGCTCGACCTGAGCGGCGACGCGACGGGGACGATCGTCCTGACGCGGATCGCCGGGCAGCAGCGCGTGCTCGTGGTGGAGCCCGTCTGATGGCCGCGCCCGTCACGCTGCCCTTCGCGCAGTCCGAGCGCTCGACCGTCGGGATCGAGTGGGAGATCGCGCTCGTCGACGCCGACTCGGGTGACCTGCGGCAGGCCGCGGACACGGTCCTGGCGGCCGTGCGTCCCGACGACGGCACCGACCACCCCAACATCACGCAGGAGCTCCTGCGCAACACGATCGAGATCTCGTCGGGCAAGTGCCGGACCGTGGGCGAGGCCGGCGCGGACCTGCGCCGCGCGCTCGACGAGGTCGGCGAGGCGGCCGAGCCGCTGCGGATCGAGCTCATGGGCTCCGGGACGCACCCGTTCGCGCACTGGTCCAAGCAGAAGGTCAGCGACAAGCAGCGGTACGCGACGCTCATCGACCGGACGCAGTGGTGGGGTCGGCAGATGCTCATCTACGGCGTGCACGTGCACGTCGGGATCGAGGACCGCGCGAAGGTGCTGCCCCTGACGCGAGCGATGCTCACCGTGTTCGGGCACATCCAGTCGCTGTCCGCGTCGTCGCCGTTCTGGGCCGGCAAGGACACCGGGTACGCGTCCAACCGGGCGCTGCTGTTCCAGCAGCTGCCCACCGCGGGGCTGCCGTTCGGGTTCGACGAGTGGGGCCAGCTCGAGCAGTACGTCGGCGACATGATGCACACGGGCGTGATCGACCAGTTCGACGAGGTCCGCTGGGACATCCGGCCCTCGCCGCGGTTCGGGACGCTCGAGATGCGGATCGCCGACGGCGCCGCGAACCTGCTCGAGGTCACGGCGATCTCGGCGCTCACGCACTGCTTCGTCGAGCACTTCTCCACGATGCTCGACCGCGGCGAGACGCTGCCGACGATCCCGCCGTGGTTCGCGCAGGAGAACAAGTGGCGCTCCGCGCGGTACGGGATGGACGCGATCCTCATCACCGACGCGGCGGGCGACGAGGAGCTCGTCACGGACTCCGTCACGCGCTGGCTCGGCGACCTCGCACCCGTCGCGGAGCGGCTCGGGTGCTCCGAGGAGCTCGAACAGGTGCGCGTCATCCTGCGGCGCGGGGCCTCGTACCAGCGGCAGCGGGCCGTCGCACGGCGCAACGCAGGCGAGCTGGATGCGGTGGTGCGCTCGCTCGTCGCGGAGATGAAGGCAGGCAAGCCGCTGTAGGGCGGGCCCGTCTCTGCCCGTGACGAGCTCGGCATGGTCGAGGGGCTGGCGCAGGGCCGTTGGTCGAGCCGTCCACAGGCTTGTGGTTGTGGATAACCCTGTCGGTGTTTGTGCTGGTCAGGTGCCATTTTGGGGTTGACCCGGGGTGTCCGGTTCGGGTAGATTCATACGCATGTTCGAAGTCCCTGGATCGCCTCGTGAGGG